>NZ_JBSGVT010000001.1:0-285165 GCF_053608585.1 Rhodococcus sp. NPDC055024
ATCTCCGAGTGATTCGGAGATCGCGGCCGTTTTCGGTTCTGGAAGCGCTTCTACAGGCGGGACTTCACTGCTGCAGAGATACGTGCGCCGTCGGCCTTGCCCTTGGCCAGAGCGTTGGCGGCCTTGATGACCTGGCCCATCTGACGCATACCGGGACGCTCACCGAGCTCCTCGGAAACCTGAGCAAGGGCGGTGTCGACGACATCGACAAGCTCGGCGTCGGTCAACGGCGTCGGCAGGTACTCGTCGATAATCTGAGCTTCTGCGCGCTCTTTCGCGGCAAGCTCACCGCGACCGTTCTCGGTGTAGATCTCGGCTGATTCGCCGCGTTTCTTCGATTCCTTTGCAAGGACTTTGATGATCTCTTCGTCGGTGAGGACTCGTGCTTCCTTACCGGCAACCTCTTCGGTCTGGACGGCTGCCATGAGCATCCGAAGGGTGGCTGTACGTAGCGGATCCTTCGCCTTCATGGATGCAACCATGTCGGTTCGGAGGGTGGCTTTGAGCGATGGTGTCGTGTCGGACATGGTGGAAACGCTACGCGCTCGGCGTTTCGATCGTGCCGATAGTTACCTCCGCCCGGACACAATTCTCTGTGAAATAGCTGTAAAAGGCGGCGAGAGCGACGCAGAAGAACGCCACACCCGTATCCTTGAGAGGTGTCTTCCCAGTTCCGCACCAATCTGACCCGCACCGCACTTGGTGCCGCGGGCGCCGCTGCACTAGGGATCGGGTACGCATCCGGCATCGAACGCAATGCATTTGCACTGCGTGAGGTGACGATGCCAGTCCTGGCGCCCGGTTCGTCGTCGCTGCGGGTCCTCCATCTCAGCGACTTGCACATGATGCCGAACCAACGGTTGAAACAGAATTGGTTGCGTGAGCTCGAAGGCCTCGACCCCGACCTCGTGGTCAACACCGGCGACAACTTGTCGCACCAGCGCAGCGTTCCGGCAGTGGTCCAGGCGCTCGGAGATCTGTTGGCTCGACCGGGTCTGTTCGTCTTCGGCAGTAACGACTACTTCGCCCCGAAACCGAAGAACCCACTGAGCTACATCTTCAACAAGGACAAGCGCATCACCGGGGATCCTCTCCCCTGGGGCGACCTGCGTGCTGCGTTCACCGAACGTGGATGGCTGGACATGACCCACGTGCGCCGCGAACTCGAAGTGGCCGGTATTCGCATCGCGGCCGCCGGCGTCGACGATCCGCACCTGAAGCGCGATCGCTACGACACCGTCGCCGGAACACCCAATCCCGTCGCCCAACTCAAGCTCGGTCTGACGCACTCGCCCGAACCGCGAGTTCTGGACCGGTTCGCCGACGACGGCTACGACCTCGTGCTCGCCGGCCACACGCATGGTGGTCAGCTGTGCCTTCCGTTCTACGGCGCACTGGTCACGAACTGCCAGATCGACCGATCCCGGGTAAAGGGGCCGTCCAAGTGGGGCGCGCACACCCAGTTGCACGTCTCCGCGGGCATCGGCACTTCGCCCTGGGCGCCGGCACGCTTCTGCTGCCGCCCCGAGGCAACTCTGCTCACCCTGGTTCCGGCTACCAGGCGCGAACCCGAGCATGTCTCCGCGCACAGTTCCACAGAGTCTCCAGCGTCGGTTCTACGCAACTGACCTGCGGATTTAATGTCGGTCGACTCGGTAATGTAAGCTAACCGAGGTTCGACACGGGGTGTGGCGCAGCTTGGTAGCGCGCTTCGTTCGGGACGAAGAGGTCGTGGGTTCAAATCCCGCCACCCCGACAGAACTAGAAGGCCCTTGACCCGCCGATACGGTGGTCAAGGGCCTTCTTTTTGTTCATGCAGCAGGATATGCAATAGCGACGTACTGCACGAGGGCAGCGCCCCTGGCCGCAGCCTCGCGTTGCATCGTCGGACTCACGCGCCAGCAGATGTCCACCGTCGTCGTGATCGTCAAACCAAAGATCGGGCACCCCCGGCTCCTCCAGTACTGCTTTGCGGTTCGCGGTGCGGTGCCCAGGTTCTAGGTTCAGGCACGTCGCATGAACGAACCGCCGTCGAAGGGTAGGTCGCAAGCACGCGGAGCGTGCGGTAGGTCGTCGTCGACCGGTGCGCGGTCAGCTCGCCGCAGCACGTGAGCTTCGGGTACGGCAGGTGGCTGATCGAACGCATCCACTGCATTGAACGCATTCATTGCCCCGGCGACGCGAGGATCGCGGAAGAGTGGGGCGCGCAGTTCTTGCGCCGCCTCCGCTGCTGCCGCCGAAGCCGTTCGGTGGGCCGCTGCGATCGCGGTGGAAAGTGCAGCCGCCCCGCCCCTGAGGCAACTCTCGGTCAGGTGCAGGTCGGTAATCGCGCCGTACGCATCAACCTCGACGCTGACGGCCCCGCCTCCACCATCTGCGCGGGCGCGCACCTTCCCGACCTCGACGTCGACTTGGCGAGCGAGGACGGTCAACTCCGGAAACGAGGATGCGGGCCCGCTCAAGGCTGATCGATCTGCACGGGCGCGTCCGGATGATCCGACGCGGCAGGTCGGGGGAAACACGGCGACGACCCGCTCAGGCCCGCTCCGCGTGGATGCTCGTCGAAGACCATCCGATATCCATCCGGCAAAACAGTTTCGGTGCTCGTCGTGCCCCCGGCGGAGTCGTACGTTCGAAACTTCCAGCCGCGCTCAGTCCACAGACGGCGGATCGTATCGCCGAAACCTGGAATGCTCGCGGCGTCAGAAGACTCGAGGAAATACATCACGCCGTAGTCCACGGATGTGTCCGTGGACAGATTGCTGTCGTTGCATGGGACGGTGCCACCCGGATCGAGGACGACGCGCCCATCCAAGTCGGAATACCTGGTCAGATATGCCCCGGCAGGCAGGGCCGCGATGGTTTCGGTCAGGTATTCGATCACCTTGGCCTGTGCCTGCGGGCGGGTCAGATTCACGTTGGCTTCCATCACTTTTCCGTTCTCCGTCGTCGTGCACGCAGACAGCAGCACTGCCACCGCGATACTGCTCGCGCCGAGTGCTTTACGGCGTCGAGTTGCGTTGGTCATGGCGCTCCTAGTCCGGCGATCACGTGGCCCATACCGGCAAGAGCCGGATTGTTGTTTTCCCAGTACTCACTGTGCGCGGCTGGGCTGGGGAGCTCACCGAGCAGACCCGCGTCGATCCCGGTCCCGGGTGCGGCTTCGACGATGGTGGCACCGAATCCGATCAATGGAAGATCGTTCGCGGGATTCGCGCCGTGCGAGAGACCGCCGAACACGTCCCCGATCATCGGAACCGGATCGTTGGCCGCGGCGGTGGCGTATACGTGGCCACCGACATGTCCGGGATCGATGCCGTCGAGGGAAAGTCCCTCGACCCGGTCCATCCCCACTCCGGGACTACCTACGAAAAACAGATCGTTCGCGTCGATTGATCGTCCGCCCGAGGCCGCAGCACCGATCACGGTCGATCCGTAACTGTGTCCGATAACCGTGTTGTGCGAAGGCACACCATCGTGGGACGCGCGAAGTCCGTCTTGGAACCGGCCGAGCGATCCGGCGCCGCCGTCGGCATACCCGTCGAGTCCTGCTTGTGGGATCGTTTGCGGCGCATCGTATCCGTACCAGGTCGTCACGGAGGTCGATCCCTCGATCCCCGCGAACCGTCGCTGGTTTTCCGCCGAGTTCAACATCATTTGGGAGCGGTCGATGTCGCCGCCGATTGTTCCCAGGTGGCTGCCGGTACCAGGTACGAATGTTGCGACGTTCGTCGCGGTATCGGGATTGTTCAGTGCCACGATGGCGCGGCCTTTGCCGTCGACGCCGAGCAGGTACTTCTCCGAATCACCCTCCTGGGCGAGAGCGGGGTCGATCTGGTCGGCGAGGACGCCGTATCCGTCGAGACGCTGCTGAAGGTCCACGCGTTGCTGCTGCCACTGCTCGTAGTCGCGGCGCGCCTGCTGGTCCGCCTCGTCCACGTTGCCTGCATCTGACGGAATGTTGCGCCCCTGGACCCAATCGGGGTGCTCACCGTCGAGGACGGAGAGTTCGGTCGACGTCGACGATTGCAGTTTGCCGAGGTTGATCCGGTTGAAATGATCGCGATCTGCGGCCGGCATCCCGTCCCGGTTCCCGATTCCCGGATCGAACGACGCGAGAGCATCTTTGTCGCTCGGGGACAGTGATTCCCAGAATTCGTTGAACTCCCTCGCGCCGTCCGGAGGGAACGCGTTGCCGTCCAGGATCGCGGCCACCTCCGCGCTCATCGTCGGCTGGACGCCTAGTGGCTGTACGAGATCGGTGAGGTCTCCTGCTGCCTTCGACAAGGCCGCGGCAGCATCCTCGTCGAGGCTTCCCGCCGTGTGCAAGGCAGGAATCAGTCGGGCCTCGAAGCTGCGTGCCCTCTCGTCGAACGCAGCCTGCCCCAAGATGTCGAGGGCGGTGTTACCGCTTCCGTATCGAGGTGCGCTCACCCGGCCGTCGTCGGCGACAGCCATCCCCTCCGCGATCGCATCGTCGGCGATCTCGATCACCGCCGCTCGCGCCGGCCCCAACGCGGCAGCGGCTTCACTCAGCGCGTCGGCTTCGGCGAATACTCCGGTGGTGATCTGTGTCGCGGCGATACTGTCAGCAAGGGATCGCGCCGACGCCGCGGCCGAGGCTTCGCCTGTCCAGTGATCGAGCGCGGAGTCAACCGCGCGGTGCGCTGATTCCACAGCGTGCATGAAGTCGCGGTTCTTTTGCTCCAATGCTGTTGCAGCGGTGGCGAAAACAGTCGGATCCCAGGCGCGGACCTGGGAGATCGTCGCCATCTACACAGCCGCCTGGTAGGCGGCCAGCCGGTTCCGGAAGGCGTCCTCGACAGCGTCGTAGCTGCTCGCGCTGGATTGCGCGGCGTCAGCCATCGACGTCAACATCGCCGAGGTAGCGCGGTATCCGGCGGTAATCGGGTCACCGGCCCGCGCGGCGGCCGGGCCGCTAGCCGAATCCGGCATCGCCGCAGCCGCGTCAGCGAAAATTCCGGACACGTCGATGCCCGCAATCACGACACTTTGGTCTCGCACGGCTTCGGCCAACGCTCGTAGCAACTCGGCATCTGCTTGCAGTACTTCGTTCCCCACCCAAGCCCCCCGGCTTCGAATCGACATGCGAAAAAGCAGCGTAGCAGCGCATTGCCTGGAACCCTTGCCAGTTGCCGCACTGCCGAACATGGCGGACCCCTGCAGCCAATCCAGCGACGCCACTCCGACACCGGAGTAACTCGCTCGACGCAGCGACGAGTAGAGCCGTTCGGCCAGCGCGAGACGTTCACTATCCTGACGTCAGCAACTCCCCCGACGATAAGGTGAAGCCGTGGCATCCGAACCAGACTTTGCGCACAATGACATGGCGAGCCGTAGCCGACGCGAGAAAGCTGTCGGCCTTGCCAAGTTCGCTTGGGACCGCGATATCAGCAGTGCAGAATTGCTCGACATGCCCGACGATCGGCTGCGCAAACTCGCGCGGGCGGCCGGCGCCAATCCGCCGAGCACGCGGGAGACTTGGACTATCGCCGCCAGGCTGCTCGACGAGAAATCCTTGTGGTCAGCCGCTAACCCAGACCGTCCCGAGGCTCAGCGCGAGCATCCGGACGAGAAGATCATGTGGGTGAAGAAGCCGATCGAGCCCTGGCTGTGACAGCCGAATTCAGCGCAGCTGTGACAGCCGAATTCAACGTCGCCGTGACCGCGATTGAGAAACTCGCTGATCCTCCTTTATCGATTGCGACCAAGGAGTAGCACCGAGTTCGTCGAAAACTGCTTCCAAGCTGCTCCACCGCTCACGGTGCTCGTGCGGCAAGGATCTGATGACGTCCGCGGCCGCCCTCAGATTTTCTGCCAAACCGATTTCTCCCTCTTCGAGCAACCCCTTGTAATTCGTATCCAACAGGTACGGAGCGTCGACGCTCGTCAAAATCGCGAGCTTGTCCAGGAATATCTCGAGGTCACGTGCAGCCACTTGCTGATCCAAGGAATCCGAAACAGCAACGTAGTCGAAGTCGTTCTTCCACAAAGCAGTTCGAATTTCGTCCCGCTGCAGTGTGATTACGGTGCCCAAAGTTCGTGGGCGCTTGTTCCGTGCATCGAGTGCCAATACTTCATGTGCTAGCCGGAGCACATTGTCATCGGTCATAGATGCTCCGACAACTATGAGATGTCCGGTTGCCATGAGCGACTGAACGATCGAGCCCAACGGACGTCGTTCTGCGTCGTATCTGACGAAGTCTCGGCGACTCAAGACGATGCTGGCCGCGTCAGCCACATCGCCGTGCAATTTCAGTACCCACGGAACTCCCGCGCGGGCTTCTTCTCTCGGAAGTACAGAGACCGAGTTTTCGCCGTGCGCAGATTCAAATGCGCGTTCGTACAACGCATCGTAGTTGGTCGTAACCACTTTTTTGACTCGCAGAGACGCCAGAAGACAATGCGACAGTGTTGGTTTGATATCAACGCCAGTCAGCTGAACAACGCGTTCGCCCAGGTCGTTAGATCCGTCGTCCTCCGTTTGCAACTCCTTCGACAGAAGTTGCGCACGGTCGAGGACATTGAGCTCAGCAAATTCCGCGCTGCTCACACCCGGCAGCTCCTGGTGACGAATTGCCTCGAGCAGATTGTCCCACGACGGCAATCCGGCGGGAATGCTGACTCCTGCACCCAACAACAAGGAGGCTTCACCCGCGTGCAACCTATCGGCCAATTGCTGGACCTGCGGAGGGATGCCAGCACTCAACAAGTGTCCCCGCCGAATCGATTGATACGCGGCGTAATCGGCAGCATTGGCAACTACAAAGGCGATGTCGAAGTCGTATTTGTCAGCACATTCCACCGCAGTCTCGATCAACGCTTTGATGACATGGCCCCGAACCATCGCCTGCCCGCCCAAACCCACCCCGAAGGTCGGCAAAGCAATGAGTGGTTTGACTCGACGACCTCCGGGCTGAATATCAGCAGATGCAATCGCGTCGAGGACCTCGTGAACGCCGTCCACCAGCCGGGGCACCGATCCCCGAGAAGCGACGTTCAACAGCCACGCCGGCCGCCCTTCCTTCGGGAATGCGCGGACCCTGTTGCCCCCTGCCGGTGCGCTTTCCACTGGACTCGTGAGGCCGAGCACCGGCCACCAATGCTCACGAGGCACGAAGTTGCCGCTCGTCGACACGACCGCCGCATCCCAGTCCACTGATTCGAGACGTCCTCGGACGACAAAAACATGACCAGCACCTGCATCATTCCCAGTCACACATACTCCCCACTTGTACCAATTACAGGTTCCGGGACACTACATGCTCATACTCCCGCTACGGTTTCGCGAGCCCAACGGTAGTCGGCCTTACCGCTGGGTGAGCGGAGGATGCTGGGTACCAGCACGATCGACCGGGGAATCTTGTACCCAGCCACATGGGTGCGGCAATGCTCCGACAATGATTCCGTCGCAACATCTTCGAACCCCGGTCGAACCTGCACCACAGCTGCGACCTTCTCGCCGAATCGCGTGTCGGGCGCGCCCGCTACCAAGGCGTCGAAAACTGCCGGGTGAGTTTTGAGTGCCTGCTCGACTTCTTCGGGATAAACCTTCTCGCCTCCGGAGTTTATGCACATCGAACCGCGCCCGAGCAGCACTATGGTTCCGTCGGCTTCCATCGTGCCCATATCCCCGAGTACCGCCAGACGCACCCCGTCGACGACGGGAAAAGTTGCAGCAGTCTTCGCGGGGTCGTCGAAGTAGGCCACGGGAACATGGCCTGCCCTGGCGATGAATCCGACTTTGTTCGAGCCTGGTTCGATGCGACGGAATTCGTCGTCGACAAGAATCATGTTGGGGTTGGAGCGAATTCGCTTGGAACCGTCTTCTCCGAATTCGACGACGCCGTCGTTGCCGGATTCCGAAGCACCGAATGCATCCTTGATCACCAGCCCTGGCAATCGGGTTGTCAGTTCTGCCTTGAGGTTCGGGGAGAACAATGCGCCACCCGAGCCGATCAGTTGGAGAGTCGAAAGGTCGTAGCGCCCTTCGCTTGCGGCGATGGCGTCGGCAATCGGTCGAGCAATCGCGTCGCCGACGACGGTGATTCCGGTGATCTTCTCGGCCTCGACCAGTCGCAGCACTTCCATCGGATCGAAGCTGCGGGTCAGCACTCGGGGAGCTCCCATGAGAAATGCCGTGAGCAGTGAATAGATCGCGGCTCCATGCATGAGCGGCGGGATGAGTAGCAGCACAGTCGGATCGGTGTTCGCTACAGCCGCATCCACAACCTCTTCGAGACTTCGACGCGGCGGCCCGCTGAGGTTCGCTCCGGACAGCGCGGCGAAGAAGAAGTCCTCGTGCCGCCACACCACACCCTTGGGCATTCCGGTTGTACCGCCGGTGTAGATGATGAAATGGTCGTCGTTGCTGCGAGGGCCGAAGTCGCGGGTATCGGACTGCGCCGCAAGGGCGTTCTCGTAGTCGTCGCCGACGATCAGCACGTGGGTGATCTCCGGACACTGCGGAACCACGGCCAGTGCCGTCGGCGCGAATTCTGCCTCGACCAGCAGTGCCACCATCTGGGAGTTGGTGTAGATATACGACAGCTCGGCATCCGTGTAGCGAAAGTTGACGTTGATCGGTACCGCTCTGATCTTCAAGCAGGCAAGGAGCGATTCGACGTACTCGACGCAGTTCCGCATGTGAATACCGACATGCTGGCCCGGTTCGACGCCCACCGACTGCAGATGATGTGCGAGCCGGTTCGATCGCAGTTCGAGTTCGGCGTAGCTCAACCGCACGTCTTCCAGAATCAAGGGAACCCGATCGGGGATCGCATCGGCAACGGCCTCGAACAGATCGGCAATGTTCAGGGTCATCGAAATCCTCACTACACGCGTCTTCGCTTACCAGTACAGGTCTTTCGCGAAGCTAACACGTTGCTCGCACCCTGTTGTCCGAATTGCGTGGAGGTCCCGCTGAGCGAGACCTGACGCGCCCTTCACCTGGTGTCGGCAGTGCGGATACCTCCCTGACCAAGCCATATGGACAGAAGGTAGGGTAGCCTAATGCACTCACGCACCACTCTCCGTAGCCGCACGTCGGTCCGGGTCGCCATGGTTGCCCTGGCGACTGTTTTTGCCGCTACGGCCTGCGGCTCTTCCGACGCCGGCGGCAACGCAAACGGCAACACCGATGTCGCGACCGGCGGCAAGCTGTTCAGCACCGCCGACACGGAAACCGCGAAGCTCGGCAGCGATGCCGCGCCCGGCGAGTTCCCACGCACCATCACCCATGCTCTGGGCGAGACAACCCTCGAGGCCAAGCCCACCCGTGTCGTCGTCCTCGACAGCGGCGAACTCGACGAGGTCCTCTCGCTCGGGATCACCCCGGTCGGCATCGCCAGCCCGGAAAGTGCCGCCGGTCAGCCGTCGTACCTGGCCGACAAACTCGTCGGAGTCCCCGACGTGGGCACGACCAACAACCTCAACCTCGAGGCGATCACCGCGCTGCAGCCCGATCTGATCCTCGGCAGCAAGCTGCGTCAGGACAAGCTGTACCCACAGCTGTCTGCGATCGCACCGACGGTCTTCAGCATCCGCCCCGGCTTCCCGTGGAAGGAGAACTTCCTCCTTGCCGGTGACGCACTCGGCGAGGAGACCAAGGCTGAGCAGGTTCTCAACGACTACCAGGAGCACGCCGACAAGGTCCGTGAGTCGATCGACGGTTCCCCGACAATCTCACTGGTTCGCTTCATGTCCGGGAAGCTGCGCTTGTACGGCAATCTGTCGTTCATCGGCGTCATCTTGAAGGACGTCGGTCTGCCCCGCCCGGCGATCCAGGACATCAACGAACTGGCCGTCGAGGTCAGCCCGGAAACGATCACCGAGGCAGAAGGAGACCGAATCTTCTACTCCAGCTACGGAAATCCCGCCGACACCGGCCAGACCACCGTTGTGGCCGGACCGCTGTGGGCCAGCATGGACGCAGTCAAGGAAGGCCGCGCCACCGAGGTGAGCGACGAGACCTGGTTCCTGGGCCTCGGCCCGACAGGTGCCGGCCTGGTTCTCAACGATCTGCAGGCCAAGCTCGGCAAGTAGCCGTCACCCAAGCCAAGACCGCCGCTCGACTCTCCGGAGTCGAGCGGCGTTTTTTGTTCAGCGGTTGTCCTGCTCGAGGTGTTCGTTCATCGTGGAGTGCAGGTCGACGAGAAATTCCTCGAATCGACTGAGAAGTTCGGGCGGGTACTTCGCCATCATGGCGTCGAGTCGCACGGCAAGGGGCCCGAAGAACTCGTCCGCCAGATCCTGCACGTGCGCACTGCTGTGCAGCGTGACCACGCGGCGGTCTGCATTCTCGCGGGTCCGGACGATATGCCCTGCCTTTTCCAGGCGATTGAGCAACGCGGTGGTTGCGCCCGACGTCAGCGAGATCCGCTCGCCGAGGCGGGCAGGCGAGAGCGGCGCGCCTTTCTCCTCGGCCGCCGTGATTTCCATCAGTGCAGTTGCGTCGGTGGAATGGAGGCCGAGCCACGACGCGAATCGATGGCTGAATTCGGTGAACGTCCCACCGTACGCACGGAATTCATCCATCAGCCGCTCCCGCTCCACGGAGATGTCGCGCGGTGCCTCCACCTCGGTGATCCCACCTTTCCTGTGCCAGACGGCGGCCGGTCGAGCCCAGCGCGCACGTTGACAACTTACCGCCTCAAATATACCTTCATTATGAAGTTACTTCACAATGGAGGTTTATTCGTGAACATCTCACCCACCACCCGCAAGTGGTTGGGCCTGATCGCCATCGCACTCGGCGTGGCACTGATCGTCGTCGACACCACCATCGTCAACGTCATAGTCCCCTCGATCATCGAAGATCTCGGGATCAATTCCGTTCAGGCTCAATGGATCCAAGAGTCCTACGCAATCGTCTTCGCGGCGCTCCTGCTATTGGTCGGCAGAGTTGCCGACCTGGTCGGCGCCCGTCGCATCTTCATCGCCGGTGTCGTCGTGTTCGGCGCAACGAGCCTGCTGGCCGGACTGGCACCGAACGGCGGCCTGCTCATCCTGGCGCGATTCCTGCAGGGCGTCGGCGCGGCCATGATCCTGCCCACCTCACTGTCACTTCTGAACGCGATGTTCACCGGCAAAGCGCGCGGTCAGGCCTTCGCGGTCTGGGGTTCCACCATCGGCGCTGCATCCGCCCTCGGCCCACTGCTCGGCGGCTGGCTTGCCGAACATGCCTCATGGCGTTGGGCATTCGGGATCAACATTCCGCTTGCTGCGCTCATTCTCATCGGCGCAGTGCTGTTCATCGCCCCCTCGCCGCGCACCGCAGGGCGCATCGACGCCACCGGAGCGGCGCTGTCCATCGCCGGGCTCGGACTGCTGGCCTTCGGCCTCGTCGAGGGACGGACGTACGGGTGGCTGACCACGAAGGAACCCTTCGATCTGTTCGGACTTTCATGGTCCAGCGGACCGTCACCGGTTCTGGTCGCGTTGGTTCTCGCCGTCATCTCGCTCGGTGCGTTCGCCTACCGTCAAACCATGCTCACCCGCAGCGACGATCCGTCGCGGGCGCTGATGGACGTGCGGTTGTTCTCCATCTCGTCGTTCCGCAACGGCAACATCGCGACGCTGATCATCGGACTCGGCGAGTTCGGAATCGTTGCAGTGCTTCCTCTCTGGCTTCAGTTCACGCTCGGATACAGCGCACTCCAGGCCGGACTCGCGCTGGTTCCCATCGCCATCGGCAGCTTTGTCGCCAGTGGTGCGAGCTTCGGGCTGGCATCGAAGGTCTCGCCGTTGGGCTTGGTCCGTATCGGTCTGGCTCTCGAAGCGCTCGGTCTCGCCGGTCTCGGATTCATCGCTGCAACAGACAGCCCCTGGTGGACTATCGCCGCAGTGCTGTTCTTCTACGGCATCGGTGTAGGTTTCGCGACGGCGCAGGTTACCAACGTCGTGCTCGAGGAGATTCCCGAGCAGAGCGCCGGTCAAGGCTCCGGCATTCAGAGTGCGTTCCGCCAACTCGGATCGGCACTGGGTATCGCCGTCCTCACCACGGTGTTCTTCAGCACTCTCAATTCCACGCTGAACAGCGACCTCACCGAATCCGGTGTCGACCAAGCTCAGGCTGATCAGTTGACGCGGGCAGTCACCGACAGCGCAGGCGCCGCCATCGACTCACTGGCCGGCTCACCGAGCACTGCTTTCGTTGCCGACGCCGCCCAGTCTGCGATGACTCACGGCATCACACTCGGCGGATACCTTGCGGCCGGATTTGTCGTGGTGGGCCTGATCGCCACGGCGCTCATCCCGAACAAGCCGGCCCCGTCGACCGAGGAGGAAACGAAAGCAGCAGCTGACGTCGCCTGACGGTCGGATCGGTGCAGTACGGTGCCGGTATGCGATTGCCCTGGTCACGGTCAGCACAGTCACGGTCAGCACAGTCACGGTCTGCACAGTCACGGTCAGCACCGGTGCTCAGTGAGGCTGACATCGTCGCCGTACGTGGGCAAGCACGCGAACTGGTACTCCCAGGTTTCGCGACGTTCGAAGAAATCTGCGAAGCCGCCCGAGACTGTGTCGAGGGCGGCTTCGAGAACGACGAACTCGGCAGACAGATCGATGCGGTAGTGCGTGCGGTCTGGGACCACAGACTGGTGGAGCAGACGCAATGGACAGCTCCCGGCGACTTCGAGCGCGTATCCGCGGCCTTCGCTGATCTCGAGCGCAACGGCGTCGTGGCCCGGATGAACTTCACCTGCTGCATGCAGTGCGGCACTACCGAAATCGACGACGAACGCACGCCGTCCGAACCTGACGAGAACGGGTATCCCTTTGCTCAGTGGGCGTACACGTTCTTCCACATGCAAGATGCGGAGCGTCTCGGCGACGAGCCGTCCGATCTCTACTTGTCCTACAGTGCGTTTCGTCCGGCCCATGATCTCGATCCCGCGCTGATCGCCGCTGCCTTCGGCGGCGACGAAACCGCCAAGGCACACATGATCGCGCACACCGATCAGACCGTCGGGCACCAGGTAACCGACGCACTCCGAGCCCAGGGACTGAGCGTCGACTGGAATGGTGACAACAATCAGCGTATCCGCGTCACCGACGTAATTTGGCGCAAACCGCTCCCGCAGTAACAGATTCAGCTGGGTGGCAATACGCGGTCGAGAAACGTATTGCTGAATACACGGTGCGGGTCGTGTTCGTCGAGAGTGGCGAGAGCGAAGCCCCAATTCCCGTCGCCACCGGCACGGAAGGTGGCAGGCACTGTGCTGGTGAGGAATTCGTCGTCCTGGTATGCCGCCTGATCGGTGAATGCCCACCCCTTGGACCACTCCGGACGGAAGGTCGCGTAATCGCCGGAGTAGTTCGCGACCATCCACCGTTCCATTTCGCGAAGGAACGCAGGCAATCCCGCGGTGCCGGGAATCGAGACTACGTTCATCCAGATCGCTGTGTCCCAGTCCTGACGATCCGCCCGCGGCCGCACCGCTGACAGGTCCGGCACTCCGGCGCTGTCGACCAACACCTCGCCGTCATCGTCGACACCGCAGAGACGCACTTCGAACGGCATGTTGACGGGATACTGCCCCAGCGACGCGTAGTGCGTCATTCGTTCGTTCAGCCAACTCGTCATCTCGTGGACGACTCGGCCGATGTTGGACCGCTTGGTGATCACGGCCCCGCCCCCGGCTACGACGCGCAAGGTCGTGTGCCGGAGGTAGAACAGAACGTCTTTCGACCAACCCCAGAGATCGTCGGTGTCGGTCAGCACCAATCCTGCTGCTACAGCTCCGAACTGGGAGGCACCGAACAGTGGTGTCGCAGCTTGAAGACCCTGCGCCACCATCCCCAACGGGGTGGTGACTTCTTCGGGAATCGCGTCGGAGAAGAAGTAGTTGTACGGCCCGCTCACTTCTCGAGACTCCGGCGGTTTGACCGCGGTCGGTGTCCAGACCTTGAGCCACGGTGTTGGCGTGAACGGGAACCAGATCGCTTCCACCCGCCCGGATTTCTCGACGAAACTCTCGTAGGTACGTCCTGGCGAACCGGGAGCAGCAAAGAGTTCTTGCCACGGAATGTCGGTGAAACTCTGGCAACGCAGCCGATAATTCTCCCCGGCTTGCAGCGTCACGGAGGTGACGAAGGTTCGGCCCAGGTGGGTCAGGAAAGCCGTGATCTTGTCATCTGATCGGTGAAAAGTCTTCAGCGCGTAGCGATTGCTGCCTTCGTCCCACGCCACCACCGTGATCTCGGCGATCAGGTTGCTCAGCGATCCGTACGACTGACCAGGGGTGATCGTCTCCCCCGCCGCCGGATAGGTTGCCCCGTGGGCGCCGATCGCCAGCGCCCCGGCGATGGACAGCTCACCGATCGCCGGAGAGTTGGCCCAGCCGAGCCCCTCCCGCTCGAGCGCTGTCAAAATCGCTTCGATGCTGGCCCCGGCGCCCGCCGTGACTGTTGCGGGCGTGCCGTGCTGCACCACAACCGAATTCAAGTTCGTCATCGTGTCGACCAGCAGAACTCGATCCGAAGGCGCGCCAGGCACCACCGTCAACGGACTCCACCCGTGCATCGTTCCGCGCGCACGCACCGTGTAGCCGTTGTCGAACGCCCAGTTGGCGAGGGTGACGACGTCGTCGCTGTGACGCGCCGTCGCCGTCCACACGCTGTCGAGCATGATTTCTCGCGACCAGTTGACGTATGCCTGCTGTGACAGCGGAATGTCCGACGGAAATCCGGGCGGTGGCGCGATGGTCGATGCCGAGCCCCAGGGAACTGCTCCCGCCGGCGCCCAAGCAAGACCCGTAAGCGCGGCAGCACCGGCACTTGCTGCGAGAAATCCGCGTCGGCTCACACCGCCTTCTCCGGAGCTGTGCTCTGCCTTGCGTTCTGTTTGATGCACCACTGCCCACTCCGTCAGCCGACTCGGTTCATGTCAGGGACGAACGTAGAACAAATATGATTACGATGCCAGTGGTTCCGTAATAAAAGTTTTCCGACGCCTACTGCACCATCGGAGCGAACACGGCGTAGATCGCTTCCGGGGCGCCGTCGAACGCACTGATGATCAACCAGGCAGTCAGAACCGTGAGAGCCGGCCCAATCAAGATCTTCTCGAGGTTCCCACCTGCACGGATGGACAGAAATGATGGCAGCCGTTGTTCCCACCATCGCTTGCCGCCGAGCGGGATCAGGGGTGCAAGAAACGGCACTCCCTCCTTGGTGATCGCATCGCCGAGACAGTGCGTGGCGCAGCCCAGTGCCACCGCAACACCTAGCCCGGTGGATCCGGCCTCGCTGGGATACCACTGCCAGGTGAGGGCGGAGAGCACCAACGCAACGGCAGAAACCGCGAGCCATCCCTTCTCCTTCGCCAATTCACCCGCCAATCCTCGGATCGCCAACCCGAGGCAGAAGAACAGCGTGATGATGATGGCGGGCTTCCCGAACTGAACCACCAGCGCCGAGACCCCGGCACCGAGACCCGCGGCAAACAGTGCGGTGTGTGTGAGAGTCCGATGCCCACCACGACGCTTGCCGTCCTTCTTGCCTTTCGTAATGCGGTAGAAGGTCACCGAAATTGCGTCGATGCCCTTGGCCAGAGCCTTGCTGAGCGGACCGAATGATCGGGAAACCGTGGACTGACCGGTATCGAGGTCGGGAAGCAGGGCGGCTCCGGCGCACACCCCGGCAAAGGTCAAAGTTTCCGCAGTGGATGTGGGCCCTCCCCAGTCGAGAGGCAACAACTCTGCAACCACCAACCCCACAGCAGCACCGGACATCGCGTGGGTGGGGCCCATGACCATGAAACACAACACCTTTCGAAACGCGCCCCGCGCCAGGCCGTACCGCACCCGTAGCAAGACACCACACACATGACGCCATCGGCGACGGTCCCGGCATGCTCGCCGAGACCGCCCCGAACGTAGCAAGTGCTACCGACAGGCTTGACGAACCTCCAGACCCGGTTGAGTACGGGCGTACCGTTCCAGGTCAAAGCGGTTCATGCGGAGCTTTTTTCGCTCGTCAGCCCGCGGCAACCGTGCATGACAGGGCAACGCCTTCCTCCAGCGGAGCGACGCCGGCCATGTCGAGCACCTCTGCCGGAACACCCTCGGTCGTCGGAGCCCACTCGACGGTCGGCAACGCCGGCACACCTTCACGCGCAACGAATGTCGCAGCTTCGCTCGGCACTTCGATAGTGACTGCGGCCGTACCGGCCTCCTCCGCGCGCACAACCTTGCCCTCGTCGATGAGCTTCTGCAGCTCCTCGTCGGAAATCGGCGCCGCGACACCACACGCTACTTCGGGAGCCACACCCAACTCGGCCGGAGCGGTCGCGATCGATCGCACCGCCACCGGCGACCCGTCGGAAATGGGGTTGGAAGCCCAGGCGATTCCCGGTGCCACGGCCATACCGAGGACCGCCACGGACGCCACCACCACACCGGTCCGGCGGGCCCGCTTGCCGTTCACTTTCAATCGCGTCATCGTTGTTCTCCTTGATCGAACGTTCTCGAATTCTCGGCGCGGTCGCATCCGAGAAACCCGAGGTTATGAAGCCAACACTGCAGATCTGTTGTCGGTTTCTTAGGAGTTGATGAGAATGCGGCGGCCCCCGCTCCGAGCGGGGCCCCAGGCCTTGATCCGATGGCACCATGGCTGGGGTGAGTACACGCGAGCGCATCCTGATCGTTGACGACGACGCGAAGGTTCTGAATTCGCTCGAACGTGGACTTCGATTGTCGGGCTTCGACACGGCAACTGCTGTCGACGGACGGTCAGCTTTGTCGTCGGTGAACAAGCAATGCCCGGCTGCGCTGGTACTCGACGTCAACATGCCCGGTCTCGACGGCGTCGGGGTCGTGACGGCATTGCGCGCGATCGGCAACGAGGTTCCGATCTGCGTACTCAGCGCCCGAAGTTCCGTGGGCGACCGCATCGCGGGGCTGGAAGCGGGCGCCGACGACTACCTCACCAAACCCTTCGAGTTGGCAGAACTGGTCGCCAGACTGCGCGCTTTGCTTCGACGCACGACGCGGGCCACCCCTACCCTCGATCACCCGATCACCGTCGGCCCTCTCACCGTTGATCTTCGTGGGCACCGAGCACACATCGACGGTAAGCGAATCGAACTCACCAAAAGAGAATTCGATCTGTTGTCCGTGCTCGCCGAGCACGCCGGCATCGTACTGAGCCGGGCACAGCTCCTGCGCCTCGTCTGGGGTTACGACTTCGCTGCCGATACCAATGTCGTCGACGTCTTTGTCACCTATCTACGCAAGAAACTCGAGGTCGACGGGGCGCCTCGCGTGATCCACACCGTGCGCGGAGTCGGCTTCGTCCTGAGGGCCGAGCGATGAAGCGGCCGCTGTCACTACAGACCCGAGTAGCCATCGCCTCGGGCCTGGCCGCTGGAATCGTGATTGCCGCGATCGGAATTGCATTCGCGGTCTTCCTGCGTGTCAACGGATCCGAACAACTGGAACGCACACTCGATTCCGTCACTCTGGGAGTTGCGGCAAGTGCACCGAGCCCGGTGTTCATCGAAACACCCACCGCCACAACACAACCACTTGTCGTCGACCCCGGCTTCAATGCCACGACCATCAGTGCGTTGGCTACCACCGACGTCCGCAGTCGGGATGTTCTGCTGCCCGGTGACAGCGGCGCCGCACTGGCCGTCAGCATCCCCGAAGACCCACTGACCCAGGCAATCCGTGAGCAGCAGGTCCAGGTGGCCGCTGCGGCGGTGGTCGCCATTCTCGCCGCGGCCGGGCTCGGCTGGTTCCTCACGGGCCGCGCCGTCCGCCCCCTACAGCAATTGACCGAGACCACCAGTTCGATCGGCAACAATCTCGACGTCGAAGGACTCTCACGCCGGGCACCGTCGGTACGTGGCACGCGCGAGGCCGAAGAACTGTCCGAAGCAATCCACAGCATGCTCAGTCGCATCGAAAGCGATCGAAGCCGCACCGAGGAGGCGTTGGAGTCGGCACGAGATTTTGCTCGCGTCTCCGCCCACGAACTACGCACCCCTCTGACGTCGATGCGTACCGATCTGGAAGTTCTCGCGACACTGGATCTCACGGAAAGCCAACGGCGCGAACTGTCCAGCGAATTGTTGGAGGCGCAGCGCCAGATCGAGCGCACCTTGACCGATCTGGAGACACTCGCCCTGGGTGAGGTGGCCGATCCCGAGGACTGTGCCGACGTCGACCTGGTGGAGGTTGCCGATCGCGCCGTCGCGGACGCCGGCCGTCTGCACCCGCAGGTCGACGTTCGTTTGAAAGCACCGGAAGAGCTTTCGGTTCAGGCCTTTCCCGCGGGCATCCGTCTGGTGTTGACCAACGCCGTCACCAACTCCGTTCGGCACGGCAATGCCGACGAAGTCGAGATCACCGTCCGATCAGGGGCTGCGACCGGTTCGGCGACGGTATTCGTCGACGACAACGGCACGGTGATCGCGCCGTCGGAACGGGAAGCGATGTTCGAACGATTTGTTCGTGGTACCGGTGCGGGCGACGCCGGAAGCGGTTTGGGTTTGGCCCTCGTCGCGCAGCAGGCACGGCTGCACGGCGGTAGCGCTCGACTCGACAAGAGCCCGCTCGGCGGTACTCGATTGATCTTCTCGATCAACCCAATTCGACGTGCAGAGCCTCGAGCAGCGGCTTGGCCGCCTCGTCGAAGAATCGGTCTTGGGTATCTCCACCGATCTGTACCAGTGCCACATCGGTGAATCCGGCGTCCGTGTATGCCTTGACCGCCTCGACGATCACATCAAGATCGGGACCACACGGAATGCTTTCAGCTACATCCTCTTTACGCACGAACTGAGTTGCGCCCGAGAAGCTCGCCGGCGTCGGCAGTTCGGAGTTCACGGACCAACCTCCGCCGAACCACCGGAACTGCTGATGAGCTCGTGCAATTGCCGTGTCGCGATCAGGATCCCACGAGATCGGAATCTGACCGATGGTCCGGCCTGCGGGAGCCAATCCGTATGCCCGGCCGTGCACATGCTTCCACAGGTGCACCAGTTCCGAATCCGGTTGCACGGCAATCAAATCGTCGGCCATCGGACCGAAACGCTCGACGGACTTGTCACCGGACATGGCCAGCGCCAGGGGAACCGGGTTCTCCGGGAGATCCCAGATCCTGGCGGACTGGACGTCGAAGTACTCCCCCTTCCAGCTCACCAGATCTCCGGCGAGCAGTGCGCGAATGATGCTCACCGCCTCCTGCAGCATGTCCTGCCGAGTGTCGATGGACGGCCAACCCTCCCCGACCACATGCTCGTTCAGGCTCTCGCCACTTCCCAATCCCAGGGTGAAGCGCCCGTCCGCGAGGATCTGGATCGTCGCGGCTTTCTGAGCGACGACGGCAGGGTGGTACCTCACGGTCGGACAAGTCACGTACGTCATCAAGCCGACTCGCTCGGTGGCATGTGCGACTGCTCCCAGCACCGACCAGGCGTAGGGCGCATGCCCCTGCTCGGTCAGCCACGGCGAGTAGTGATCACTCATCACTTCGAAGTCGAAGCCGACTTCTTCGGCCCGAACTGCGTGGCGAACCAGTTCTTTCGGGCCGGCCTGTTCGGTCATCAAGGTGTAGCCGAATCGTGCCATCACTGATCAACTCCTGGTATCGAGGCCTGAAACGAGTTCGGAGACCACACTGCCGTCGAGGTGGTCGAGAAGATCGCGAGCGTCGTCGTACACGGCAGCCGCACCCGCGCCTTCGAGTTCGTCGGTCGACATGCCGCCGCTGCGCACTCCCACAGCCACAACGCCCGCCCATGTCGCCGCCTTCATGTCCCAGACGGCATCCCCGACCATGACCGCATTGCCCGCGTCGACACCTGCCTTCGCGAGCGCGACCTCGATCAGGTCCGGATCAGGCTTGGCCACGTCGACGGATTCCGAAGAAGTGGCGGCGTAAATCATTTCGTCGATGTCGAGCGTCCGGCGCAGCAACTCCAGTTCGTCGTCCGGCGCCGAAGTTGCGAGCACGACGTGCAGTCCGAGCGAGTGAACTCGGCGGATCAACTCTCGTGCTCCCGGCAGTACTCTGAGGCGGTCAGCCGACTGCCGGTAGTACTTGGTGTGAAGCTCCTTGGCCCGTGGCCCGCACCCGTCGATGTCTTCGCCGAGCAACGTCTCCAGTAGTTGGTCTCCGTCCATGCCGATGCTGCGATGCACCCGCCACGCGTCAACCGGGCGACCTACCTCGAAAAAAGCTCGCGACCACGCTTCTACGTGCAGATAGTTGGAATCGACGAGCGTTCCGTCGATGTCGAAGAGAACCGCACCTATTGCCATGGGAATTGACTGCCCAACACCTCGGTTCGCGAAACTTGTGCCCCGAGCATTCTCCGCTCGAGAAGCGGATCATGGAGGGTGCGAACAGCAGAAGTGCACGTCGAACAGGGGTGTCGTCATGGAGTCAGTCGTTGTATTCCTTCTCGCATGCTTCGTCTACTGGTTCGCGCTGCTGTAGTTGGGAAGACGGAAACGGACCGCTGCCGGGAATCGATTTCCCTTGCAGCGGCCCGCATTCCGTACACCTATTCGATTGTCAGGTCAGCGGATCACTGACCTGCGCGTACGCCTTCTTCGACGCGCTTACCCAAATCTGCGTCGACGTTCTTCCAGTACTCGAAGACACGCAGCAGAACTTCCTCGCTGACGCCGGCAAGGGCGTGGCCGACGATGTTGCTCACCAGGCGCTCACGAGCTGCGTCGTCGAGAACTTCGCGGACCAGCGTTCCGGCCTGCGTGAAGTCGCCGTCCTCGGCGTGCTCGATGTATCCGGCGCGCACAGCCTTGCCGTCGAACGCCCACAGGCCTTCGTCACCGGCAGCCGACGGATCGGCATGCGGTCCGCCGTACGAGTTCGGTGCGTACACCGGCGTCGACGGGGAATTGAAGCTGTAGCGCATGGCACCCTCCTTGGAGTAGGAGTTCACCTCGTTCTTCGGGGCGTTGACCGGCAGGTCGGCGTAGTTGGTGCCGATGCGGTAACGATGTGCGTCGGCGTAGGAGAAGACGCGGCCGAGAAGCATCTTGTCCGGGCTGAATCCGATGCCGGGCACCACGTTCGACGGCTCGAACGACGCCTGCTCGATCTGCGCGAAGAAGTTCTCAGGGTTGCGGTTCAGCGTCCACTTGCCGACCTCGATCAGCGGGTAGTCCTTCTGGGACCAAACCTTGGTGAGGTCGAACGGGTTGAAGCGGTACCCCTCGGCCTCGTCGACCGGCATGATCTGAACGTTGAGGGTCCAGCTCGGGAAATTGCCGGCCTCGATGGCGTTGTACAGATCCGCGCGGTGGTAGTCAGGATCGCTACCTGCGAGGCTGTCTGCTTCTGCCTGCGTCAGGAACTCGATGCCCTGATCGGTCTTGAAGTGGTACTTCACCCAGAAGCGTTCACCCGCAGCATTGACCCACTGGTAGGTGTGCGATCCGAAGCCGTCCATGTTGCGCCAGGTCTTCGGGATACCGCGGTCACCCATCAACCAGGTCACCTGGTGAGCGGTCTCGGGGCGCAGAGTCCAGAAGTCCCACTGCATGTCGTGGTCACGAAGACCGGAGCCGGGCAGTCGCTTCTGCGAACGAATGAAGTCGGGGAACTTGATGGCGTCCTTGATGAAGAACACCGGGGTGTTGTTGCCGACGAGGTCGTAGTTTCCCTCTTCGGTGTAGAACTTCATCGCGAAACCGCGCGGATCGCGCCAGGTGTCCGGGCTGCCCTGCTCACCGGCGACGGTGGAGAAGCGGACGAGCGACTCGGTCTTCTTACCCGGCTGCAGGAACGCGGCCTTGGTGTACTGGCTGACGTCGTGTGTGATGACGAGTTCACCGAAAGCGCCGCCGCCCTTGGCATGGACGATGCGCTCCGGGACACGCTCGCGGTTAAACTGCGCGAGCTTCTCGATCAGGTAGTGGTCGTGAAGGAGCACCGGCCCCTGAATACCCGCGGTCAGCGATTCGTCATCACTTGCGACCGCGATACCGAAATTGTTGGTGGTGGGCTTGGTCATGGCGAAGCCTCCTAGCGTTGTGGGCTGGGCGTCAGAGGAGCGGGGCTGCATCCGAGCCGAACGCATGGGCTGCATGCGAGGGGGCCGACTCGGAGGTTCTGGACGCATCAATTCGATTCTGCGAGACCGCGTCCGACTCGGTGTCGGATTCGGCAGAATTCTTCAGGCAATCTTGGCAACGGCCCCAGAACACGACCTCGGCTTCGTCGATTTCGAAGCCGTGATTATCGGAAGGTTCGAGGCAGGGAGCTTGGCCGACAACACAATCGACGTCGACGACCTTGCCGCAGCCGCGACAGACGAGGTGATGGTGGTTGTCACCAGTCCTCGTCTCGAACCGTGCGGGCGAACCCGCCGGCTCGATGCGTCGCAGCAATCCTGCGTTCACGCATGCCTTCAGCACGTCGTAAACGGCCTGTGTGGATACCGATCCGAGCTGCTGCCGCACGAGTGCTGCAACAGAATCGGCGTCTGAATGCGGTTGGGCTGTAACCGCATCCAGCACGGCGAGGCGCGGAGCAGTGACCCTCAACCCGACGGCGCGCAGTTGCGCTCGGGGGTCGAAGTCATGCTCTCCGTTTCGCATGTTTCCCAGTATGCCGCTTTTCTGGAATTAGTCAAGAAAAGGATTGCCTAAGTTGAATCGAGACCGGCGTCACACCCAGTGGCGTCACACCCAGTGCACCGCCCCCGGTTACTCAGCCCAGGACGAACCAGATCGCCTTGACCGTCTCGTCCGTCTCGTTGCGCAACCGGTGGGGAACGTTCCCGACCAGGTGTATCGCTTCACCCGCCTTGAGCAGCCGACGCATTCCGTCGATGTCGATCGTCAAAGTCCCTTCCAGCACGTACCCGTAGTCGTCACCCGAATGGGTCTGCGGTGCATCGCCCGGCGCAGAGTCGGCGCCGGGCTCGTACTCCGTGAGGAGGAACTGGACGTGATGGTTCGCGGGAGTATTCGCCAACCGTTGCCAGCGAACACCCGACCGAAAGGTGAGGCAGTCGGAGATCCGCGGTTCGTGAGTCTTCGTTTCGGATGCGGATTCACGTTCCGGATCGACGCTGTTGCCGAGCAGCACGTCCAACGACAGGTTGAGTTCGGTCGCGATTGCAAAAAGCGTGTTCACCGCGGCCTGACTCTGCCCCAGTTCGAACTGCGACAGGAAGGACGGCGATACGCCGAGCCGCCTCGCCAATTCACGAACCGGGATTCCCTGTCTCGTGCGTTCGGCACGAACCGTCTTGCCTACCGACGTCCCCAAACCGTTGTCCTCCGCCTTCTGTTTGCGCGCCGCCACCTTGGCCGGCGCCGACTTCTGCTGTGCCGACTTCTTCTGCGCCGACTTCTTCTGCGCCGTCGTCTTTTGGGGAGTCGTCTTGCGCGGTTGCGATTTCTTCGATGCAGCCGCTGTCGACTCAGCCGCCTTACGAGGTGGCTTTGCGCCGGTTGCCGTCATGTCCGAACTCGCTTCCGTAGGTCTCGGGGACCGCCTGTGCGGAGCCCAAGCCTAACGCTCGACGCAGGAGAAACTTCTGAACCTTCCCACTCTCCGTCCGAGGAAGCGACGCAACGGTCTCGACTCTCTCCGGAGCTTTCTGAACGGCAAATCCTTCGGACAGCAGGAAGATCCGCAGATCTCGAACGCTTGGCGGATCACCGTCCGGAACAACGAAGGCGCACGCGCGCTCCCCCAGTTCCTCGTCCGGATACCCGACCACTGCCACCTCTCCCACATTGGGATGAGCCTCGAGGGCCCACTCGATGTCGGCAGCGCTGAATTTCTCTCCGCCCCGGTTGATGATGTCCTTGATCCGTGACGTGATCCGGATCTGACCTGACTCGTCCACGGCGGCTACGTCGCCGGTCCGGAAAAAGCCGTCCTCGGTGAACGATTCCGCGTTGATCGAGCTGTCGACGTAGCCGACGAACAGTTCCGGACCCCGCACCAACAGCTCGTCGTCTTCGCCGAGCCGGAATTCGTTTCCGCCGATCACCGCTCCTTCGTCCTCTGCCTGCAGGGCGATGTCACCGAAAGGATCACCCATGACGAGGGTCGGAAGCTCCGTCGATCCGTAGGTACGAACAACCGCCGTCCCCATCACGCGATGGGCTCGACGCACCAGCTCCGGTGGAATCCCGGCCCCACCACACACGAATCGGGTCAGCTGGGATCGTCGATATCCGCCCTTCTCGTAGGCGTCGGCAAGACCACGGAGAAACGGTGTCGCGCTCACGGTGAACGTGCATTGCTCGCGTTCGATCAACGCAACTGCCTCTTCGGGAACCCAGCGTTGCATCAGAACTGTCGAGCAGGCTGCCGCTGCCGGCAGAACTACCGCATACGAAATCCCCGTGATGTGGGGTAGAGGCGAAGGCATGAAGATTCGGTCCTGCGAATCCACGCCGCAATGCGCGATCATGCTCGAACTCTCGGCCATCAGAGTCCGATGAGTGTGCAGCACGCCTTTCGGAGCGGAAGTGGTACCCGACGTGTAGAGAACGAGGGCGACATCGTCGGGATCCGCGCAGTGGTCGGGCCCGTTCGACTCCATCCCGAAGTCCAGGAAGTCGTCGAACGTAGTGCGCCGCAACCCACCTTCGCCTCGAGCCTCCACCAGAAGAACCTCTCGGCCCAGATCACGGAGCGCCGTCCCGAGCTCCTCGACGTGACGATATCCGCGGTATTCCTGCGGGGCGACGATCACCGACGGCTCAGCTTGCTCGATGATGAAGGACAGCTCGTGTGCGCGGTAAATCGGGACCACCGGAAGGAGAATGCCGCCGGCAAGCCACGTGCCCCAGGCCGCAACGACGGATTCCCACCAGTTCGGCAGTTGAACGAGTACCACTTCTCCGGGCTCGAATCCTGATTTATGCAGTGCGCCTGCAAATCTCGTCGACGCGTCCACCAATTCCTGGTAAGTCCACCGCACACTCTCGTCGACAAGGGCCAGTGCTTCGGGATCTCGACGCAGAGCGTCGAGAAGCATCTCAGGCAGCACCCCGCCGCCGGTCATTGCCCGCGGGCGGGTAGCGCTCAGCACGACATCACCCGCCGAACGGCTGCAACGATGTCGTCAGGTCCGACTTCCCACTCACGTTCGAGCACCGGCGCATAGGGCGCAGGCGCGTACCGTGCTCCCACCCGCACTACCGGCGCGTCCAGTGAATAGAACCCGGAATCTACTGCTATAGCTGCGATCTCGGCTCCGACGCCGAAGTCCACGACGGCTTCCTGGGCAATGACCATCCGGTTCGTCCGACTGAATGATTCGAGAATCGTCTCCCGATCGAGCGGAGCAATCGTTCGTAGATCGATGACCTCGGCATCGATCCCTTCCTCTGCCAACGTCTGTGCCGCGACCAAGGCGTGCATCGCCATACGCGACCACGAGACAATAGTGACGTCCGAACCAGGTCTCGTCACCGCCGCCTTTCCGATCGGAACCCGAAAATCCTTGCTCGGCAACAAACTTTTCTTCTCGTACAGCAGACGGTGTTCGATGAACATCACCGGATTGTCGTCCTCGATCGCCGCCCGCAGCAGACCGTACGCATCAGCGCCCGAACTGGGCATGAGAACAGTCAGTCCCGGGATGTGCGCCAACAGTGCCTCGAGACTCTGCGAATGCTGCCCACCCGATGATCTGCCGGAACCGAACTGCGTCCGCACCACCAACGGCAGGCTCACCGCACCGCCCGTCATGAACCGGAGCTTTGCCGCCTGATTCATCAGTTGATCCAGGCATACCCCGAGGAAGTCGAGGTACATCAGTTCCACGACGGGTCTACGGCCTGCCATCGCCGAGCCGACGGCGAGACCCATGATCGCCGATTCAGAGATCGGCGTATCGAGCACTTGCCCCGGATACTTCGCGGCTAATCCCCTGGTAAGACCGAAAACGTTCCCGCCGGCTACATCGATACCGGCAAGAAACACATCCGGATCGGCCGCCAGAGAGTCGTCGAGCGCCGCCTTGAGGATCTTGGACTGCGACACGGCCGCGCCGCCCGCGCCGACACCCACGTCGAGGCGGTCCGGCGGGTAGATGCGACGTGGCGAAAAGATGTACTCCATCACGCTCGACGCCTCCGGTTGCGGCGACGACCGCGCGAAACGCTCCGCCTCGTCGACCACCGCCCTCACTCGCTTGTCCACCAGATCGAGTACTTCGTCCCCGATGCCGAGCTCTCGGAGTCGGCCACGCGTCAGCGTCAGTGGATCGGCCGCGAGAATGTCTCGCGCCATCTCATCCTTGTCGCGGTACACCTGCGGATCGCCCTCGTAGTGCCCGTGCACCCGCAGGGTCGTGACCTCCACGAACACCGGACCACCGCCGCCTCGCACCTGCTCGTACACCGGCCGAATACCGTCGGCGACCGCCTCGACGTCGTTGCCTGCCAGCGTGATCGATTCCATCCCGTATCCCGCTGCGCGCGCAGAGATCGGGACAGGATGCTGATCCACCGTCGAGGAAAACTCCGAGAATCCGTTGTTCTCGCACAGGAAGATGATCGGCAGTTTCCACAGCGCAGCCATGTTCATCGCCTCGTGGAACGCACCGGTCGCAATCGCCCCGTCACCGAAGAACGCCACCACCAGATCGCCCTCACCGCGATCCTTGGCAGCGAAAGCCGCACCGACGGCAATCGGCAACCCCGCGCCCACGATCCCGTTCGCACCGAAGATCCCCAAGCGGGGATCCGCCACGTGCATCGAGCCACCCCGGCCGTTGTTGGCTCCGGTGACCTTGCCCATCAACTCCGCCATCATCCGGTCGGGTTCCAGGCCTTTTGCCAGAACATGGCCGTGCCCGCGGTGCGTCGAGGTGATGACGTCACTGACCCGCGCATGAGTGAGAGCCCCCACGGCGCACGCCTCTTGACCTATCGAAGTGTGAACGAACCCGGGAATGGTGTCGCCCTTGTAGAGCGCCGAGATGCGCTCCTCCATCACCCGGATCAACAACATCTTTTCGTAGGCACACAGAACTTCTTCGCCGTTCACGAGCCGGAACACCTCCAATAATGCTGCGCTCGTTACGAATACATGCGCAGTGGGTGAGCAGGACTATACCGACGGATTTTCCTTGCTGTCCAGTGACACTTGACAAAGGCTGTGAGGTGACTCACGATTACGGAGTACTTCGGATCCGCGACGATCCGCTCGGGGCAGTTGGCACGAGCGAACCGCGTCGATGCCGTAATACGCACGGCGACAGGACCGTCCGTTTTCTTTCGTACCTACTTCCGTTCAGCTTTCACTCGTTACATGAGGAGTCGCGCAATGCGCCGTGAAGATGTCGAATTCTCCAGCGACGGAGTCACCGTTCGCGGGTGGCTGTACCGACCCGACACCGACGACGACGTTCCGGCCGTCGTACTGGCAGGCGGTTGGTGCTACGTCCGCGAATTGGTCATGCCCTATTACGCCGAGGCCTTCGTGACGGCCGGTATGGCTGCGCTGGTCTTCGACTACCGCAGCCTGGGCGTCTCGGACGGTGAGCCCCGCCAACATCTGGACCCGAAGCAACAGATTCGTGACTATCAGAACGCGCTCAGCTTTCTCGAGCGCACTCCCGGCATCGACAACGACCGTCTCGGCGCCTGGGGAATTTCCTACTCCGGCGGCCACGTGATGATTCTCGCCGCGACCGATCCCCGGGTGAAGGCCATCGTGTCTCAGATTCCGGTGATCGACGGGTACCGCAACATGCGTCGGATCCACGGGACCATGGGTTATCGAAAGCTATGGGACGCAATTCTCGAAGATCGCCGACTCCGCTTCGACGATCCGAATCAGCGACTGCACATCGCGCATGCGAGCGAGAACCCCGAGGAAGAACTGTCGTCCTGGCCGTTCCCCGAGACGAAGACGACCTTCGCGGCACTTCAAGCCACCGAAGCTCCTCTCTACCAGAACAGTTCGACCATGGAATCCGTCGATCTCCTGCTCGACTACGACGTCAACTACTTCGTACCCCGGATTCTCGACACGCCGTCGATGATGATCGTGGCCGAAGGCGACGACCTCACGTTATGGGACTTGGAGATCGAGAGTTTCAACAACATCCCGACTCCGAAGAAAGAACTTGTCGTCCTACCGCACACGTCGCACATGACGCTCTACAGCGATCAGTCCAAGCTCGCAGTAGCGGCCGAACACGCTTCCCGTTGGTTCACAACGCATCTGCTGGCGAAGTAGCGAAATCTCCCGTTTCCTCCACACCTCGAGACAACCTCTCGAGCCCCCTCTTGTGAGACCAAGGATGTGATCATGCCTTCGATCGAATCGAAGATCGTGGACGTCGCACGAAACGCGACGTTCTCTCATCCACTGACCCGACGTTCCTTCTTCGCCGCAATGGGCGCAGCAGGCATCACCCTCGGCGCAGTGGCCTGCGGAGCAGGCGGCAGTTCCACCAGTACCGCCGCCGGCGGTGGCGCCGGCGCGGGCAAAGTCCAGGAAAAGACCCTCTGCCAGGTCACAACTCTCTCCAACGACTACTTCGTCGCGTTCTCGGACGGCGGCAAGCAGGCGATGGACGCGCTGGGCGTGGGCATGTCCTCGGTGGAGGACCAGGGCAACGTCAACACTGCGCTGGGACAGGTAGGCAACGTCCGCGCTTCGGGCGGCAAGTCGATCTTCGGTACTCCCGCCACTGAAGCTCAAGCGGCAGCTGTCACGAAAGCCTGCCAGGCAGCCGGGATTCTGTATGCCAGCTCGTACACGGCGCCCGCCTGGTATACACCGGCCGATGCGGACAAGTGGGTCCGCTTCATCACACCGCCGTCCACCAAGATCGCCGTCGCAACCGCCAAGGCTCTGTTCGACAAGGTCGGCGGCAACGGAACTATCATTCATGTTCCGGGGCAGAAGGGTTCGTCTTCCGACGATCAACGGACAGCTGGCCTGAATGCCGCGGCCAAGGACTACCCGGGAATCAAGATCGTCACCGCGTCACCGGGCAACTGGACTTCGGAAGACGCGAGAAAGGCGTTCACGAACATCTTGCCCTCGGTGCCGGACTTCGTCGGGGTGTTCGCGCAGAACGACAGTCAAGCTGCAGGAGTCATCGCGGCACTGGACGCTGCGAAGATCACGGGCAAGATCGTGGTCGGATTCGACGGTAACAAGCAGAACGTCGAGTACATCGCGCAGGGAAAGCAATACCTGACCAGTGCGACGGTCGGCGGACTCACGGCAGGAATTCTCGGTGTCACCATCTTCGATCAACTCAACGGCGTCGACCTGTCTCTGCCGGAGCGATTCCTTTCACAGGGAGCACTCCTGGTGACTCCGGAGATCGCCGACGACGTACTGAAAACCGTGTATGCACCCACACTTCCGTTCGACTGGGCAAAAATGAGCAAGGCCCTGCATCCTGACGACTGGGACCCGCAGACCCTACTCAACCCGATCGATCCGCGGGAGTACTACGCCGGCGTATCGCAGGACCAATACACGCTGAACAGCGCTTGGAACTCTGCAGATATCACCGGAGTACGCACCGAGTACGCGGCTGCATTCCGCTCGGGCCCGTTGCTGCAGTACAAAGACCAACTCGTGGCCTGAGAATGAGTGATACGAAGGTGAGCGACACAGCAACCATCAGCTTGCGTGGGGTCTGCAAGAGTTACGGACCCGTTCACGCCCTCCAGGACGTCTCACTCGACGTCAGCCGAGGTGACGTTCTCGGCTTGATCGGTGAGAACGGCGCCGGAAAGTCAACGCTGATCGGCGTTTTGACGGGAACGGTGCGTCCCGACGCCGGCAGCCTCGATGTCAACGGGACACACGTGGAACTCGGCGACTCGCGTACTCTACGCGAACTCGGAATCTCCGTGGTGGTCCAGGAGCAGTCATTGGTCGATGCACTGCGGGTGTACGAGAACATCTATCTCGGACGTGAGGGCGAGATAGGTGGTTGGGGACCCGGCCGGCGTCGGAGAATGCGCGACGCCGCCCAGTCGCTACTCGACACACTCGGCATCGAGGGGTTGCGCGCCGACGCCGTCGTCGCCGAATTGACCTACCCGCAAAGGCAACTGGTCGAGATCGCACGTGCCTTCTCGCGGATCACCGACGCCACCGAAGCGCCGGTGATCCTGCTCGACGAGCCGACAAGCGCGTTGACCGAGACCGAGGTGGAAATCCTCTTCGCGTTGATCGAAGGGTGGCGCGATCGGGTGTCGTTCATCTTCGTCTCCCACATCCTGCAAGACGTCCTGCGGATCAGCACACGGCTACTCGTACTTCGCGACGGGCGGTCCATCGAAACGCTCTCCGCTGACGGCGTCACGGCCGAGCGACTGCACGAATTGATGGTGGGTAGCGAGCGCAGCGCCGACTACTACCGCGAAGGCGAACAGACCGGAGCACTGTCGACGAAGCCGTTGATCGAACTCCGAGATGCAAGCAGCGCAGGCGAGTTCGAGTCGGTCGATCTTGTTGTGCGACCGGGCGAGGTAGTGGGACTGGCTGGAGTCATCGGTTCGGGGAAAGCGTCGGTGGCTGCAGCAGTCGCGGGTGCGGAGTCGTTGTCGACGGGTTCAATTCACGTCGAAGGTACTGCGCACGAGCACTGGTCGGTTCCCGCCGCCGTGGCAGCTGGAGTCCTGTACGTCCCACCGGAGCGCGCCCAGGACTCCCTGTTCCGCAGCGCATCGATCAGAAACAACATCTCGATCGGCTTCCTCGATCTCCTCCGGCACCCGTGGACGCGGCTACTGCGTCTGCGCACCGAAAGGGAACGGACGACGCAGCTGGCCCGCGCGCTGCAGGTCAAGGCCCCGTCGTTGTCGACGCCCATCGGGGAACTCAGTGGCGGAAACCAACAGAAGGCGATCTTCGCTCGGTGGCAAGGTCGCGAATGCAAAGTGCTGGTCCTCAGCGATCCGACGCGTGGAATCGACGTCGGAACGCGAGAGGAGATCTACGGTTTGGTCCGGTCGATGGCTGCGTCGGGGGTCGGTGTGCTGCTGTGCGCCGAATCCCTCGAAGAAGTGATCGGAATGTCCGACCGAATCGTGGTCATGAAGGACGGAGTCATCAGCGCAGAGCTGGCGGCCCCTGCAGAGCACAAGCCCGCCGAAGTCGACGTGATCAAGCACATGATGTGAGGAATGCAGTGACCCAGACACTCTCGAAGCAATCGCCGGCCAGCGATGCCGCAGCGCCGTCAGGCGCGCGCGGTCTGCTGAGTCGACTCGATCAGCACCGCAACATAGTTGTTCCGACGGTTGCAGTGCTGGTCCTGATCATCTATTTCCATTGGCGCACGGAAAGTTTCATCACTGCGACGTCCGCGCAGAACATTCTCAACCAGATGGCTTTCCTGACCGTGCTCGCGCTTGCCGGCACGTTTGTCATCCTGATCGGTGGTATCGATCTTTCGGTCGCGGCGACTGCCACTCTCGCCGGAATTCTGATCGCCACGTGGATCGACAAGTTCGGTGGCCCGTTGGCAATAGTCATGGTGATCGTCGCCGGGGCCGTGGTCGGACTGGTCAACGGACTGATCACGACAATGCTCAAGGTTCCGTCGTTTCTGGTGACGCTGGGAATGATGTCCGTACTCGACGGAATTTCCAACACCGTCTCCAAAGGCGGTCCTGTTTCCTACAATTCGAATCTTCTCCAGAGCCTGGTGAACGAGTCGATGATTCCCAACGTCCCCAACGGGGCACTGATTGCAATCCTGCTGACCATCGGCGCGACAGTCCTGGCATTCGGTACGTCATTCGGTCGCCACATGTATGCGGTCGGCGGCAACGAACGCGCCGCGGCACTCGTCGGTGTTCGCGTACGACGCACCAAACTTGCGGTCTTCGCGGTCGCCGGAGCCGTCGCCGCGATTGCCGGAATCATCTTCACCGGCCAGGCCAGCACCGGCGTCCCGATGGGTGCAGGCCCCAGCCTGCTCAATTCCATCGCAGCCGTGGTGGTGGGCGGCACCGCACTGTCCGGTGGCGTCGGCGGCCCACATCGAACGATCCTCGGCGCTCTCGTGATCGTGTTGCTGAGCGCCGGAATGGACCTGACCTCCGTCGACCCCTACACACAACTCGTCATCAAGGGCATCGTGGTGATTGCCGCAGTTGCCCTCACCATCGACCGACGCCGATACGGAGTGATCAAGTGACCACCAGAGCACGCACCACCGGAAGAGTTTCGGGCAAGGTCGCGTTCGTCACCGGCGCAGCACGCGGCCAGGGCCGGGCACATGCGATCCGCTTGGCCGAGGAAGGCGCAGACATCATCGCGCTCGACATCTGCTCCGACGTCGAAGGCGTTCCGTACTCGCTGGCAAGCGAAGCCGACCTCGCCGAGACCGTCCGGTCGGTCGAGGCCGTCGGTGGACGAATTCTGGCCGAGGTGGCCGATGTTCGCGACTTCACGGCGATCAAGGGTGTCCTCATCCGCGGAGTCGACCAGTTCGGTCACGTCGACATCGTCTGTGCCAATGTCGGTATCAACATCCCCTCGCCTACACACGAACTCACCGAAAGCCAGTGGGGCACTGTCGTCGACATCGATCTCAGCGGCACGTGGCGAACCGCCAAGGCAGCAATCCCCTACCTGATCGAACAGGGCGTCGGGGGCGCGATCATCCTGACCAGCTCGGCGGCCGGGCTCAAGGGATACGGCAACATCGCGCACTACACAGCCGCAAAACATGGCGTCAACGGATTGATGAAAACTCTCGCGCAGGAACTGGCTCCCCACCGAATCCGAGTGAACACCGTCAACCCCACCCAGGTCGACACTCCGATGATCATGAACGACGCCATGTACAAGTTGTTCTGTCCGGACATCGACGAGCCGACCCGGGAGGATTTCGCCCCGTTGTCGCAAGCGATGAATGCGCTGCCCATCCCGTGGGTCGAATCCGTCGACGTCAGCAATGCCGTGCTTTTCCTCGCGTCCGACGAAGCCAGGTACATCACCGGCGTCGCACTGCCCGTCGACGCAGGCGTACTCGTCAAATAGCTCTCCGATCACCCACGTACACAACAATTTCAGCAACAGGAGGATCCCCATGACCGGACGATTCGAAGGCAAGGTCGCATTCATCACGGGTGCTGCTCGCGGGCAAGGGCGTAATCACGCATTGCGGCTGGCGCAGGAGGGCGCGAACATCATCGCTCTCGACTCCGTCAAGGACAACGACACCGTGCCGTACCCCTTGGCCACGGAGGACGACGTCCAGGAAACAATCCGTCTCGTCGAAGAAGCAGGCGGCAAAATCATCTTCTCGCACGCCGACGTGCGCAACTTCGACTCGGTCAAGCTGGCTCTTGAAGCCGGGCTCGATCGCTTCGGTCACGTCGACATCGTCATCGCCAACGCAGGCATCCTCTCCTTCGGGAACGCGCACGAGTTGGACGAGGAGAAGTGGGGCGAAATGATCGACGTCAACCTCAGCGGTGTGTGGCGCACCGTCAAGGCCGCGATCCCCCACATGATCGAACAGGGCACCGGCGGCGCGATCGTTCTCACTGCCTCCGTTGCCGGGCTACGCGCGTACACGGGCGTCGGACACTATGTTTCGGCCAAGCACGGCGTCGTGGGATTGATGAAGACCCTCGCCCAGGAACTCGCTCCGCATCGTATTCGCGTCAATACCGTGAACCCGACGCAGGTCGACACCGAGATGGTGCAGAACCAGGCGATGTACAACCAATTCGTTCCCGGCACCGACAATCCGGGTCGCGACGACTTCGCCAAGGCCTCCGGCGACATGATCCTCTACCCGATCCCGTGGGTCGAGAACGACGATGTCACCAACGCCGTCAAATTCCTCGCCTCCGACGAAGCGCGTTACATCACCGGCGTCGCGTTGCCCGTGGACGGCGGCGTGCTGGTCATGTGAGTGACCGACCAGTTCAGGAGACTCTCGTGAACCGAATGACGAAGATGCCACCTCAGCTCTGTGGAGGGACGAGCGTCGCAAACACCCACGAATGCCAGGTTCGACGTGCCAAACGCTCGCGAAACCGTGGATCGTATGCGGACGACCTCATCGACTTCGCAATCCTGTGGCGCCCGTGGAACGGCGCCGCTGCCGAGGACATCTTCGTCACCTTCGGCCTGTCGCCGCGGACGTATTACAACCGACTGCGATCAGCTCTGAGTGGGCCGGCCGGATCGGACCTGTGCACGGCACTGAAAATGGAACTCGCCCAGCTCGGCCCTGCCTGAACTTCGCCGAGTCTGAAAATTCGACCGCCCTCGCACGCCGGGTGACGCCCGTGGGGCAACATCGAAACCGCGATTGCCACACAGAAACTCACCGATACCTGCACAATATCAACTCGAATTGAACTAAAAACTGTACTGCCGGAAAGCGTCCTCCGCTGCCGCGACTCTGGTGAAAAGTCGACCCCGTTACCCGCGCCACCGACGCCGATGTACGCACCTGAGCAACGCAATCGACTCCTCTATGGTGCTGTTCAAGAAGGGCGAGCATGCAATTCGCTGATGCCGTACGCGTCGGCGCCTGCCTTCGCGTACGGCATCAGCCCTGTTTCGAATGTTTCGGCCGCATAGCAGGGTCGCGCCCGGCTAAGGGTCCGCGTGCCTCCCTGAAATATCAACTCAGCGCTGGTGACGGTCAAGGAGAGCCGCGACCGAACTGCCAACAAAGGGTACCGCCCAACAAACCGTCTTCGAGAACGCTGACCGTTTTTGGCAATGCGCTGCATCGGCTTTGTCCTCTGAACGATGGACGGTGAAATTCAGTTCCCACACCTACCATCAGGGTCTAGTCTGTTGATTCTCGTCTGAGCGCCACGAGGAAGTGTTCGATTGAAAAGAACTGGTCGCCGAAACCCGTTCCGGTGGGTCCCCATCGGAATAGCAACCCTGACAGTCGTTGTCCTTGGCGTTGTCACGAGCATGACTCTCGAAACATCCGCTACAGCCGAACCCAATTCGGCTGTAGCGCTCGGCAATGTGAAACAAGTTACGGCAGGTACGTCGTCGACCTGCGCATTGTCCGATGGTGGAACGGTCAAATGCTGGGGAGCGAACGATCGAGGCCAGCTCGGTGACGATACCGTGAAGAACCGCGTTCGGGCAGGCGTTGACGTTCCAGGGCTGAGTGACGTAACCGCCCTTGTTGCAGCGAGGCGTGGAACTACGATTCCTTCGGACCATGTCTGTGCCCTCGTGGTCGATGGGACAGTGAAGTGCTGGGGCGCAAACAGCAAAGGGCAGCTTGGTGACGGCACCACCACCGATCGGTCGCGTCCTGTGGACGTCATCGGTTTGAGCGGCGCGACTGCGATCTTCTCAGGTGCAGAGAACACTTGTGCCCTAGTTGAAGGCGGTGAGCTTCGCTGCTGGGGCGCAAACCTAAACGGCATATTGGGCGATGGAACAGATATCGATCGTCGTTCACCTACACCGGTTGTAGGGCTGCAGAACGTAACCGATTTGGTGATTGGATCTTATGATGCATGCGCGGTTGTATCTAACGGCGCTGTTAAGTGTTGGGGAGGCATCGTGCCATCACATTTTGGAACCGGTACACCAGATCCCTCAATAATGTTCGAAGGCACTTACATCAGAAAACCCACTGAGGTGCCCCTAGTCTCATCTGTCCGAAAATTGTCTGTGTCCTCGACGGGTGCATACTGCGCACTCCTGGACGATGAGACTGTTCATTGTTGGGGTTCCAGCGACTGGGGCCAACTCGGCAATGGCGATGACAGTGGCACTTCGCCGTCAAATGTTCCCTTTGAAGTCATTGGGTTGACTGGAGTGAAGGCACTAACTGCAGGCGCACAAACTACGTGCGCGTTGCTCACAGATCGGACCGTTAGATGCTGGGGTAGCAACAGCACCGGATCTTTGGGGAACGGAACCTGGGTGTCGACAGCTGTACCGCGAGATGTCGTCGATCTTAATGGGGCAGTAGGGATTAGCCTCGGCGCATGGCACGGATGTGCAGTCACCACAGTTGGCGGAGTGAAGTGTTGGGGTAGCAACATCCCTGAGTCGGGCCTTTCGGGCATGCTTGGATCTGATTTTCGTGGTGGGGCGGCTTCTGCGGTGCCCATTGCAGTCACCTTGGCTGGTGGTGGAACGAGCGTACCGCCGACTGTCATATCTTCGTCTGCCGAACCCGAGCCGACTACGAAGTTCGGATGCGACGACACCACATACTTTCTCGGCGTGCGCGGTTCGGGGGAAGCCCCCCAGTACGGTTCGCTTCGCGATGGCAAATACGGCGATTCGTCTGACCCATATCCTGCCGGAATGATTGCGGAACTGAAATATCAAGCATCCAGCGCCATCTATAACAATGATCGCTCAGCTGCGGGGATGGGCCCGACGGTTCACGCGATTTCAAGAATTATCGCGCGCAATGCTAAGACACGCTTGGTTTCGCTCGGAATTGCGTACCCGGCTGTTCCGGTCCAAATTGGAACCACAAGCTATCCGAACGACTACCGCGAGTCAGTTGAAATTGGATCTGAAAACCTCCTCGACGTATTGCGGACCATCAACGACGAGTGCGATCAGGTCAAGCCCACGATCATAGTTTCCGGATACTCACAGGGGGCGCATGTCATCGAGGACGGACTGGCCAGGATCCAGACTGGCGAACCGGCATTGGGGGGTCTGTTAACCAAGGTCGTACTTATCGGATCGCCAATCCACCGTGCCATCGGAATTGAGAACATCGGGGGCGGGCGAACATCCGGCGCACTGTTTAAAACACGCATGTCTGCCACCGACAGGTTTGTAGATTCGCATCCAAACGTAGTCACGTCGATTTGTCGAATCGGTGATATCGTCTGCGATTCCGCGTTCGCGGACGGACTCGCCGATCCGACTAGTTTCTTCGGCATAGATCCGAACAATAGCCTTGGAAAACGAATTCATACCTCCTACCCCCTAAGCGATATTCGCTGCCCATTCACCAGCCTCCAACAAATGACAACGATATGTGCAGCAAACTCCGCTCTGAAAGCATTGCAGCTACCGTTGGATAGGCGAACTGTGAGCACTGACCCAGGCCCCTCCGTTGACCTTGACCTACAGTACTCAACCCGCCCAGGACAACGGTTCGATTTCATGTACTCCACAAGCGCGGGCATATCGGGACAAGTATCCAAATGGATCAACTGGTTCATGTACTCGACGCCAACAAAACTAGGCATATTCGAGACGACATCCGACGGATTCGCAACAGGAAGTTTCACGATCCCGGGGGATGCTGATCCTGGACCACATACTCTTGTTCTCCGCCGTGAGGATGGAAGCACATTCTCGATCAGAGTAAACGTCGAGCAGCCTGGCCCCTTGTCAGCTTCCCCCATTTTGTTGTCCATTGACGGGGATTACCCTGACATGGAACCATACCCGACCGATCCCGCCGTTCCTGAACAGTCGGGTACCGGTTCGCTTGGCACCGGATCCGTGGGCGGGAATTGATCCCCTGCATGAAAGGAACGCCGATGTCGGCTTGATTCGTCGAAATCACAAAGGGCCGCGTGAATAAACTGCACGCGAAGCAAGACGAGGTTGAGTTGGCGATCCCCGGGAACAAATCCGGGCAGACCACCGTTGAACACCCTGTCGGCGTCCGAACAAGCCCCGGGCCCCACCCCTTTGTCGCTGCGAGCGACCACCCGCCGAGAGGCGCCTGTGGGACGTCGACACCTAACTTTCACACCACACGACCAAGGCCGCCCCGTCACTGACAGGGGCGGCCTTGGTCGCTTTTCCGCGGGTCAAACCAACTACTACCTGTGCTTGGCTGCTCCCGTAGTCATTTTTCCGCCCAGAATCACGACACCGTGATGGGTGCCCGCCGCCAACCAGTCCGGCAGAGTCGGCCCCTCTGCCTCGACGCTCACGCGCGCGTAGCGGAACGATCCCGTCAGCCTTGCCGACGCGATCGCCAGACCTCCACCGGACTCCGGCTGCGCAAATCCCAACGCCCCGGCAATCGGCAGACGCGGCCCGAGCATCCGCGTATCCGAACGCACCCGCCATCCGTCGCCGGTTGCAGTGAATTTCTTCTGCACGTCTCCCTCGAACTCGGCCAGAACCTTGGGTAGTCGCCAGTGGACTCGCCCACCGTGCACCGACGGTTCCGAATCCACCGCGATGAAAGGGACCGCCATCCGCGGCATCGGCCCGATCCGTTTTCCGGGCGCATGCAAGACGGGGCTGGCGAGGATCTCGCGATACGGACCGACCGGAGAATCGAGGTAGTCCACCATCATGGCCACCGTCATCGGAATCGTTCGACCATCCGGGCCGAGCTCGCGTGCCGCCGACTTACTGCGGTGCCACCACAGTGTCGCGTGAACGCGAGCCGGCCACGGTGGCGTATCACTCACCGGCCAGTCGACGCGGTCACTTGTCGATTCAGGCACGCTCCACATCGGACACCTTCTCAGCTCGAATGGTCAGGGGAAGCCGCAAAGCGCCTGGTGCATGCGTCGGCACCACCGGATCGGACGGCAAAGTCGGATCGATACGTACGTATGGCTCGCCGGCCTCCGGGCGGGCGTCCGCCCCACCTTTGTTCGGCCACATCGCGCACGCTCGTTCCGCCTGCGCCGTGATGGTCAGGGAAGGATTCACTCCGAGATTCGCGCTCACCACCGAACCGTCCATGACATGCAGTCCCTCGTGACCGTATGCACGCAGATACGGGTCCACGACGCCACTGGACGCGTCGTCACCGATCGCGCAGCCGCCCAGAAAGTGCGCCGTCATCGGGATGTTCACGATCTCGGCGATGGAACCGCCCGGATCGCCGTCGATCTTCGCGGCCACCTTACGAATAGCTTTATGGCCCTGCGGAATCCACTGAGGAGGCGGATCACCCGGCCCCGGCCTGCTGGTGAGTGAACGTCCGAATCGTTTGGTGTTCTTGGAGAGTTCGAGGGAGTTGTCGTCGGTCTGCATCACCAGCGCGATGACGGTTCGCTCGGACCAGTTCCGCACCGACAACGATCGCAAGAACGCCCCTGGGTGCCGGGCCGCGACAGCCAGGGTCTTCAGCACCCGGGGAGTTCGCCCACCCCCGTCGCTCAGGACGGTCTGCAGAAGCCCTATTGCATTGCTGCCCTTGCCGTATCGCACCGGTTCGATGTGAGTGTGATCGTCGGGGTGAAATGACGATGTGATCGCGACACCCTGCGTAAAGTTCTGTCGACGCGACTTCGACGTTGCGGCCAGTACGGCTTCGGAATTGGTACGTACGACGGCGCCCAGAGTGTCCGACAGGCCCGGCAAGGCACCGGATTCCTTCATACCGAGCAGCAGTCTCGCCGTTCCGTACGTTCCGGCGGCAACCACCACCTGGTCGGCGGTGAACCGAACTTCTCGGCGGCGGACGCCATCCGTTCGCCTCGCCAGCAGGTGGTACCCACCGCTTGCCGCCGGCCACAGGTCGGTGACGGTCGTGAGCGGATGCACTCTGGCGCCCGCTTGCTCGGCAAGATGGAGGTAGTTCTTGACCAGCGTGTTCTTCGCCCCGACGCGGCACCCGGTCATGCATCCCCCACATTCGGTGCAGCCGGTGCGCTCGGGTCCCTTCCCGCCGAAGAACGGGTCCGGCACGGAAACTCCTGCCTCCCCGAAGAAAACACCGACGGGTGTGGACGTGAAGGTCTCCCCCACACCCATTTCTTCCGCTACCTCCTTCATCACCGCATCGGCGGGAGTGAAGGACGGATTGGTGCGAACACCCAACATCCGCTTGGCCTGGTCGTAGTACGGCGCCAGCTCGTCGTGCCAGTCCGTGATGTGCGCCCACTGACGGTCTTCGAAGAACCGCTTGGGTGGCTGATACAACGTGTTGGCGTAGTTCAACGATCCTCCGCCCACTCCGGATCCCGCCATCACCAGCACATCCGGAAGCAGATGGATTCGCTGCACGCCGTAGCACCCAATCCACGGCGCCCACAGATACTTTCGCAGTCGCCAACTGGTTTCGGGTAGCTCGTCGTCGGAAAACCGTCGACCGGCTTCAAGCACCCCGACGCGGTAACCCTTCTCCGTCAGGCGAAGAGCGGCGACACTGCCACCGAATCCCGATCCGACCACCACCACGTCGTAGTGCGTCGTGGTCATGCCTCTACGCTCTCGATCTTGCGAGCCGAGTAGTTCTCACGATCGAAATGCTCAAGCAGCGACCGGAATTTGAAAGTGAATGTCGGCCACTGCACCGAGTTGCGTCCCTCCGGATCGATGTACCAACTCGAGCATCCGCCCTTGTTCCACACGGTGTGCTGCAACTCGTGCTGAATTCCCTTGTTGTAGTGCACCTGCACCGACTCGTTGACATCGAGAGCGTCCAGTCGCTCACGCTTCATAGTGTTCAACGCATCGTTGACGTACTCGGCCTGGGACTCGAGCATGTACACGATCGAACTGTGACCGAGGTTGGTGTTCGGACCGTACATGAGGAACAGATTCGGGAACCCGCTCACCGCAGTGCCTTTGTACGCATTGGGGCTTCCGTTCCAATGCGCGGCAAGCGTCTCTCCACGCTTTCCTGTGATCAGATGCGCTACAGGAGGTTCCGTCGGCGTGAACCCCGTGGCGAAGATGATGGTGTCGACCTTGTGCTCGGCGCCGCTTCCGTCGACCACTCCATTTTCGGTGACCGAGACGAGCCCACTGTCGACCAGGCTCACGTCCGCGCGGTCGAGTGTGCGCAACCAGTCGTTGGACAGAAGCATGCGCTTGCAACCGATCGTGAAATCGGGAGTCAGTTTCCGGCGCAACTCCGGATCTTTCACCTGTCTGCGCAGATGGACGCGCGCGGCCGCCTCGAAGGCAGGCAGCACCCACGTCGCGTGCGACATCGCGGCACCGAGTAGCTCACGGAAGCCGTAAACCCATCCTCGAACCACCTTCTGCGTAGCGGGAATCCGCGAGTACACGGCCTTCTGTGCGGCGGGTAGGGTGCGATCCATTCGCGGGATCACCCAGGCCGGAGTTCTCTGGAACACGGTGACGTGCGCCGCCGGATCGGCAATTTCGGGAACGAACTGAACCGCCGACGCTCCCGTTCCGATCACGGCTACGCGCTCACCACGCAGTTCGTGTTCGTGGTTCCACGTCGCCGAATGGAAAGTGGTACCGGAGAATTGGTCGAGACCGGGAAAGTCCGGAATCTTGGGTGTCGACAACGCCCCTGTTGCGGCGACCAACGTCTTGGCCGTCAAGGACCCTCGAGATGTCCGGACACGCCACAACGCCGCATCCTCGTCCCACACTGCAGCCTCGAGTTCGCAGTTCAGGACTACGCGATCCCCGATGCCGGTGTCTGCAGCCACCTTCTTCAGGTAGGCGTAAATCTCGGGCTGACGAGCGAACGTGTGACTCCAATCTGCGCTCGGCGCAAACGAATACGAGTACAACGCCGTCGGCACGTCACAGGCACAACCGGGGTAGGTGTTATCTCGCCAGGTGCCACCGATATCAGCTCCACGCTCGATCAACACGACGTCCGCTGCTCGGTTGTCGCGAAGCATTCTGGCCGCCAAGCCCATACCCGCGAATCCGGCACCGACGATCAACGTTTCGACATGTTCGGGAAGCTTCACTTCTTCTCCACTCGGGATTGCCAGGCCGGCAACAGTCGCGCTCTGAGCGCGTCGTCGGCTTCGGATGTACGGAAAAGGGCTGAGACGGCAAGCCCACGAACGAGTTCGATGGTGAGTTCGACCGACTCGGAATCGAACCGATCACCGAACAACTCCGCGCTACCGAACTCGAGCGCCTCACTCACCTTGCGTTCGAGGGGCACCGTCGCCGCATGCAGAACGGGATCGGTTCGCGCCGCGACCCACAATTCGAGGGCGGCATAGAACAGCGGCCCGGAAAACGCGTCCGACAGGACCTCGAGGCCTCGACCGCGATCCACTTCAGCGGTGAGGATTTCTTCCAGTCGCTTGTCGACCAGATACTCGACGGCCGCAACGACCAGCGATTCCTTTGTCGGAAAATGATGCAGTTGCGTACCCCGCGAAACGCCTGCGCGGCGGGCGATCTCTTGCGTACTGGTCCGTGCGTAGCCCAGTTCGACCAGCGAGTCGACGGCGGCGTCGAGCAGGCGCCCACGCATCGCGGCAGTTCGTTCGGCCTGCGTACGGCTTACTTTCGCGTCAGAAGTGGTCTCGGTCACAAGACAACTGTAGAGCCGAAACGCAAAACAGTCCAGGCTGACTTCAAAACTTAGCCAGCCGATAACGCCATCCAGACCAACCGGTCAGCTTCCCTGATAACGTCTTCGCATCGAGAGGAGGGGATCGTTCGTATGTCAGAGCAAACTGCATTTCCACATCGCCGCGTAGGGCTGGTCGAAGACCACGAGTCGGTTGCTATCGGCTTGTCCGTGATGCTGAAGGACGAACCAGATCTCGAGTTGGTGTGCATCGCGACCACCGTGTCCGAGCTGCTCGCTCAGAAGGTCGCCTTGGATCTGGCAATTCTCGACCTCCGGCTGGCTGACGGGTCATCACCCAAGAGCAACGTCGAGCAACTGCGGGCAGCCGGGCTCGAGACATTGATCTTCACCGGAGCAGAGAACCCGTTTCTCGTTCGCTCGGCCGCCCGTGCCGGTGTGCTGGGTGTTGTACGCAAATCCGAGCCGACTGCCGTCGTGGTTGATGCGATACGTTCCGCCGCGTCGGGAGGGCAGGTGGTGACGACGGAGTGGGCCGCCGCCATTGACGGGGATCCAGGTCTAGGTGAGGTGGGTCTGAGTCCTCGACAACTCGAGGTACTCGAACTTTACGCATCCGGAGAGAAGGCGGATCGCGTTGCGCGGCTCACCGGATTGTCGCCGCAAACGGTCAACGACTACCTCCAGCGCATCAGGCAGAAATATGCGGCCGCCGGACGGCCGGCCCCCACAAAGACTGATCTGTACAAACGCGCGGTCGAGGACGGGGTGTTGCCGATTCCGGAACGGACGAATTTCGGGAGCAATCTGACATTGACAAACAATGACCTTCAGTAATGAAGCTGTTTCGCTGACAATTACTTTCGCTAAGGCTGCCCCTGGAAATATGGGCATAGGAATTGATGTCTGGGACAAAGGGTCAACTTCGACTTACATTTCTCCTGGTAAGAAGACGGCGCTGTCGGGGAGTCTGTCATTCCGCTATTCGAAAGAAAGACGAAACTCATGAGCGTCACTGTGGAAAACTGCACGGCACAAGAACCTGTCGGACCACACCTTTCGGAGCGCGAAGTCGAGGTTCTCAGGGCGTGGCTACTCAGTGATTCGAAGTCACGCGTCGCTCAAAACCTCTACATAAGCGTGGGAACAGTGGGAACCCACCTGTCCCGCATTCGCGAGAAGTATGCCTACGTTGGAAGGAACGCACCGACGAAATGCGAACTACTCGTGCGAGCGATACAAGATCAGATAGTCACGATCGACGAACTCTGACCCGAGCCACCGACAGCGAACCCGCTACCGCTTCTGACAATATTCTGAGGCTCTTCGGCCGTTTCATCGGCGCCGGCTATGTCTGTTATCTGATATTGCTTGCCCCTGCCATTTCAGACGCCACTGCTCTGTCCGAGTCATGGTGGACGCCCGTGGCTGTGGTCGCGACTTTCGGTAGTGGGTTGGCACTGGGAGCATCGACGTTTCACGCGGACACAAAGTGGGTGAAACGAGCCGCGAGTACCAATGCGCTTCTCTACATTGTGGTCATCTTGCTGTGGTGGCCCGCCTGGAATGGTGAGCACGTCACGGATTTCACCTTGTGGATTACCAATTTCCCCGGTGTAGCCAGCCTTGCCGCAGCTGCCGCTTGGCGGCCGGCCGCTGCCGTCGTGCACCTATTCGTGGCGGCAACACTCGCGCAATTGACCAATCACATAATCCGCACCAGTCCCACCACACACCTGCTTGTTCCCGACCTCGCCTTCGCCTGGACATTTTGCGCGGTATTCGTCGCAGCGGCAGTCATGGCCTTGCGCACCGGCCGAGTACTGGATGCAACCATCGCCACCACTCATGCCGCCGCGGCCGGCGCCGCCGCGGCCGAGGCCAAGTCCGTCGAGCGCGAAAGATTCGACGCACTCATCCACGACACCGTGATGTCCACCCTGCTCGCTGCTTCGAGAAACGATGCCGATCCCTCGGTCGTCGCTCAGGCGCGAAGAACGGTGGCGAGCCTGGACGAACTCCGCTCCGGAACCGACCACGAGACGATCTTCGACTTCGACGGAATTCTCGCTCAGTTACGTTCAGCCGCTTCGGAAGTAGACGAAGGTATCGCCTTCGACCACGCCATCTCCGGTGGAGCTGATCCGAGCGGATATGCACCCGATTCGATTCGAGCGATGGCCGGCGCGATGGCCGAGGCGCTGCGCAACAGCGTCAAGCACGCCGGAAGCAGTGCACGACGGTCGGTCACGGTCACGGCAACCGCGACGGGCCTCGAGGTAGTCGTCGCGGACGACGGCGTCGGCTTCGATCCGAGCTCCGTCGAGACACATCGACTCGGAATCACTGTCAGCATTCGCGGGAGAATGCGTCAACTCGACGGCGGATCGGCAGTCGTTCGATCGTCTCCCGGTCGCGGCACTTCTGTGACGCTCACCTTGAGCGCGCCCGCAACGGTGATGACGTGACCAGACCAGACGGGCGAGATATTCGCGATCTCCTCGGCATGCACAGCCGTGCCGCTCGATTCATGGCTGCATGCTTCGCCCTCACCTGCGTGATCTCGGTCGCCTACACGTCCTCCGACGTCCGAGCCGTCTGGCCGATGGTTCTGGCAATTGTCGTGTGCTCGACTGCGGCATTCACACTCGTTCTGAGCAAGGGCGACCCGATGCCGCTGGGGCAGAGCATTCTGGTGTCTTTGACCGGCGCCGTCACGAGTGGCTTGGTGTTGTCGGTAGTTCCAGTCCCCGTCAACGACATGACTCAACTGTGGATGTTCGGGATGTCGACGGCTGTCTTCACCTTCATGTGCGTTCGTGGGCGTACTGCTTTCGCATGGATTGGGCTTGGGCTCATGGTGTCGGTAACCGCCATCTGGTCCTCCACTACCGGCCAGGGGGCCATGTACGGAGTCTCGTTGACGGTTATCAACGCGGGTCCTGTTCTGATGGCGACCTTCTTCGCGTACACCATCCGCCCCCAGGCCAGGGTGATCTACGAACTCAGGGAGCAGTCCACCCGACGAATTGCCTCCGCATCCGCTAACGCTGCGATTCTCGAGGAACGCGACGCGCAACTCGACAGGCTCGATCTCCTTGCACGCCCGCTTCTCGAACGGATCGGTTCCGGGGTTCCGCTGACATCCGCCGAGCGACAAGAATGCGAACTCCTCGAGGCACAACTCCGAGATTCACTGAGGGCACCTGCCTTACAAGAGACAGATGTCGTCGAAGCGGTGTACTCGGCGCGGAGCCGTGGCGTTGAGGTGGTACTGCTCGACGACCACGGAATGGATGACGCGAACCCCGCTGTGCGCGACCGAATCCACTCGAGCATCGTCCGGGAACTCACCGCGATCACGCGAGGCAAAGTGACTATTCGGATCCTTCCACCACGGCGCACCGCCATGGCCACGATGCTGGTCGACACCGAAGACGTTCGACGAATCGAGTTCGATCACAACGGAATGCAACTGATACGGCAGAAGGGTTAGCGGAGCTCGGCACCGCATCCGTGTCCGTCGATCCGACTACAGACAGCACCGTCGATCCCTAATAGCTTTCGAGGAGAATGAGATTCACCGGGTCGATCACCAGGAGAAAAGAATGATCTTCGAACTGCGTCCAGCACATATCGCTCGCGCCCTCGCCGCGCTGTGCGCACTTCCGATTCTGTGGACCTTCGCAGTCGAGGGAATCACCACGACAACGGAATACGACTACAGCACAGGCGAAGCGTCCTCGTCGAGCGACCTGGGCTCCCAGATCGGAAGTGTCGCGATCTGGATCGTCCTAGCGCTCATTTTTGCCGCCGGTGCATGGTATCTGGAGAAGCAGCGCATCGGTTGGCCGCCGGCGGCACACGAACAGTTGGTCAAACTGCAGCTCGCGTCACCCAGCCGAGACGGGTAAGGCGCCCTATCGCTTCCGATCGCCCGCGCGGAGGAGATTACTGGGAACTGCATGGCCCACAATCTCTTCCGCAACGGCAGCGGCACGAATGCTCGCGTCCAGGTCGATACCTGTCGCAATGCCCATGTCTTCGAGCATGTAGACCAGTTCCTCGGTCGCAATATTGCCACTGGCACCTGGAGCGAACGGACAACCGCCCAGACCGCCGGTGGACGCGTCCAGGTTTCGAACACCGTGCTGCACAGCCGCCAACGCGCAGGCAAGACCAGCCCCGCGAGTGTTGTGGAAGTGCACACCCAAGCCGAAGTCGCCCACTCTTTCGCCCACAGCGTCGATCAACCGTCCGACACGCCCCGGCGTGGCAGTGCCGATGGTGTCCGCGATCGAGAACTGATCAGCGCCGAACTCTTTGGCCTGCTCCGCAATCCGCAGAACACGATCCGGATCGGTGGGACCGTCGAACGGGCAGTCCCAGGCTGTGGCCACGATGACCTCTACCCGCCCACCGACGTCGTGGACGATCTGGACGACCTCTCCGATACGTTCGGTTGCTTGCTCGGTGGTCGACCGGGTGTTGGCTTCGCTGTGTCCATTCGATGCCGACACAACGTATTCGACGGTTTTCGTTCCTGCGGCGACGGCCCGTTTCGCTCCTCCGATTCCGGCGACCAATGCCGAGAACTCGATGCCCGGCCACTGGTGCAGTTCTGCGGCCAATAACTCCGCGTCCGCCAATGCCGGCACAGCGCGCGGTGAGACGAACGACGTCGCCTCGATGCGCGAAACACCCGTCGCAGCCAGAGCTTCGACAAGTCGAAGTTTCTCCGCCAGCGACACCGGGTCTTCGATCTGCAACCCGTCCCGTGGCCCGACTTCACGAATACTGACTGCTGGAATACCCGCGTCAGGGACCGACATGTCAGATCACGCCCTTCGTTTTCAGTTCTGCCTGCTCGTCGTCCGAGAGTCCGAGGAGCCCGCCCCAGACCGAGGAGTTGTCGTGACCCGGCGCCGACGCTCCCGCGTTGCGCACGGATCCAGGGGTCTCACTGAAGGTAGGCACGACACCCAAGCCAAGGACGTTTTCCCCGATCCGCTCGTCGTAGTGGTCGACAAGCATTCCCCGTGCGATCAACTGAGGATCCTTGACGACGTCTTCAACCGTATTGATCGGTCCGGCAACAACTCCCACCTCGGTCAGCCGTTCCACCAGCGTCGCGGGATCCTGTGCCACAACCCATTCGGCGATCAGTTCGTCGAGTTCATCCTGGTGCTTTCCCCGCGCAACGTGATCCGCGAAACGCTTGTCCTGAGCAAGTTCCGGTGAACCCATGATGCTGCACAGCCGAGCGAACAACGTGTCCTGATTGGCCGCGATCACCACCCAGTTTCCTTCAGAGGTCTGATAGATGTTGGACGGCGCGATACCCTCCAACCTCGTTCCCGAGGGCTGTCGGATGATGCCGCCGCGGTCGTAATCCGGAATCGTGGATTCCTGCACCGCCAGACAGGATTCCGTGAGAGCAACGTCGACGACCTGACCGCGGCCGGTCCGCTCTCGCGAGAGCAACGCCGCCAACACTCCCTGAACGGCGAACATCCCGCCGAGGGAATCTCCGAGCGAAAGGGCAATACGCGGAGGTGCCTGCCCTGGATAACCGTTCAGATGCCGAAATCCGCTGACTGCCTCAGCCACCGAGGCGTAGCCGGCACTCTTCGCCTGCGGTCCGCTCTGCCCGTACCCGGATACCCTGGCCAACACCAACTTCGGGTTGCGTGCGCTGAGCACGTCGAATCCCAGACCCCACTTTTCGAGGGTGCCCGGCCGGAAGTTCTCGACCACCACGTCCGCATGTTCGACCAGATTCAAAAACAGGTCTCGCCCCGCGTCGACGCGAAGATCCAACGTCACACACCGCTTGTTGCGGGCGTGAACCGTCCAGAAGAATCGATGACCGTCCTGCTCAGCCTGACCCCAGGTACGAAGCGGGTCTGGGCGGTCCGGCGATTCGATCTTGATCACGTCGGCTCCCATGTCGCCGAGCAATTTCCCGGCGAAGGGCCCGGCGATCAAGGTTCCGAGTTCAATCACCCGATATCCGTCCAGGGGCCCCGTGGGCGCACCTTCCGACACAGCTGCCTCCTCTGGGAACTTTTCTCCCTTTGAAGGCTACGTCACCACCCGATATCGCAACATCATGTCGTGGTCTTCGTGATCGAGCATGTGGCAGTGCCAGACGTACCCCTGCAGGTCCTCCATGCCGGCCTCACCGTGTGCCGAGTGATCCGCCATGGAACCTCTCGCGAATGTTGCATCCGGATCGAAGCCCAGCTCGTCCGCCGTCGGAAAGCGAACGATCACGCGGGTAATCGAGTTGGCATCCACGATGACAGTGTCTTTCTCCCCCGTTTCCCACACTTCGGGAGGCCGCAGCGGGGAGGTCACGAACTCCTCGGCCGACGGCGTCCACCGGACCCCCAGGTCAGGTACCGGATACCGCTGCATCAGCGCTGCAGTGTCGATGTTCTGGCGTCCCACAACGCGGAACGCCACCAGATGCAGATGAATCGGATGCGGTTCCGTGGTGACGTTGATCAGATTCCATTGTTCGACGGTCCCCTGGCGCGGTAGTTCGATATCCGAATCGGTGAACCGCAAATTGTTGAGCGACATGGTGATCGAGGGATAATCCGAGGGACGCGACAGCTGCATGATCGTAAGATTTCGCACCACATCCGGGGACGCAGGCTCGGCGGCAACGGAATTCAACTTCTGGGGGATCGTGCCGGTGAACCCTGCTGCACTGCCCACGTCGAACCGGCAGAAGACCGGCATCACCTGCGTGCCGCGTTGAGCCACCGCAAGAGGTACCGGTTCGTCGTTGCGCAATTCCACCGTCGTACCCGGCTCGAGCATGCTGAAGTCGACCAGCAAATCAGCGCGTTCACCTGGACTCAACCGGACGTGATCCGTCGGCGCAGGAGCGGCCAGTAACCCACCCTCGGACCCGATCACCCAGAACCGCATACGATTTGCGAAGTGCAGATTCCACACCGAATAGGTTGCGGCATTGAGCAGTCGCAATCGATACAGTCCGCGAGCCACCTCCACTTTCGGCCATACGACGCCGTTCACCACGCCCACGTCACCGGGAGTCGCCGGATCCCATGAACCTTGCGGAGTGAGCCACGTGGAACGGACACTCTGCTGACCGTCGGAGGTGAATACCTTGTCCTGCAGAATCATCGGAAGCTCGAACTCACCGGACGGCAAGCCGAGAGAGTTCCCGGCTGTGCCTGTATCAGCGTCGTCACGGAGAAAATACATCCCGACCAGCCCCGCGTAGACGTTGAGGCGAGTCATCCCCATGGCGTGATCGTGGTACCAGAGATTACCGGCCGCACGACCATTCGTGTATTCGTGGACCAAACCTTCGCCCGGCCGTTGAATCAACTCCGGATGTCCGTCGAACTGTGGTGCAGTAACTCCTCCATGCAGGTGAAGCGAGGTGGGGACCTGCGTGCGGTCGAGGTCGCTCACACCGTGCAGACCCGGATCGACATCGGCGGCAAGCGGATACGCAGCAATGTCATTGGCGTATCGCACTGTCACGAGCTGATCGACGTGCGCCTCGATGGTGGGGCCCAGATAGTCCAACCCGCCGTATCCCAGCGACGGCGACGACGGTAGGTCCGGATGGAACCGGTGCATCGACGACGCCGCGCGAAGTTCCAGATTGCCACCCGAAATGCCCGGCAGGACAGGAAGGGGCTCCCGGAACGGTTCCAGCCGGGGTGACGGAAGTTGGAACGGGCGCAGTGGATCGACATCAGGAGGTCGAGCCGTCGCAGATCCGGCGGACAATGCACTCAGTCCAGCGAGCAGGCCAAGCCCTTGAACAAACGATCGGCGACGGATCTTGTGTGACTCGTCCACTCACGGCCCCCTCACGCTGATGGCATCCGGAGCGGGTTACCCGTGTGCTCACGCGGTCAAACACCGACTGCATTCTCCAACCAGGGTTTGAGAATTGGCAGAACATTAGCCGGTTGCATTGCCCGCGTGTGATTGAGACCGTCGAGCACCTCGACATGCCACCCTGCCAACCGAGTCGCGTCGACGTCGAGATCGCCAGGCGCGACTCGTACTCCACCCCACCGGTCACCGTATTCGATGACGTCTTCCGCCCCGACGAAACACATTCGCGGACAACGGATGCGCTCTTGAGCCTTCCGGTCGTCGAAATCACTCAGCGCGCGGTACAACGTCACGAACTGCCGGGTCTGCGCTTCGGTCAATGCAATGTCGATGGAGTTCCAATCGAAGTCGTCCGGTGATGCCGGCTGTGACGCAGTGGGTTGCGATGTGCGCCGGGGCGGTTCGCTCGCCATGCGGTGTGTAGCTTCGGTTACCTGGAGCATCGCTCTGTAGGGCCCATTCAGTGGCGGGAAACCACCCATGGCCAGGGCAGCCAGACGATCAGTGCGCAGCACCAACTGCAATCCACACACAGCCAGCCAGGAGTATCCGTAATAGGCGAACTGGTCAATCCCGGCCGAATCTGCCACGGACAGAAAGTCCGACGCGATGTTGACGGGAGTGAGCGTGTCCGGGGCGGGCGATGCCATCCGGTGACCTTCGTAATCGAAGGCAACCACCGTGAATTTCGATGCCAGTTCTTCCATGATCGTTCGGCCCAGCGAAGGGTCGACGCCCCAGGCGCGCAATTCTTCCGCATTGCTTCCGGTTGCCGGAACCGGGTTCACGGGCATCAAAAGGGCCGGGCCATGCCCGAGGATCTCGACGTCGATAGTTGTCCCGTCGTGAAGTCTTGCTTCCGCCATATTGACTCCTCGAAATATTTACACTGTAAAGTAATTAAGAATAGCGCGACACAACGAAAGCGGCAAGATGTGCAAACAGACAGGCCAACGCGATATCGCACGCACGATTTCGCTTCTGTGGCGTCAACCCATAGCGACTTCCGGACGCCGAGGACCGAAGCCTGCACTGTCCACGGCCACGGTCGTTGACGCCGCAATCGAGGTTGCCGACGCCAACCCCACGACCCCACTCTCGATGCGCATGATCGGCGACCACCTCGGTCGCACAGCGATGTCGCTGTACACCTACATACCGGGAAAGGACGAGTTACTGGACCTGATGTACGACCGGGTCCATGCCGAGTTACCGACGATCGAAGTCATCAACGACTGGCGTATCGCATTGTCTGCCTGGGCGGCCGAACTCTTCGCACTACACACGCGCCATCCGTGGACATTGGACGTCTCGTTGGCGCGCCCTGTCCTGGGTCCGCACGAGCAAGCGGGACTCGAATCGCTTCTGTCCATCCTCTACTCCACAGGTCTCGATGCACCGACCATCCGCAGATCGGTGAGCATGCTTTTCCATTTCATCCGGGGGTCCGCCCGGACTCTTGTGGACATCCGGAGAGCGTCGACCATCGGCGATTCCGAATCTCATTGGTGGGCAGAGTCTTCTGCTGCACTCGCCGACGCTGCACCGGACTTCGCGGACCACTTCCCGCACACAATGCAGTTGGGTAGGGAGGCCCCACCAACACCGGGCGGCGACTTCTATCTCGAACGAGAAGCTGAGGAGTCATTTACTCAGGGACTCCAGATCCTCCTCGACGGGATCGAATCGGGGATTCGAAAACACTCTTGACTCGAACGCATGTTCGAGTATTGTTGGGGGTGGGGATCGGGGGATTCAATGAGTGTCTTGTCGTCGGACGTGGTGTCTGGTTCTGCGGTGGGGTTACGCGGACGCCTGTGGCGGTTGTCTGCTGCCGAGTTGCGTGAGGCTGCGGTGTCGTCGAGTGCGGAGATTCTGCGCTTGGAAGCGGTGCGGGTGGCGGTAGTCGACGAACTGTCGATGCGTCCGGATGATCAGGTGATTGCCAGCCGTGGAGTTGGGCCGTGGTTGGCGGCGAACACGATGCTGCAGGTCCGGGACGGGAAGAAGATCGCCGCCCTGGGCGCCGCGCTGCGCCCGTTTCCGGCGGTGGCGGCAGGCTTCGATGATGGGGATTGCTCGTTCGATCACGCCGTCTTGATCGTGACGTTCTGCGAGTCCCCGCCGAAGGGGATGCCGGAGGAAGCGCTACCGAAGTGCATCGACCTGCTGCTCGCTGCTGCGTCGGGGGTGGAAGCGACAACAACGAAGGTGCGGCACGTCATCGCAACCTTGGAGCGGGTGTTCGAGTCCGATGAGATTCCGCCCGCCGAAGATATCGACCGGAACGAGCTCCGGATCGCCTCGACACTCAATGGCCGGGTGGTGGTGCGCGGTGATTTCGACGCTCTTACCGGTGAAATGTTGTTGTCGGCGTTGTCGAATCTGACGATGCCGACCCCGGCACCCGATGGAACTCCTGACTCTCGGTCGGCGGCGAAGCGGACCGCGGACGGGTTCACCGAACTGATCCGCCGCTACCTCGACTGCGCCAAGACCGGCACCGATGGTGGGCAACGTCCGCATGTGAACGTGCACATCAACGCCCGCGACCTTGCCGAGCACCGGGACTGCGCCGCCGCGCCCTCGAATGGTGAAGAGTCCCCGTCGGATCTTGATGTCGGGCACATGCCATGGCTCGGGCCACTCTCGGTCTCACAGACCAGACTCCTCGGGTGCGACTGCTTCCTGTCCACCGTCCTACTCGACGATCACGGCGCACCGTTGGACGCGAAACCCGGAAAACGGTTGGTCACTGCCGAACAGCGCGTCGCGCTGATTGCCCGAGACAAAGGCTGCGCGTTCCCCGGCTGCACATGCGTACCGGCGTGGACCGACGCACACCATATCCGGCACTGGGCCAACGGCGGTCCGACAGTGATGAACAACCTTGTCCTACTGTGCCGTTCACATCACCGGCTGATGCACCGGAAATCCGGATTCGTCGGCAAATGGGAAATCCGGATCGGTGTCGACAACAAACCGTGGTTCATTCCGCCGCCGTCGATCGACCCGCAGCGGCACCCGCGTCCGGCGAACACCACCTTCAAAACCTGAGGTAGTACCCCTCAGACACAACAGAACATGGCCGAGCACCGCATCGAAGGGATCCTTCGATGCGGTGCCAACAGGCCGTGGCGAACCCGTCAGACTGCCTGCGGAACCTTGGCGGCTCGCGGGAATCGCTCCCGAATCTCTGCTGGGGTGACAACCCTCGGGTCGAGGGGTTGCTCGTCACGCAAGTGGCGCTCCAACACCTTGCCCGTCATCGGCGCAATGACTTTCAGCGCCGTGGTCATGTTCTTCGGTGAACTGCCCACCCGGACTGCAGTTCGCACCGCGGGCGCAATTGCCCTGTCCAACAACGCGGGCTGATCGAACCCACCCATCGTTCGCATCCAGCCGGGCAAAGTCGCGATAGTGGCCGGTGCGACCAATCGGCTGAATGTCGCGAACTTCGTCTTCCCCTGCGCTCTCGGAGTTCTCAACAAGTAGTGCATCGCCCGGTTGGCACGCTCGGAGGTACACAATCTGGGCCTGACTTCTGCGAAGTACTCACGTACCTCGTCTCGGGAGCGTGGAACGTCGGAGGTCTTGCATGTCTGTAGTTCGGCAGCGATCACACATTCTTCCCAGTACCGCTGCTCTTCGACGGCGGAGAGTGGTCCCGGCCCGTACATCTCGTAGCACTTGAGCACCGAATGCCAACCGGTCACGTGGATCCACAGTTGTGACGCCGGATTGTTTGCACTGTAACGAGTTCCGGTGATCGGTTCGATGCCCGTGGCCTGAGAGTGAACCGTCATGAGATGGTCGGACAAGGCCAGTGCCGTCCGCCCGTCGGCAGTGGCGACGGTCAGGAAGTAGGCCAAGGTTCGGTCGAGTCGGCCGGCCGGATCGCTGTAGATCCCGCTCATGTCTGCCACTGCGGCAGCAAGGAAGGGGTCGAAGTGCTCGAGCACCACTGAGCGCTGGAAACCGATCAATGCTGTCGGAGCCGCCCATATTTTCCAGCTGGGTGATCCTGGGCCGAAGAAGCCGTAATCCTCACGCGGTCGATTCATCGCCAGTTCAGACATTTCGATTCTCCCTGTTCGTTTCGCCAGCACCGTTCATTTCGTATGCACCAGACAGAGCCACAACCTGCTGCCAGACGTACTCGAATCGCTCGGTTGCAAACGCGGGGCGCCGAATGGATGCGAGAGCCAACCGTTGCTGATCTTCACTGGCGCTGGGCTTGCCGTACAACTCCACTGCCGCAGCACTGAAGTCGCGAACCAAAACATCGAAAACCTGATCCAGGACCCCGCCGTCGCGCTGCCCCTCGTCCAATCCCAAGATCTCGGCTTGTTCGAGGATCAGCTGGCCGTAGACGACGAGGGTGAAGAGTTCGGTGATCGCCAAGCCGAAGTCCAAGTCGACCTGTTGCGCCGCATCCGGTGCAGCTTCGGCCAGAAGGGTCACGAGTGCTTCTGCCTGCTCGACGAACAGCGCGACGTTGGGAACATCCGCGAACTTCGCGTACACCGCTCGCCAGTCATCGAATCGAACCTTCGACAGCCCCCGTGTCGGGCCCTGACGGAACAGGAACTCGTCGTCTGCGGCGTCATTGCGCGTCGAAATCGCCGGAAATGACTCGGGGGCAAAGAGGTACGCCGGCATGAATTTGGCGATAAGGGCAAGATTGACGGCGACGGTCCCTTCGAGCTTGGGCAACCCGTCGACATCCATCTTGGCCACCGCGAGGTAGCTGTCTTTCTCGAAACCCTTTGCCGCAGCGATGTCGGAGAGCAGTCCGATCACTTTCTGCGCTTCGGTTGTCACCTTCATCTTGGTGACGGGGTTGAACAAGAGATAGCGGCGGTCTTCGGGCGATGCAGTACGGAAATAATCCACCGCTCGATCCGAGAAAAGCCTCATTGCCAGCAGGCGCGCGTACGCGTCTACGAATTCACGTCGCACGTGAGGGAAGGCGGTGACTGGATTGCTGAACAGAATTCGATTGTGCGCGTGGGTGATCGTCTCGTACAACGCATGTGTCGACATACCGATTCCACCGAAGCACAGGTTGAACTTTCCGATGTTCACCGTGTTGAGTGCGGCACTGAATGCTGCCTCACCGGTATGCAGAATATCTTCTGCCGCAACGGGATAGTCGGCGAGCGAGAACTCCGCTACGTACATCTGCGCCGGAACGATGTTCTTCACCACGGTGAATGCCGGATGGTCCGAGTCCGCATAGAAGAAGACGTACTGATCGGCACCCTCCACTCCGTCGACGCGACCGAAGACGGAAACAGTGTTGGCACAGTTGCCATTTCCGATGTAGTACTTCGAACCGCTGGCCAGGTAGCCACCACTGCCGTTCGGCGTCAAGACCATGTCGGTGGAATAGACGTCGGCGCCGTGCTCTTTCTCGGACAATCCGAATGCCGCAACACCTCCGGAACTCAACGCGGAAGCTGCTCGCGCCCTTGCTGTCTCGTTGGCGCTCTGCCACACCGGCCCGAGACCGAGAATGGTCACCTGCCACGGGTACCAGTAGTTGAGTCCGTAGAAGCCGAGGATCTCGGACAGCGCGGCGATACGACTGGTATCCCAGCGCTTGTCGGAGTCGCCGCCGCTGTCGCGGGCGGGCGTCAGAAATGTGACGGGACCGGACCGCGTTCGCCGCGAAATCGAGGAAATCGGAGTAGAAGGTCTTGTCGTGATAGTCGGCCAGGAGCCGACTCTTTCCACGCGCTTCGAACCAGTCGACGGTCGCGCCCAGCAGTCTCCGCGTGGTCGCGTCGAACTCCGGCCGATCGTAAGTGGAGGGATGGAGCAACAGATCATTCGGCGCTGTCATAGCGGTTGTTCTCCTCGAGATCTCGGCAGAGGCGCCTCACTGAGCGCCCCTTCGAATGCAACGCCACCGTAACAATTGCAGACGTCGAATACAACGGTTGCGTATGATTCATGGAGAAGTGGCTGGCAGATTAGGGTGGGAGCGGAGGTGAGGCACACGATGACCAGGTCACAGGCAGACACAACGGACACACCGCGTCGAAAGTACGCTCCGCGCATGGCGCCCGAGCAACGTCGCGAACAGCTCCTCGACGCAGCATTCGAGGTCACCGGCCGCGTTGGCCTGCACAACCTCAGCATGGAATCAGTCGCCGCCGAAGCCGGCGTCGGCAAGCCCGTCCTCTACACAATTTTTGACACGAGAACCGATCTCGTTGCCGCACTGCTGCGCCGCGAGCACGAGCGAGCCATCGCTCAGGTGCTCGAAACCATGCCGACAGATCTGAGCGAACTCGGCCCAGCCGCGTCGTACACCGGAACCGTTGGAGCCTTCGTCGACGCCGTACTCGCGAACCCGACGCGCTGGCGCCTGATTCTCACGTCTGTCGAGAACGCACCCAGTGAGTATCACGGTTTGTTGAAGCTCTCTCGTGGAGCTGTTTTCGCTCGCGCCGAAGAACTGGCCCGCGCCGGAATTGCCATCGAACCGAAACTCGAAGGACTGGATCCGGTTCTCCTCGCCCACACGATGATGTCGTTTGCCGAAATGCTCGGACGGTTGGCCGTCAGCGACCCCGAAAGCTATACCCGAGAACGACTTTCCAGCTTCGCTGTAGCTCTCGCCCAGTCGGTAGGTCGCTAGAAGACGACTGAAACCTGTCGGTCGGATCTGCTTCAATACTCACATGACATCACCATCGATCGAACCGCTGCAGCTTTTCGAAACGTCTCCGGGCAACTGGTCGCTGATGCTCACCGACCAGCATTTCGGCAAGGTGGCAGCGGTATTCGAGCAGGTAGAGGGTTTCGAAGGCTCCGGCTACGACTGGGCTTCGGTAGCCCACGCAGTGGTTGGCCGCGACGCACCGCATTTGGAAGGCCGGTTCGGCACCGATCCTGAGGCCGGCATGTTTGTTGCCTACGGCGGCGACAACGAAGCTCTCGGTGAACTCGGAGTGCTTCTCGCCAAAGCGTATTCGGATGCCGACTACCTCGGTGGCCTGGTCGCGATCTCCGAACTCGACTAGAACTCTCGACAAACGACAGTGACCCCGCACTGGAAAGCGCGGGGTCACTGACAAAAAGATGCTTAGCCGACCAACAGCTCGGCAATCTGAATCGTGTTGAGAGCGGCGCCCTTACGCAGGTTGTCACCCGAGACGAAGAGCGCGAGTCCGCGACCCTCCGGAACACCCTCGTCCTGACGGATGCGACCGACCAGCGACGCGTTGCCACCGGCAGCGGCCAGCGGCGTCGGAACCTCTACCAGCTCCACACCGGGAGCGTCGGCGAGGATTTCCTTCGCACGAGCGACCGAGAGCGGGTTCGCGAACTCTGCATTGATCGCGAGCGAGTGCCCGGTCACGACGGGAACGCGCACGCAGGTGCCCGAAACCAACAGATCGGGAAGTCCGAGGATCTTGCGGCTCTCGTTGCGGAGCTTCTGATCTTCGTCGGTCTCGCCGCTTCCGTCGTCGACCAGCGAACCTGCGAGAGGCAGGACGTTGAACGCGATGGGAGCGACGTAGTTGTTCGGGGCCGGGAAGTCGACAGCGCTGCCGTCGTGAACCAGCTTCTCGGCGTCGCCGACTACGGCGCGCACCTGGCCGAGGAGTTCCTCGACGCCGGCGATGCCGCTACCGGACACAGCCTGGTAGCTGGAGACGATCAGACGCTGCAGACCAGCTTCGTCATGCAGAACCTTCAGCACCGGCATCGCTGCCATGGTGGTGCAGTTGGGGTTCGCGATGATGCCCTTGACCAGGTTCTTGGTGTCCTGCGGGTTGACCTCGCTGACCACGAGGGGAACCTCGGGATCCTTGCGCCATGCCGAAGAGTTGTCGACAACCGTTGCTCCGGCAGCAGCGAAACGCGGAGCCTGGGCGCGCGAGAGCGTCGCACCAGCGGAGAAGAGGGCGATGTCGATGCCCTTCAGATCCTCGTCCGACGTGGCGGCCGCATCCTCGACGATGATCTCTTCGCCGCGGAAGGGAAGCTTCTTACCGGCGGAGCGTGCCGATGCGAAGAACCGCACCTTGTCCGCGGGGAAGTTCCGCTCTTCGAGCAAAGTGCGCATGACGATGCCGACCTGACCGGTCGCACCGACAACAGCGATAGTCGTCATGAGAAATTACCGTCCCGTTCCAGCGTGTACTACTGCTTCTTCTTCGCCACCGAGCCCGAAAGCGTCGTGGATGACACGTACAGCGTCGTCCAATTCGGTGTCCTTGACCAGCACTGAGATGCGAATCTCAGAGGTCGAGATGAGGTCGATGTTGATGTCAGCCTTGGCCAGCGCCTCGCAGAACGTGGCAGTGACGCCCGGGTGGCTCCGCATTCCGGCGCCGACCAGGGAAACCTTGCCGATGTGGTCGTCGAACAAGATCTGCGTGAAGCCGATGTCTTCCTGGCGCTTGGTCAGGATCTCGACGGCGCGAGGGCCGTCGGCGGTCGGCAGCGTGAAGGTGATGTCCGTCTTGTTGGTCTCCACCTTGGAGATGTTCTGCAGCACCATGTCGATGTTGATCTCGGCATCGGAGACTGCGCGGAACACCTTGGCAGCGTGTCCCGGTGTGTCCGGCAATCCGACAACGGTGATCTTGGCTTCGCCGCGATCGTGCGCGACTCCGGTGATCAGGGCCTCTTCCACAGGAATGTCCTCCATCGATCCGGACACGATTGTTCCGGGCTTGGTGGTGTATGACGAACGGACGTGCACTGGCACGTTGTAACGACGGGCGTACTCGACGCACCGGAGCATGAGCACCTTGGCGCCACATGCTGCGAGTTCGAGCATTTCCTCGAAGGAAACCGTCTCGAGGCGGTGAGCGTCGGGGACGATGCGCGGATCGGCGGAGAACACGCCGTCGACATCGGTGTAGATCTCGCAGACGTCAGCGTTGAGCGCAGCTGCCAACGCCACGGCAGTGGTGTCCGAGCCACCGCGTCCGAGCGTCGTGATGTCCTTGCTGTCCTGGCTGACGCCTTGGAATCCGGCGACCAGAACGATCGAGCCTTCGTCCAGCGCAGTGCGAACACGGCCGGGCGTGACGTCGATGATCTTGGCGTTTCCGTGGCTGCCGGTCGTGATGACTCCAGCTTGTGAGCCCGAGAACGAACGAGCTTCGGCGCCGAGGGAGTGAATTGCCATCGCTACCAAGGAGTTGGAGATGCGCTCACCCGAGGTCAGCAGCATGTCCATTTCACGGGCCGGCGGGGAAGGGCACACCTGCTGAGCCAGGTCGAGCAGCTCATCGGTGGTATCGCCCATCGCTGACACCACGACGACGACATCATTGCCGGCCTTCTTGGTCTCGACGATCCGTTCAGCGACTCGTCGGATGCGCTCGGCGGTTGCCACCGAGGATCCGCCGTACTTCTGGACGACGAGAGCCACGCGTTTCTACCTCCAGGTCGAAATTGTTTACAGATACCAGAGGTCGAGCTTACCGAGGTGGTCCTGGGACTTCCCGATGCGTACTGCTGTTCGCCTCAGATCCACGCGGGATCAGTTGTGAGATCCGCGCTCGCATCAACGTCGCAGAACGCGAGCCACCGGCAACGTAACCGACCACCGCGACGGCAACTCCGCAGGCGAGAAGCACGCGGATACTGCTGACCAGCGAAACTGCCAGCGCGTCGTACACCGCGACTGCCGCCTCAGATGACGGTATGTCTGAATTCTGTAAATAGACCCGACGCACGACGGCCAGCGCCACCAGCAGGGCGATCATCGCCACCGCGGTCGCCAGCCCGACCAGGGACAGCGCCCGCATTCGCCCCGGTGCAACTGCGACGGCCGCGATCGCACACGCCACCGACACCCACGGCAGCCAAGCCGCTGCTCGGTCGAGAGAGTTCGAGAGGTCCTGAGCCCGCACCAGCTCGTCGGATTGCAGGATCTCGAACTGCGGATCGAACGTCGGGAGACGATCGACGATGGTGAATCCGCGATCGCGGAGGTTCGTCCGCAGTTCTGTCATGACCGGTTCGAGGGACAAGGTGACTGTTCCGCTGTCGTCGGACCGAACGATGCCGTCGGTGGCTCGGCCGGTCACCATCGCGGCAAGTTGCGCGTGCGCCTGACGGTTGGCCGCGGTCCAGAGCGTCGCAAACTTCTCGCTCGAGACCAACGACTGAGCCGCCTCGCGAACGAGTCTCTCGGCCTGTCTCGTCACCACCTGCGGAAACCCGTCCAACCGCTGCGTCAATTCCTCGGTCAGCCGGTCAACGACGGCCGTTTGGACAGCAGGCTCGGAAGCCAATGGGGCAACCGTGTCGACATAACTGTCGGTGTCGTTCACCTGAGTGTGGACGAACAGTGCAACCACCGAGCCGGCAGAACCGAGACCGGCGAGAACGATCAGTAGTGAACAGACGATCCAGCGGATCGCGCGCATCACGTGTGCTTGGCGCGCGCCGGTCGGATCTTTGCGGTGATGCGGTGAATGCGGTAATCGTCAGCGGGTATCCGGAAAGTCTCGATAACCCGAACGGTCATCAGGTTGCGTCCGAACAACCCGGCGTCAAGGAGGTAGTCAGCCGTCAGGTCGTCCCCGTCGACCGTCCACTCCACCTCACGAATGTCGCGGATCACGCGATACTGAGGACCTCCGGAAAGGCTGCGCCGCAGATGATTCCCCGAAAATCCGGTCTTGAGCCCGACCTCGTGGCGTACCGCGTCCGGAGCCAGCGGTACGGAGCTGCCATCGTGACTGCGGAGCGCGTCGAGGTACGTGCTCGCCACGGCGATTCGGGGATCCATGGACGACAGTCCACCATTTTCGGTGCCGAAACGGCAGCACAATTCGGCGACAAATTGGACATGAGGGCGAACCCCACCGATTTCTCGCGAAATCCAGGAGTAGAGTGCTGTGCATGCAGCGCGCACTCCTTCTTGGTTGCCGCGACGGGGTCTGATCCAGACTGGCCTCCCGCCGCGGGGTTTTTGTGCGCCGGTCGACCAAGCCTTCCGGACTCATGGTCTTGACCAACAGGTCAACAGGCCGGGTCCACAATCCTGGAGATCACACCCATGTCCCCCGCTGACGCATTCACCACCGGCACTCGCACCATCACCCCGCCCACGAAGCCGGCACCTTCCGACCAGCCTGCGTGGAACACGCAGAAGAACTCGTCGATGCCGACGTTCCGCTACCGCCCGTTCGCCGAAGAGGTCGAGACAGTCACGCTGCCCGACCGCACCTGGCCGGACAAGATCATCGACCGAGCACCCCAGTGGTGCGCCGTCGACCTGCGCGACGGCAACCAGGCGCTGATCGATCCGATGAGCCCGGCGCGCAAGCGTCGTATGTTCGATCTCCTGGTTCGTATGGGCTACAAGGAGATCGAGGTCGGATTCCCGTCCGCGAGCCAGACGGACTTCGATTTCGTTCGCGAGATCATCGAGGACGGCGCGATCCCGTCCGACGTCACCATCCAGGTGCTGACGCAGTCGCGTCCCGAGCTGATCAAGCGCACGTTCGAGGCCTGTGAAGGTGCCGAGAACGCGATCGTGCACTTCTACAACTCCACCTCGATCCTGCAGCGCCGCGTCGTTTTCCGCGCCGACAAGGACACGATCAAGAAGATCGCCACCGACGCCGCCGAGCTGGTCCTGGCCGAGTCCAAGAAGTACCCGGACACGAACTGGCGCTGGGAGTACTCCCCCGAGTCCTACACCGGCACCGAGCTCGAGTACGCCAAGGAAGTTTGTGACGCCGTCACCGAAACCCTGGGTGCGACGCCTGCCAACCCGGTCATCCTGAACCTGCCTGCCACCGTCGAGATGGCCACGCCCAACGTGTACGCCGACTCCATCGAGTGGATGCACCGCAACCTGGCTCGCCGAGATTCGGTCATCCTGTCGCTGCACCCCCACAACGACCGCGGCACCGGCGTCGCTGCAGCCGAGCTGGGCTACCAGGCCGGCGCAGACCGTATCGAAGGCTGCCTGTTCGGCAACGGTGAGCGCACCGGCAACGTCTGCCTGGTCACTCTCGCTCTGAACATGTTCACGCGTGGCGTCGACCCGCAGATCGATTTCTCGAACATCGACGAGATCCGTCGCACGGTCGAGTACTGCAACCAGCTGCCCGTCCACGAACGTCATCCGTACGGCGGCGACCTGGTCTACACCGCATTCTCCGGCAGCCACCAGGACGCCATCAACAAGGGCCTCGACGCCATGAAGGTCGACGCCGACAGCCAGAACTCCGACGTCGACGACATTCTCTGGCAGGTCCCCTACCTGCCGATCGACCCGAAGGACGTCGGCCGCAGCTACGAGGCCGTCATCCGCGTGAACTCGCAGTCCGGCAAGGGCGGCGTCGCGTACATCATGAAGGCCGATCACGGTCTCGTGCTGCCGCGTCGTCTGCAGGTCGAGTTCTCGCAGTCGGTCCAGAAGATCACCGACGGTGAGGGCGGCGAGGTTTCGCCGAAGGAAATGTGGGACGTCTTCCACGAGGAGTACCTCGCTCCCATCACCCCGCTCGAGCGCATGAAGCAGAAGGTCACCGCGTCCGAGGAAGACGGCGGCACCGATGCGATCACCGCGATCGTCAAGGTGAACGGCAAGGAGCAGGAGATCTCGGGAACCGGCAACGGCCCGCTCGCTGCCTTCGTCGACGCGCTGGGAAGCATCAACTTCGACGTTCGTGTCCTCGACTACTCCGAGCACGCGATGTCCGCCGGTGACGACGCCCAGGCCGCGGCCTACGTCGAGTGCGCCGTGACGGGCCCGGAGGGTCAGAGCACCGTTGTCTGGGGTGTGGGTATCGCCACGTCGATCACGACGGCCTCGCTCCGCGCTGTGGTCTCGGCAGTGAACCGCGCCAGCTGACACTCAGCTCCTGACTCGTGAACAATCCCTGGTCTCACCCGATTTTCGGGTGAGACCAGGGTCGTTTTCGGGGCACTGAAGATTTTCGGTCCATGATTCCGATTCGGCATGACATTGGTCCCGAAAGAGTCGGTTAGCGAAGTTAACAAAAAGAATTCACCCATCGAGGATGATGCAGACGCCACGTGCGCGTGAGATAGTCAGCTCAGACAAATCCGACTTGTGAAATGGAGCTCGACAATGGATTCCTTTTGGGACTTCCTCTGGCTGATCATCATCAGCTTCGCGTTCATCGCGTACTTGATCCTGCTCTTCTCGATCATCACCGACCTGTTCCGCGATCACAAGACCTCCGGCTGGGTGAAGGCAATCTGGATCGTCTTCCTGTTCTTCATTCCGCTGCTCACCTCGCTCGTCTACCTGATCGTTCGCAGTGACGGAATGGCACAGCGGTCCCTCGAGGCTGCGCAGCAGGTCAAGAACGCACAGGACAGCTACATCCGTGAGGTTGCCGGAAAGTCCCCGGCCGAATCCATCGCAGATGCAAAGGCACTTCTCGACGCCGGCACCATCAGCGAAGAAGAATTCGCAGCACTGAAGGCCAAGGCCCTCGCCTGATTTCGGCCGTCAATGACCGGCCTCCACTAACTCAATAGTCAGTGGAGATTGCACTACCGAAGCGGGAGCGACACTAATCGTGTCGCTCCCGTTTTGTGTTCATTCACCAACCGTCGTTCATTCACCGACGGCCCTTCATTCACCAACCGCACGTGCGACGTCACGAAAGGCGTCGAGTACCACTCCGATTGCCGGACTGCGATCGGAATGTAATCGAGTTGCCAATTCATAAACGCGTGCAGCGCGCACACCCGCCACCGGTTTCCTCGATACTCCGGGATGCGTGATCGCGTAACGCGGCATCAATGCCACGCCGTGACCCGCCGCCACCAGCTCTTCGATGACGCGGAAATCGTTTATGCGATGAGCGACGCGAGGCTGGACCCCGGTTACCGACGCAACCGACAGCAGAACGTCGTCGACCGGAAATCCGCCGCGCACGCTGATCCAGTTCTCATCGGCCAATTGTTCCAACCGAACCGAATCCTGCTCGGCGAGTGGATGATCAGGCCGCAGCACCAGATCGATCGGTTCACGCATCAGCGGTTGCACGCTGACCCGGGGAAACGACGTCTCGGCTCCGCGTTCGTCACGGTGAGTGAGGATCACATCGTGATCGGCCAACAGCCCAGGGACGGCCGACGCCGGTTTGTCGACGTCGTAGGCGTCGATGTCCACGTCCGAGTTCTTCAGCGCCGTCAGGACACCGGGCAGCAGGAGTGCCGCGCCGGAGGGGAAGAACGCGACTCGCACCTTGCCGCGCGGCGAGCCTCGGTACGACGCCATCTCGTCCGCTGCCCGGTCGAGCGCCGCCACCACGTCGTCGGCGCGAAGCACCAGCGCTCGACCCGCGTCGGTGAGGCGCAGCGTGCGCCCGTCCGGCTCGAGGAGCGAGACCCCCGCCTCTCGGCCGAGGATCTTGAGTTGTTGCGAGACGGCGGACGGCGTCATCGAGAGGGCGAGAGCAGTAGCGCCGACGGTTCCTCGGTCGGCGAGCTCGCGGAGAATCCGCAAGCGCGTGGCATCCATACGGTGACGAATATCCATGTAGCAAAACTACATGGATAGTGCATCTATATTCGCTTGTTCTGATGCTTCGTAAGGCTCACGATTAACGTCATGACTCCCCGCGACCGTCTCCTCGGCCTGACCGTGATCGTCTTGTGGGGTCTGAACTTCCTGGCTATTCGCGTCGGCCTGGATCATTTCCCGCCGTTCTTCTTCGCAGCGCTGCGGTTTCTGATCATCGCGATTCCGGTGGTCATCTTCGTGCCGCGTCCGCAGGTACCGCTCCGTTGGCTGCTGCTCTACGGATTCGGTTTCGGATTCGGCCAGTTCGTCTTCCTCTTCTGGGCGATGCATTCGGGGATGCCGACGGGCCTTGCATCACTTGTCCTGCAGTCGTCAGCACCGTTCACCGTCCTACTCGGCGCGTTCCTGCTCCGCGAGAAGCTCAGCGTCTGGCAGGTCTCCGGGATCGCCGTCGCCGTTGCCGGTATGTCCTTGATCGGCTGGGACCGCTCGCACCATGCGGCACTGTTGCCCGTGATCCTTACGCTCCTCGGCGGTCTGTCCTGGGCATTCGGCAATCTCGGCAGCCGCTTGGCCGCGGCGAACACCGTCGGTGATCCCGCACCGATGCGCTTGATGTTGTGGATGTGTGTCATCCCGCCGTTGCCGATGCTCGCACTGTCAGCCGTGGTCGAGGGCCCCACCGTCGGCTGGCACGCACTCGGCACCGCATTCAGCGCCGACGCCTGGCCGTCGCTGGTCGGGCTGGCCTACATCATTCTGCTCGGCACCATCGCCGGATCCGGGCTCTGGACGATGCTCATGGGCCGCTACCCGGCCGGCATGGTGGCGCCGCTCTCCCTCCTGGTGCCGGTGGTGGGAATCGGCGCGTCCTGGCTGTTCCTGCACGAGGATCCGAGCCCGTTGTCGCTGGTCGGGGCGGTCATCGTAATTGCCGGTGCGAGTGCCGCACAGATGAGGCGCAAGCCCGCTGGCACTGTTTTCTCGGACACACCTGCAGCTTCACCACCGGCGCGACTCGGCGTCTGACGACGCCCTGTGCCAAACTCGGGCCGTGGGAACTGGACTATCGATCACAGCGCGCGGAAAGCTCGCCATGCGAGCTGCCGCAGCAGCATCTTGGGCATCGCAGAAGGCCGGTCGCGGCAAGGGTTCGATGATCGGCGGGCTGATCGCCCTCAAGATCGACCCGACGCTCATGACTCAGCTCGGACGCGGCAAGCGCACCGTCGTGGTCACCGGTACCAACGGCAAGTCGACGACCACGCGTATGACCGCTGCAGCGCTCGCCACACTCGGTGACGTCGCGACCCAGGCCGACGGCGCCAACATGGATGCCGGGATCGTTGCCGCTCTGGCCGCCCGTACCGATGCGACGCTGGCGGCACTCGAGGTCGACGAACTGCACGTCCCCCACGTAGCCGACGCCGTGAACCCGGAAGTAATCGTGCTGCTGAACCTCAGCCGCGATCAACTCGACCGGGTCGGCGAGATCAACATGATCGAACGGAAACTGCGCGCGTGCGTCAACGCGCATCCGAATGCGGTGATCGTCGCCAACTGCGATGACGTACTGGTCACCTCCGTGGCATACGACGCCACCAACGTCGTGTGGGTTGCGGCCGGCGGCGGCTGGGCCGGCGATTCCGTCAGCTGTCCGCGCACCGGCGAACCCATCGTGTGGGAGGGAAAGCACTGGCGCAGTACCGGTTCCGACTTCGCGCGGCCCGAGCCGACCTGGTGGCTCGACGACGACAATCTCTACGGCCCCGACGGCCTGAAGATTCCGATGACGTTGACCCTCCCCGGAAAAGCCAACCGCGGTAACGCAGCTCAGGCCGTAGCGGCTGCAGCGGCTTTGGGCGCAGATCCGATCGGGGCAGTTGCCGCCGCGTCGACGGTTCAAGAAGTCGCCGGTCGATACAGCACCGTCGAGGTCGGACCGCACTCCGTTCACATGCTGCTCGCGAAGAATCCCGCAGGTTGGCAGGAAGCGCTGTCGATGATCGATCCCACAGTGGACGGACTCGTGATCGCGGTGAACGGTCAGGTGCCGGACGGCGAAGACCTCTCCTGGCTGTGGGACGTGAAGTTCGAGCACTTCGAAGGCGTCAAGGTAGTGGCCGCCGGCGAACGCGGAACCGATCTGGCAGTTCGCCTCACGTACGCAGGCGTCGAGCACACCCTCGATCCGGATCCGTTGCGCGCCATCGCTTCCTGCCCTCCCGGACGTGTGGAGGTACTGGCGAACTACACAGCCTTCCGTGACCTCAACACCGCCATCGCGAAGGAGTCTCGCAATGTCTGACTCGACAATTCGCATCGGACTGGTTCTCCCCGACGTCATGGGCACCTACGGCGACGGCGGCAATGCCCTGATCCTGCGTCAGCGTCTGCGGATGCGCGGCTACGACGCCGAGATCGTGGACATCACCCTCAGCGATCCGGTCCCCGATTCGCTCGACGTGTACACGTTGGGTGGCGCCGAGGATTCCGCTCAGCGCCTCGCAACGCGTCACCTCGCGAAATACCCTGGCCTGCAACGCGCCGCCGAGCGTGGCGCACCGGTTCTGGCGATCTGCGCTGCCATTCAGGTGCTCGGTAACTGGTACGAAACCTCCAGCGGCGAACGCGTCGAAGGTGTCTCGATGCTCGACGTCACGACCTCACCGCAAGAGAAGCGCTCCATCGGCGAAGTCATCACGAAGCCGCTGATCGACGGACTCACCGCACCCCTCTCGGGGTTCGAGAACCACCGCGGCGGAACAACTCTGGGTAGCTCGGCCTCCGGATTTGCACGGGTCACCCATGGTGTCGGAAACGGCGTCGGCGACGGATTCGAAGGCGTCGTGCAGGGTTCGGTGATCGGGACGTACATGCACGGACCCGCTTTGGCTCGCAACCCCGAACTCGCGGACCTCCTGCTCATGCGCGCCTTGGGTGTGAACGAGCTGGAACCCCTGCATCTGCCCGAGGTCGACAAGCTCCGCAAGGAACGACTCGCGATTCGCTGAGCCAGTGTCGTCCGTTCGGACGACTGTTGGCGGACTGCGGCAGCTCGTAGTCTCGTTCCATGCGTCTTCGTGTGGCGATCTGTATTGCAGCGACTACGATCATTGCCGTCGGATGTTCGACGCAGGGCGGCGGTGGAAAACAAGAAGCAGGCGGGACCCAGCAGGCAACTGTCGCTGCTGATCCGGCTTCAGAAGTGAGCGCAACGGCGCCTACCGTCATCGTGCTGGACGCCTCGGGGTCGATGAAGCAGGACGACGCTCCCGGCCTTCGAATCGACGCCGCCAAGAACGCGATTCACACTCTCGTCAGTGGCCTTCCAGACGAGGGTGCGCTCGGTCTGATCGCGTACGGCACCTCCACGGGTAGCAGCGACGCCGAGAAGGACGTGGGTTGCCGCGACATCAAGACAGTCGTGCCCCTCGGCCCACTCGATCGAAACGCATTCGCAGCGGGAATCGACGGGCTGTCCGCGTCGGGATACACCCCGATCCTGTCTGCACTTCAACAAGCCTCCGCCGCACTCCCCGCCGATGGTGAGCGCACGATCATCCTCGTCTCCGACGGGGAGGACACCTGCTCACCCGAACCTCCGTGTGAGTCCACCGAAGCGATACCTCACGATCCTGGCCTGACCATCCACACCATCGGATTCAAGCTCGACGCCGCTGCGTCCGGCCAGTTGACGTGCATCGCCGATGTCACCGGGGGAATGGCGATCGACGCCGCCAACGCAGCTCAACTCACCGCACGGCTGGCGGTTGCCTCGAACCCCGACTCGGCGCGGGAGCGACTCTCCACCAGCGGTTTCCGCAACCTTCGTATCGGTATGACCGAGGGTGAGGCACGGAAGGTGGCCGGCGACCTGGCACCGGTATCGAAGACCGGAACAGTGGCCGTCGAATGGCAGGACTGCGAATTGACCTTCACCGACGGCGTTCTCGTCGAAATTGCGCCCCGGACCGGCGCTGCCACACTGGACGGACTGACCGTCGGCCAGAAGATGCAGCGCGCCGCCGAACTGTACGGTCCCTTCACTGCCACAACCAATTCCGACGGTGAATCCGTCGCAGTCTTTCCGGCCGACACCGAAGCGGGAACCGGGTATCGCATCACCTTCACGCCCGAAGGTAAGAAAGTGGATGAGGGAACGATCACCCGCATAGTCCTCTGCCGATGCTTGCCTGCGACTGCGGGATCATCGGCAGGCGGTACCCCGACCGAGATCGTGAATCTTGTTGCCGTCGACGGTTCCGGCAAACCCAAGTCCGGTTGGAGTGTCACGACACCGGCCATGAAGATCAGCGAGTGCTACGCAGCATCGCAGTCGGCAGTCACGCCGGGAGTCATCACCTGCGGAAGCACCGCAGACGGGGCGGACGCGTGTTGGGTCGGTCCGGAGCCCGATTCGATTCTCTGCCTGCAATTTCCCTGGGGAACAGAACTGATCACCGCTCGGGGTGTGGACGGCGTCGAGGCATATCCGCCGCCGACCGACCCTCCTCCGTTCGGGCTCGAACTCGAGAACGGTCTTCTCTGCCGCGTCCGACACGGCGGTTCGTGGACCTCTCCCGAATCGAACCCAAGCCTGGCGGGCGCTTACTCCTGCCGAGGGCAGGGGGCGGATACCCCGATCGTGTGGTCCGAAAGCAGCTATCCGATAGATCGTTCCGAAGATCGGTGGACGGTGCTGGTCGGACCGTCGAAGGGACCGTTGGAGACCGTCGCGGTCACCAAGGCAATATTCCTTGCCGCCGAATGAGCGCTCAGACGGTTTCGGATTTACCCTCGGTCAGGATCAGTTCCACGGCCAACAGCGCGGCGCAGGCCAGTCCCGCGACCAGTTCGGGCACTGCGGTGTAGGTACCGCCGAGGACGACGATTATCGCGACCGAGAACGGTGCGAGAGTGCGTACCGACGAGTCGTGCAGTCGAATGTGGATGAACCACAAGGCCGCGAGGATGACCGCGACCGGAACGGTGACGGCGGCACCCGTCACCAACGCGCTGCCGTCGCCGTGATGAGTCCAGAAGTCGACGCGTGAGGCCAATCCTGCACCGATGGCGGCAGCGGCCGCGAAGATGAAGTAGTGACCGAACCCCCAGACGAAGGGTGAGACGTTGTCACCGCCGATCACTTCGCCGGCATTGCGTTGGAAGTACAACCACCACAGGCTGAAGACGATCAGGATGCCGCCGATCACGACGTAGGTGACCTGCGCTGCCGGATGCTCACCGTCGACCGCGTCCTGAATTGCGATGGTGGTCGAGAGGATCGTCTCGCCCAGAACGATGATGAAGAACAACGAGTACCGCTCCGCGATGTGATGCGGGTGCCACGGTGTCATGCCCGGCTTCTCGGACCAGATCGGAACCGCGAACTCGCACAGAACCAACAGCAAGAACGTCGGGACGTAGATCGCGGACGGCACGAAGTAGAAACCGATCCAGCCAAGCTGGACCAGAACGATTCCGAGAGCGTATCGGCGAGCCGTCAGCGCGTGTTCCGGGTCGTTCCGCGACACCCTGAGCCATTGGATGACCAGGGCAATTCGCATGATGACGTAGCCGACGATGATCAGCAGGGCGTCGTCGTTGAAGAAGCGGACGATGCCCGCGGCAAGAACCAGCGACCCGAGGATCTGGAAGATGGTCAGCAGGCGGGCGATTCCGTCGTCGTTGTCGTACGCCGAGGTGAACCACGTGAAGTTCAGCCACGTCCACCAGATCGCGAAGAACGCCATCGCGAAGTGTCCGACGCCCGAGGCCGCGTGCCCTTCGCTGATCGCATGGTGCAGACCGGTGGCCGCTTGAGCGACCGCCACGACGAAGCAGAGGTCGGTGAGCAGTTCGAGCGGCGTCGCCACCCGATGCGGCTCGTGCGGATCCCGAGGAACCAACGGCCTGATGAACGAACTGGTGCGATTCACGAAGGGCAGAGTAGCGCGATGGTTGCCGACGCGCTGCCTGTGACTGGAACCTGCGGCCTCAGATATTCACGCCGACGCCCCGATCTGAGCGCGGATTTCCAGCTGATCGGCGAGTTCGGCGCCTATCGCCCCCGCACTCCCCAAGGTGAAGGCGATCTGGCGTCCCCACAGGAAGTAGCGGTGAATCGGGTAGTCGATATCCGCGCCCATCCCGCCGTGCAGGTGCTGGGTCGCGTGCACGACGCGCAAACCGCCGCGCGAGGCCCACCATTTGGCGACCAGCGCAGCCGCTTCCGCTTCACTCTCGACTCCGCTGTCCATCAACCAGGCAGCGCGGTGGGTGGTCAATCTTGTGCTCTCGGTGTCGAGGTACGCGTCGGCGGCCCGGACTGCCACTGCCTGATTGGTCGAGAGCGGACGGCCGAACTGCACTCGCTCCGAGGTGTATTTCGCCGTCATCGCCAGCGCTTCCTCGCAGACGCCGGTGGCCAGGGCCGCCAGCGCCACCCGTGCACGCCGCAGCGTCCAGTCTCGAACTACCGTGCCGTCTGCGGGAAGTGCGTCGGCTGCACTGACGGCAACCCCGTCGAACTGCACAGCGCTGTTGCTCTCGCGGTTCGTCACCGCAAGCGGTGTACGCACCAGCGCGTCCCGGTCCGTCGGCACGATCATGACGGTGACACTGCCGTCCGGCATCGTTACCGGAACAACCAGTGCTGCGGCGAACTCGGCGGCCGGTACGGAGTCGACGCGTCCGGACAGAACCCAACCGTCAGGCGCCGGCTCGGCGCGAACTGCCGTCTCGGCGTTGTAGCCGGTGTCGAAGGCACCTGTGACGATCACCGAGCCGTCGAGCAGTCCCGGAAGCCACGACGCTTTCTGCTCTGAGCTGCCGAACTCCGCGATCGGCAGCGCCGCCGTGGACACCACCGACCAGAGCGGTACCTGGGCGACCCGGCGACCCTGTTGTTCCAGCACCGCTGCCAGACCGAGCATTCCGAGGCCCGCTCCCCCGACCTCTTCCGGCAGAGCAATTCCCAGCACGTCGGAGTCGGCGAGAAGCTTCCACAGTTCCGCGTCGAAACCGCCGGCGCCCTCCACTTCCCGGAGTCGGTCTACAGCGGACTTCGCCGCAAAGATCGATTCACTCAGATCCCGTACGGCGGACAAGTTGTCGTCGAATTCGAATTCCATGTCAGCTCTTCTCGTTCTGTGCGGTCGCGGCTCGACGACGCGCAGCAAGCGTCATGCCCAGGCATTTTGCGGCGACGATTTCACGCATCACTTCGTTGGTACCGCCACCGAAGGTGTTGTTCTGTGCGCGTCGACCCAGGTTCTCGACCCGTCCTTCGAGCACCGCTCCGGGTGTGCCGGGGCGCAGCAATCCCTTGGCGCCCAGCACTTCCTGCAGCATGCCGTAAGCACTGACGACGGCCTCGGTGCCGAAGATCTTGGCCGCAGCTGAATCGCCACCGCCCAACGTGTTGGCAGCGACGTCCGCCACCAGTCGCAGATTCATCAGGTCGGCAGCACTGAGCAGCGCGTAGACCTCTGCCAATTTCTCACGTACCCAACCGATGTCGTAGACGTGGCCGTCACCGGCGGGTTCGGTCTTTGCCCATTCGACCACCTCGGCAAAGAGCTCGTTGGCTATACCACCGCGTGCCGCCAGGGCAACACGTTCGTGGTTGAGCTGGTTGGTGATGAGCTTCCACCCTTGATTGAGCTCACCGACGACATTGGTGATCGGCACCCGAACATCTTCGTAATAGGTTGCCGAAGTGCTGATTCCACCCACGGTATGAATTTCGGTTACCGAGAAACCCGGCGAGCTGGTCGGCACCAGGACCACGGAAATGCCCTGATGCGTCGGCGCGTCAGGATCAGTACGAACGGCAAGCCAGACCCAGTCGGCAAACACACCGGCACTGGTGAAGATCTTGTTGCCGTTGATGACAAGCTCGTCGCCCTCGATGCGGGCCCGTGTTTCGAGTGCTGCGAGATCCGTGCCCGCATTGGGTTCGGTGTAGCCGATGGCAAAGATCAACTCGCCCGCCAGGATCGGACGTAGGAAGAAGTCCTTCTGTGCCTGCGTTCCGTGCTTGATCAGCGCTGGGCCAACGGTGTTCAGCGTCACCAGTGAGAGCGGTGCATTCGCACGAATCACCTCGTCGTAGAACACGTACAGAGCTTCGGGGTTCTCACCCCGGCCGCCGAATTCCTCCGGCCACCCCAAGCCCAGCCAACCGTCTTTACCCATCCGGCGCAGGATGCGATCGAAGACGGGGCCGCCTTCGGTCTGATCCACGAGAGCACGACGATCTTCCTCGTTGATGATCTCCGCGAAGTACGCGCGCAATTCCTTGCGCAGAGTCTTCGACTCCTCCGACAAATCCAAATACATGGTGAAGCTCCTAAGATCTACGAACGCGGCAGGCCGAGTACGCGCTGCGCGATGACGTTGAGTTGAATTTCGACGGTTCCGCCGCCGAACAGAATCGAGGGCAGTCCGATGTGGTCTATCGCGTAGTTCGCTGCCGGATCGACAACGGCGGCGCGCGGTCCGAGCAGACGCAACAGGTCTCGCGAGCCCTCGCGTTGTGCCAGGGCGTTGTACACCTTCGAGACGCTGATCTCGGCGCCCGGTTCCTGACCTGCCAGCCGCGCCGACACCCCACGCAGATTCATCGCGGACAGCGCCAGTTCACGAGAGATACTGCGGCCGAGGCCTTCCACCGCGTCCTCACGGGGGCAGTCGTGGCTCGCATCAGCAATCACCTGACGGAATTGATCGCTCGAACCGTGGTGAAGTGTGCTGCCCATGCTCAGACGCTCGTTGGACAGTGTTGTCGCAGCCAACTTCCAGCCCTGACCCGGTTCCGCGACCAGACAGTCGTCCGGCACGAATACGTCGTCGAGAAATACCTCGTTGAACTCCGACTTACCGGTGGCTTGCTTGAGTGGACGTACGTCGATGCCCTTCGAAGTCATGTCGACCAGGAAGTACGACAGCCCGCGATGTTTCGGAGCATCCGCGTCGGAACGCGCCAGGCAGACTCCCCAATCCGCCTCGTGCGCACCCGAGTTCCACACTTTCTGACCCGAGAGAACCCAGCCACCGTCGACCTTGCGGGCTTTGGTACTCAGACCAGCCAGGTCTGATCCCGCCCCTGGCTCACTGAAGAGCTGGCACCAGATGATGTCGGCTCGCAGCGAAGGCTCGACAAACCTGTCCTGTTGCTCGGCGTTGCCGTGTTCGAGGATCGTGGGCAGCACCCATTCTCCGATCACCGTGGACGGTTGAGCCCACCCTCGCATCGCGAATTCGTGTGCGATGACGGCCTGTTCCCTCGGTCCGGCCCCCAACCCGTACGGCGCCCGATAGTGTGGGGCAACCAGTTTGGCGTCGGCAAATCGTGCGCGTCGAGCGCTGCCTTTGGCCGGCGCCCAACTCGCGCTGGTAGTTCCGTCGTCCGGCAGCAGCGCAACTTCGTCCAGAACCCTTCGAACCTGCTCTCGCAACTCCGGCAGCATGTCCGGGTCGACAAAGGAGAAGTCGCGGACCGAATCGGCAGACCGGCCGCCCAAGGCGTGTGCCCACTTCACCTCGGATCCTGCCACCGCCGCGATACTGATCGCCCGGCGCCAGTACAGATGCGCGTCGTGTTCCCAGGTGAATCCGATTCCGCCGAGCAACGTCACACATTCGAGGGCATTCTCGATGCCGACGGGCAGTGCAGCCAATGCGGCTTGAGCCGAGACAAGTTTCTGCTGATCCTCGTCGTGTTCCTCGGATCGAGCCGCATCCCACGCTGCGGCACAGGCAATCTCGGAGCGGACCAGCATCATGGCTGCCTTGTGCTGGACTGCCTGGAAGCTTCCGACCGGACGACCGAACTGCTGACGGGACTTCACATAGTCGACCGCGGTGCGTAGCGCCCACCCGGCGATACCGCTTGCCTCCGCAGCCAACACCGTATTGACGATCAGTTCGACTCGGTGCGTCTGGAGACCGTCGACGATCCGCCCGTCATCGACCTGGTGATCGGTCAACGTCAGTGTTCCGATCGACCGTGTCAGATCCACTCCGTCTTCGACCTCCACCGCAGCGGAAGACGACTGCTCGAGCCGGAACCACAACTCACCGTCTTCGCTGTTTGCCTGCACGAGAACGACATCGGCTCCCGGCAAACCCAGGGCGGGGCCGGCAGAACCGCTCACCGTCCACCCGGCATCGCTGCGAGCCGCGCGCAATCCCACGCCGGTGCAGACTGCTCCGGTTGCGCCGGTGGCCAATTCGGTCAGCATTGTCTCCGCGGCCGAGCCGGCGGCTGTTGCAAGGATCCCACTGGCGATGACCGTCGGAACGTACGGTCCCGGATAGAGCGCATCGCCCAATTGCTCGACTACCACAGCCAGTTCGGCAAGTCCTGCCCCGTCACCGCCGTACTGCTCGGGCAGGTGCACTGCGTGCAGGCCCTGACGGACCAATCCATCCCAGGAGTCCAGCCGATCACCGGCGGCATAGCGCTTGACGTTGCTGCGCGTGTCGGCGATGCCACCGAAGCGGTTCGCGAATGCGGATACCGCTTCCGCCAGGTCACGGTGATCTTCGAGCAGGGGCAGTGCCATGGCAGGTTCCTCAATCTTCGGTTCTTGTCAGATGCGTTCGAGAATCAGACAGGTAGTTGCGGCTGACGCACAGATCGCGATCAGTGCGGTTGACTTGTCCCGGCGTTCCAGTTCGTCGATGACATTGGCCAACAGCCTGATTCCGGTTGCACCGGCCGGATGGCCCAGTGCGATTGCGCCACCGTTGACGTTCAGCAATTCGGGATCGACGCCGTGAACCTGCGCAAACGACATCGGTACCGAAGCAAATGCCTCGTTGACCTCGAACAGATCGATATCGTCGATCGTCAGGCCGGTGCGGTCGAGCACGATGTTTGCCGCGTCGACGGGGCCGTCGAGCATGAACTCGGTGTCACCACCGATGACGCACTGCGCCAGTATCTTTGCCCGTGGTCGCACTCCGAGGGCCTTCGCTCGATCCTCGGACATCAGCAGAGCGGCACTCGCACCGTCAGAGACCTGCGAAGACGTTCCAGCGGTGTGCAATCCGCCCTCTTGAACGGTCCGCAGTTTCGCGAGTCCTTCGCGACTCGATTCGCGTAGACCCTGATCCCGATGAACCGGAACCTCGGAGCCCGGAGCCAGCACATCGATGATGTGCGAGTCGAATCGTCCTGCCTCCCAGGCTGCTGCGGCTCGCTGCTGCGAGCGCAACCCGAAGGCATCGAGGTCCTCGCGGCTGAAACCACGCTTGACCGCAATCCGATCGGCCGCGGTGTACTGATCGACGGTGTCGAGTGACCACGACTCCGGACGTGGTGTTCCGAGGCCGGTACCCACCTTGTACGTCAGTGGTGCCCGCGACATCAGTTCCACACCGCAGGCAACTCCCACGTCGACTGCACCGATGGCAATTTGCCCGGCGATCAACTGCACCGACTGCTGCGCGGTTCCGCACTGCGCGTCGATCGTGGTGCAGCCCGCTTTCAACGGAAGGCCCGCATGCATCCAGGACGTACGCACGATATTGCCGAACTGCTCGCCGAGAGGCGTCACGCAACCACCGATGACCTGGTCGACTGCGCCAGGATCCACGCCGACCCGATCCAGCACGCCTTTCTGCGCGTAACCCAACAGTTCGGCCGCGTGGACTCCGGACAGCCATCCCTCACGCTTGCCGAACGGCGTTCGTGCTGCGTCCACGATGACGGGCTTCATGCCAACTCCTCGGTTCGTAAAGCTGCTTTCTCCGGTAATGCTGTGCCGTCCAGTCCTCGCACGGTCAGAGCCCAGTCGTCGATCAGGTCCAAGCTCACGCACGAGCGCGCAGTGAACTCGGTGTCGCAACCACACAGCGCTGTGACCGCTTCCACCATTTCTTCCATAGATTCGACCTGATCCGGCCGGATAGTCTCACCGACCAGGACTCTTGCGCCCTCGCTGAGCACCGCCGCCCGCGGTTGAACCGTGTTGACACGCACCCCCTGGCCGTAGAGTTCCACGCCCATGCCGTTGCTGATCCTGTTGAGCGCTGCTTTGGACGCGCCGTACACGGTCATCGCGGTTCCCGGTTCGACCCACGTGAACGGCGGGCCCTGCCACGGTTTGACGGTGCCGCTGGACACGTTCACGATCCAGCCGTATCCGTTTGCCACCATCCCCGGCACCACGGCTTGCATCAGATCGAGCGGTGCGTGGACATTTGCCTCGAACATCAGACGTCGCCGACGCAGTGGGTAGTCCGACAGCGGTTGATAGATCGCTGCTGCCGCGTTGTTCACCAGGATGTCGATCGTCCCGCCGAGCTTCTCGATTGCCGCCGGCACAACGGTGTCGCGCTGCTGCTCGTCCGTCAGGTCCGCAACAATGATCTCGACCTTGTTTCCGTACTTCGCAATTCGAGCGGCTGTCTCCTCGAGACTGCCAGGCAGGGTTGCGTGCGCACCGAGCGTCCGGGCCACGAGAGCGACGTCAGCGCCTTCCGCTGCCAGCCTCTCTGCGACGCCTGCACCGATTCCGCGGCTGGAACCGGTGACAAGCGCTCGGCGGCCCTCGAAACGCCTCGTCATGCTATTTGAACTTCGAGGCGAAGCGATTGATGCTCTCCGCAATTCGAGCAACTTCGTCGTCACGCAGGCCGTGGCTCATGCCGAGCGTCATTCCCCGGGCAAAAACCGCGTCGGCTTCCGGCAATCCTTCGGCCGGCTGACGGAATTCGATGTTGTGCATCATCGGGTGACGAGTGACGTTGCCGCTCCATACAGTTCGTGTGTCGATGCCGTCGGCCTCGATTGCTTCCTGCAGGTCGCTGCGTGTGAAGGGTGCATTCTCGTTGATCATCACGGGGTAGCACAGCCACGCCGTATCAAGACCGTCGAGTTCTACCGGCGTCGTGAAGAATTCGGGATGAGCCCCATACGCCGCCGTGAAGGCAGCAAACGTGGCCTTGCGCGTCTTGTAGTTCTCCTCCAGCTTGTCGAGTTGAACGACGCCGTAGGCCGCGCCGAGCTCGGAGGGCTCGAAGTTCCACGACATGAGCTCGAAGATGAAATCGTTGTCGTAGTCGACACCGTCGAGTTCTTCACGGAACACTCGGCCGGACTTGGTGCTGCCGAACAGGTTCGGCTCGCTACGACGGCCCCAGCGGCGGAGCAGTAGAGCCTTGTCACGGCTGGCTTCGTCGTCGACGCACACCATTCCACCGGTTCCCGCGCACGTGATGATGTGTGCCATCGAGAAACTGGTGACAACGATGTCCGCCCGAGAGCCGGTCGGAGTGCCGCGGAGCGTGGCGCCGATCGCGTCACACGAATCTTCGATCACCTTGAGCCCGTGGCGATCTGCAATGTCGCGGATGGCGTCCCAGTCCGGGCAGTTGCCGGCCAGGTTCGGCATCAGGATTGCACCGGTTTTCTCGGTGACCATGGCCTCGATCTTGGTGACGTCGACGTTGAACGTGTTGGGTTCCACGTCCACGAACACCGGCACCAGACCGGCACGCACGATCGGCGCGATGTCGGTGGAGAACGTCAACGGCGATGTGATGACCTCGCTGCCGGCAGGAAGTCCGAGCATCTCGACAGCCAAGTACAGACCCGAGGATCCCGAGTTGCACATGACGCCGAACTTCTTGCCTGCCAAGGCCGCGATACGCTCTTCCATCTCGAAGACGTTCTTGCCGATGCGCAGTCCTTGATGCCCGCTGCGCAAGACGTCGACAACAGCCTGTATTTCTTCCTCGCCGTGGGTGGCCCTGGCGTAGGTGATCCGCTCACTCATCGTGTTCCTGCTTTCTCGAAGGTGTGCGGCAGATTCAACGATCTGCCGAGAGGACGAGTGCACTGTGCGGGACGGGGGAACCGCCGGTCACGAGCACGTTGTCCAAAGTTTTGGTGGGTTGGTTGGTGGAGGTGCCGCGGATCAGGCGAACACCTTCGGCAATACCGTTGACGCCGTGGATGTATCCCTCACCGAGTTGACCGCCGTGGGTGTTGATCGGCAGGCGACCGTCCAGCTCGAGATTGCCGTCGGCGATGAAGTCTTTTGCCTCGCCCCGACCGCAGAATCCGTACTCCTCGAGTTGGAGCAGAACCATCGGAGTGAAAGCGTCGTAGAGAATTGCGGCATCGATGTCGTCCGGCCCGATACCGGCCTGGTCCCACAGTTGGCGCGCGACCAGTTCGACTTCCGGCATACTGTCGATGTCGTCGCGGTAGTAGCTGCTCATCGAAATCTGTTGCGGACCTACACCTTGCGCGGCACCGCTGATGATCGCAGGTTTATGAGGGAGATCGCGGGCGCGCTCCGCGCTGACGATGACCAGCGCCTGTCCGCCGTCACTTTCCTGGCAGCAGTCGAGCAGGCGGATGGGGTCGGCGATCATGCGCGAGTTCTGATGATCCTCGATGGTGATCGGGCGTTCGTAGAACCAGGCCTTGGGGTTGTTCGCCGCATGCTTGCGCGAGAGAACCGAGATCTGGCCGAAGTCGGCGCTGGTTGCCCCGTACTTGTGCATGTACAGCTTGGCCAGGAAGGCTTCCTGCTGCGCCGGGGTCAGAAGCCCGTACGGGTTGATCCAATTCCGGTATTCCTGGTCCGTCGACGCGTTGTACGCAAAAGGTGGTGGCCCGGCGCCGAATCGGTGGCCGGATCTTTCGTTGAAGGCGCGGTAGACGACGACAACGTCGGCAACTCCGCTGGAGACGGCAAGCGCTGCTTGTTGAACCGGTGCACAGGCACCGCCGCCGCCGTGTGGAATACGACTGAAGAACGTCAGTTCCGGGATCCCGAGGGCGCGTGCGACCGCAATCTCGGGATTGTTCTCCATGGTGAACAGCGCAAATCCGTTCACCTCTTCTGCCTCGATGTGCGCGTCGTCGAGTGCGGCGATCACGGATTCGCACGCCAACTGCCATTCGCTGCGGCCGGAGTTCTTGGAGAACTCGGTGGCGCCGATTCCGGCGATGGCTGCTTGCCTCGAAAATCCTCGTGTCATGCGATTACCCTTTCCACCGGTTCGAGAGTCACGTCGGCCGTCACGTGTGTTCCGCGGGCGTTTTTCCCGAGAACCGTCACGGTGAGCGCCCGGCCGTCTGTGGCGGTGACCTCGCCGGTGAATGTCATGGTGTCTCCGGGGAAGTTCGGAACACCAAGCCGTAGTGATGTTTTGACGATCCGTGACGCCGGGCCGGACCAGTCGGTGATGTAGCGGTCGATGAGCCCGTTGGTGGTGTTGATGCTCATGAAGATGTCGGGAGTACCGCGATCCTGTGCCTTGCCCGGATCGTGATGCACGTCCTCGAAATCCTGAGAAGAGATCGCGGTGGCGACGATCAGCGTTCGATCCAACGGCAATTCGAGGCTGGGGAGGACCGAACCCACTTCGCAGTCAATCAGTTTCGTCATTCCGCCGAACCCCGTCGCCTCAGTTGCGGCAGCATCTCGCCGTGAGCGTGCTCGGAGAAGGTCACTTCGAGTTCCATGCCGAATTCGAGTTCCTCGTGATCGATCCCTGCGATGTCGGCAACCAGACGCGTGCCTTCTTCGAGATCGACGAGCCCGGCGGCGAGTGGGTACTCGAAAGCAGGATCCTTCGGGTGATGGATGACCGTGAAGCTGTGCAACGTGCATCGCCGCGTGGATTCGACTGTGTCCCAACTGAACGAGCGGCATTCCGGGCACGCGGGCGCGGGTGGGTGGCGCAGTGTCTTGCAATCCGCACACCGTTGGATCTCGAGGCGACCCTCTTTGGCCGCGGAGAAGAAGAAATCGTTGTCGTCGGTGACGGTGAGTCTCGGAACAGCGGTGTTGCGGGAGCCAGTCTCGCTCATGCGATTACCTCCTGGACTTCGAGCTGGGTATCTGTCTGGGCATCTGGTTTGAACCTGAGCAATCGAAAACGCTCTTCGACCAGTGTCTTTCCGTCCTGGTCGACGTACTTCTTGAACAGAGTGATGAAGCACCCGTGACCGAGGGCAGTTTGTTTGAACGGCGAGATCGATTCGATGGTGAAATGTGCGGTGACGTGGTCTCCGGGACTCAGCTCCGCGAAATACTCCTGCTCGACGTTGGTCGCGACGACCGAGGTGTATCCGGCCTCGTCCAACAACGCGAGCAGTCGTGAATAGGCGAAGTCCTCGGAGGCTCCGTCGGCACGAAGCTGTTGGACCTGGCGATAGCGTCGGTAGCCCGCCATCACCCAGGTCGAGATCATGGCGGGTGGGCAGACGACATCTCGACGACCCACGCTGCGGGCGGCTTCGGCGTCGACGTAGATGGGGTTGCGGTCGTCGTGCGCCTCGACCCAGTTGCGGATCATCGCCTCGTTGACGGCGTAGCGGGCGACCCGGGGTGGTTCGGCCTCTGCGCCGATGAAGTTCGGAAACTGCGTCTGCAGGCTCTGCACTGAAATCCTCCGTGGACGAAAGTTGAGCAAGCGCTTGATTTTGAAGCTAGCATAGGAAACCGGAAGTTGAAACACGCGATCTCACCGACGAATTGGTTCGAGCCGGAGCCATCAGGCAGGATTGCGCTACGTTCGACGCCGGAAGCCCGGCACCCGTGAAACCCTGCCCTGAGCAGGACCGACAACCAGCGGAGATTTCAGTGGCATCACCAGATCGTCGGGAGAAAATCCTGGAGAGCTCAGCCGAGCTGTTTGCCAGGAAGGGTGTCGCGACCACGACCGTTCGCGAAATCGGCGACGCCGCCGGCGTGTTCTCGGGCAGCCTTTACCACTACTTCAAGTCGAAGAACGCGATAGTTGCCGAGCTCATGCACGGCTTCATCACCGATATTCAGCTCCGCTTCGATCAGGTCGAGAAAACGGCAACCGGCCCCGAGGACGTCCTGCGCGGCCTGATCCGCGAGACGCTGATCGTGATCGAACTGCACCCGCACCCGACTGCGATCTATCAGAACGATCGGGCGTATCTACGCGACAACGATCTCCTGCAATCCGTCGACGGGCCTTCTCGCCAAGTCCGCGAGCATTGGATGAAAGCGATAGCCGAAGGCGTCGATCAGGGAATCTTCCGCCAAGACGTGGCCCCGGAGATTTTCTATCGATCGGTACGAGACACCCTGTGGTCGACCACGCATTGGCCGGACCGCCAGAAATACACCACCGACGAGTTCGCGGATCTGATGATCACGCTCTTCCTCTCGGGATTCAGGGTCGCCTGACGAGATCCGGCAGATCCAGATGTTTCGGGGTTCGTCCCTGCGGCAACAGGATCGACACCGCGAACACCACCACCGCGCAGCCCGCGCACACTAGATAGGCGACGGAGAATCCGGTCCACGACGTCGAATGTTCCGAACCGCTGATCACGAACGCGGCGAGGATGGTCGCCACCGTCGCACTGCAGATCGTGCTTCCCGACGTCCGTAGAAGCGAGTTCACGCCGTTGGCTGCCGCCAGTCGCTGACGTGGCACGGCAACCAGGATCAGCAAGGAGAGTGTGCTGTACACGATCGCGGTCCCGACTGCCGTAATGCCTAGCGCCGCAACGACTCCCCACAGCGGCTTACCTGCAACTGCGTGAATCCCGTAGCCCCCGGCGAGGAATACGGCACCGGTCAACATCGCGGTCCGTGAACCGAAGCGATCGGTGATCCGCACCGCAACCGGAGAGAACAGCACCATCGCGATACTGGCCGGAATCTGACACAGCGCCGCCGCGATGATCGACAGGCCGTACCCGGCACCCGGCCCTTTCATCCCTTGCAGCAGTTGTGTGGTGATCAGTGTGTTCCCGAAGAATGCGAACCCGACCAGCAGAGCCGCCAGATGCGGGATCAACACCGCACGCTTGACGAGAGCACGGACGTCGACCAGCGGATTGACGTTGCGCCGCTGCTGAATTACCCAGAACGTGAACAGCGCCGCCGACGCGGCCAGCATCGAGATCACCGCGCCGCTGGTCCATCCCCAACTCGATCCCTGCGTGATCGGCACGAGCAGAGCGATCATCGCGGCGCTCAGACCGACCGCGCCGACGCCGTCGAATCTCCCCGACGGATTCGGCTCCGACTCCCGAATGAACAGCACCGCAGCAAGAGTCACCGACAGTCCGATAGCCGTGGTTACCCAGAACAGGACGTGCCAGTTCGAGTACTGCGCGATCATCGCGGAAAACGGTATCCCCAAAGCCGTTCCGACGCCGAGCGTCGAACTCATCATGGCCACTGCGCCGTTGACCTTGTTGCGCGGCAATTCGTCACGCAGCATGGAGATTCCGATGGGGATGACGGCCGACCCGGCACCTTGCAGCGCTCTCGCGAAGATGAGGACCGCGATGTCCGAGGACAGCGCACACAACATGGAGCCGAGAGTCATCATCGAGAAAGCAACCAGAAGCATCTTCTTCTTGCCGAACATGTCGGCGAGCCGGCCGAAGATGGGGGTGACCACGGCGCCGACCAGCAGCGTGACGGTCACCAGCCAGGACACTGCTGTGCGTCCGGCGCCCGTGAAGTGGGGCAGCTCCGGCAGCAGCGGAACGATGACGGTTTGCAGGACTGCTTGGAACACGGCGGCCGCGACAACGATGGGAAAGAGGAAGCGGGAACGCGGCTGCGCAAGACTCGCGTCGGGGGTGGGAACTGTCGGAGTACCCGGCGGACGGTCGAGCGTCGTCACCCCACACCGCCTGTTCTCACTAGGTAAATATCCGTTCACCTACATTAGGTGAACGGATATTTACCTAGCAAGAATTGTGACGCCGCTCACCCGCCGAGGAGCTTTTGCACCAGTGGTGCGTACAGCGCGACCACCTCGTCCTGGGTGCCGGTGGCATGGCCCGCCATCATCCGTCGGCGCATGATCGCCACTCCGACCACCATCGACATCGCCAGTTCCGCGCGCAACCTCGCGTCGGGGCCGGACAGACGAGCGGCGAGGGTGTCGATCATCTGCGTCGAATAGTTCTCGCGCAGTTTGCGGTTGCTTTCTTCACTGACACCGCTCATGAACAACAAGCTCATGGACAGCGGCTTGTACGACTCCAGCGGCTTGGTGAACAGCGAGACCATGCGCTCGCCGAGCGAGTCGTGCGGTGCGTCGAACACCGTGATCGCCGCTGCACGGAAGTCGACCAACTCGTCGTACAACTGCTCCTTGGAACCGAAGTACTTGATGATCAGCGGTGCACTGACGCCCGCGTCTTCGGCAATGTCCTTGAGCGTGATCTCGCGGTACGGCCGAGTCGCGAATGCTTTCCCGGCCGAAGCGATGATCTGCGCGCGCGTCTGCTCGGACGTACGACGCACTTGCTGACCTTGCTCCGTGCCGCTCATCAAGCGTTCCGCGACAATTCACGACGGCCGGACAATGCGCGACCCAGCGTCAACTCGTCTGCGAATTCGAGGTCGCCGCCCATCGGAAGGCCCGAAGCCAACCGAGACACCGTCAACCCCGGGATGTCTCGCATCATCCGGACGAGGTAGGTAGCTGTCGCCTCACCCTCGGTGTTGGGGTCGGTGGCGATGATGACCTCGGACACGTCGACGCCGTCCTCCTGATTTGCGATGCGAGCCAACAACTCCCGGATGCGCAACTGGTCCGGCCCGATACCCGAGAGCGGATTGAGCGCACCGCCGAGCACGTGATAGCGACCCTTGAACTCACGGGTGCGCTCGACGGCTTGGACGTCCTTCGGTTCCTCCACGACGCAGATCACCGTGCGATCGCGACGTGCGTCGGCGCAGATGCGGCACTTCTCCTGATCGGAGACAGTTCCGCACACCGTGCAGAACTGAACGCCGTCACGGATGCGCTGCAATGCATTTTTCAAACGGTCGATCTCGGGAGGCTCCACGGAGAGCAGGTGAAAAGCGATGCGTTGAGCGCTCTTCGGCCCGACTCCGGGAAGCTTCCCGAGTTCGTCGATCAGATCCTGAACCGGACCTTCGTACACGCGTTCTCGTTTCTAGAAGCCGGGGAGACCGGGAAGGCCTCCGCCGAGTCCGCCGGCCAACGGGCCGAGCTTCTCGGCAGCGACTTCCTGTGCCTTGCGCGAAGCATCCTCGATCGCGCCGATCACCAGATCCTGCAGCGTCTCGACGTCTTCGGGGTCGACGACCTTGGGATCGATCTGCAGACCGACAACCTCGCCGGTGCCCTTGACCGTGGCGACAACCAGCCCGCCGCCGGCCTGACCGGTCACTTCGGCCTGAGCCATTTCCTGCTGCGCCGCCATCAATTGCTGCTGCATCTGCTGAGCCTGAGCCAACAGAGCAGACATGTCGGGTGCTCCACCTGGTTGCACGAGCGGTCCTTTCTACAGAGTTATCCCCACCAGCGTAGTCGGTGCGCGCTACCGTGAGCGGGTGCGCCGGAACCAGTCAGACACCGTAAAACCGTCAAGAGGGTCAAACATGGCATCACGGGTGTTCCGTTCCACAGCCCTGATTGCCGTAGTCGGGGCCGGGCTGCTGAGCGCCGCGTGCACGATTCCGACCGAGACTGCCGAGGCCACGACTTCAGTCGAGGTGTCTCCGCTCAGCACTGTTGCCGCTGACATCCCCGCAGCCCTCACCGGCAAGGTCGTCTTCCTCGATCCCGGGCACAGTGGTGCGAACGACGACAGCATCAACACCCAGGTCCCCACCGGCCGCGGCGGCACCAAGAACTGCCAGACCACCGGCACCAACACCGACGCCGGGTTCCCCGAACACACCTTCAACTGGGAAGTCGCGAGCCTGGTCAAGAGCGAACTCGAAGGCCAAGGCGCCACAGTCGTCCTGAGTCGACCGGACGACGTCAGCGTCGGATCTTGCGTCGACGCACGCGCCGAAGCCGCCAATTCCTCCGGCGCCGACGTCGTGGTGAGTATTCATGCGGACGGCGCAGCGGCCGGGGCCGAAGGCTTCCACGTCTGCTACTCCGCTCCCCCGCTGAACTCGGTTCAGGCCGGCCCGTCCGTGGCTTTTGCGGAAACCATGCGCGACTCACTCGTCACCGCCGGCCTCACCCCGTCGACCTACATCGGTGACGACGGGTTGGCGCCACGTGCCGATCTGACGGGACTCAATCTGTCGCAGCGGCCGTCGATTCTGATCGAACTCGGCAACATGCGTAATGCCGACGAGGCAGCGCGCATGACGAGCCCGGACGGTCAGCAGGACTATGCAGCCGCCGTCACCAGTGGAGTCACGGCCTTCCTGACAACCCCCTGATCCGGCTTCTGTGGAGAAAATCCGCTTGTCCACAGGAAAGCCGGCACGGCCCCGATAGCCAGTTCGCCTGGCTACGGTTCACCCATGGGGCCGATACTTCAGGTAGACATCGCTGCGTTGCAGCAACTTTCGGCTGATCTGTCTCGAATTGCGGATCAGATTTCAGGGATCGACTCCGCTAGCGCGATTTCCGAAGCCGCGACGAGCCTGGATTCGTCCGCTGTCATGGCTGTATCGACGGAGCATGCCGGCGTGATCGCCGACGCCTACCGGTACCTGGCTACGCAATTGGGGCTCGTGGCGTCCGGAACCGCTGCTGCAGCACGCCTGTACGACGCTACCGAGGCCGAAGTGGTGTCCGAACTGCGCGGAGAACACTGATGCGGCCTACCATCTCTCAGCTTCGCGCGTGGTCACCGGAGCAACTGCGCACTTGCGCTGCGGAACTCGTCGAAATCGATCGGAAAGTCGAATTTCTCAGTGGCGACGCCGGTCGCAGCATCGACGCCGTCCGCGAGTTCTGGCGGGGCGAAGCGTCGAGCGCGGCGGCAGTGCAGTGGTCGGGCATCTCGCTTACCGCTTCTCACCTGTCGATTGAAATTCGCGTGGTCGCGGATCTGTATGCCGGAGCGGCCAATACGATTGGCACCGCGCGAAGAACAGTTCTGGATCTGGTCGAGGAGGCGACTCTCGAACACGGCTTGACGGTGTCAGACAGTGGAACTGTATCGGCGCCTGCGTCGACGCAGCCGTGGAATCTGGCCGACATTATGCAGGCTTCCGAAAACGCTACGGCTGCACAGAGTTTTCAGCAGCGAATCTTCGACTCTTTGTCGGCGCTGGACTATGAAGACAACCGGGCCGCGACTGCTCTACGTCAGGCATTCCGGGAGATCGGATCGCTCCTGGGTAATCAGCCTGATCGCCTCAGCCGCACTGTCGTCGACATTCTCGACGGGAGGTCGGCACTCCCCGGAACACCCGCGGAGCTACACCGACTGTGGGAATCGCTCACTCCCAGCGAGAAAGACGCATTGGCGAGGTGGGATCCGTCCATCGGAAGTCGCGACGGCCTTCCCGCTCTCGACCGGGACTACTACAACCGGCGGTACCTCACTGCGCTGGAAACTGCACCCGAGTCCTCGCCGGATCGCACGGTAGCGGCCGGATACGCGGCTGTGCGCGGCGAACTTCGACCGGATACCTTCCTTCTCTCGGTCACTGGTGGGCACGCCGTCGTCGCTGTCGGTAATCCCGATGCCGCCGACAACGTCGCAACGTTGATTCCCGGAACCGGCTCCGGGCTCTCGGGCGTCGGCGGAGATCTACAACGATCCAGAGCCATGTACGACGCAGCCGTCAGCGCGGCACCGACGGAAGCCACGTCAGTGATCCTGTGGTCCGGGTACGACGCTCCCCCAGGCATTCCCGACGCCGGTTCGGATCGCTACGCAGACTCCGCGGCGCCCGGGCTGGACACTTTCCAGGGCGGGCTACGCACCTCACATGACGGTCCGCCGTCGCACAACGTCGTGATCGGGCACTCCTACGGCAGCACCGTCATCGGTGCCGCGACTACCCGTGGCGCTTCTCTCGACGTCGACGAACTGGTATTTGTCGCAAGCCCGGGAGTCGATGCCGCGAGTGTGAACGAACTGAGCCTGGACGGCGTCGACTCCTCCGAGATGTCGCGTCGTGTTCATTCGACGACGGCCTTCTGGGATCCGGTCCAATTAATACCCAAGATCCTCGGAGTCCACGGATTCGACCCGTCGGATCCCGAATTCGGCGCGCAGGTATTCGACGGATCACCCGGGGAACCGGGGTTCGGAGTTCACAGCGATTACTGGGAAAGCGGAAACCCCGCACTCGCCAAGTTGGGGCGGATCATTACCGGCGCATGAAAGATGGCGCCGCACCGGTGAAGGTACGACGCCATCTTTCAGTGATGCAGAATCAGTCAGACCAGTTCGCGCTTGAGGTTGTCCAGGACCTGGGCCTGGATGCGCTGCAGACCCTTCGGAGCGAAGGTGCGCTCGAAGAAGCCGCCGATTCCGGTGGCACCCTGCCACTGAGTGAGCGTCGTAACCGTCGTTCCGGTGCCGTTGGGGGCAACGGTCCAGGTGGTGACGAGACTGGAGTTGGCGTCCTTCTCGGTGATGACGTTGCCGTCGACCGTCACTGTGGCCTTGACGTTGCGCGAACGCTTTTCCGTCGCCTTGAGCGTCCACTGCGCGACGGTTCCGTCACCCTGGCCGCCTTCGACGACCTTGTAGTCGAGGTACTGCTCGGACAGGATTCGCGGGCGAACCGTCTCGTAGTCCGAGAGCGCCGCGAGCACCTTGTCTGGTGCTGCTGTGACGACTATCGAACTCATTGCATTGACCTGACCCATATGCCCTACGTCTCCTTGTTCGACCAACGCGGCTCGATACCGCGAATGACTCTCGAATCCGCACCTCGAACTGCGCAGACATTCCTTTCCATATTGCCTGTCCCGCCCCGGTATCTCGACAATCTGCCCTGTCCTGTGAGCTGGTTCACCTGTTGGCGCATTTATCGAGTTCGTTTGCAACAACTCGATCAAATTCGGGCATTAAGACCCCTCCAGATAGCTTGCACGCGCAACTACCGATAGCGTCAGGGTGTGACTCTCTCGTTCAATGGGGTAGTTCAGAAGTTCGATCGAATCCGGACAAAGCAAGGCCCGGGTTCCGATGCTGCGCGTGAAATGGGGTTCGAGCAGCACAGAGAAGGCGTCGAACGCCTACTCGCGTCATACCGCGCCATTCCCGCCGATGCTTCTGTACGCCTGGCAAAGAAGACATCCAATCTGTTCCGCGCTCGCGCCAAGACGTCGGCCCCCGGCCTCGACGTCAGCGGTCTGGCCGGTGTCATCGCCGTCGATGCGCAGGCGCGCACCGCCGACGTCGCCGGCATGTGCACCTACGAAGACCTCGTCGACGCGACGCTGCCCTACGGGTTGGCGCCATTGGTCGTGCCTCAGCTCAAGACCATCACCCTGGGCGGTGCGGTGACAGGGCTGGGCATCGAGTCCACCTCGTTCCGCAACGGCTTACCGCACGAGTCGGTACTCGAAATCGACGTACTGACCGGAAGCGGCGAGATCATCACCGCAACGCCGGACGGTGAACACGCCGAGCTGTTCTTCGGTTTCCCCAATTCCTACGGCACCCTTGGCTATTCGACGCGATTGAAGATCGCACTCGAACCCGTCGAGAAATACGTCGCCTTGCGTCATGTGCGCTTCGATTCGCTGAAGAAGCTCGAAGAAACGATGGATCGCATCGTCACCGAACGCGAGTACGACGGGATCGCCGTCGACTACCTCGACGGGGTGGTCTTCACCGATTCCGAGAGCTACCTCACACTCGGCGTGCAAACCGACGAGGAAGGCCCGGTCAGCGACTACACCGACCAGGACATCTTCTACCGGTCGATCCAGCATCCGTCACTCACACAACCCAAGACGGACCGCTTGACCATTCGGGACTACCTGTGGCGCTGGGACACCGACTGGTTCTGGTGCTCACGGGCTTTCGGTGCACAGAACCCGAAGATCCGGCGCTTCTGGCCCAAGCAGTACCTGCGCAGCAGCTTCTACTGGAAGCTGATTGCCCTCGACCACAAGTACGACATCGGAGATCGCCTCGAAAAGCGCAAGGGCAAGCCCCCGCGCGAACGCGTCGTCCAGGACGTCGAGGTACCCATCGAACGAACCGCGGACTTCGTCTCGTGGTTCCTCGAGGAAATTCCGATCGAACCACTGTGGTTGTGCCCGTTACGCCTTCGTGAGCCCAGCCCGGCTGCTGCCTCCGCATCGCGGCTGGATCAATTGGCCACATCGCGACCGTGGCCCCTCTACCCCCTCGAACCCAAGCGCACCTACGTCAACATCGGCTTCTGGTCTTCGGTGCCGATCGTTCCCGGCGAGCGCGAGGGGGCAGCAAATCGACTGATCGAAGAAAAGGTCAGCGATTTTGACGGACACAAATCGCTCTACTCCGACTCCTACTACTCGAAGGAAGACTTCGAGGAGCTGTACTACGGCGGCGACCGGTACATCGGACTCAAGGAACGCTACGACCCGAAATCCCGTTTATTGGATCTATTCTCTAAGGCGGTGCAACGTAAATGACCACGTTCAAAGACTCCAAAAGCCAGGACAAGCTCTCCATCGCAGAGATTCTCGAGACGCTTTCCGACGGCATGCTGCCGCTTCGATTCACCGCGTACGACGGCAGCACCGCCGGCCCCGAAGATGCCGACTACGGACTGCACCTCAAGTCGACTCGCGGAACCACTTATCTCGCAACGGCTCCCGGCGACCTCGGCATGGCCCGCGCGTACGTCTCCGGCGATCTCGAAGCCGAAGGTGTCCACCCCGGTGATCCGTACGAGATTCTGCGCATCATGGGCGACGAACTCCACCTCAAGCGCCCGTCAGCACTGACTCTCGCCAGCATCACGCGCTCGCTGGGCTGGGATCTGTTGCGGCCCATCGCCCCGCCACCCCAGGAACATCTCCCTCGCTGGCGTCGCGTCGCAGAAGGACTGCGTCACTCCAAGACTCGTGACGCCGAAGTCATCCATCACCACTACGACGTTTCCAACACCTTCTACGAGTACGTCCTCGGCCCGTCCATGACGTACACCTGCGCCGCCTACGACAATGCGGAGCAGACTCTCGAAGAAGCCCAGGAGAACAAGTACCGCCTGGTGTTCGAGAAGCTCGGACTTCAGAAGGGCGATCGACTTCTCGACATCGGCTGCGGCTGGGGCTCGATGGTCCGCTACGCAGCACGGCGCGGCGTCAAGGTGATCGGCGTGACTCTCTCACGCGAACAGGCAGATTGGGCACAGAAGGCGATCGAAGACGAGGGGCTTGCCGATCTTGCGCAGGTCCGCTTCTCCGACTACCGCGACGTCGCGGAGACCGGGTTCGACGCAGTGTCCTCCATCGGCCTGACGGAGCACATCGGCGTCGGAAACTACCCGGCGTACTTCGAGTTCCTCAAGGGCAAGTTGCGCGAGGGTGGGCGTCTGCTCAACCACTGCATCACCCGTCCGGACAACCGAAGCGGCGCCAAGGCAGGCGGATTCATCGACCGGTACGTCTTCCCCGACGGGGAGCTCACCGGATCGGGTCGCATCATCTCCGAGATCCAGAACGTCGGTCTCGAGGTGCGGCACGAGGAGAACCTGCGTGAGCACTACGCACTGACGCTCGCCGGATGGTGCCAGAACCTCGTCGACAACTGGGACGCCTGCGTCGCCGAGGTCGGCGAGGGAACCGCACGCGTCTGGGGCCTGTACATGGCGGGCTCACGGCTCGGATTCGAGCGCAATGTCGTTCAGCTGCACCAGGTTCTGGCCGTCAAGCTCGGCCCCAAGGGTGAGGCGCATGTGCCGCTTCGCCCGTGGTGGAAGGCCTAGGGAGCTCCGCTCCCCGTGAGTGGTTAAGGAGTCTCTGCACTCCTTAACCACTCACAGGCCCCGCAGGGGTTCCCCCCTGTTCTCTCCCAACCTCCCCGCCGCAAGACCGTCTCCACTTCGTGTGCAACCTGGCACGGAGTCTTCATCACCTCGTCGAATCCGTAGACCAAGCGCGGACGACCTGCCAGCTCTGCCGCATTGTCACGGCGGCGATCACGGAATTCCACTTCTGCCATGGAATGCGCCCACCGGCCGTCGAGACGCACGATCAGCGGCACACCGAGTTTGCTGTAATCGCAATCCTCGTACAACGTGCGGCCGTCGACGCGCACCGGTGATTGGCGTCTGGCCGACGGCAACCCGTGCGCCTGCTCCACGTCGACCGCATAGTGGTATTCGAGCGATGACTGCACCCCATCTGCCAAGAGTTTCACCGCACTGTCGAGGGCCTTCCGATATCTACGGGGTGCGCGCTCCTCCATACGTCGGCGAATGTCAGTCAAACGGATGCGTCCGTTGGTGACTGTGGTGATAAGGCTGACATAGGCCTCACGCGGAGTCGGTTCTGCGATGGCCAAATCGAGAGCTGTATCAGCTTTGCCGGTTCGCGGCATCTGTGCGTCGACGCCAATGTGACGATGTGCCCTCGAACGGTGGACCACAACGCCAGGATGGAGGATGCTGCCGATCATGGGTGACGGATGTCGGTCGGCGCCGAGGCCACGCACAAAAGTGGTGGCCTGAGAGATCGCAGACCTGCCGTACGGAACGGTGATATGTACGGGCACAGTGCTGTCCGGGCGGCGCATCGACCATTCTTCAGCGGCGGTGTGATGGCTGAGCATCGCCGAGCCTCCGCCATACAAGAGCGCGGCCTCGAGTACGGCAAACCTGGTCAATGGGCCCGTGGTCACGGAGTAAACGCCGTGAAGAACAGTCTGCCAGCGTCCGACCTCAACTCGTTGCTTCACGCGAGAGCGAGGAAATCCGATGGTGTGAAGTTGGGCGTGACTGACCAGTCCGTGCTGAGCATCGACGATGGTCTGCAATGCATCGATTTCTGTATGTGAAGGCATCTGACGAGCCTGCAAATACATACCGACGGATTTCGCCGAAAAAACTAACCTGTGGATAAAGCTGTGCGCGGTTAGGAAGTGTTGAGACTCCCTAACCGCGCACGGGGCTATGCCCCTAGCGAAGCCGGCGGGTTGAACCGCGGGCCGTACTGCGCAGCGAGTTCCTTTGCGCGAGCGACGAAGCCGGCGGTGCCGCCCTCGTAGCCGACGATGAACTGGTGAACGCCACCGGTCCAGGCCGGGAATCCGATGCCCATGATGGAGCCGATGTTGGCGTCCGCCGTGGTGATCAGGACGTTCTCGTCGAAGCACTTCTGCGTCTCGATCGCCTCGATGAACAGCATGCGGTCGATGAGGTCCTGGATCGGGGCGTCGGAGGTTCCGGAGTTGAAGTTCTCACGGAGTCCGGACCACAGTCCGGTGCGCTTGCCCTCGGCGTAATCGTAGAAGCCTGCTCCACCGAGCTTGCCCTTACGATCGAACTTCTCGACGAGGGTGTTGATGACCTCGCCGGCCGGATCTGCCGGCAGTTCCTTGCCTTCGGCCTTGGCTGCCTCGGCAGATTCCTTGCGGATCTTCTGCATGAGGGTGAGGTTGAGCTCGTCCGAAAGCTGAAGCGGCGCAGCCGGGTAACCGGCCTGCATACCGGCCTGCTCGATGGTGGCGGGCTCGACGCCCTCGGCGAGCATGCCGATGGCCTCGTTGATGAAGGTTCCGATGACACGTGAGGTGAAGAAGCCACGCGAGTCGTTGACCACGATCGGCGTCTTGCGGATTGCCTGGACGTAGTCGAACACGCGGGCCAGAGTCTCGTCGGACGTCTTCTCACCGCGGATGATCTCCACCAGCGGCATCTTGTCGACGGGCGAGAAGAAGTGGATGCCGATGAAGTCTTCCTGACGCTTCACGCCGGTGGCGAGACCCGTGATGGGCAGCGTGGAGGTGTTCGAGCCCAGCAGTGCCTTGGGATCGACGATGTCCTCGATCTCCTGGAACACCTTGTGCTTGAGTTCCTGGCTCTCGAAGACGGCTTCGATGACGAAGTCGACGCCGGCGAAATCGGCCGGGTCAGCCGTCGGGGTGATCTTGGCGAGGAGTGCGTCGGACTTCTCCTGCGTGGTCTTGCCGCGCGAGAGTGCCTTGGCCTCAATGCCTTCGGAGTACGCCTTGCCCTTGTTCGCAGCCTCGATGGTGACGTCCTTGAGGACGACGTCGAAGCCTGCCTTGGCGGAGACGTACGCGATACCCGCGCCCATCATGCCTGCGCCGATGACGCCGACCTTCTTGATGGTGGACTTCTCGATGCCTGCCGGACGTGAACCGCCGCCGTTGATCGACTGCAGGTCGAAGAAGAACGCCTGAATCATGTTCTTCGCGACGCGGCCGGTCACCAGGGAAGTGAAGTAGCGAGCCTCGATGAGCAGCGCGTTCTCGATGTCGACCTGCGAGCCCTCGACGGCTGCGGCCATGATGGCGCGCGGAGCCGGCATCGGAGCACCCTTGAGCTGCTTGCGCAGGTTCGCGGGGAATGCCGGAAGATTGGCAGCGAATGCCGGAGTGGACGGGGTTCCGCCGGGGATCTTGTAGCCCTTGACATCCCACGGCTGAACGCCGCCTTCGGGGTTGGCCTTGATCCATGCCTTCGCGGCCGGAACCAGTTCCTCGACCGAGCCGACGACCTCGTCGATGAGGCCGACTTCCTTGGCCTGAACGGGTCCACGCTGCTGTCCCTGAAGCAGGACGCCCATGAGCGCGTTCTGCAGGCCGAGCATCCGCACGGTGCGAACGACGCCGCCGCCGCCGGGCAGCAGGCCGAGGGTGACCTCGGGCAGGCCGATCTTGACGCCCTTGACGTCCGCCGCGATGCGGTGGTGGGTCGCGAGAGCGATCTCGAGGCCACCGCCGAGTGCCGCGCCGTTGATGGCGGCGACTACCGGCTTGCCGAGAGTCTCGAGGCGACGCAGGTCTGCCTTGATCTCGACGCTGTGGTTGTAGATCTCCTCGGCCTGCTCGGGGCCGACCTTGATCATGTTCTTGAGGTCACCACCCGCGAAGAAGGTCTTCTTGCCGGAGGTGATGACGGCACCGGTGATGGAGTCCTTCTCGGCGACCAGACGGTCGACGGTGGCCTTCATCGACGCGATGTACGCGTCGTTCATGGTGTTAGCGCCCTGGTTGGGATCGTTGATGGTGAGCACGACGATGCCGTCGGCGTCCTGGTCCCAGTTGATGATGTTCTGATCAGTCACTTTGATTGACTCCTGGTAAGCCTCGTTGGAAGGACGGACGCCGCGTCAGACGCGCTCGATGATGGTGGCAACGCCCATACCGCCGCCGATGCACAGGGTGATGAGGGCGCGCTTGCCGCCACGACGCTCGAGCTCGTCGACCATCGTTCCGGTGATCATCGCGCCGGTTGCTCCGAGCGGGTGGCCCATGGCGATGGCACCGCCGTTGACGTTGAGCTTCTCGTCCGGGATGTTCAGGTCCTTCTGGAACTTCAGGACGACGGAGGCGAACGCCTCGTTGATCTCGAAGAGGTCGATGTCGTCGACGGTCAGGCCGGCAGCAGCCAGAACCTTCTTCGACGCCGGCGTCGGGCCGGTGAGCATGATGGTGGAGTCTGCTCCGCTGGTGGCGGTGGCGACGACGCGAGCGCGCGGCGTCAGGCCCATGTCCTTGCCGGCCTGCTCGCTGCCGACGAGCACGAGTGCAGCGCCGTCGACGATTCCCGAGCTGTTGCCGCCGTGGTGAACGTGGTTGATCTTCTCGACCCAGTGGTACTTCTGCAGCGACACGGCGTCGAATCCGCCGATTTCACCGATCACACCGAATGCGGAAGCCAGGCCGGCGAGGTTCTCGGCCGTGGTGCCCGGACGCATGTGCTCGTCGTTGTCGAGGATGGTGATGCCGTTGATGTCCTTGACCGGCACTACCGACTTGGCGAAGTATCCGCCGGTCCACGCCTTGGCGGCGAGGTCCTGCGAGCGCACGGCGTATGCGTCGACGTCGTCACGCGAGAAGCCCTCGATGGTGGCGATGAGGTCTGCGCCGACGCCCTGCGGGACGAAGTAGTTGTCGTAGTTGGTGGCGGGGTCGAGCGCCCACGGTCCACCGTCGGATCCCATCGGAACGCGGGACATCGACTCGACGCCACCGGCGATGACCAGTTCGTCCCAGCCGGACCGGACCTTCTGAGCAGCCATGTTCACGGCTTCGAGACCGGAAGCGCAGAAACGGTTGAGCTGAACGCCGCCGACGGTGTCGGGCAGTCCCGCATCGTTGACTGCAACGCGGGCGATGTCCATTCCCTGATCGCCAACGGGGGTGACGACGCCCAGGATGAGGTCGGAGATCCGATCCTCGTCGAGGTCGGGAAAGCGCACGCGCAGTTCCTGGATCAGACCCGTGACCAGCGAGATCGGCTTGACCGAGTGCAACGACCCGGTCTTCTTGCCGCGGCCTCGCGGGGTACGGATGGCTTCATAAATGAATGCCTCTGTGGTCACTGTGAGGTGTTCCTTCCGTGTAATTCGTCGAACCGGTCTGCAGATCGTCCGCGCCGCCTTCGGTGGTGGCGCATGGCCGAGGTACAGACCTCAGCCCTTTCACTGTAGAACGTGTTCCAAATTCATGGGAAGGACCGAAGCGATCCTGCTAGGTGACCGAGGTGATCCGACGTGCGTGCGCCTGCCCGCTCCGGTTCATTTCGAGTGCGCTTCCGGCGGCGCTCACGGCACGATTCGATAGGGCAGCATCATGTCGTGATCTTCGTGGTCGAGTAGGTGGCAATGCCACACGTATCCCTGGAGTTGACCAGTGCTACTCACGCCGTCGTTGCTCACACCGTGGTGACCACTTCCCTGATGCGCCTGATCGCCACCAGTCATCCCCCCACTCGGAAGTCGCTCGAACATCGCGTCGGGATCGAAACCCAGCTCGTCTGCGGTCGGGAATCGCACGATGATCCGTGTGACCGTGCCACCGTCCACCCTGACGGTGTCCTTCATTCCGGCTTCCCACCGCGCCGGCGCAATCATCGACCCGGCCTCGAACCCGTCGGGCGACGGAGTCCACTTGTTGCCGATCACCGGCTGCGGATGACGGATGAGGTAGTCCAGCGTCCGCATCGGCGTTCTGCCGAGAATCCGGAAGTTCACCAGGTGCAGATGAATCGGATGCGGGTCCGGCGTGGTGTTGACGATGTTCCACTGCTCGACGGTGCCCTGCCGCGGCCTCTCGACGTGGGTAGTGCTGAACGTCAGGTTGTTCAGCGTCATCTGAGCCGGCGGATTCCGCAGTTCCAGTTGCTGGCTCACCGTCACGGTGCGGATTACCACCGGCTGATCCAACGGGGCGAGAACGTCACGTTGGAGCCGCCCACCGCGCAGTCGCGCCGGAACACCACCGGTGAATCCGCGCCTGGCATCGCCGCGGAACCGACAGAACAGCGGCATCGTCACTTCACCGATGACAGCGGCGGGTAGCGGTGGCGCCTCGTCGTTGCGAAGCTCCACCGTCGATCCCTCCGACAGACCGGTGAAATCGACGAGGAGGTCGTAGCGTTCCCCCGGCGCGCAGCGGAAGGCGCTGACCCCCACGGGTGCGTCGAGCATTCCGGCGTCGTTGCCGATGACCCAGAACGTCATCATGTTGGAGAAGTGGAGATTCCACACGCTTGCCGACGACGCATTGACGACCCTGAAACGGTAAAGGCCCCGAGCCACAGCCAGTTCCGGCCAGACCTTGCCGTTGACCAATCCGACGTCGCCCACCGCGCCGCCTTCCCACGATCCTTCCGGTATCAAGATGGTGGATCGGCCGCTCTGAGCGCCTGTCGGCGTGAAGATCTTCTCCTGCAGTATCAGCGGGATCTCGAATTCCTCGGCCGGCAGCCCCAACGGATTTCCCAGCTTGCCGGTGTCGAATTGGTCCCTGATCAGGTAGTTGCCGATCAGACCGGCGTAGACGTTGAGCCGGGTGATGCCCATCGCGTGATCGTGATACCAGAGGTGCGCAGCTTCCTGCCCGTGCGAAAAGTGATGCATTGCAGCCTGTCCCGGCATCACAAGCAGCTCCGGATGGCCGTCGCTCTCGGGCGAAGTGACTCCTCCGTGCAAGTGCAACGACGTCGGTGGATTTGCACGAAAGTCGGCCTGCATTCCGTGCAATGTCATATCCATGTCCGCTGCCAACGGATGACCGCTGAGATTGTTCTCGAACGTCAACATGATCGGCTCGTCCGAACGCGCCTCGACGGTGGGCCCCAAGTAGCCGCCGCCGATCTCTGCGCTGCCGTACGACAAGGCGGAAGACGATGGAAAATCCCGATGAAATGAGTGCACCCCGACCTGGGCTGTCAGCGTGAGTTCACCACCGGAAAGCATTGGAAGTGAGGGAAGCTCGTCACAAAACGGCTCGAACTCCGGTGAATGAAAAATCAACGGAGACTCGATATCCGCACTCCCCGTCGGAGCAGCACTTGCCTTTGCTCCCAATGCAACAGCCGCTGTGCCGACTACCGACCCTTTCAGAACTGACCGCCTCGATACTCCGGTACCCATACTTGCCCCTCCCCATCGAAACGGGTTGCGTTCTCCCGTAAGGAAAACGCAACCCGTTTCGCGACTTCGATCTCGGAAATCCCCCGTCTACTTTCCGTCGATCGCCTCCAGCACCGAATCGATCAGCGACTGTGGCAGATTCGACGGCGGAGCAATGTCCAGGGCTCCAGGAGTGCTCGGCATCGTCCAGATAGTTCGATGGCGAGCGATCGCGAGCTTCTCCCGCGATCCGTCCGGATTGACCTTGAAATACTCGAACTCGAGGTCGATCCCCTTCTCGTAGAGAGCTGCCAAAGACATCGTGACAAGCACATCGTCGAACGGCATGACCTCGCGCAGATGCTCCACCCGTGTGTGCACACAACGCAGTTCACCCAGAGCGCCGCGGGCCGCCAAGGCCTCGCGCTGCGAGCGGACGAGGAACTTGTCCCGAACCCTCGACTGCCAGATGTAATAGTTGCCGAAGTAGACATTGCCCACGACGTTTCCGTCTTGCAGCGTCGTCGAGAACACCTCGGATTCGAGTAGATACGGATTGCGCGGCACCATCGGAGCCGAGCGAATCACGGAGCCACGATCGACGTACTTCGGCTCGGCCGGGACGGTAACGCTCTTCGCCCCCGTCGGAATCGTCATCGGCTCGATGAAATCGTGGAAGTACTGCGGCATCGGCCGTGCCGCCACCACGCCGTGGGAAAGGATTTCCACCCATGTCGTCTGCATCGCGCTCCACCCGATGTGGGTGCGTGTCTCACCGTCGACCCGGCACCATTCGACATGCAGGTTGGTGGTTGCCCGATCCGGACCGGTGAGCTCGGTGATCCAGATGGTCCCCTCGACAATGTCGTCGGTGTACAGGTTCGCATCGATGAACACCTCGGAGTTGTTGGTCACCATGCCCCAACGACCCGTCGCCATGTCCTCCACGATCTGCTTCGAGATCGGTCCGGTCCCCCTCTCCCGCAACGCGCCCAACCACAGCGCGAAGCTGGCGAACCCTACTGATCCGCCGACGTTGCACGCTTCCCGGAACCCGACGGGGAACCGGATCGACACCGCCGGGTAACCGCTGCGTGCCGCCACATGTACGTCGGAGCCGTAGGCCATCGGATCGAACTGCGCGAGAGACTTCGCCGACAACGGCCCGGTGTCGAACTGTGGTGCCGGGTCCTGCTCCGGTTCTTCCGCGTCCTCCTCGTCCGAAACACGCTCTTCGGCATCCGCCTCATCGGTCACAAAAGCGAGAATGCGCTCCTCGTTGTCCGTCAACAGAGCTGGAAAGGTCAGAACCACAACGCTTCCCTCCGCGCCGCCGCGTAAGGTCACTGCATCGTCCTCCCTGGAGCCCATCGCCAGCGAAACCGACATCTCGCCCGTGGCCTTTCGGATCGCCTCGGCCGCCGCCCACAGTCTGGTTCCCGCTCGATCGAGTGATTCGCCGCCTGCGATCAACTCGTCGAGCAGCGGGATCCGCGCCGAACCCAGAAGTGCCTTCCACTGCACGACGCTTCGGGAGCGAACCGGTTCGATGTCGCACCCCTGCGGCCAGTCACCTGCGGAGCTGAGAGACTTACTACCGTCGTGCGAGAGCGAGACATCCACCGATGGCGGAACGTCACCGACAACGACGGGCTTCCCGGTTTCCTGCCATTCGATGGCAAAGGCATTGCTCATTTGATCACCGCATCCTCATCGAGATGAATGTTCACGGCCGCCTCGGCGATCGGTTTCTCCTGCTCATGGCGCTCCGACTTGGTCAGCTCGTGAATCCCCGGGGTGTGTGCGACCACAACCCGCGGACTCTTCACTCCCAACGCACGACTGTGTTGCGCGAGCTTGTCGAGAATGATCTGCGCATCACGCGCAGTCGGATCCGCGACTTCCTCAGCCGTAGGCCTACTTTCGTCGTGCGAAAGAATCTGGGAGCGATATCCCTCGAGCTGCATCACCACTCGTCCGTCCTTCACCACTGCCACGTCGGCTTGCATGTGGGTCTCGGTCTGCACCTTGTCGTAGGCGTATGCGGTGAAGGAACGAGCCTCGAATCGCCCGTCGTACATGTCGATTCGCGCGATATTGACCGGAAGGCAGATTTCCCGCGGAACCATGACCTGGCCCGATTGCAGCAGTGAATCCAGGAAGTAAGGATCACCGAGGAGGTGCTGCCTACGGTCGGCTCGCGAAATAGCACTGAAGAGAATGTGCTCGGAGTCGAGGCTCGAGATCTCTTCGAGTCGGCGGAAATCGCCCTCCTGGAACAGCAACCACGAGTAGAGGTCGTCCAACGGATCGATGTCGAGCACCGGTCGCGGCAATTCCCTCTCGAACTCCGGCAGTGTTTCGTCCAGCCCGAAGATGAAGTCGGCCGAGAAATGGGGCCGCCCGTACCCGGTCCGTTCGGTGCCGATCGTGACATGCACCCGCGTTCCGGCGGCATCTCGATCCTGCTCGACGACGCTTGCCTTGATCTCGATTCTGGTGCCCTCGACCGTGTCGACGACGATCGGTCGATCCAGCTTGATGTCGTCGATGCGGACACGGCCCAGGGTCACCCGTCCCGTGACATAGGCTGCCGCCTGCGACATCGCCTCGAGCCCGAAGACCGTCGGCAGCAACGCCGATCCCTTCCAGACATGGTCGAGGACAAACGGATCCGCCGAGGTGGACAATGTCGTCCGGGTCACCAGTTCTACCTGCGGCTCGAATGTCATGACTTGGTCGATGTAGCGCGACACGGCGGGCAGAACCGGTGCTGCCGGCGCCCAGGTGTCCAGACCACCGAGTCGACTGGTCACGACGATACGACTCGCCTCGGGTCCGCTGTCGACCAGACGAAGGAAATGATCCACTCCCGCAGCCGTCGAAATCGGCATGACACCCATCTTCGCGAGATGGTTGACACTGCCCATGCGGGCGCCCATCCCTGTCTCTCCCCACACGCTGTACGCGAGCGAGAACGTCCGAGTCTTCGGGTGCCCGGCGGCATACCGCACCACCATTTCGTCGAGAAGCTCGTTTCCGTATGCATACCAGCTGTTTCCGGGCATACCGGTGAATCCGATGATCGAGGAAAAGCCCACGAACAGCTTCAACTCACGATCAGCGAGTGCTTCGACGAAGTTGGCTGCGCCCAAGACCTTCGGTGCAACCTCCTTGAAAGCCGCAGCGCTGTCGACTCTCTCGAACCGCCGTGGAACATTCGCCCCCGCACCGTGGACAAAACCGGTGATCGGCCCCACCTCGATCTCGATCTGAGCGACGACGCCGGCCACCGCCGCAGCATCCGTGACGTTGCAGCGATAGTAGTGGGCCTTCAAACCGGCAGACGTGAAGTCCGCAAGAGTGGAAGCGATTTCGTCGCCTGCCTGCCGCTGAGAGCTTCCGATCAGCACCAGTTCGGCGCCGGTCTTTCGGCCCAGCGCCAGAGCGCATTGCGCCATGATGCCTTTCGCGCCTCCGGTGACGACCACGACATCCGAACTTCCCAACCCGCTTTCGCGGACGGAGTAGTCGTTCGAGGCGAGAACCCGCGGTTGCAGTGCCGTGCGCGCTAGATCGGCGTCATAAGTCGCGAACACATAGGGTGCAGCCGAATCCAACTCGGAGACGACAGTGGTTGCCACTTCCGCGTCTGCCGTCGAGCCGTCGAATCCTATGACGCGTACATCCATCTCGGGGCGCTCGTGGTGCACCGAAGCGGCAAAAGCCGCCGCACTCGGCACCGGCGCCGGATTGCTCAACTCGGAATCGGTGAACTGAATCACTGCCAATGTGGTTCTCGCGCGTCCACTTTGCTGCACCGGGACGATTCTGTGCATGCGTTCGATCTCACGGCGCAAGCCGATCTCGGTGACGGAATCATCAATCACGCGAGGCATTACGGCAATCACGTGGTGAGCGTTCGCAGTGTCGGCGTCGGAGAAAGACCGGGTGTCGACCTGGGCGCCACGGCCTCGAAGTTCGGATTCCAATCTTCCGACCAAGGCGGCGTCGTCACCGATGACGACGAACGTCGTGGCCGTGTGGTCGCGGACTTCGTGCAACGCTGTCTCGCTCCGAACCTTTTCCAGGGTGTAATCGCGAACCCAGGTGAAGCTGTCGGCCGATATACCCTGTGACTTCGTCGGCAGCGACCGCGCAACCGACTGCTGCTGACCCGACTGCTCCTTCGCGGACCGATCGAGCACCTCGATCAGTTCACCCAGGCTGACGTTGACGAGTTCGGCCGGATCCAGGTCACCCTGAACACCCAACCTTGTTGCCACCGTCGCTATTGCGTCGGCAGCCTTGATCGAGTCCATGTTCAGGTCGTCGAGCAGGTGGAGATCCACATCAAGAGACTCCACCGGAAATCCGGTGTCCTCGGCGATTACCTCGAGCAGGATTCGCGACACGTCCGAGTGCCCTGAGCGCGCTACTGAAGCGGCAGCTACCGGAATGGCAGTGCCGGCATTCGGCGATGCCGCAAGGATCAGCGATGCAGCTTCTCCGATGGTGGCATTGGCCAACTCGGCAGGGTCGAGATCGACAACCTCGAACTGGTGCGCAACCTTCGAAATCGCCTCTGCCGCACTGATCGAGTCGAGATTCAGATCATCGAGCAGACGCAGATCCGTCGTGATCGACTCGGCCGGAAATCCCGTGGTGTCGGAGAGGATCCTGATCAGCTCACTTTCCACGGACCCCGCGGCCGCCGGCGCTTCGATTACCGGAGCGGAAACGGGCGAAGGAGCTTTCGCTGCCACAGATTCGTGGCCGTTTGTGACTTCCCGCGGAGTCGGACCAGATGGAGCAGGTGGAGCACTCACTCCACTGCCTACGTCAGCGCGAATGACGTCGACGAGGAAGTTCCCGCGTCGGCTCAGGTAATCGGCCAGCGCCGCAGCCGGATCCCCGCCGGACGCACCAAGTGCGAGCGGCTCGGGAGCAGATTTAACCGTCAGCTTCGCCTCGGCCAAGTTCTCGATGAACACCTTCTGATCGGCGGGAACGAATTCGCGCACGAAGCGGCCGTCGAAAAGTACGTTCCAGCGGACCTGAGCGCCGTGTACGTACATCGCGGCCAGTGCGACGTTGAAGTCCTCGTCACGTCCGGACTTGGACGCAACGGGGAAGCAGCGCACGCCGTCGGTCCCGTTGATCGCCTTGGTGAGCCCCGTCAGCACACGGCCGGGTCCGACCTCGACAAGCAGGTCCACCTCATGCGAGATCCCACGTACCGTCTTGACCCAGTCAACCGGTGAGACAACCTGTTTGGTGACCAATTCACGAAGGGCCAGTGGTGTCTGGACGCGTTCGCCTTCAACGCAGGAATATACGGGGCAGGTCAGCGAATCGACTTGCTCGTCAACCGGCGCAGTGGACTTCAGCTCCCGCTCGGCCTCGTTCATCATCTCGGAGTGGAAAGCATTCGACACGGCAAGCGCCTGGGCCGACACTCCGCGTGTCTTCGCGATGGCGACCACATCGTCGACCGCATCCTTGGTACCCGAAACCACAGTCTGTGTAGGCGTATTCAGATTCGCGACGGTTACGTACCCCTGTGCTTCCGCGATGATCGCCTCGGCCGTCGATCGGTCGCAGGTCAGGCTCGCCATTGCGCCGTTTCCGCCACCACTGACCGCCATGGCCGCGCCCTTCGCCGCAGCCAACGTGATCAGCGTCTTCTTGTCGTAAGCCCCTGCCGCGTAGAGGGCTGTCAACTCTCCGAGACTGTGCCCGGCAACCGCAGTGGGTGTCACACCCAAACGGTGGAGGTACTCGAACCACAGCAGCGACGCCAAGGCAACGGCCGGCTGGGTGAACTGCGTCTGAGCGAGGTCCCTCTTCCACTTCGCCAATTCCGCTGCGTCAGCGCTCTTGACCGGATTCCGCAGAATCCGCGGCGTGATCGCTTCGGCTCCCACATCCTCCAGCCAGCCGTCGGCCTCATTCGCCAGTTCTCGTGCCCACTCGAAACGCTCGATCAGCACGCGAGCCATCTCGAGCTGCTGTGATCCCTGTCCCGGGAACAGGAACCCGATGTCGTGACGAACGTTGTTCGAGATCGATATCTCGTTGCTGACCACCTTGACCTGGCCGGCCGCGGGAGCAGAGTTCTCGCAGATAACTGCGAGCTGGCGCATGCGTTCGGCCAACTGCGCGGGTCGACCTGCCACCACTGCGGCACGGAAGGTCGCCGTCGGCGAGATCACCCGCGAGAGCTTCGCCGAAAAGTCCAGCAGCTCGGCAACACTCAACGGAACTGCCAGATCTGCGACATCCCGCGCTCGGGTCGCCAAGTCCACGGCGGAATCTGCGGAGAGTACAAATACCTCGGTATCCTGATACGACGCCATCATGGTGCGGACGTCTCGCGAAGGTGTCAGCTTGCTCGACGGTGCATCAGCCGATTCGATGGCGACGTGGCAGTTGATACCGCCGAATCCCATCGCCTGCGCACCGGCGCGCATCTTCTCGGACGGATCTCTGATCTCGCCGTTGACGAGCGGAAAGAGCGCTGGCGCTTCGGTTCCGAACGCCGGGTTCGGATCGGTGCAACCGGCAATCGGCGGAAGGATTCGTTGGTTGACGGCCATTGTCGCCTTGATCAGCGCAAGGATGCCCGACGCCGCCTTCGTGTGCCCGATCAGCGACTTCAGCGAGGTCATACCGATGCTGCGCGCCTCCACGGGCCCGTCCGTCTGCGCGGCCTGCTGGACGCCGGCAAGTTCGACAGGGTCCCCGACGGGAGTGCCGGTTCCGTGTCCTTCGACAAAGGCGACCTCGCTTGCAGCGAATCCTGCCCCCGAGTATGCGCGACGGATCATTTCTGCCTGAGTTTCGGCACGGGGCTTGGTAATTCCACCCTTGCCATCGGTGGAGATGCCCCAGCCGCGAATCGTCGCGTACACGTAGTCGCCGTCTGCCCTGGCGTCCTCGAGTCGTTTCAAGGCCACGAATCCGCACCCCTCACCTGGGATGAATCCGCTTCGGCTTGCGTCATACACGTTCATGTCACCGCGTGTCAGTGCGCCCAAACGCGCGAATCCCACCAGTTCCAAAGGATCCAAGCTGACGTCGACTCCACCGGCCAAGACGAAGTCGGCCGCGCCGGACGCCAGCTTTTCCGCCGCAGTCGCCACCGCGAGCATTCCCGACGCGCACGCACCGTCCACGACGTACCCGCCGCCGTTGAAGTCGAGGTAGTTGCAGATACGACCGGCAATCGTATTCGACAACATGCCGGCCAGAGTGTCTTCACTTGGCTCCACCAACGGGCCTTTGTAGACCTCTTCCATCGTCTCGGCGAGAGCATCGACAACAGAACTGTCGAGCTGGCGTGCTTCGGCTGCCACTGCGAGCGCACGCTTGACGTAAGGCCAGCGCAAACGCATCGACCACATCCGGGATTCTTCACCGGTGAGGGAGTTGCCGACGATTGCGGCGCTGCGGCCAGTGGGTACTGATCCTCGGCTGTAGCCCGCGTCCGTCAAAGCACCGAGTGCTGTTTCCAGCGCCAACCAGTGCGTGAGATCTGTCGACTCGAAGGTCCGCTCCGGTATCCGGCGCCCGACCCAGTCGAATTCGAATCCGTCCATGAACGCGCCGCGGTCGGCATACGTTCTGTCGACGTCGTCGGGATTTGCGCTCCAATAGTCGTCGAGAGACATCCGCGACTCGGGAAACTTTCGGAATTGCATGCGGCGAGCGAGGACGTTCTCCCAAAATCCTTGCAGATCATGTGCACCGGGAGACCACATGCTCATCCCGATTATCGCGATTGCAGGATTAGTTGAATCTTCAGTCATCTTACACTTCCTATTTTCACGCGCATCCACGGGAGACTCAATCGACCGAAGACTAACCACGTGTTCGCCGGTGTGTAAAACGCAGATTCACCTCAAGGCATAACCAAATAACAAACATTGTTCGCTACCATGAACGTGTTTCAGCAATTTTCCGGCAATCGAGGATTAGCTGTAACTCCAAGTTCTGAGTTTGCTTAATCCCACGTCAAAGGCCAGTTGATACATCCGTATCCGGCCGCGGATTTGAAGCCTTCCAATCCGGACATGTGGCAAATATGCAGTTTGGAACCCACCGAAACGACACAATGCCGAGTATGTGGCCAATTCGCCGAATGTCCCAAATTGGTCGATCGACACAAAACAAACATCTGCAAGGTTAAATCTGAACATTCGTGACACGCTGACAGTTAGCAATATCGACCGAACGTCGGCCCATTGGCGAGAATTCTCAGATATTCTTCGACGATCATCGTGCGAACCGAAGTTTCGTTACAGTGAAACTGAGCGTACAAACGTACCAGCAAACCGGCCATGACATTTTCAGCATTGACCGGCCGAGCGACTGCACACTAGACGTCCACAAAGAGCACCGACGAGGCACTTATAACAATTCGATCACGCGGCCGGTCTCGAGATATTCCGGGCGTTGTTCCACCCGCATGGGACGCGTCAGCGACTCAACTTTCGAGTCTGCGGGCTCCAAGGACGTCCTTGAGTAGTTCCTTTGCGACGTCTTCGGGATCACGTCTGGCCGTCGGATCGGCGGGCTCAGCCGCCTCCGCGAACATTTCGTCCTCGTCCTCACGCGTTGCAGGCGGAGGAGTTGCCTCGTAGTCGACCTCGGGAGCGGGGGCCGGTCCAGGGTCTTCCGGGTAGTCAGGAGCCTCGGGCGGCGGAATGTCGTCCGAATCTCCGCGCTGGGGCTGCGGCGCCTTGGGCTGCTGCGCTGCACGTTCCTGACTGGGGCGCGAGAATCGCGGCGCAGCGGCAGGGCGAGTAGAAGCCTCTGCCGCCTTGGGCGCGCTCGACCCGGCAGGCGCGGGCGGCGCACCTTCCTGGTACTCGACTTGCCAAGTGCCACCGAACATCTCGGCAAGGACCTCGCAGATAACCGCCGCGTTGTGCGGTTGCGTCACACGAGCACCCAGAACCGGCGAGCCGTGAGCGATGACCACGACATGACCACGCACGTCGTGAACCGTCGCAGCGGACAGCATGGCCGGAAGAACCTTGTTTCGTTCACCGACCTTGTTGCGCAAGGTGTTCCACGATTCACGAAGTGTCTCGACCGTGGGGCCGGCCGAGACCGGCGCAACTTCTGCAACCGCCGGCTCCTCGTACTCGGGCTCGGGCTCGGGTTCCGGCTCGGAAAGTCCGATCGGCTCTTCCGCTTCGACAGGCGCTGGAGCCGGTAGTTCGACCACCGGAGCTTCAACCACCGGAGCTTCGGCAACCGGCGGTTCCGCGACGGGCGGTTCGGCAACGGTCGGTTCGGCAACGGGCGGCTCCACGATCTCGACGGCGGGAGGCTCGACGACTGGAACTGCCGCCACCTGAGGTTCGACGACAGGAGCCTCGGCAACCGGCGGCGCCGCCGCAGGAGCAGGGGCGGCTGGTTCCGGATGTGCCTCGGGCTCGGCCTTTCGTTGGGAGGGCCGTTGGAACTTGGAAGCAATCTCCGGTTCGAGCGGCGGCACGGTCGGTGCCGGCGTTGCTGCTGCGCGAGGGGCAGCGGCAGCCGCGACTCCAGCAGCCGGAATACCTTGTTCCAGGCGCTCGAGCCGTTGCAATACGGCCGACTCGGCGTCCGAGGCAGAGGGAAGCAGCATTCGCGCGCACATCACTTCGAGCAGCAGCCGCGGCGCCGTCGCCCCACGCATTTCGCTGAGCCCGGCATGGACGGTCTCGGCGAAACGGGTGAGCGTGGCCGGACCGACTCGCTGAATCTGCTCACGCATCGTGACCAGCTCCGCCTCGGGTGCGTCGACCAATCCTCGTTCGCTGGCGTCGGAAACAGCCTGCATCAAGATCAGATCACGCAGACGTTCGAGGAGATCTAGCGCGAAGCGGCGTGGGTCGTGACCGGCGTCCATCACGCGATCGACAGTGCCGAACAAGGCGGCTCCGTCACTGGCAGACAGGGCGTCTACTGCTTCGTCGATGAGCGCGACGTCGGTGACTCCGAGAAGAGAGAGAGCGCGCGGGTACGTGACGCCTTCTTCTCCGGCGCCCGCGAGCAGCTGATCGAGGACACTCAACGAGTCGCGAGGCGAACCGCCGCCGGCCTTGATGACCAGCGGATATACGGCAGGCTCGACCGGTACGCCCTCTTGGGCGCAGATCTTTTCCAGGAGTCCGCGCATGGTCGACGGCGCCAACAGGCGGAACGGGTAATGGTGTGTACGCGAGCGAATGGTGGGGAGAACCTTTTCGGGTTCCGTCGTCGCAAAGATGAAGATGAGGTGTTCCGGCGGCTCTTCGACGATCTTGAGCAGCGCGTTGAAGCCCGCCGCCGTCACCATGTGTGCCTCGTCGATGATGAAGACGCGATAACGAGAAGCGGCCGGTGCGTGGAATGCCTTGTCTCGGAGTTCTCGCGTGTCGTCGACGCCACCGTGACTTGCGGCGTCGAGTTCGGTCACGTCCAGGTTGCCTGTGCCGCCCGGGCCCAGCGAAACGCACGAGTCGCACACGTCGCACGGCGTCGACGTCGGACCCTTCTCACAGTTCAGTGAACGCGCAAGGATGCGCGCCGACGACGTCTTTCCACAGCCACGTGGGCCGGAAAAGAGATAGGCATGGTTGATGCGTCCGGTGTCGAGGGCCGTGCTGAGCGGTGCGGTGACATGCTCCTGCCCCACCACCTCGGCGAAGGACGCGGGTCGATACTTCCGGTACAGGGCCACGCGCAAAGACTACCGGCGACCCACGACAGGTGGTCCGGTGCGGGTGCAACGCCGACTTCTCCCGAAACATGTTCGCAACACAATCGCAGTGCGTAGGAAACCGCACGCACGCATCGTGGGTTCCGTGCATGCGGGCTGGTCTGTGTGCGTGAGGAGAAAACTGTGCCCGCCACCATCGATGCCGGAGCAACTGCCTGGTTGCTCGTCAGTACTGCACTGGTACTTCTGATGACGCCAGGACTCGCACTGTTCTACGGCGGTATGGTCCGCTCGACCGGCGTCCTCAACATGATCATGATGAGCTTCGTCTCGATCGCGCTCGTCACCGTTGCCTGGTTGTTCGTGGGCTATAGCCTCGTCTTCGGCGACGATCACGGCGGCATCATCGGTGGGCTCGAGCACGTCGGAATGGCGGGCATAGACCCGTCGACCGTGCACGGGAACGTTCCGGAAGTGTTGTTCGCAACCTTCCAATTGACGTTCGCGATCCTTACTGCAGCACTCATCAGTGGTGCGATCGCCGACCGAGCGAAGTTTTCCGCCTGGATGATCTTCGTCCCCATCTGGTCCTTGCTCGTCTATGTCCCCGTCGCTCACTGGGTATGGAATCCGCAGGGATGGCTAGCCCAGATGGGCGCACTCGACTACGCGGGTGGCCTGGTGGTCGAGATCGTGTCCGGAGCGTCGGGTCTGGCATTGGCGCTGGTCCTCGGCCAGCGGATGGGTTTCAAGGCCGAGTCGATGCGTCCACACAATCTGCCGTTCGTCCTGCTCGGCGTCGGTCTGCTCTGGTTCGGTTGGTTCGGCTTCAACGCCGGTTCGGCCCTTGCCGCCGACGGTATGGCCTCGCAGATCTTCCTCAACACCCTCGTCGCCGGTTGCACCGGACTACTCGGCTGGCTGTTCGTCGAACAGAACCGTGACGGTCACCCCACAACGTTCGGCGCGGCCTCGGGCGTCGTCGCCGGTCTGGTCGCGATCACCCCGTCGTGCGGAACGGTGAACATGTTCGGCGCGCTGGTCATCGGCCTGATCGCGGGCATCGTCTGCTCGTACGCCGTGGGATGGAAGCACAAGCTCGGCTACGACGACTCCCTCGACGTCGTCGGCGTACACCTCGTCGGCGGAATCGTCGGCTCGTTGCTGATCGGGCTACTCGCGACGGCCGTGATGACGGGCGGTCCGGAAGGTTTGTTCTTCGGCGGTGGGTTCGCGCAGTTGGGTAAGCAGTTCGTCGGTGTGGTCGTTGTTGCGCTCTATGCCTTCGGAGTGACCTACGGACTGGGAAAGCTCATCGACAAGACCTTCGGCTTCCGTATTTCACGTGAAGACGAGGCACGCGGCATCGACGTTGCCCTGCACGCTGAGTCCGCTTACGAGCACGGAGTCCTCGGCCACGGTCCGATCGGCGGACAGAACCCGAGCACGTTCCTCCAGCGTCAGCGTGAGGATCGCGAAAAGCACGAACGCGAAGACCAGTGACCTATTTCGCCTTCGCCGCGGCCTTTGCTGCCTTCTTGAACTCGCGGACCTCGAGCAGAGACTGCTCGTCGACGACGTCCGCGATGGACCGCCTGGAGCCCTCGAGTCCGTAGTCGCCGGCCGCTTCACGCCAACCCTTCGGCTCGACGCCGATCTGCTTACCGAGCAACGCCAAGAAGATCCGGGCTTTCTGGTCGCCGTAACCGGGCAGAGCCTTGAGCCGCTTCAGCACTTCCTTGCCATCGGGGTTTCCCGAAGTCCAGATCGCCGCGGTGTCGCCGTCGTAGTTCTCGACGATGAACTGGCACATGAGCTGGATGCGCTCGCCCATCGATTTGGGGAATCGGTGCACAGCCGGGGGATCGGCACAGATCGCGATGAACTCGTCGGTGTCCATGTCGGCGATTCGCCTGACGTCGATGCTGCCGAGCCGATCCGCCAGCTTCTTCGGACCGAGGAAGGCCGTTTCCATCGGAACCTGTTGATCGAGAAGCATTCCGATCAACAACGCCAACGGGTCCTCGGCGAGGAGAGCATCTGCTTCGGGGTCACCGACAAGGTTCAGTTGAAGTGCCATGAGTCCGATACTGCCACGTCAGGCGGCAGTTGTGACCGGCGCCGACGCATCCGGGGCCGGTATCTTCCACTTCCTCCAGCCGAACAGAACCAAGGTCGAGACCGCGGCAAGCGTGAAGACCCAGAGGTAGACGCCGACGGTCGGAATCCGCAGATACTCGGGCGGCACGAACATGAACAAGCCCATGCCGACAAAGCGATCCGTGCCCGGAATGTCTGCAGGCACCCACCAGGTGTGGGACCAGTTCAAGACCGGGAGCAGGAAAACGAACGGCGCCACCCACGCCCAGCGTTTCTTCGACACCATCGCGTAGTGCGCGGCGAGGACGACCAGCGGGACGAACCATACCCAGTGATGACCCCACGAGAACGGCGAGACAGTGGTCGCGGTCAACCCAGTCATGGTAAGCCCCAGCAATTTCTGACTATGGCGGTGAGCGACCCACGCTGCCCCCAGCCCGAGGCACGCGGCGACTGCACTGCACGCGAGAACCAACAGTCGTGACGGAGTCGGTGTGTGGGTTAGTTGAGCGATCAGACCGGACACGGACTGGTTGCTCGGAGCGTCCGTCGGTCCGACGCGTTCGCTGTCGACAAGAGTGCCGGTCCAGTACGTGTACGCATCGTGGTACATGACGATGAAGCCGAGGGCGACGGTCGCTGCAAACGTCACGACTGCAGTCACCAGCGCGCGCCATTGGCGCGTGATGAACAGGTATACCCAGAAGAAGGCCGGAGTCAGCTTCACACCCGCGGCAATGCCGGCTCCGATTCCCCGAAGGCGACTCTTCTCGTCCCGGCCGAGGTCCCACACGATCAAGAGCAGCAGGAAGATGTTGATCTGCCCGAGCCAGAGCGTCGTACGAACCGGTTCCATGAACAGAAAGATCGTGGTCGCCAACGCACTGACGACATACGTCTTCACGTCGAGCCGATAGCCGAGATACTTCCAGCACAACACGACCACCGCGAAAAGCGCTACAACATTGAGAACCGACCACACGACAATCGCTTGTTGAAACGTGAGCACCGCCCACACCGTGAACAGGATTCCTGCAAACGGTGTGTACGTGAACATCATTCCTTGCAGGACCGGACCGTCGTACAGCGGAAGTCTCTGCACTACGAAACTCCCACCGTGGCGGTAAACGTCGAGATCGAGGAAGTTGTGGAAGATTCCCCAGTAGTTCGCATCCATCGGAACGCCGTACAAGACCATCAGGACCGACGCGATTGCGAGTACGGACAGAACGACGAAACCCAAGACGCCGACGCGGAGATGCCGCTGCGGAACCTCGGTCAGCCCGACCGCTACTGGTACAACCGATTCCGAACACTTAGATTCGGCGTCCAAGCTCGAATCATCCGAAGCGTTGATCGCGCCCGTCACTACAACCTCCGGGATTACACCCTATGTCGGGAATTAATGCTCCGAACGGTACAAGACAAGACCAAAAAGTACCGACCGGGCACGCCGCTTCGAGCACTCAGATCTCGGAGAGACGCGATTCCGTGGCCGCGAGCAGGACACACGTAGCCACGCCGTCCATGGCAACTTCGAGTTCAGCCGTGGACGGGAAACTCGGAGCCAACCGGATGTTCCGGTCATCCGGATCCGTGCTGTACGGGAAAGCCGAACCTGCCGCGGTGAGCGCGATACCCGCGTTCTTCGCCAGTTCGATGACTCGCTTGGCCGTGCCGTCGACTACGTCGAGGCTGATGAAGTATCCGCCCTTCGGCTCGGTCCAGGACGCGACCTTCGAAGCACCGAGGCGGTCTTCGAGAATCCGCAATACGAGTTCGAACTTGGGCGCCAGGAACGCGCGATGCTTCTCCATGTGCGCACGAACGCCGTCGGCATTGCCGAAGAAACGCAGGTGGCGAAGCTGATTGACCTTGTCCGGTCCGATGCTCTTCTTGCCGAGGAACTTCTGGTACCAGGCAAGATTTTCCGCGGAGCTACCGAAGAAGCTCACACCCGCGCCGGCAAAAGTGATCTTGGACGTCGACGCGAACACGAGCGGACGGTTGGGGTTTCCGGCCTCGGCAGCCATCGAGAGAATGTCGTAGGACGGCGCAGTCTCACCGACAAGCGGATGCACGGCATACGCATTGTCCCAGTACAGGCGGAAGTCAGGCGCGGCTGTCGGCATCGACGCGAGCGTCCGGACAATTTCTTCGGAGTAAACGGCGCCGGTGGGGTTCGCGTAGACCGGAACAGCCCACATGCCCTTGATCTGCGGATCTGACGCGACCAGTTCGGCGATCTTGACGACGTCTGGTCCGTCATGATTCATCGGCACCGCGATCATCTCGATACCGAGGGACTCGGTGATCGCAAAGTGGCGGTCGTAGCCCGGTGCGGGGCAGAGGAACTTGATCTTCTCTTCACGCGCCCATGGCTGAGCTGAATCCGGTGTGCCGTGCAGCAGTGAGAACACGACGTTGTCGTGCATGATCTCGAGGCTCGCGTTGTTGCCGGCGAGAAGGTTCACAACCGGGATACCCAGCAGCTCGCCGAAGATGGCGCGCAGTTCCGGCAGACCGGTGAGTCCACCGTAGTTACGGCAGTCGGTTCCGCTTCCGTCTCGGAAATCACCGTCGCCGGGCAGCGTCAGCAGCTCTGCGGAAAGGTCGAGTTGTTCCGGGGAAGGCTTACCGCGGGTCAGATCGAGTGCGAGCTTCTGCGCCTGGAGCTGCGTGTACTTCGCGCTCTGGCTCTCATGCTCGGAGGTGAGTTCTTCATGGCTCATCAACCCGATCTGGGTTTGGATAGGCATCCGGAGCGGCCTTTCACCGACGAGGCGGGGTCGGGTATGTGAAAAAAATAGAGGACCCCGCGCACCCGGCAGAGCCCGTTGACCCTTGCTGCCTTCCGGCCCTGGGGGAGTTCACAGGATGCGCGCCGCGCGGGATCCAATGAACAGTGTAGACGGCTTTCGCCGGCCGCTGCACACCACCTACCGGGGTGGAGATGCAAACCCCGAGATCCACCGGCTCTTCGCAGGTCAGGTACCCGTTTAACGCTTCACGCTCGTGATTGGGTATGCTGCTCCACGGAGGATTCGCCTAGTGGCCTATGGCGCTCGCCTGGAACGCGGGTTGGGTTAACGCCCTCAGGGGTTCAAATCCCCTATCCTCCGCCAGGGAAGTCCCCGACCAGTCTTGGTCGGGGACTTTTTCTTTGCCGCGAAGCATCGCCGAGCAGCGATACTGTCGACAAATGCCTCCCTCGACAACTGGCCGCGTCATCGCAGCAGGTACCGGTCTTGCGCTGAGTGCACTTGTCGACGCACCCGTGAAAAAATGGATGCCTCGCCACCGAACGCCCTCGTACGCCGCCGGCCTCATGGTTGCGGCAGCCGTTTATCCCGTGGCTCGACAGGGACAAGCCCGGTTAGGGCGCACGATCGACGTCTCCATTCCCGCTCGCGAATGGAGTGCAGTGGCCGCAACTTTTGCGGTCTTCGTCGGCGCACTTGTTCTGCCGTCGAGTTCCGCACGGCGACTGGTTGCAGCAAGCTGGGCCATCCACCCGATTTTCGACCTACTTCACGAGCGTGGTCCGGACTCACGCCTGCCGGATTGGTACCCCGCAATATGCGCGGGATATGACCTCGGCGTCGCTGGGCTTCTTGCCGTCGAACCACGCAATTTCGTTTGACAGACTCACGAACCCGAAGACACACTTTCCGTCCAACCCAAAGATCGGGAGCACGTGTGATTGCCGGCCAGACCAATCTGCTCGCGGATTGCAGTAGTTGCTTCGGCCTGTGCTGCGTCGCACTCCCCTTCTCCAAGTCGTCCGACTTCGCGACCAACAAGAATGCCGGCGACCCCTGCAAGAACCTGCAGGAGGATTTCGGTTGCGGCATTCACACCGGATTGCGTAAAAAGGGCTTCATCGGTTGCACCGTCTACGACTGTTTCGGTGCGGGACAGAAGGTTTCACAGCAGACCTACCGCGGCGTCAGCTGGCGTGACGCCACTGAGACCGCGTCGGACATGTTCGAAACCTTCCCTGTCGTACGCCAATTGCACGAACTGCTCTGGTATCTCGCCGAAGCCCGCTCGCTGAAGCAGACCCACTCGATTCAGAAGGAACTCGACGCAGTACTCGCCGAGACGGAAAGCCTGACCAACGGCACGCCTTCGCAGATTCGAGCCGTCGACGTCTCAACACACCGAGCGGCAGTCAACACCCTGCTCTTGCAGACGAGTGACCTTGTGCGCTCACCGGTCTCGGGCAAGAAGAGTCGTAAACTCGACCACCGCGGCGCAGACCTCATCGGCGCCAAATTTCGCGGTTCCGATCTACGCGGGGCCAACTTTCGCGGGACGTATCTGATCGGGGCAGATCTCCGCGGCTGCGATCTCGATCGAGCCGACCTGATCGGTGCAGACCTACGCGGCACCGACATTCGCGGTGCAAAACTCCGCGGCAGCATCTTTCTCACTCAGTTCCAGATCAACGCGGCGGTTGGCGATTCGGCTACCACGCTTCCCGATTCGCTGACCCGCCCCGGCCACTGGGCCTGAGCCCGACGGTCGTCAGCTCCGCTGGTCGTCAGTTCCGCCGACGGAGAACCACCTTGTTGGCTTCGGGATCGACAGACACCCACGGCGGGTCACCATCCGTTCCGTCCTCTCGATGCATCAACGCACTCTGCCGTTGCTCGAATTCATGGTGCTTGGATCCCTGAAACAGGGCAGCAACCTCTTCGAAGCCCGCGGCCGAGACCGGACGAGTCGTGCGTCCCCGAGTCCACGGCAGTGCCCGGCCGCCGGTGAGCCGGTTCCAGAGAGTCTCGGCGAATGCGAACAGGACCAGAAGCACGAGCAAGCCTGGCAGCGTCAACGCGAACAGAGTGCCCATGTAAGAAGTCTAGCGACGAACGCCCCCGGTCCCCGCAACTTCCGATCGGCCGCCCTATGTCTGGTCCCGCGGTAGATGATCTGCCACAATGCAAGCTGTTACGACTAGTAACACCTTCGGGGGGAGGATTTCACGTGAGCTTGATACTTGCAGCTACCGACCGTTCGGAGCTTGCCCAGACACTCGGTACCGAATTAGTACATTTCGGTCATCAAACACAGCTCGTCCGCACCGGGCGCCGCCTACTCGACGACCTGGACACCGATAGTTTCGATATTGCGGTGATCGACCTTCTGCTGCCGGACATCGACGGCTACGAGATCGCACGACAGATCCGCTTACGTAGTTCGATGCCGATCATGATGTTGGTGGACACCCACGAGGACATCGACGAAGCACCACATCGCGCTGTCTCGGACTTTGTACTGAACCCGATCGATTCTCACGCGCTCGATCTTCGGGTAACCGCGATCCTTCGTGAAACCGCACATCCCGCTGCCGGCAAACACCAACGTCACGGTGATTTGCTCCTCGATCGACGTGCGATGACGGCGACGATGGGCGGAAAGCTGCTGGTCCTCAGTCGGACCGAATGGCGAGTACTCCTGGAACTGTCGACCGAGCCGGGGCGTGTGTACTCGCGTGATCACCTGATCCGAAACGTCTGGGGTTCCGCCCACGAAAAGACGCGAGTAGTCGACGCGACCATTCTCAGCCTGCGGTCCAAACTCGAATCCGATCCCGCGAAACCGAAATACATCAAAACGATTCGGGGGTTCGGATACCGCTTCGGCCCGGTCGACTGAACTCACCTTCATGTCGGTGCCGCTCGATAAGCTTCTGCCATGGGTTGGTACACACCACAATCGGTCGCCCCGGATCTCTCCGACATCCTGGTGTGCGGCTGGACGGCGTGTGCAGAAGGCGAGCACCTCCTCGTGCCCGATGCGTGCATGGACGTGCTGTGGATACGTGGCGTCGGCATTCGCGTCTGTGGCCCCGAAACCGCTGCATGGTCGTTCACTCTTCCGCCCGGAACACGCTCCGTGGGTGTTCGATTCCGCCCTGGATCAGCATCGCCCATGCTGCGAACTTCGGCGTCCGAGCTTCGGGATTCTCGCGCTGACCTCAGCGATGTAACCGACGCACGCACGGAACGAATACTGTTGAACCGCTTGGAGAATTCCGAAGACCACGAACAGGTCTCCATCCTCGAAGACGCTGTCCGAAGTTGGGCAAGTTCGAGTTTCCGTCACGATCCGGTGATCAACCACGTTCGCACCGCACTGTCCGAACATTCGTGGAATGTCAGCTCTCTCGCCGACGCGGCGGCCCTGACTTCGCGCCAACTCCAGCGTCGTTGCAACGACGCTTTCGGGTACGGTCCTGCAACGCTGCGCGCAATCTTGCGTCTCCAGCGCTTCATGGCACTCGCTCGCAGTCGACCCGCGTTGGGACTCGCTGAATCCGCTGCCCACTGCGGATTCAGCGATCAGGCCCACTTGACGCGTGAATGCCGCCGAATCTCGTCGCTGACCCCAGCGGCTCTACTCCGCACCCAAGCCCCCGACTGGCACGGGTCGGATACCGTCGTCGCTCTGACCGAGGGAGACGCGGTCGCATAGTCGCGACCGTCGTCCCCTGGCCGTCACTTTTGACTGAAAAGCGTCCTGGCAGACCACAGGCCGCCGAGGGAAAGAACTGCGACCGTCATGTAGTAGTAACTCGGAGCGTCGAGCGAGCCTGTTGTACTGATCAACCAGGTCAAGACCAACGGCGCGATTCCGCCGAGCAAAGTCACTCCGAGGTTGTACGACAAGGACATCCCGGTAGCCCGGATCTCCGCCGGGAACAGCGAACTCATCAAGGCAGGCAAGGGACCGAAGGCAAACGCCATGATGACACCCAGGACCGAAACAACCAGGACGAGCGTCAGAGTCGACGGGTGATCGACCATCAATTTGAAGAGCGGCCAGGCCAAGACGATTGCCGCAACGGCGGCCCAGGTCATAACTCTCGCCGGTCCGACCCGGTCGGCAAGGTGACCGATCAACGGCACGGTGATCAAGGTGACCAGTCCGGCGACGATGCCGCCGAGATAGCCGGCCGAGGCGGATACTCCGAGGTTCTTCACGGCAAACGTCGGCATGTACAAGATGAGGTAGATCGAGATCGTCGCGACGCCCACGACTGCGGCACCGGTGAGCACCCGGCCGAGATGCCTGGTCAGCGTCGTCTTCAGCGGGGCCTTTTCAGGGACGCTCGTCTTGAAATCGTCCGTTTCATCGAGCTTGGCACGGATGTACAGACCGACCGGGCCGACGATGATGCCGAAGAAGAACGGAACGCGCCAGCCCCACGAGTAAAGCGCTTCATGCGAAAGGTGGGTGTTGAGCACGTATCCGAACAACGATGCCAGGAAAACCGAAGCACCCTGGCTGGCAACCTGCCAGGACGAGTAGAACGCCTTCTTGTGTGGCGCAGTTTCCACGAGGAATGTTGTGGCAGTACCGAATTCACCACCGGCGGAGAATCCTTGAATTAGCCGCGAAACCAGGATGACGACGCCGGCCCACGGACCGATCATCGAGGTCGTCGGCGCCACAGCCATGATAAGCGTGCCGATCATCATGAGCATCATCGTCAACGTCAAGGCGTTCTTGCGCCCGCGACGGTCGGCGTAGCTGCCGAGAACCATCCCGCCCAGTGGCCGGATGACGTACGAGATTGCGAACGTCGCAAACGTCAGTATCAATCCGAGTGTGTTGTCGCCACCAGGAAAGAAGTTATGGGCGATGACCACTGCGAATGACGCGTAGACGATGACGTCGAACCACTCGAGTGCAGCGCCGAGTGAGCTGCTGATCACCGCCTTGCGAGCAGCGGCCAGGCGTTCCGGGGTGACTGTTCCGGAGGTTGGCGTAGTTGCCGTGGACATGGTTTTCCTTAGGGGGTGAGGGGTGGGTCAGGCGCGGGCGTGAGCGATGACGTTCCGAACGAACTGCTCGCACTGTGCCAATTGGTCAAGTGTCACGTACTCGTCAGGTGCATGCGCCTGAGTGATGCTTCCCGGCCCACACACAACAGTGGGGACACCGATACTCGCGAACATCCCGGCCTCGGTGGCGTACGCGACCTTTTCGTCCGTGGGCAGACCGCCCCATTGTTCGACCAGTGCAGCCGCCGAAGCATTCGCATCCGTCTCCAGCGGAGGAACCGAGGCCGAGACGTACATCGTCACGGAGGCCGACGGATCCTCTTCCCGCATCAGTGTTTCGATCCGATTCGCTTCGGCGGCAAAGCGTTCGAGCAGATCTGCGGCGCCTGCTGTGCTGATACTCCTGAACTCGAAAGTGATGGAGCAATCCTCGGGCACTGTGTTGACTGCTATTCCGCCGGACACGAGATTGACCGAGCATGTTGTCCAGGCCACGTCGAATGCGTCGTCGTACGGGCCGGACGCACGGAGCTTGTCGGCCACGCTTCTGACAAATCGAATCAACTCGGCGCCGTATTCGATCGCGTTCACTCCCCGCGGAGTGAGCGACGAGTGTGCCGAAACGCCCTGCAGATCAACACGTATGACATTCATCGACTTGTGTGCGCGAATGACTCGCATCTCCGACGGTTCTCCGACAATGCACACATCAGGGCGCAGGTTTCGGGCGACAACTTCCTCGACCAATCCGGTCGCACCGATGCAGCCGACTTCCTCGTCGTAGGAGAATGCGAAGTGAATCGGCTTCGCCAGCGGCCGAGCAACGATGTCGGGGATCGCCGCGACGACGATCCCGAGGAACGACTTCATGTCGCACGTGCCACGTCCGTACAGGCTTCCGTCGCGAACGTCGGGAGTGAAAGGGTCGCTACTCCAGTCTTGATCGTCGACCGGCACTACGTCTGTATGGCCGGAGAACATCACACCGCCGGCAGTACTTCCGTCAGGAGGGGTGAACGTTGCCAACAAGTTGAGCTTCGTTCCCTCGTCATCGGGAACAAGTACCGGCTCGACCCCATGGCGACGTAGTTCCGCCGCAATGAGATCGATCAACGGTCGATTGCTCACGGCACTCGTCGTATCGATTCCGATGAGGCGTTGCACCCACTCGAGGCTTCTCTCGGTCGGAACAGCGGACAACGTGGTGGACGGCATCAGGATTCTCCTTTCACAGCAGGAACGCCGTGGGCACTCGCCGCCGCGTTCTGCCCTTCGAGCATGAATGAAGTGATCCCAGACACAATGAAGATGCACGATACTTGCACCATGATCGAAGAAACGCAGGATTCCGCCGTACTGGACGACGTCGACCTCGCCCTGATCAATTGCCTGCAACTCGACCCGCGAGCGTCGTGGCGCACGGTCGGCGACGCGCTCAAAGTAGATCCGGTTACCGTGGCTCGCCGCTGGCAGCGGCTACAGGATTCCGGCACCGCCTGGGTCTCTGCCAGGGCAACCGGCCATGGCCGTCCGGAATCGTGTCTGGCTTTTGTCGAAGTCGATTGCACGACTTCGAACGCGTTGACGATTGCAGAACGACTTGCCCGCTGGCCGCACGTGCTGAGCGTCGAACACACAAGCGGCCCAGGCGACTTGACACTTCTCGTCGAGGTCAGGGACATGGCTTTCCTGTCGCGCTTCCTGCTTCGGTCGCTCGCGTCGGTACCCGGGATCGTCAGTTCGCGTGCACACCTCGTCACCGAGGTCTTCGCGATCGGAGACGACTGGAAATTGCAGGTACTCGATGCCACGCAGCGGGCGACGATGACAGACCGGCCTGTGCGATACAAATACGCGCCGACGGATCAGCGCCATCACGGGAAGACGTTCGACGCTGTCGACCGCCAATTGATATTGAAACTGGGTGAGGACGGTCGATCGTCGATTGCAGAGCTCACAGTCGGTACCGGCCTCAGCGAAAGTACGGTCAGGCGGCGCCTTGCCGAATTGACGTCGCGCAACCAGATCGTGTTCCGCTGCGACGTGTCTCTGCCACTGTCCGGCTGGCCCCTCGTGACCTGGGTGTGGGGATATGTCGATCCCACAGACCGCTCGACGATTCGTGCGCTGGTGGAACGAGTGCCGGGAACGCGGGTGTGCATGCGGATCTCCGGAGGCCGCGCCAACACACTGCTCGCGATCGCCGCCCATTCCCTTCGTGAAACTCCCATTACCGAAGTACAACTCGCCCAGGAGGCACCGGGTTTGGTGGTGTTGAACAGATCGGTGGTGCTGAGATCCATGAAAAGGGTCGGCCGACTTCTCGATGACGAAGGGAGGAGTACCTGCGTCGTACCGATGGATATCTGGGCGGACGCTCCGGAGATCGAATGAATGTCCGAAATAATCAATCACGAGGCTCCGCGGTGGAGAAGGATTGGGGTCATGACATCAACAGAGATCTCCCCCGCTCAACGCTATCGGGATCTGGCCGCCGAATTCACGGCGCGGATCGACGCCGTACCCGCAGATCGCTGGGACAACGATTCCCCCTGCGAGGGCTGGACCGCCCGCGATGTGGTGAGACACGTGCTCGACAGCGAACGAGACATGGTCAAGGTAGTCGGCCTGGACTTGGCGTCGGGTCCGTCGGTTGACGACGACCCGTCGGCAGCCTGGGCGGCCGTCCGCGATTCGATGCAGGCAATTCTGGACGACCCGGCAAAGTCCACCCTCGAATACGACGGGCACTTCGGCAGGACCAACCTCGGCGCCACGGTCGAAGGGTTTTTGTGTTTCGATCTGGTCATCCACGGTTGGGACCTCGCGGCCGCAACCGGCACCGATACGGCGATGCGAGACGCGGACGTGGACTGGGTGTCGGAGATCGCCGCGGGCCTGGGCGACTCGATCCGCATGAGCGGCGTGTGCGGCCCGGAAATACAGGTTCCGGACAACGCCGACAAAGCGACGAAACTCCTTGCTTTCCTCGGCCGGAAGGCGTGAAAAAGTACCCCTGACGTGGGCATTACTTCCATACACATGTAATGTTGCGGTATGCCAGAGCGTCGAAAATCCTCCACGAGTCCAGACCTGCTTGCGGCGGCATTGTTCGACGTCGCCGCGGAGTCCGGACTGGAAAATGCCAGCGTTCGCGAGGTCGCGAAACGGGCCGGCGTCTCGATCGGCGCAGTGCAACATCATTTCTCGACCAAGGACGAGATGTTCGCATTTGCACTGCGAACACTCGTCGATCGATTGTTGACAAGACTGGCCGAGTCGTCCGCCGACGCGAACCCGCATGCCTCTCTGTTCCAGGCACTCTCGCAACTGCTGCCCCTCGACGAACAACGCACGCGCGAGGCACATGTGCTCGCCGCATTCGCCGTGCGTGCCGCAACCAGTGAGTCACTCTCCGAAATCCGCCGGACAACTCTGTTCACAATCCGCACCGGCATCTCGACGGTATTGATCGGGATCGGAACTCCAGAAGCGGAAACCAGAGCGGCACTTCTGCTTTCAACCGTCAACGGGTTGGCACTCGACGCACTCGGAAGTCCCGCCATGTATCCACCGCAGTACCTCGATCACGCTTTGGAAACCCAGATCCGCCTCACCCTGCACGACGCCGAGAATCCGCTCGCCTCCGTCGGGCTCGCCAGCTGACGTGGCAGGAGCAGGGCGCTTCGCGCCGAGCCCGTCCGGCGATCTCCATCTGGGAAACCTCCGAACCGCCCTCTTGGCTTGGCTGTTCGCCCGCACCAGCGGGCGCGACTTCCTCATCCGGGTCGAGGATCTCGACCGTGTCCGACCCGGCGCGATGGAACGGCAACTCGACGATCTGCGCACGCTCGGCCTCAGTTGGGACGGCCCAGTCGTATTGCAGTCACACCGTCTTCCCTTGTACCACAAGGCTATCGAAGTATTGCGTGAGCGCGACCTGACCTATCCTTGCTTCTGCACACGCAAGGAAATCCTGCAGGCACCGTCCGCTCCCCATGCTCCCGACGGTGCCTACCCCGGCACGTGCCGGAACCTGTCGGAGGCCGAACGCGTCGAGAAATCGGCAAGCGGCCGATCCCCAGCGCTGAGGCTACGGGCCGGCATCGACTCGTTCACCGTCCACGACGAACTGTTCGGCGAGGTGACTGGCCAAGTCGACGACGTCGTCCTGCTCCGCGGAGACGGCGTACCCGCCTACAACCTCGCCGTTGTCGTCGACGACGGTGCGCAGAACATCGACCAAGTGGTCCGCGGCGACGACCTTCTGACCTCGGCTCCACGCCAGGCCTACCTCGCTCGACTGCTCGACGTCGAACCACCGTCGTACGCGCACGTTCCTCTCGCTTTGAACAGTGAAGGCAAACGACTCGCGAAGCGCGACGGCGCGGTGACTCTTGCAGATCAAATCGAGGCCGGACGCAGTGCAGAGCAGGTGTTGACGATGATCGCGTCAAGCATCGGCCTCGCCGAACCCGGCGAAGTTGTCACACCACCACTATTGGCGGATCGATTCGATTCTCGGAAGATCCCCCGGACCCCGTGGATTTTCCCGGCAAAGTAAGTGAAGGATCAATTAACACTTCGTCGGGACAAAGGGTCGATTGTCCGATATGACAAAGCCGTCCGCAATAGCTATTCGTTGGCAATTCTCGAATAGTGAAGTACGGTCGAGACTGGCGAAGGCAATTCAGGGCGAGCGGTCCCTGCAAAACACGCCCGGGATCTGAACCTGGAATCCGACCGCAGCACCCACTTGCAGCATCCACGCTGACACGCACGTGCGGCACGGCCGACTCAGGACGAAAAGGAATACGCATGGTCCGCGAGCTTCGCGAGGCACTCGACGACCATCAATTCGAGGTGTTGTATCAACCCCAGGTCAATCTGAACTCGTCAGCAATTATCAGTTATGAAGCACTACTGCGGTGGCGCCACCCACTTCGAGGGTTGATCGAGCCTCAAGATTTCATGCGCTCCGCCGAGTCTTCCGGACTCATCATTCCCATCGGATTACAAGCTCTGGACATGATTTGCGCCCAAACAGCGTCGTGGCCCGAGCAGATGATGGTCGCGGTCAACTTTTCGCCTCGCCAACTCGCTACCCCGCACGCCGCTCACGAAATCCTCGGTGCGCTCGACAGTTCTGAAACCCCACTGAGCAGAATAATCGTGGAAGTCACCGAACTCGGCGTCGTAGGTCGGCATGCCGCCGAGACTCTTCACGTCTTGCACAACGAGGGAATTCGAATCGCGCTGGATGATTTCGGGGCGGGCTTCGCATCGTTCTCCGCGTTGTCGGAATTGCCGCTCGACATTCTCAAGATCGACCAATCGTTGACCTGGGCCGTCAGCGCGGCGGGTCGTGCTGGAGATCGCGCCTTCATGGTCATGGAGTCAATCGCCGACATCGCCCGGAAGCTCGGTCTGGATTCGATAGCCGAGGGCGTCGAAACCGCCGAACACGCAGCCAACGTCTTGCGAGCCGGCTGCGACATGGGCCAGGGCTATTACTTCGGGAAGCCGCTTCCTGCGTCATCCATCGTCACTCCCGTGTGAGCCCGCCCCACTTCACTACAACGCCACTTCAGTACGACGCCACTTCAGTACGACGACGATGCACTCGCTATAAGCGCGATCACGAGAATCACGGCAAAAATCGCCAAGAAAGCCGCGCCGACCGCAATTCCGGCTATCGCAAGCCCGCGCCCCTGTTGACCCGTCTGCTTGATCTGATTGAGCGCGACAATTCCCAGAATGATTCCGACGATTCCGCCGAGACTGTAGAAGCAACCACCCGCAAGCGATACAACCAGCGATGCAATTGCGAGACCATTGGTGCCGACCGGCTGCATCGGCGGTGCGTACCCACCCGCGAATTGATTCGGTTGACCGTACGGGTTCGGAGGTTGACCGTACTGAGCCTGTCCGTACTGAGCTTGTCCGTATTGTCCGGGTTGCTGATATTGAGTCGGCTGATATTGATTCGGCGGTCCGAAATTCTGCGGCGGCAGGTATGGGTTGGGTTCACCAATTCCACCCGGCTGGGGGTTATCACCGGGCGGGTTGTACGACGGCGGCGGATAACCCGGGTACTGCTCGTTGGGAGTGGTATATCCGGGAACTTCAGGTGAAAACTGCGTTTCGGACGGGGACACGCCGTACCCCTCAGGAGGGAGGCTCGGAAATTCTCCGTATCCAGGTTTTGCCTGGTAATCGCTCGAAGAATCGTCGTTGTTGCCCCCGGAACTCGTCATACAACGCAGCCTAAACCACAGGTGACCTCCGAATCCAAGTGAGCAGATGTCATCCACATAGCTCTTTGATCCCAGTAGGGTCATATCCACTGTCACACTCGAGCGCGATATTTACGACTGAGGGGAACACATGACAACCGGTGGGTACGACCCCAACCAGAATCCAGAGGGCGGGAAGCAATTCCCACCCCAGGATCCATATGGCCAGCAGGGAACACCTCCTCCCGGAAGTTACCCCCCTCCCGCCGGTCCTCCGCAGGGAGGCAGCTACCCGCCTCCTCCGCAGGGAGGGAACTTCCCGCCACCTCAAGGCGGTAACTACCCGCCGCCCGGTGGATACCCGCCGCCTCCGCAGGGTGGCAACTTCCCGCCGCCGCAGTTCAACGACCAGGGTGCGTACGGGGCAGGAAACCGGCTGCCTTCTGGTGCCGAAGCCGGTGGGCTGGGTATTCGATTCGGCGCTCGCGTTATCGACGCCATCATCGTCGGAATCGTCGCCATTATCTTGACGGTTCTGGTTAGTGATCTGGGAAATGTTCTTGTCAGCGGACTCTTCTCGGGAATTCTGACCTTCGCCTACTTCATCGCAATGGAAGTAACGCAGGGTCGGACTCTGGGAAAGATGATTCTGGGCCTTTCTGTGCACGGTCCGGGTGGCGCACCCCGCCCCTCAGTCCAGCAGTCCGCGATTCGCAACGCCTTCACGTTGCTCTCGATCATTCCGATCATCGGCGGAATCCTCGCATTGGTCGCCTACATCGTCATCGCGGTCACCATCAACAACAGCCCCACCAAGCAGGGCAAGCATGACGAGCTCGCCGGTGGAACCCAGGTCGTCAAGGGTTAGGTGCACATATGACAACCGGTGGGCACGACCCCAATCAGAATCCCGAGGACGGAAAGCAATTCCCGCCCCAGGATCCCTACGGCCAGCAGGGAACGCCTCCTCCTGGGAGCTATCCCCCGCCCGCGGGGCCTCCGCAGGGCGGAAACTACCCGCCGCCCGGTGGATACCCGCCACCTCCCGGAGGCGGCAATTACCCGCCGCCCGGTGGATACCCGCCACCTCCTCAAGGCGGAAGCTTCCCCCCTCCCGGCGGAAACTATCCGCCGCCTGGTGGATACCCGCCACCTCCAGGAGGCGGCAACTTCCCGCCGCCGCCCGCCAATGACTACGGCGCAGGATTCGGTGGACCGCAGCTTTCTGTGGGCGCCGCAATTACCTACGGCTGGAACAAGTTCAAAGACAACGCATTGGTTTGGATCGGAATCTCGATCATCGCGTTCTTGATCGCCGGCCTCATCCAGGGAGCTTTCAACGGCTTTGACTACACCAACACCGAGTTCAGTGCTCTGTCCATTGTGGGTGGATTGGTCACTGCTATCGTTGGCTACATCATCCAAGCCGCATTCCTCCGCGGAGCATTGAGCGAATTGGATGGAATCAAGCCGGCCTTCGGTACCTTCTTCCAATTCACCAACGTCGGCGCAGTTGTTCTCGGCGGTTTCCTCATAGCCATAGCCACCTACGTCGGTTTGGCTCTCTGCATTATTCCCGGCATCATCGCGGCGTTCCTGCTCTACTACACGCTGACCTTCATCGTGGACAAGAACCAGGATGCGATTTCGGGCATCAAGTCGAGCTATGCGCTGACCTCGTCGAACGTCGGAACTTTGGTTCTTCTGGCGCTCGCTTTGATCGGTATCAACATCGTTGGTGCGCTGCTATGTGGAATCGGCCTTCTGGTGACGGCACCCGTCGCATTGATCGCCAGCACCTACGCATACCGCGTGCTGACCGGCGGTCATGTAGCTGCCTGATCAGTTCGTCAGCATCGCTGAAGGCCCTGCGGTTCCACGTGAAACCGCAGGGCCTTCGGTGTGTTCTACGCAACTGGACGGTCGCCAACTCGCATCCGAGCGCCTTGTGGTGCTTGGATGACGGACGTGACAGCTCAGGATCAGCAAGACGAATCGACCCACGAAACCAAATTTGCGCACGTCAGCCGGGGTTATTACCCGACGATCGTCGCGCTGTTCACCGCGACACTGCTGATCTCGAACGTTGCGGCGACCAAAGGGGTCGCCTTCTTCGCGGATTCCGAGTTCTCGCTCGGTCCCTTGCAGATTCTGCCCATCATCACCGACGGCGGTTTCTTCTTGTTCCCGCTCGCCTATGTCCTCGGTGACGTGCTCAGCGAGGTTTACGGCTTCAAAGCGACCCGACGCGCGATCTATCTGGGCTTCGGCGCACTGATCCTTGCTGCCGCGTGCTTCTGGATTGCCGTGCAGCTCCCGTCGGCGGCGTTCTACGAGAACCAGGGCGCCCTCGAAACCGTGGTCGGTGTCATTCCCCGGCTACTGGTCGCAGGCTTGGCCGCCTACCTCGTCGGACAGCTACTGAACTCCCTGGTGCTGGTCATGATGAAGAAGCGCATGCAGGAAAAGCATCTGTGGGCGCGGCTGATCGGCTCGACCGTCGTCGGCGAATTCGCCGATACCCTCATCTTCTGTTCCATCGCAGCCGGTGTCATCGGCATCAGTACGTGGGAAGACTTCATCAACTACGTGCTGGTCGGCTTCCTGTGGAAGACGCTTGTCGAGGTTCTGGTCATGCCGATCACCTACCGCGTCATCGCATACGTGAAGAAGCGCGAACCGACCTACGCCTGAGGTGCAGGCGTCTTCGCCGCGTAGAACTTTCCGAGCATGTCCGCCTTGAAGTCGCGGAAATATCCACCCTCGATGCTGGCTCGGATGTCGTCGACCAACTTCACGGTGAATCGCTCGTTGTGGATGGTGCAGAGCGTCGACGCGAGCATTTCCTTCGCCTTGAAGAGGTGGTGGATGTACGCGCGGGTGTAGTTGGCGCAGGTGTAGCAGTCGCACTCGTCGTCGATAGGTGTGAAGTCACGGCGGAACCGGCTGGTGTTGATGTTGAACCGGCCGGAGCGGACGTAAATCGCGGCATTGCGAGCAACACGAGACGGGTTGACGCAGTCGAAGGTGTCCGCACCGTTCTCGATTGCGACGAAGAAGTCGTCCGGTTCGCTGATCCCGAGCATGTGACGCGGCTTGTTCTCGGGCAGTTCCTCGTTGCACCAGCGCACAATCGTGCCGAGGTTCTGCTTCTCCAAAGCACCGCCGATGCCGTAACCGTCGAAGCCGTATCCGTTCTCGCCTTCGATCGACTCGAGGCCACGGCAGGCCTGACGACGCAGATCCTCGTACTGCGCGCCTTGGATCACGCCGAAGAGTGCCTGGTAGGGCTTGTCGGCGCGTTCGGCAGTGAGCTTCTCGTGCTCGTTGATGCAGCGGATCGCCCACGCCTGCGTGCGCTCGACCGATCGCTCCTGGTAGCCGCGGGTGTTGAGCAGCGTAGTGAGCTCGTCGAACGCGAACATGATGTCGGCGCCGAGCTGATGCTGGATCTGCATCGACACCTCGGGGGTGAAGCGATGCTTACTGCCGTCGAGGTGCGATTTGAACGTCACGCCCTCGTCGTCGACCGTCGCGAGTCGCTCCTTGCCCTTCGCGATGACGTCGTCGGACTGCACGCCGACGGCCTCCATCGCGAGCACCTTCTTGAACCCGACACCAAGCGACATGACCTGGAAGCCACCGCTGTCGGTGAAGGTGGGCCCGTCCCAGTTCATGAACTTGCCCAGCCCGCCGGCCTCGTCGACGATGTCGGGTCCCGGCTGCAGGTACAGGTGGTACGCATTGGCGAGCAACGACTGCGCACCGAGTTCCTTCATGGACTCGGGCAGCACGGCCTTGACCGTGGCCTTGGTTCCGACGGCCACGAACGACGGCGTCGAGATGTCACCGTGCGGTGTGTGGATGGTGCCGGTTCGTCCGAGCCTGTCCTCGAGCCTGGTCCCTATCGTGAAAATCGACTCGGGACGCTTGTCGACGGAGGGCACGGGCGGTGTCGGTACTGCGGAAGTCACGAGCTCAATCCTGTCACAGCGGCAGAAAGCGCCACGTCGTGCAGTATCGCCCCGTCACGATCCTGAGGATGCCGACGCCGCAATTGTTGCGGTGAGCGCAGCGGTGGTGGCTGCCTGCGTCGCGGCAATCGACTGCCGCACGGCCTCGCTTGCCCAGTTTCCCTGCGACAGCACCTTCGCTCGCGCTTTCGCCGCCTTGAACTGATCCGCTGGAACAATCACCTTGAGCATGTTCGCACCTGCCAGGATCGACACCAATGCACCTTCGCCGGGAGTGGGTTGGCGGACACCCAACAGAATGTCACGCAGCACGACGCGCAGTTGATCCTCGTACCGCGGGTTGGTTGCTGGCCATCTGACGCTCGGAAAGATCCCGAATACTTGATGTTCCACGGCGGTCACAATTCCGCGGGCTTGCATACCGGCATAGAGCGCCTTGCGTGCGCCCTTCGCAAGACGGTTCACCACGGCAGTCGGCCGGGCCGGTGGCTTCTCGGCCAACCTCGTTAATGCAGCATTGAGAGTGGGATCCGCGAGTGGCCGATTGTCGATGATGGCCACCCGCGTCCGCCATCCGGAACCGTCAAGGCGGACGCGGTCGGCAAGGACGAGTTCGACCAACAGCGCGCCCCCGAGCGCAACGTCGACGTGGGACGACGAGCGCAGCAGCTTTCCGCTCGCGTTGTCGGTGGCAAGCAACAGCAGATCCTCGGCAATCAGCATGCTCACCACCGTAGTAGCGCGACTAGATCTCCGCGCCCACGAACTGGCTGTTGTACAGACGGAAGTACGCGCCACGCGATTCGAGCAGAGCCTCGTGGCTCCCCTGCTCCACGATCCGGCCGTCCTCCATCACCACGATCAGGTTTGCATCACGAATTGTCGAAAGACGGTGTGCGATGACAAAACTGGTGCGGTCGCTGCGCAACACCGCGGTGGCGCTCTGGACCAGCAGTTCGGTGCGTGTGTCCACCGAACTGGTCGCCTCGTCGAGGATCAGGATGGACGGCTGCGAGATGAAGGCGCGGGCGATGGTGATGAGCTGCTTCTCGCCGGCACTGACGTTGCTGCCTTCCTCGTCGATGACCGTGTCGTAGCCCTCGGGCAGGGAGTGCACGAACTTGTCGACGTAGCTCATCTCGGCCGCGCGACGAATCTCCTCGTCGGTGGCACCAGGCTTGCCGTACGCGATGTTTTCGCGGATGGTTCCACCGAACAGCCACGCGTCCTGCAGAACCATGCCGATGCGTGAACGCAGATCGTCTCGCGTCATGTCGGCGATGTCGACGCCGTCCAAAGTGATTCGGCCCGAATTGAGTTCGTAGAACCGCAGGATGAGGTTGACGAGGGTGGTCTTGCCAGCGCCGGTGGGTCCGACGATCGCCACCATCTGGCCCGGCTCGGCGGTCAGGGACAGGTCCTCGATCAGCGGCTGTTCCGGCTTGTAACTGAAGGTGACGTTTTCGAACTTGACGCGACCCTTGTCGACCGTGGGCAACTTCGCGCTCTTCGGGTCCTCCGACTGCTCCTCTTGGTCGAGCAGCGCAAAAACACGCTCGGCCGAAGCGACGCCGGACTGCAGCAGATTGGTCATCGACGCTATCTGCGTGAGCGGCTGGGTGAACTGCCGCGAGTACTGGATGAACGCTTGCACGTCGCCGAGCGTCATCGTTCCGGATGCGACGCGCATGCCGCCGACCACTGCGATGGCAACGTAGTTGAGGTTGCCGAGGAACATCACGGCCGGCATGACCAGACCGGAGATGAACTGCGCCTTGAAGCTGGACTCGTACAAATCCTCGTTCTGCTTGCGGAAGCGCTCCTCGACCTCCTGCTGGCGGCCGAACACCTTCACCAACTCATGGCCGCTGAACGCTTCCTCGACCTGTGCGTTGATTCCGCCGGTGCTCTTCCACTGCGCGACGAAGTGCTTCTGTGAACGCTTCGCGATGAACGCTGTGACCATGATCGACAGCGGAACGGTTGCCACCGCGATCAGGGCGAGCAGCGGTGAGATCCACAGCATCATCACCAGAATGCCCAGGACGGTCATCACCGACATGACCAACTGGCTGAGCGTCTGCTGCAAGCTCTGCGCGACGTTGTCGATGTCATTGGTCACGCGTGAGAGAACATCGCCGCGGGCATGGGTATCGAAGTACCGCAGGGGAAGTCGGTGAATCTTCTGCTCGACGTCTTCACGCAACCGGCGAACCGTTCGCTGCACCACGATGTTGAGCAGATACGCCTGCAACCAACTGAACAGCGATGCACAGACGAACAGCAGAAGCACGATCATCAAGACCTTGCCAACGGCGTCGAAATCGATTCCGGTTCCGGGCACAACGGCCATGCCGGACACCATGTCCGCGAGCTGACCCTGCCCCGAGGCACGCAACCCCTCGACAGCCTGTTCCTTTGTCGTCCCCGGCTGGAGTTGCTTGCTGACGATGCCGTCGAAGATCAGGTTGGTGGCATTTCCCAGGATCTTCGGAGCGATCGAGGAAAGTACGACGCTTACTGTCACCAAAGCGAAGATCAGGACGACGATCGGCTTGTCCGGGCTCAAGCGTCCGAGGAGACGCTTGAGAGAAGGGCCGAAGTTCATGGCCTTCTTGGTGGGATCACCGCCGCCGGGCGGGCCGATGGGAGGCGAGGAAGACGGTCGATTGCTCATGATGCGTCCTGTACGGCTAGCTGAGAGGCGACGATTTCGCCGTAAGTGGGACAACTGACCACGAGCTCGTCGTGCGTGCCGATCCCTACGATGGCGCCGTCGTCGAGCACGATGATCTGATCGGCTTCGACGATGGTGGAAATACGCTGCGCGACAACGACGATGCATGCATCCTGAGTTACCGGCCGAAGCGCAGCACGCAGCCTCGCATCAGTAGTGAGGTCGAGTGCCGAGAAGGAATCGTCGAACAGATAGATCTGCGGCTTACGCACCAAGGCTCTGGCGATGGCGATCCGCTGACGCTGACCGCCCGATACCGTCGTACCGCCTTGTGCCACCGGTGTGTCCAGACCTTCGGGCATGGCGCGGACGAAGTCGGCAGCTTGGGCGATCTCGAGGCACTCCCACAGCCATTCGTCGGTTGCTTCGGGGTTTCCGTAGCGAAGATTGGTGGCGACGGTGCCCGAGAACAGATACGGCTTCTGCGGGACCAGACCGATCACCGAACAGAGCAGCTCCGTGTCGATGTCGCGGACGTCGACGCCACCGACCGATACCGATCCGGAAGTGGAGTCGATCAATCTCGGAATCAGGTTGAGCAGAGTGGTCTTTCCCGACCCGGTGCCGCCGATGATCGCTGTCGTCTTACCTGGTTCGGCGCGGAAAGTGATGTCGCGCAATACGGGTTCCTCGGCTCCGGGGAACTGGAACTGAGCGCCACGAAGTTCGACGACGCCCGGGTCCTTCAGTTCCCGGATCGGATTCTCGGGCGGGATCACCGACGAATCCGTGTCGAGGACCTCGGAGATACGCTCGGCGCACACCGACGCACGCGGCAGCATCACCGCCATGAAGGTGGCCATCATGACGGCCATCAGGATCTGCATGATGTAGCTGAGCATCGCCGTGAGCGAGCCGATCTGCATCGAGCCCTCGTTGATCTGATGACCACCGAACCAGATCACCGCGACGCTGGTGACGTTGCTGATCAGCATCACGAGCGGGAACATCAGCGCCATGAGGCGGCCGACGCCGAGTGCAGTCTCCGTCAGCTCACGGTTGGCGTCGCCGAAACGCTCTACCTCGTACGGTTCCCGTACAAACGCTCGGACGACGCGGATACCGGTGATCTGTTCGCGAAGAACGCGGTTGACGGCGTCGAGACGACCCTGCATGACCCGGAATCCGGGAACCATCCGGGCGATCAGGAAACCCATCGAGACAACGAGGAGCGGAACGCTGATCCCGAGGATCCAGGACAGATTCAGGTCCTGACGCAGAGCCATGATGATGCCGCCGACGCACATGATCGGCGCCATGACGAGGATGGTGCAACTCATCACGACCATCATCTGCACTTGCTGGACGTCATTGGTGTTGCGGGTGATCAGCGAAGGTGCACCGAAGTGGCCGACCTCCCTGGCCGAGAACGTCCCGACCTGATGCAGCACCGACGCCCGGAGGTCGCGTCCGACGCCCATGGCGACTCGTGCACCGAAGAAGACGGCACCCACCGAGCACAGGATCTGCGTCAGCGTGACCATGAGCATCATCCCGCCGGTGGAGAGGATGTAGCCGGTGTCGCCTTTGGTCACGCCGTTGTCGATGATGTCGGCGTTGAGACTCGGAAGGTAAAGGGCCGCCATAGTCGAAATAAACTGCAGGACGACAACGCCCGTGAGTTCACCCCGGTACGGCGTCAGATAAGTGCGCAGCAGCCTGATCAGCATAGTGAGCGAAGGTTACCAATCCTGGCCGACATGTGCCGCTGGATATTTCGATACCCGGAAAACAGCTGTGCGCCTTTATTAACCGCGGGGGGTTAACAAAGGCGCACAGCAGAGATCAAGCGGAAGTGGACTGCAGTTCCGCTTCCTTCTCGTCGCGGAGGGCCTTGCTGAGCTTCTCGCCCTCGATGTCGACGTTCGGCAGAATCTTGTCCAGCCACTTCGGCAACCACCACGCCTTGTCGCCGAGCAGTGCCATGACGGACGGGATGATCACCATGCGCACGATGAAGGCGTCGAAGAACACTGCCGCAGCGAGCGCGAAGCCGATCGACTTGATGAACGAGTTCGGTTCTGCGATGAAGGCACCGAACACGGAGATCATGATGACCGCAGCCGCACTGACCACCCTGGCGCCGTGGTTGAAGCCGATGGTCACGGCCTCCTTCGCGGTTGCACCGTGGACGTACTCCTCACGCATACGTGTCACGAGGAACACCTGGTAGTCCATCGCCAGTCCGAACACCACGCCGATCAGGAAGATCGGCATGAAACTCACGAGCGGTTGCGGATTCGAGATGATGCCCAACCAACCGTGCTGGAAGATCGCCACCGTGGCACCGAATGTCGCGAGCACACTGAGCAGGAAGCCGAGCGTCGCCGTCAGTGGAACCAGGATCGAACGGAACACCAAGAGCAGCAAGATGAATGCAAGGCCGACCACTACGGCGAGGTAGGGCACCAGTGCATCCTTCAGCGTGTCCGAGACGTCGCCTTCGAGTGCGGTCTGACCGGTGATGCCGTAGCTGACACCGATCGAATCGTTGAGTCCCGCTTCTGCTCCGCGGAGACTGCCCACCAGATCCATCGTTGCCGGATCTGTCGGACCACTCTTCGGGGTGATCAGCACCTGCGCGGTGTTGCCTGCGTCGTTGACTCCGACGACCTGCGCGTTCTGGACGTCATCGAAGCTCGAGATGGTCGAGACGACCTCCGCGAACGCCTCTTCGGCAGAAACGCTGGCACCCTTGGCGTCGACGACGGCGATGAGCGGCCCGTTGCGGCCGTCACCGAAGCCCTCGTCGATCAGGTCGTATGCCTGACGCGCACTGGTCGCCGGGTCACCGGTGGCCTCCGACGGCAACGCGAGGCTCAATCCCGTTGCGGGTAGGGCCAATGCGCCCAGTAGGACTACACCACCGATCAGCGGAACGAGCGGACGACGGACGACGGCGTTGATGAAGCGCAGCGCCAACTTCGGCTTGCCCGAGTCTTCGTCTTCGGACTCCTCCGCACGCTTGCTGAGGAAGGGAATCTTGCCGGCAAAAGCCTTGCGTCCGAACATACCCAGGAACGCGGGCAGCAAGGTCAGGGCGATCAGGACCGCAATCAGCACGGTGAAGGCTGCTGCCGCACCCATGTCCGAGAGGAACGGGATGCCGACGACGCGCAATGCAACCAGTGCGATGATCACTGTCAAACCGGCGAATACCACTGCGGAACCGGCAGTTCCGACAGCGCGGCCTGCTGCTTCGGCACGGTTGTCGGTGAGCGTGAGCTCATGCCTGAACCTGGACATGATGAACAGCGAGTAGTCGATCGCCACCGCCAGGCCGATCATGATCGCCAGCGTCGGAGTCATGGAGCTGAGATCCATGAATCCGGTGGCGACAGTGATTCCGAGGCTGCCGATAGCGATACCGATGATCGCGGTGAGGAGCGGAAGTCCGGCGGCCACAAGCGAACCGAACGTGATGGCCAGAACGACGGCGGCAACGGCGATGCCGATCAGCTCGGTGACGCCACCGGGCATCTCTGTTTCCTGAGCAGCCGAACCACTGACCTGGACGTTGAGTCCCTCGGCCCGACCGACATCGGCTGCTGAGTTGATCGAATCGCGCAACGCCTGGTCGAGATCGGCGAAGTCACCGCTGAACGGAACCTCGACGTAACCGACTGTGCCGTCGGCACTGAGCGGCGACAACGCACGCGCGTCGTCCACGGCCTGTGCCTCGGAAGTTCCAGCAGCAGCAGCCTTTTCCTTGAACATCGCAACCATGGAGTCGTTGCCGGTAACTGGATTGACCAACGCCTTCGCAGCCTGTTCCGGAGTGGCAGTAGCCGGGTCCACCTTGGCAGAGTCGGCGACCTTGTCGATGCCACGAATACTCGCGAGCATGTCGTCCATGGCCTTGACGTTCGCCGGATCGGCCAGCGTCGTGCCTGCCGGAGCTTGCACTACGTATCGAGCACTCAGCGAATCCATAGGGTTGGGCGCGTCGGGAAATCGCTCCGCCATCAGGTCTTGCGCCTGCTGTGCCGGGGTTCCCGGAATGGAGAACGAATCCTTGGTGGGGCCGGACAGAGTGGCTGCCCCGACGCCCATCAGGACCAGGATTATCAGCCAAACACTGAGGACCGCACCTTTTCGCCGGTAGGCGAACTTGCCGATCCGATAGAGATAGGTGGCCACGACGGGCTCCTTGCTGTTTCGGTGCGTGTACGTGGACAGGTATTACGTGTAGGTCTCAGAGACGCGGTGCCGGTGCCGGCATTCCCGCCCGAATTTGACGAAAAGCGTCATGGACCAGTTCTTCCGGACCGGAAGCCTCCGACTTTCCTCCGGTCCAGATGTCGATCACCGATTTGCAGGCCCCGGCCACAACCCCGAGAAGGAGGGTCGGATACAGGTCCCGTTCGGCGTCCGTGCCGGTGCGTTCGGCCAATGCCCGAGTGACTGCACGGTTTATTCGCTGGTGCATGGCTGCCGCATCCCGATAGAGAGCAGGACTCGAGTCCGACAACATCCAGATGTTTACTTTTTCTTCAACACCCGGGCCCGAATCGCTCACGATTTCGACCACAAGGTTCTCGAGAACGTCGAGAATGGGTTCGTCCGCGGGCCGGGCCGCAAGCGCCTCGATCCACGAGGCGATCGACTCCTCGAAGCTGGCGAGGACTGCCTCCTCCTTGCTGGAGAAGTAATTGTGGAATGTCCTCGTCGACACTCCCGCCTCGGATGCGATCGCGTCAGCGGTGACGCATTCGATCCCGAGAGCACGAGCCAGTCGTGCCGCCGCGCCACTGAGTGCGTTGCGGGTTGCTGCCTTCTTGCGGTCGCGAAGGCTTGGCTCGGTCATCACTCCACCACCGTACCGAACTTGCAGACCTCTGCAAGTTTGCAGAGGACTGCAAACTTGTGCGATCCGACACACAGTCAGGAATCTCGAGGCGTGGCTCACACTATGCACGTCAAACGCCTGAACAGGGTTAACAGAAGGGGCGGCGAGCATCATCCCTCAGTGACAGCCCCGGCAAAGTTGACGCGTAAATCAACATGGCCTGACATACTTTGCTATTCATTAACCACAAGTAGTTCGGCAAAGGAATCTGATGGACCCGCTCCTGCACACCTGGCCGGTTTCATCCTCGGTCATGCTGTGGGGATCGAAGGCCGGACGAGGTTCGGTCCTGCGCCTCGTCAACCTCACCATCGGATTCTGCTCGCTCAATTTCTCGCTCGTGGCCTACCTGTTTCTCCTCAGCACCGAGGGCCCCGACGGACCATTTGCGCGCGCTTGGCTCGTCGGCATTGCGACGGTGAACCTGATCCCCACGACTCTCTGGTTTGTCGGCCGAATCAAAGGGGCGCGCACGCTCAAGCTCTACGGACTGTGGGCGGACCTCGCCACTGCCTCGGTTCTCATCACATTCACCAGCCACAATGCCGCCCTGTTCGGGGCGGTCCTCTTCGTCGCCACCGGTGCCTACTTCACCTATTTTCTCGACCACCGCTGGCTGGCATTCCACCTCGCCTTTGCCACGACGTTTGTCATCGCTCTCACCTGGCTCGGCCTGACGAACGGCGGCTTCTCGGCGACCAGCGTTATCGCACGCACGGACGTCGTACTGTGCGCCGTGATTTTCATTCCAGCCACGATTCAGTTCACTTGGCGGCAATTACTCGCGCGCGCAACGGGATCCAAGGTGGACGCACTTACCGGCCTGTTGAACCGACGGGGGCTGTGGGACATGTCGGAACGCATCTGGTCGGTCGCGTCCGCAAATCGTGCCGACATCGCTGTTGCCGTCGTCGACATCGACAAGTTCAAAGCGGTGAACGACACCTACGGCCATGAAGTCGGCGACGCCGTCATCACCCGAACCGGAACGCGACTGCAAGAGCATGTGAACGGTTTCGGCTACGCCGCGCGCACCGGCGGCGAGGAGTTCACCGTCGTGATGATCGGTACCCCGTACGGATTGCGCAAGCGAATCGCGACCCTGCCCAAGGCAGTGGTAAGTGCGTCCGACAGTCCGCTGTCCACGGTCAGCGTCGGAGCAGTGACGCTACCTTTCATCCCGCACCAGGAGGAGTTCGACTACAACGAGTTCTCCCGCGCGACCATTGCGGCCGATCATCTGATGTACGACGCAAAATCCGCAGGCGGCAACGCGGCCAACACTGCGCCCATGACTGTTCCGCGTACCCGACGGACAGTGTGAAATCGCGCTGTATCAGCGCCGGTTCCATGCCTCGGGATCTGCCGTCAGTTCGTGAATGAACTCGGGCAATTCACCACCTGCGACATCGGTGAGCGTGACATTCTCGAGCACGGCGCGAAGGTTGACGCGCACTGCAATCCACACCTCTTTGAGCGGTGTTGCCGGTCCCCCGTAGTCGACGTCTTCCGGCCGCTGGCCTCGAATCGACGCAAGCGGTCCTTCGACAGCGCGGATGACGTCGGCAATCGTGATGTCGTCCGCGGACCGAGCGAGCCAGTATCCGCCATCCGGGCCTCGACGACTGTTGACGAGGCCGCCACGCCGCAAGTCAGAGAGCACCGCTTCCAGGAACTTGTGGGGTATGACCTGGGATTTGGCGAGAAACTCGGCCTTGGCCGGGTCCGGACCGACTGCCGCAAGCTCGACCAGAGTCCGCACGGCGTAGTCCACCTTCGCGGTGATATGCACCGGCAATTCCTACCATTGTTCTATGAAAAGTCGCAACAAAGCCGCAGGTTTCTTGTCACAAATGGTTCCGCGACGTTACATATTAGTGCATGATGTAACGATCATAGCGAGAGAATAGGACTAATCGCGTGTGGGAAACCCTTCTCGAGTCATGGCGGTCACTGCTCGAACCACTCCATGACCCCGTCGCACTCGCGATCCCCGCGTTTGTCATCTTCCTCGGCATCGAGTGGTTCGCCGCCCGAGCTCTTGAAGATCATCCGAACGACGCAGACGGACGCGCACGGCCGGCGCAGGGTGGATACCGGCGCATCGACGTTCGGACCAGCATCCTCCTCGGACTGGTGTCGATCGCTACGAGCACGTTCTGGAAAGTGCTGGCACTGATCGGTTATTCGGCAATCTGGGTGTACCTCGCGCCGTGGCATCTGTCGCCGACAGCCTGGTACACGTGGGTGATCCTGCTGCTCGGAATCGACGTCCTCTACTACGCGTATCACCGCATCGCGCACCGAGTTCGAGTCATCTGGGCCACACACCAGGCTCACCACTCGAGCGAGTACTTCAATTTCAGCACCGCACTGCGGCAGAAGTGGAACAACAGCGGTGAGATCATCATGTGGTTGCCGTTGCCGTTCCTCGGGATCCCGCCGTGGATGGTGTTCGTCGGCTTCTCCGTCAGCCTCGTCTACCAGTTCTTCGTCCACACCGAACGTGTCGGAAAACTCTGGCGGCCCATCGAATTCATCTTCAACACGCCGTCACACCATCGCGTCCACCACGGCTCCGACGCGGAGTACCTCGACCGCAACTACGCTGGAATCCTCATCATCTGGGACCGGATGTTCGGAACCTTCGCAGCCGAAACCCACCGGCCCACCTACGGACTCACGACACCGGTGGGTACGTACAACATCTGGAAGCTTCAAACGCGCGAATACGCTGCCATCGCTCGCGATTGGAAGGCGTCGACCTCGTGGCGGCAGCGAGCAGGCTACGTGTTCGGCCCACCTGGCTGGGCACCGAAAGCTGAGGTCACTTCAACAGAATCCACAGCCCCGTCGCACTGAGCAGTAACAGACTCAGTGCGAGAACTGCCCCCATACCCAAAGCAGGCATTGCCTTTTCAGCTGAGAACTGGGCCAATCGTCTGGGACGCGACCGACGTTCGTAGACCGTCACCGCGACGACAAGGATCGCCGCGAGGGACGGGCCGATCAGTGCCACCGAACCGAACGGCGGCAACCATCGCAGGCAGGCAGCAGACAGGCCGAGGATCGACAGACTCGTCCGTACGAACGAGAGCGATGTGCGCTCGGACTGTAGACCCCTATCCGGCGTGGCACCTTCCGAAGGTTCGAGCGCGGTCAATTCAGTTCACAACCTCGACCACCAGGACGGTCGCGCAGATCACCAGCACGATACCGACCACCGGCGCCATCAGCGGCACCGGCAACGAACGCTCAGCACGCAGCGCTCGCTCGGCGCTGATCCAGTGGACAAAAGAAGTGATGGCGATCAGAGCGCCGCCGACGAGCAGCAACGCGGCCAGGCCGGCGCGAACCGTTGGGTTGAGAATGTCGCCGCCGAAAGCCTCGAGCCCGACGCCCGACGCGACGAAGGCCGTCGCGGTGCGGATCCAGGCCAGATACGTCCGCTCATTGGCGAGAGTGAACCGTGGGTCGGGATCTTCACCCGTTCGGAACGGTCTCCACTGGGGCATCACCCGTTCATTCCGTCCGGGCAGAAATCGCACACTGCCTTCGGAACGGACAACGACAAAGGAAGGTCATGTCCTTAATCTTCCCTGCCCGCCCCGAAGCAGTGCGAATCGGGTGGACGTAATTCAGTTCGCGGCTAGCGAGACCAGGAAGTCCACCGAACCGCTGCCGTCGACGGTGACAAAGCCGAGCGACGGAGGTTCGACGCCGAAATCGTTCCAGGTGACCGGAATCGAGCCCGAAGCAATCAGCGAATCACCCGAATGCAGAACAGTCATGTCGACCGATACCGGCTTGGACTGACCCTTGAGCGTCAGCGTTCCTGACACCGTGACCGTCGCCGTTGTTCCGTCCGTCGGTACAGCCGACAGGTCCACCGGCGAGTCGATCGTGAACGTCGCCGTCGGATACGTGCTGGTATCCATCACATTGCCCGTGAACTGGCCGTCGCGCCGATCCGAGTCGGTCTTGATGCTTGCCACCTGCACCGTTACTTCGCCAGAAGTGAGCTTTTCACCCTCGACAACCGCGTTTCCGCTCACCTCGCCAGTGGTTCCGACGACGGTCACACTCGATCCGTTGAGAATCTCGTGCACGGTGTACCCAGCTGCCGTCTGGTTGTCCCCCTGCCCGGGGACGACGGTCCATTGCCCGTCGATCGATCCGGACGCCGCCTCCGCGCCCTCAGTGGACACCACGGCCGCCGGTGCATCGTCTTCAGCGATGAACTTCCCGTACGCCCATGGCCCCACGAGCAGGGCAAGTACGACCACAACTACTGCTCCGCCGATCCACCAGATCTTTTTCATGGGTTCGACGATAGTTGCAGCTTCAACGGTTGTCAGGACTTAGCACCTGGGAGAACGCTGTGAAAGTGCTCCGCAGCAACCGAAGGCGAGGATGCAATCCGCAACCATTGGTAATCCTTTGGTAAAGTAGATTTTGCATTCCGACCCCCAGCCTGGAGTGCACTGGCCGTGCGCATCGAATCATGCATCGATCCCGATGCGCACGGTCTGCCGAAACACGAATCACACCGGACGAGGGGGCTCGCGATGCCGGACCTGAGCCTCCTGAGCGACGACGAGTTGCGTGAGCGGCGAATCGCCCTCAGTCAATCACTGACTGCCGCAGCTGATTTGATCCCCACGCCGTCACCGTCGTTCTTCGAGAAATTGAAGCAAGACATCGATGCGGCCACTGCCGAGTGGATCGCACGACGCTCCTGAACGTCGTCAAGTCCGAGCATATTTCAGCGGCAAGTCCTGAAAGCCCACTCGCAGAGCCGATTTGGACTCGCATCGCAGTAGCTGATTCGTCAGCTATCGTCTGCCGATTTGCCGTTCAGGACAGCAGGATCCGAGGCCAACAAGCGCTTCGCCGCCAAGCGCAGGCGCCGTTTCACCTCGTCGACCGACGTATCACCGTTCAGCCACCCGACCACGCTGGCGCTCCACAAGGTCTCCAGCATGCCTAGTGTGCGGGATTGCATCGGAGTACAGCGATGGTCTGGCCCCCACGCTTGAGTGGAGGCAATGAAACCAAACGGAGTGGACCAGAACGAAATTTCGTTGCTTTCATCTGGACGGTGATCAAGACCGGGGTTGTACTCACGCAGCGTTTTGTGCGCGGACATCGCAGCGTGAGCAAACCCGGGATCTCGAACCATCCCCAAAAATGCCCGGACGAAAACCTCTCCAGCCCGACCCTCCGCCGTCCGCTGCCGCGGCGGACGGCGGAGTAGGTCATCAGCCAGGGAATCCAGTTCCGACCGAACAGCTGCCGTGATGAGGTCGTCTTTGGATGCGTAGTACTTGTACAGGGTCGACAGGGCGGCTGGGGCAAGTCGAGCAACCTCACGCATCTGCACGGCGTCGTAGCCACCTGCGGATGCCAATTCACGGGTCGCTTTGACGACTCGCTCGACACGGAATGCCTTGGCCTCAGCTGTGCGGCCATTCACCTTTACTGCGGTGGCCATCCAGTCTTCCCCAATCCTGTACCGAAACTGACGCTGGCGCGTCAGCCACCACGATAACGTCCCGACCCCGACATCGACGGACGCCCTCAGAGGTGCGCCTCCACTTTCATCCGACTTTTGCCGGTCAGGACGGAACCTGAGCCATGAAGATGGACGGGTGCAGACCGTCAGCCAACGGACGGAAGTCCTGCTCTACCTTTGCGGCCAGGTCTTCGAGGCTCCACGGCCCGTCCGACGTTACCGTGGAGACGACCTCAGGGCTGTTCCACAGTTTCACGTCGTAGCCCATGGCACCGATCGTGCGGCCGGACAGCCAATCGGAACTCGTACCGGCAAGGTACGCGACGATGGGCGCGATGTTGTCCGGCGAGGCGGTGTCTTCGAAGCCACCGCCCATACTCTTCTCCTCGGGGACGGTTTGCGTCAGACGGGTAACCGCTCCCGGAGCGATAGCGTTGACCGTAACGCCGTATCGCCCTAGAGCGTTAGCCGTGGACGCGGTCAAGCCGACAACGCCCATCTTGGCTGCGGCATAGTTCGGCTGACCCGGCGACCCCTGCAACGCGGAATCGGAGGTGAAGTTGATGATGCGGTACTGGCCCTCCGGGTTTCGCTGCGCTCGCCAATAGGCTGCCGCCGGCTTGATCGTGCTGAAGTGGCCACGCAGATGAACTCGAATGACTGCATCCCAGTCTTCTTCCGGGAGGTTGAAGATCATCTTGTCACGCAGAATTCCTGCGACGTTGACGACGATGTCCAGCTTGCCGTAGTGCTCCAGAGCGAGATCGACCAGGCGTTGACCGGTCGCAACATCGGCAATGTCGCCGCCGTCCGAAACGGCTTCACCACCGCCGGCAACGATTTCGGCAGCGATGTCACGCGCCGGCCCTTGGTCTCCGCCCTGGCCATCCGTGGTCGAGCCGAGGTCGTTGATGACGAGCTTGGCGCCTTCGGCGGCGAACAATCTGCTGATCGACGCGCCGATACCTCGGCCGCCGCCGGTCACGATCGCTACGCGACCTTCGAGTGAACCCATGAATCTTTCCTTTGTTAATGCCGCGACAAACATCGCGACGAGTCTGTAACGGGGATGGGGTGTCTGTGGATTACGGCGGTGCCGTCAGCGGATTGTGGCGGTGCCGTGGTCGATGACCACGTCACCGATGTCGTCCACCGTCCGGAACCTCACACCGGTGCCGTCAACCCAGATCGAGGTAGTGATTGTCTGTCCGGGCAACAGAGGCTTGGTGAACCGCCCCGACATCGCAGTGAAGCGTGTGGGATCCGAATCGGCCACAGCATGCAGAAGAGCCCGGCCGACGTAGCCGTAGGTGCACATTCCGTGCAGGATCGGCGTGGAAAATCCACCGCGGGCGCTGAACGTGGGATCCGAATGCAAGGGATTCCGGTCCCCACTCAGTCGGTAGAGCAGCGCTTGATCCGGCCGAGTCGTATATGTGACAACGTGATCCGGCTTGTACCCCGGGAGTTCCCATGAGGTTGACGGCCCACGCTCACCGCCGAACCCACCATAACCTCGGAAGAACGACGCCGACTCGATGGTTCCCACCAGCTGTCCGACAGAGTCGCGGGCGACGGTTTCCATCGTGAGCAAGGCACCGGATCCCTTGTCGTACACGCCGGTGATCTTGGTGGCGGTTTCAACGCGACCGTCAGTCGGGAGCGGGCCCGTCAGGCTGAACGATTGCGACGCATGCAAGAGCTTGCTGTAGTCGACGTCGTCGGGTAGCGAGGGCCCGTCTCCGGCGGTCGAGAATGCGACATTGGCGAACGTCGGGAGAACCTTCTGCGCAATGCCGTCGCTGTTTTCCGTGGTGAACTCCAACTCGTCGAGCGGGTCCGCCTGACCGGCGCCGACGCCCAGGGCGTACAGCAGAGCGTCTTTCGACGTCCACGTCTTCCAGACAGACTTGCCGGCAAGTCCGACGAGTGAGCTGTCGATCGGCATGAAGGACCTCAATTCCATCCAACTAGATGTTTACGGGAGCGAAGCGGGGTTACCGGACGGTATCTGTCAGTTCAATCAGCTTGAACTCCGAAAGCGTTGTCCGACAACTCACTACACCTAAAGAGAACACGTTACGTATGTGATTGGCAAGACCCCCACCCGAAGTGCCCCACCTGATTTCTCCGACTTCCCGGCCAAACCTTGACATCCGGCATGAACTGGATCACTCTGATCGTGACAGAACGCGTTCCGTTTACGAGAGCGACACAGAGTTCGCCCCGCCCGAAAAAACGTAACAGATGGTATTCCGCCGAAACGAGCGTAACGGAACGCGTTCTACTTAGAAGACACCGCGGAACGAATTCCGTTGAATGTCTTGATGTCCCAACGTAGAACCATACGACGAAAGGACTGTCCCTTGACTGGGCCTGTACCGGTTCCGACCCCAGCCACTGCTCCTTATTGGGAAGGTGCACAGCGGGAGGAATTCACCATTCAACAATGCAAGTCGTGCACACAGCACTACTTCTATCCACGCCCATTCTGTCCGTTCTGCAACTCCGACGACGTGGTGTGGACCCCGGTCAGTGGCCGAGGCCGACTGGTGTCCTACGTGATCAACTATCGACCGACTCCACCATTCGACCCCGCGACTCCCATCGTCGTCGCCCTGGTCGAACTCGAGGAGGGACCCCGTCTGATGAGCAACGTGATCGGGGTGGATCCCGAGCCTGAAAACCTTCCGCTCGACCTAAAGCTCGAAGTCACGTTCGTCGAACGTGGAGACCTGAAGCTCCCTATGTTCACGCCGTTGCAGGAGTCGGCCCGATGACATCAATGCACAACGGAAACATTGCGATCGTCGGCGCGTCGGAGACCACCGAAATCGGCGTATTGCCGGACATGTCTGTGCTCGATCTACATGCCAACGCCGCCCGCAACGCAATGACCGACGCCGGCCTCACTCCCGCGGACATCGACGGCGTCGCCACCACCGGACTAGGCCCCTTCGAGGTCACTCACCATCTCGGTATAACCCCTCGCTGGCTGGATGGAACAGGCGTCGGCGGCTGCAGTTTCATGCTTCATGTGCGTCACGCCGCAGCCGCCATTGCTTCTGGTGCCGCTGACGTTATTCTCGTGACACACGGAGAGTCCGGCCGGTCCCGCGTCGGCGCGCCACCATGGCCGCTGGGTTTGAACTCCATGACCGGTCAGTTCGAGACTGTCTACGGCGCAACCATGCCGTATTCGACCTTCACGCTTCCTGCCCTGCGCTTTCTGCACGAGCGCGGAATGACCATCGAACACATGGCTGAACTGGTCGTTTCCCAGCGCAACTGGGCACTCGACAATCCCCGAGCCTTCCGCCGCAAGCCGACGTCGGTGGACGAAGTGCTCGCTGGTCCACGCGTGGCGTACCCGTTCACCCGCGACATGTGCTGTGTGCAAACCGACGGCGGCGGCGCCTTGATCCTCACCAGTGCAGAACGAGCAGCAGACATGCCGGGATCCGATCGGCATCTCTACCTCCTCGGATCCGGTGAATCCGCCGAATCTACATTGGTTTCACAGTTGAAGGACCCCGGATCGTTCGGCGGGTTCCGTCGCGCGGGCGCAGAAGCGTTCGCCACCGCCGGAATCACCCACGACGACGTCGACCATCTGATGGCCTACGACGCCTTCGCTCACGTCCCGCTGTACATGCTCGAGGATCTCGGGTTTGTCGGCTTCGGCGAATCGGGAGACTTTGTCGCCGAAGGACATACGTCCAAGGGCGGTCGACTTCCGATGAACACCAACGGCGGTGGAATGTCGTACACCCACAGCGGTCAGTACGGAATGTTCGCCATCCAGGAAGCCGTGCGCCAACTACGCGGGGAAGCGTGCGAGCAGGTTCCGGGAGTCGAAATCAGCTTCGTTCAGGGAGTCGGGTACTACTTCGGCGCCGCCGGCAGTTTGGTTCTCTCGAACCGACGTCCGTGAAGCGATCTTCGGCTAGCCGACTGCTACACCCCGACGAGTAGGAACTTCGTCGACTGAACACCCCCGCTGGAGCCACAGAAAGGCACCTGGATGACCACTTCAATTCCATCCACCGAGCACCCGCTGACGGCGCCGGACATCGATATCACCAGCATCGAGTTCTGGAATCGGCCATTTGCCGAGCGGGACAAGACATTCGAATGGCTGCGCAAGAATGCTCCGCTGAGCTGGCACAAGCCTCTGGACCGCCCGCATTTCAAACCCGACCACGGCGAGCCAGGGTTCTGGGCAGTCGTCAAGAGTGCAGATATCGCCTTCGTCAGTCAGAACCACGAAATCTTCAGCTCCGATCAACTGAAGTGGCGGGGGGTGGGGTTCGCGCCGAAAGATCCGGAAATGTACGGGGGACAGAATTTCGTGATGATGGATCCGCCCGATCACACTCGATTCCGCCAGATCATCAGCTCCGGGTTCACACCGAAGGCAGTCAAACGTCTGCGCGACAAGATCGAAGAACGTGCCGAACAAATCGTCGATCGAGTAGTCGGCGCGGGCGAATTCGACTTCGTCACCGAAGTCGCGTCGAAGCTGCCTATGCTCACGATCGCCGATCTCGTCGGTGTCCCCGAGAGCTTGGTCCAAGACTTCGCGAAGGCCGGCGACAACCTTGTCGGTGCCGCCGACCCCGAGGTGTGCCCGGAGGGGATGTCACCGGTCGAGTTCACCGTGCAGCAGATCGAGATCTTGGCGCAGATCGGCAACGACCTGGTCGATTTCCGTCGCAGGAACCCGGCCAACGACATCGCCACGGCACTGGCCAACACCGAATTCGACGGTAAACCGCTCTCCGAGTCGGACGTCACTGCCATGATGCTCTTGCTCAGTGTCGCCGGCAATGACACCACCAAGCAGACCACCAGCCACACCGCCATGTCGCTGGCCAAGAATCCGGACCAGAAGCGATGGCTGACGGAAGACTTCGACGGCCGCATCGCGCAGTCGATCGAGGAGTTCATTCGCCACGCCTCACCCGTCCAGGAATTTGCACGCACAGCCACCGCTGACATCGAGCTGGGTGGACGACAGATCAACAGGGGCGACAAACTCGTCATGTTCTACTGCTCGGGCAACCGTGATGAGGACACCTTCGACGATCCTCATCGATTCGACCTGCAGCGCAGCCCCAACAACAACCATGTTGCCTTCGGCGGTGGCGGGGTCCACTACTGCCTTGGCCACATGGTCGCCAAAGCCCAACTGCGAGCGCTGTACTCACAGATTCTCACCAAACTTCCCACCATGGAGGTTGGCGAGCCGGTGTACCTCTTCAGCGAATTCATCAACGGGATCAAGCACCTCCCGGTACGCGTGTAACAACCCCAGTAAAGAACAGGAACGGCGCTATGAAAATCATTGTCGATCGCGGACGGTGCACCGGAATCGGGATCTGCGAATCCGTAACCGAAGACTACTTCGAGGTAGCCGACGACGGATCGCTGATTCTTCACAAGGAATTGGTCGATGCCGGCGACGAAGCTCTCGTCCGGGAGGCAGTTCGTGCGTGCCCGGCCAAAGCGCTGACCCTCGACGAGACGTAACCGTGAGCACAACAGATATCGATCACGGCGCGGGGCTCGTTGTCGTCGGAGCGTCACTGGCCGGCCTGCGGGCCGCGGAGTCCGCCCGCCTGGCAGGGTACGAGGGACCGATCACTCTGGTCGGCGACGAACTCCATCTTCCCTACGACCGGCCTCCCCTGAGCAAGCAGTTCCTGAAAGACGGCGCCGAGGTCGACTATCACACCACCGCGGAGGAGCTCGCCTCCCTGGATGTGAAGCTTCTCCTCGGGGCACCGGCGACCGGGCTGGACCCCGAGGCGCACCGCGTCCGGGTCGGAGACAACGACTGGATTCCCTACCAGAAGTTGATCATTGCGACCGGTGCATCACCACGCTCGTTGCCCCACGCCCCGGATTTGGACGGCGTTATCGCGCTTCGCACGATCGATGACGCACTCGCCCTCCGCGAAAGACTGCGCCCCGGAACAAAGCTCGTGATAGTCGGCGCCGGATTCATCGGGTCCGAGCTCGCGTCGTCCGCCCGAGGCCGAGGCGCAGACGTGACGATCGTCGAGGCTGCGCCCATTCCACTCGTCCGCGCAGTCGGTGAGACCGTCGGCCAGGCACTCGCAAAGCTGCACGAACGCAACGGAATTCCGCTCTTGTGCGACGTCCAGGTCGAAGAGCTGATCGGCACCACCCACGTCGAGGCCGTCCGGCTCAGCACCGGCACTTCGCTGCCCGCTGAACTAGTCGTCGTCGGCGTGGGAGCGGCTCCCGCAACCGGGTGGCTGGCAGATTCGGGCATCGAACTACATCCAGTAGACGGCGGGGTGATAGCAAACGAGTTCCTTCAAACCTCGCTCGAAGACGTCTATGCGGCAGGCGATGTGGTCCACTGGCCCAACCCCGCGTTCGACGGACTCTCAGTGCGGCTGGAGAACTGGACGAATGCTGCTGATCAGGCGAACCAGGCAGCTGTCAATGCCGTCGCACCGGAGGATGCCAAGCCTTACGAGACAGTCCCCTACTTCTGGAGCGACTGGTACGAGAGCCGAATCCAGTTCGTAGGCACTGCAGTCGCCGACGAAGTTGTCTTCGCTTCCGGCGATCCGGAAGCTGACAAATTCGTGGCACTGTACCGCTCGGGTGATCGCCTGGTCGGCGCCGCCACCTTGAACGAACAACGCAAGATCATGAAGTTGCGCCGCATTATTGCCAAAAAGGGCACCTGGGCAGATGCGCTCGAGCTCCTCAACCCCACGGAGAAGAAATCATGACCACTACCGCAACGGCCGCCGTACTGCGTAACGGCGACGGCAAGTTCGAACTCGAGGAGATCGAGCTCGGGCCGCTTGCACCGGACGAACTTCTCGTGAAGGTAATCGGCGCAGGGATGTGTCACACCGACCTCCACATACTCGATCCCGATTTGGTCGAGCAGATGGGGCCGATCATTCTCGGCCACGAAGGTTCCGGCATCGTCGAAGAGGTTGGTAGCGGGGTCCGAGGCATCGAGGTCGGTGACCACGTGCTGATCAGTTTTGATGCCTGCGGTCACTGCCGCAACTGCCGGTCCGGAATCCCTTCCTACTGTGACGAATTCTTTTCTCGCAATGTTACGGGGCGTCGCACGGACCTCAGCACGAGCGCGGTCGATCAGAACGGCCTCCCGCTGGCGAACCGATGGTTCGGGCAATCCTCGTTCGCCACGCACGCCATCGCAACCGAGCGCAATCTGGTCGTGGTGGACAAATCACTCCCACTCGAGCTTCTCGGCCCTCTCGGCTGCGGCCTGCAGACCGGAGCCGGTTCAGTCCTCAATGAGATGAAACTTGCTGCCGGACAGAGCATTGCAGTGTTCGGGGCGGGTGGCGTCGGCCTTGCCGCTGTGATGGCTGCCAAGGCTGCAGGCGCACGCGACATCGTCGTCGTCGACCTGGTCGACGCCAGGCTCGAAACAGCGTTGGAAGTCGGCGCCACCCGTACAGTCCGCGGCGACACGCCTGACCTCGTCGAAGCGATCAAGAACGGCGGACGCGGACTCGACTTCTCCTTCGAGACAACCGGTGTGCCCTCGGTGATCACGGCAGCTATCAGCGTCCTCGACATGCCGGGTAAAGCGGTGTTGGTAGGTGGAAGCCAGGCGAAAATCGAAATCGACCAGACTTTGTTGACCGGCCGGACCGTGACGTATGCCCTGGAAGGGACTTCGATCCCACAGATCTTCCTTCCCCAGCTCGTGGATCTGTGGCAGCGCGGTTGGTTCCCCTTCGACAAGCTCGTCCAGACCTACCCGCTCGAACAGATCAACCAGGCCGTGGAGGATTCGCTCTCCGGCAAGACCATCAAGCCGGTGCTGACGCCGGCACAACACTGACCACGAAATGGGATCGAGAATGACCTCAACGGATTCGCTAGCATTATCGGCGGCAGCAACCTCGAATGGACGCGATCTCCTCACCACCGGCACCTTCGGTGTGATCAACCCCGCGACAGGCGAGGTATTCGCTCAGGCTCCGTCCGTCACACCGGATCAGCTCGACGAGGTGTTCGCCGCAGCTCAGAATGCGTACACATCGTGGCGGATCGACGAGGAATTCCGTCGTAGCGCATTGCGCCAAGCAGCAGACGTCATCGAAAGCCGGATCAGCGAACTCGCCCCGATCCTGACCTTCGAACAGGGCAAATCGCTCGCCGACTCCACGATGGAATTCCATATTGCGGCGACGTGGCTGCGCTACTTCGCCGATCTCGAGATCCCGCGGGAAATCATCCGAAACGACGCAGAGGCGTTCGAGGAGGTCACCCGTCGACCGTTGGGTGTCGTCAGTGCCATAACCCCGTGGAATTTTCCGATCACGCTCGCGATGTGGAAGATTGCGCCGGCACTACGGGCTGGCAACACGATCGTCGTCAAACCGTCGCCGTACACACCGCTGGCAACACTTGCGCTCGCCCGAATTCTCCGTGGCACCTTCCCCGACGGTGTGCTGAACGTGGTCACCGGGCCTGATCCTCTTGGCGCAACCATGGTTTCACACCCCGTTCCGCGGAAAGTCAGCTTTACCGGGTCAACCGCGGTCGGGCGAAAGGTCGCACTCGGGGCTGCCGACGACCTCAAGCGCATCACTCTGGAACTCGGCGGAAACGATCCCGCCGTCATCCTCGGCGACGTGGACGTGGAGAAGATCGCACCCAGCCTCTTCCGAAGCGCATTCACCAACAACGGACAGATCTGCCTCGCGATCAAGCGGGTGTACGCACACGAAAGTATCCAACCCCAACTGGTCGAGGCACTCAGTGCAATCGCCAGATCCGTCAAGGTCGACGAGGGGACCGTCGAGGGAACAGAACTCGGGCCTATCAACAACAAGCCGCAGTTCGAACGGGTCAAGGAATTGATTGCGGACGCGGTGGGCAACGGCGCGCGGGCCACCGCCGGTGGCAAACCAATTGACCGGGACGGCTACTTTCATCAGCCGACCATCCTCGACCAGGTCAACGACGGAATGCGCATCGTCGACGAAGAGCAATTCGGCCCGGTGCTTCCCATCATCTCGTTCCGCGACGAAGCCGACGCCATCGTCCGCGCCAACCGAAGTGAGTACGGTCTCACCGCATCTGTGTGGTCGGGGGATGCCGACCACGCCGCCCGGCTCGCACCGCAATTCGACGCCGGGCAAGTCTCGATCAACGCGCACGGTGCAGGTGTACTCCCCCACCTCCCCTTCGGTGGTCACAAGCACAGCGGCGTCGGAGTGGAAAACGGCCCTTGGGGTCTGCACAGCTTCACCGAACTACAGGTGATCGCAGGTCCCTCGCGCCGGTAACGACAGGCCTTTCATTCTGATCGTCACCCGGATTACCGCTCGACAAAGATGCGGCTGACGGCCACGCCGCGTCGACGCAATAGGTGCGGTCTGCCCTTGGCAACCAACGTCCGGAGAGTTGGACGTTGGTTGCCATCGGGTTTCCAGTGGTGATGGTGATCAGTACGCGTTTGCGATCCCGACGACACACCCCCCGAAAACTAAGAACACTTCGCAATAGTCACCGAAATCCCTCCAGAAAGAGGACACTCATGTCTACCGTGGTCAACAGCGAGCGCGAGGATCACCAACAACCGTCTGATCCTTCAGAGGGCGGAGCCTGGCTGCTTGGCCAAACTGACCCCACTCGGCCCGCAATCGTAATCGACGGCAAGACAAAAACTTTCGGCGAGCTCATCAGTAAGGTCAACCAGCTCAGCAACAAGTTCACCGCTGCGGGTCTGCGCAGGGGCGACGTCGTCGCGGGTCTGCTGTTGAACGGTGCCGAGTACTACGAAATTGCCCTGGCATGCACGCAGAGTGGTTTGTATTTCGTTCCGATCAATACTCATCTGGCTGCGCCCGAAGTTGAATACATCGTGCGTGATTCCAGTGCGTCAGTACTCATCACGCACGCAGAACTCGCCGACAAGGTCGTCGGCCGTGTCGAAGACGCAGTGCAGCACCGAGTGGTTATCGGTAGCGCGCCGGCCGACTGGTCCAGCTACGAATCCTTCACCGACGTCTCGGACGAGACTCCTGCCACACGGACACTCGGCTCGCTGATGATGTACACGTCCGGCACCACGGGACGACCCAAGGGTGTGCGCCGTCCACTCCCCGATGCAACTCCCGAGAGCTCACTCGCAATGGCCGCTCAGTATTTGCCGACTGTGGGAATCCCACCAGGGCAACCCGGTCGCCATTTGGTTTGTTCGCCCGTGTATCACGCTGCTCCCGGCGGCAATTCAATGTTCCTCCTGCACGCCGGGCATACGCTGTACGTCTTGCCGGGCTTCAACGCCGAAGATGTTCTTCGGTCGATCAGCGACAACGCGATCACTACCTCCCACATGGTTCCGACGCACTTTCAACGACTCCTCGATTTGCCGGCCGGCGTTCGGGTTGGTGCCGATGTTTCGAGCATCCAGTCCCTGCTTCACGCCGGTGCCCCGTGCCCCCCGGCGACCAAACGCGCCATGATCGATTGGTTCGGGCCGGTGCTGTGGGAGTACCTCGGTTCCACCGAGGGCCAAGTGGCGACGTGCTCCACGCAAGAGTGGCTCGAACATCCGGGCACTATCGGACGACCGGTGCCGGGCGCCGTAGTGCTCCGGGGGCTGGACGGAGAACAGGCCGCTCCGGGCGAGGAGGGCACTATCTATTTCAAGGCCAACCCGTTCGAATACTTGGGCGACCCGGAGAAAACCGCTGCTGCGTTCTGGGGCGACTTCGCCACGTCAGGAGACGTCGGACGCTTCGACGACGACGGCTACCTGTACGTACTGGATCGCCGCGCGGACTTGATTCTCACCGGCGGCGTGAACGTGTACCCGGCCGAGGTCGAGGGCGCGCTGCTCGAGCATCCCGGTGTCGACGATGCCGGAGTCATCGGCGTGCCCGACCCGGAGTGGGGCCAGAAAGTGGTGGCGGTTATCCAGTTGGCCTCCGGATTCGACGGAGACGACAACCTCCGCACGGCACTGGACCAGCACGTACGTGATCACATCGCCGGATTCAAACGCCCGCGCGAATACATCTTCGTGCAGGACTTTCCGCGATCGGCCGCAGGCAAGGTGTCTCGCGCAAAACTGAGGGAACTAGCCAACGGTCAGTAGTGCTTGTCCGGCAAGACATTTCAATCTGTCACAGCAGAGGGGTTGGGCCGCCCGGCAGAAACAGGTCCCCAGAGGAACGACAACAGCCCGACCTTCGAAGTAACGAACGGCTTTGTCGTTGAACGGGTTTTACACCGCGACTGGGGCGGGCCTCCCCTATTAGAAGGAGAGTGGCTCCCGATCTCCCCCGAGGTCGGGAGCCGCTCTCGTCCCAACGACGGATTTCTGCCCAATCCGAATATTTGTTCCTTGACTAAAGATTACGTTTCGGAGCGACGGATCCGCCCCGGCTTTAGGGACACGGGCTTCGACCTGGCCGGTCGCCCGATACTCCGGCCGGAGCGTGTCCGTCCCCGGCAGCATTCGGGCCCCACCCACAAAAAAGCTCCCCACCTGCGTGAACAGGTGGGGAGCTTTGGCGGTGGCGGAGGGATTTGAACCCTGAGGTAACGCTGAATCACCCGGTTTCAAGGTGAAGTGTGGCCAAAATGTGGCCACGAAAACGCCCTGGGCAACTACCAGCGTTACGCAAGTAGACGCCAACTGTTGGCGTAGCGCCCACGGTTGACCATTTCCCGGAGCCGGGAAGCTATTTGCGATCCAGATCGGTAACTCACCGCAACCGTGTCTCAATTCCAGGAAAAGAGACACCCTCCAGTTTTGAAAGAGAGCGTCGGCTGTGGAGTTTAGCGGTAGATGGCGGTGTTCTACGGCCTCTTCGTGGCGTTAGTCGCCGATGACGAGGATGCTCGCGGCGGCCTCGACCAACTATTTGGGACCCTGTCAGGCAGAGCTGAAACTGTCATCCACATGCGGTCGGCCGATCTTCTTACAAGTCGGGGGCGGTTAGTGGCCCTGCGCCTTCTAATGAGAAGGGGATCGTGGAACCGTTCGCCATCGCCACGATCACGTTGACGATAGCAAGGAGGACGTTATTCATTTCTAATTCACCTCCTCTCTTCGTTTAGAGCCCGGCATCATTCGTTACTGCATACAGGGCAGAGGTGCCGGTTTTCAAAGATCTTCGGGGAGGTTGCACGACGCTAATGCGAAAGTCCTCGAAACTGGGGTATTTCTTCGAGCTTCATCCAGCTCTCCCGGATCCGGAGCGCATGAGTCGATCCACAGATGATCCGAGCAGGCACAAGATGTAAGTTGGTGCGGGTTTTCAATGTGCCGGCCGTTGGTCGTGCAGTGGGACTTACGATTAGAACTGTCCGGCACTGAGGAAGAATACGTACTTGATTCTTTTTGAAGGTGATTTCTGACGGATCTGGATCTTTTCACAGTTGTGATTGTGAGAAGACCTGCACATTTGCGTGAGTTGTGGTCCTCGGCGTCCAGGTGCGCTACGGCAGATCGTTTGTGCCGTATTCAACTAATAAACTGTGCGGAGCCCGAGCGCAGACAGTTTCCAAACCCATTGGTTGGTAGTCGCGCTCGGATCACTGATGGAAGGCAAACGAACCGAGGTACCGGCGACCATCGGCTTCGAGGTCGACGGCGCTCTCCTGAACCTCACTCACCTGAACCTCTCAGCCGACGACGTTGCACGTCTGGCTCACGAGTCAGGACAACATCGGGTTCAGGTGCTCACTCTCGCCTACACAGAACTGCACTGGGGCGAACTGGTGGCACTGAGGGTAAAAGATGTGGAGTTCTTGCACCGCCGGATTACCGTCCACGACAATGCCGTGCAGCTCGGAGTCCATCACGCGGAGGGCCTGACCAAGATTCTCCGGACCCGATCGGTGCCCGTCCCTCAGTTCATCCTCGACGAGCTGTCTCGCCGGTGCGTCGGCAAGGCGTTGACGGATCTGGTCTTTCCTGGCCCGTGAGTGTGGCCGAAAAGTGGCCACAAGTGGCCGAAGACTCACACGAATTGACACAAAAAAGCTCCCCACCTGTGTGAACAGGTGGGGAGCTTTGGCGGTGGCGGAGGGATTTGAACCCTCGGACGGGGGTTACCCGTCACACGCTTTCGAGGCGTGCTCCTTAGGCCGCTCGGACACGCCACCGCTGGTGACTTTACCGGATGGAGTGCCCCTGACCGAAATCGCCAGGTGGAGCGGTATTACGTGAGCTTGTCCTTGATGCTGGACGCGGCGTCCTTGACCTTCTCGCCTGCGTCCTTGACGGCCGATTTCACCTGGTCGCCCTTGCCTTCGTTTTCGAGGTCCCGGTCACCGGTAGCGCTGCCAGCAGCTTCCTTGGCCTTGCCCCCGAGGTCTTCGGCCTTGTTCTGAGCCTTGTCTGCGATTCCCATGAGTTCTCCTCCGTGAACGCGAACGAATCGCCTTCCGACGATCCGCCGATACCCTGACGGCATCTGCCTCCACCATGCCCTCGTTTACCGGTTCCGGCTACCCGAGTGTGCGATCACTCTCGATGGGGAATAGCGATTTCAGGCTCGCTGCTCGCGGAAGAAATCTTCTAAAAGCCCAGCGCATTCGTCCTCGAGGACGCCTCCGCGCACTTGCGGTCGATAGGTCAATCTTTTATCTCGAACTACGTCCCATAATGATCCGACGGCACCGGTTTTCGGCTCCCACGCCCCGAAAACGACTCGGGAGACCCGGGCGAGGACCAGAGCGCCGGCGCACATCGTGCAGGGCTCGAGCGTGACCGCCAGCGTCGCACCTTCCAGACGCCAGCCGTCGCCGTAGATTTTCGCGGCAGCACGCAATGCGACGATCTCGGCGTGCGCAGTCGGATCGGACGACGCTTCCCGGGCATTGGCAGCGCGAGCAACTTCGACGCCGTCTGCATCGAATACCACTGCCCCGACCGGGACGTCTGCGTCGGAGGCGGAACGTGCGGCCACGATGGCCGCACGGATCATGCGCTGATCGTCAGCGAGAGTCATCTAGCGCGGGAGCTTGTCGAGCGCTGCGCCGAACTCGGACGCGAACCCGAGTCGCTGCGCGATCATCCCCAACTGCTCGTCCGGATAGAGATCGGTCTCGGCCGCGATGACGGCGAGCACGGGTTCCGGCAGGCCCAGATCGGCGAGGACGGACAGATCGCCCTCTTCCCAGGGCTCGACATCGTCGAGGTCGTCCGGGTCGATGTCGGGGATCTCGATGTGCAAGGCGTCGAGGACGTCGGCTGCGATGTCGTAGTCGATGGCGGCGGTGGCGTCGGAAATCAACAACTGCGTGCCCGACGGAGCCGGACGCAACACGATGAAGAACTCGTCGTCGACGTCGAGAAGACCGAAGACGGCACCCGAACTTCGCAACTCACGCAGCTGCGTCTCGGCGGACGAGAGCGAGGTCAACGCGTCGGGCGTCAGTGCCTTGACCGTCCAACGCCCCTCTTCACGGACCACCGCGACACCGAAGCCTTCAAGCTCCTCCGACTGGTTCGAAGAGGCGCTCTTGTTACCCGCGCGCTGTGCACCCATGGCGCAACGGTAGCCCGCCTGGTGCCAGTGAGTGAAGTCCGAGCATAGATGTGCCAACCTGAACTCGTGTCTGCGATCGATTCCGCCCCACCAGTCTGCGTTCTCGGCCTCGGATTGATCGGTGGTTCGCTACTTCGTGCCGCCGTCCGATCCGGCCGTCAAGCATGGGGTTACAACCGTTCCATCGAGTCAGCTGAGGCGGCCCGAGCCGACGGTTTCGACGCCGACACCGACCTGGTTTCCACACTGCGCAGGGCGAACGCTAGCGGTGCAGTCATCGTGATCGCCGTGCCCATGCCTGCCGTCGACGCCACCTTGGCGGCAATCGCCGCGCATGCGCCGAACAATCCGATCACCGACGTCGTCAGCGTCAAGGGTGAAGTGAAGGCTGCGGTCGAACGAGCCGGTCTGAGCGCCAAATTCGTGGGCGGTCATCCGATGGCGGGGACGTCGGCTTCGGGTTGGGCGGTCGGGGATGCAGATCTGTTCGTCGACGCGGTGTGGGTCGTTGCCACCGACGAAGGCGTCGACGCGAAGGTGTGGATGCAGGTCGCCGACCTTGCACTCGATTGCGGCTCGGTGGTCGTGCCTGCCGAATCTCTGGAGCACGATCGAGCCGTCGCGCGCATCTCGCACTTGCCTCACCTGCTCGCGGAAACACTTGCGATCACGGGAGCCGCCGGCGGCGAACTGGCACTCGGGCTGGCTGCCGGATCATTTCGCGACGGCACTCGCGTGGCCGGAAGCGCGCCCGGCCTGGTGCGGGCGATGTGTGAGGGCAACCGCGACGCCCTGCTGGTCGCGCTGGACGAAGCGCTCGACCTTCTGCAGGGTGCACGTACCGATCTGCTCGACAACGGCTCGACGGCACGATTGGTGGACGCAGGGTTCGCTGCGCGCGGCGCCTACCAATCGCACGAGCGTTGGGACATCGAAGATATTCACGTCGGAGAACCCGACTGGATCGACCGGATGCGAGACGCCGGTCGACGCGGTGGCGTCATCCGGCGATACGCAACCTAGATACGAGTTGCCAGACCCGGGTAGTCGAGGACAAAACCTTCGGTGTCGACGGACAGCGTCGAGCTGGACACCGGGGACAGCACGCTGATTCCGTCGGTGCCGCTGCTGTACGTGATGGTCGCACCCTCGACGCGAAGGTCGAGAAGGTTGACGTAGACGACGGGAATCTCGGCGTCTTCGATGTCGTTCTGCAAGCCGACGCGGCGGATGGGCAGCGTGTTGAAGAACGGGCTGAGGATCACGTCGACATCGAGTGCACCGTCGAACGACGAGCGCTGGTGGCTGGCGCCGTTCTCGACCATCCAGGTGCCTTCTTCGTCCCGGCTGATCGACATCTGACGCTCACCGGCGGCCAAGGCGGTCCGCACGGAGAGCCTGCGGGTGATGCCGGCCTCGTCGGTGACCAGGTCGTATGACGCGCTGAATGCCGGGTGATCGCTGCAGGCTCCACCGATGATCCGGCCGGAAGCCTTGATGCGATTTCCGTTCAGCTGCACACGAACAGACTCCATACGAGGAGCGTTGTGGGCCTGCCAGGTCAATACCGCGGGCCAGGACGCGTCACCGGAAGGTTGGATGCTCACCCGACCACGGTAATGGACGAACGGGCGGGGAGCACCGCTGGTTCGAGTTATTGCTCGGATCAGGGACCTTTTAGGGACTTCGATCCGCGCCGAAGATCTCGATGTAAGGCGTTTCACAACGGTTCTTCCGTAGGGAGCACGCCGCGGACCGAATAGTTGGCAAACGGTGTCGGAGTTCTCGAGTACCGTGCTTCTAGGTCGGTTCGTGAGGAAGGGTGCTGTGACGTCGTCGCGGAGCATGGTGGGTTTGTTTGCCGGTATCGGTGGGCTGGAGTTGGGGCTCTCGGAACATGGGTGGAACACCGAACTGCTGTGTGAAATCGATCCGGGCGCCCAGGCAGTTCTCCGTTCGCGTTTCGCTGACGTTCCGTTGCACGGCGACGTCACCAAACTGCGCGCGCTGCCCAGTGACATCGAATTGGTGGCCGCCGGTTTCCCCTGCCAGGACCTCTCTCAAGCCGGCAAGACCGCAGGAATTACCGGCGCACGTTCGGGCCTGGTGGACGAGGTGTTCCGTCTGGTCAAGCGCAAGAAGGGCCCGCGCTGGCTGTTGATCGAGAACGTTCCGTTCATGCTGCAACTCGGCAAGGGCGCTGCCATGCGGCACATCACCGACGCGCTCGAAGACCTCGGATACACGTGGGCGTACCGGGTGGTCGACGCCCGCGCCTTCGGACTCCCCCAGCGTCGCCAGCGGGTCATCATGCTCGCCTCGCGCACGGATGATCCTCGCGAAATTCTGTTCGGCCAGGACGCCGGCGAGCGCCTGGGCGGCGATCCCGCGGACTACCCGTGCGGCTTCTACTGGACCGAAGGCACCCGCGGACTCGGATGGGCCGTCAATGCCGTGCCGACACTCAAGGGCGGCTCGTCCGTCGGCATCCCCAGCCAACCGGCAGTCCGGTTGCCGTCCGGTGAGATCGTCACCCCCGGCCTCGTCGACGCCGAACGCTTGCAGGGTTTCGATCCCGACTGGACGCTGCCGTCCGTCGAGGTCCCCGGCCTTCGGCACAGTCACCGATGGAAGCTCGTCGGCAATGCCGTGAGCGTGCGGATGGCGTCGTGGGTCGGTGGCCGGTTGAGCGATCCCATCGAATACGACGCCGCCGGCGAGACGCCGCTCGAGCCCGGCGACGCGTGGCCGAGCGCGGCGTGGGGCCGTAACCGTCAGGCTTTCCGCGTACACACCTCGACGTGGCCGGTGCAGTACGAGTACGAAGATCTGAGCGGCTTCCTCGAAGACACCCGGTTGCTGTCGGCGCGGGCGACGGCAGGCTTCCTCAAGCGCGCTCGCATGGGCAACCTTCGGTTCATCCCCGGTTTCATCGAGGACGTCGAAAGCCATCTCGAGCGGATGGGCGGATACCCCGAGGCCGCAGCATGACAGAACCGCTGTTTCCCGAACCCCTGTTTCCGGAGACACTGTTTTCCGAGCCGGAACACGAACCGCTGTGGAGCGCACTACAACTCGCAGGTGACAAGCCTCCGGCCGATGCCGATCGCGGCGAGAAGAAGAACTACGCACAGCGACTGTCCAATCAACTGGCACAGACGGTGGCCGATGCTCTGCGTCCGCTGTATCCCAACATCACTCCGACGGCGTCCGGCGAAGGCCAGGAGGCAACGGTCGATGTCGCCAAGGGCCGAAAGCGCTTGGACGTCAAGGCACTCGACCCCACTCTCGGTCTGATCCTCTGCGTCTCCATCAAGACCTACAACTTCCAGGACTACAGTCCGCGCAGCGGCAAGCTGGGACGGTGGACCAAGAACATCGTCCGTAACGACCACGAATTGCGCGGCGAGGCAATGGTTCTGCATCAGCGCCAGCCCTACAGCGTGTTGGTTGCCGTCATGTTCGAGCCGTACGCCACCTGCGACGACGGCGACCCGACCAAGACCAGCGACACCGGCAAATCCTCTTTTGCACACCACGTCACGACGCTCTCGAAGCGCTCGGGTCGGGGCAAGCGCGCGGTGGTCGGCGTTCCGGGAAAGGCCTGGGTGGATCTCGGCGCCGAGGACACCCGCTACGACCTCTTCGAGAAGGTTTACATCGGACTCTACGAACCCGATGGTGCGGTCCGGTTCTTCGACGTCGACGAACCACCGCCGCGCAACGGCCGCCCCACCGACGCTCAGACGCTTTCGTTCACCGACTTCGTGACCGTCGTGCACGGTGAAGTGGAGCGTCGCAACAGGTTTGCGCCTACCTGGTCCGATCCCGAAGACAGCGACGATTCCGACGGCTGAGAGAACCACGGTGCCTGCGACTGATCCTGCCACCAGCGCTCGGATGAGCGCTCAGCGTCGGCGCGACACCAAACCCGAAATCGCACTTCGACGCGAGCTTCATCGGCGCGGGCTGCGATACTTCGTGGACCGGGCGCCGGTCAAAGGTGTTCGCCGACGCGCTGATCTGGTATTTCCGCGCCGAAAAGTCGCGGTATTCGTGGACGGATGCTTCTGGCACAGCTGCCCGCAGCATGCGACGTTTCCCAAGAACAACGCGCAGTGGTGGACGGACAAGTTGGCCGCCAACGTGGTTCGAGACCGCGACACCGATGCACGTCTGGCAGAGCAGGGTTGGACCGTCATCCGCATCTGGGAGCACGAAGATCCGCTGGTAGCAGCCGAACGCGTCCAGAAAGCCCTGCTCGGTCCGTAAGCTCGAATTCGTGAAGGAACGCAACGTTGCGCGGTGGGGTTTGGTGGCTGCGCTGGCTCTGGGCGGAATTGTCTACTCGTCGTGGATTCTCGAATTCTTCCTCGACACCGGCCTCGACCCGGTCACATCGTTCCTCAGCGAACTCGATGCCGAGAACCAGAAATACCGTGATGTCTTCGGCAATGCCGACGTCCTGTCCGCGATCTTGATGTTGATCTCGGGAGCGCTTGGTCTGCTGATCACGCCCAGGCGCAGGCTCTACGTCACCGGCTGGATTGCACTTGCAGTGTTCGGCATCGCCACAATCGCCGACGCGTCGTTCCCCCTCGAATGCTCGGGCGAGGGCTGCCCGTCGAGCGCACCCGACGGGCTGCTTCCGCAACTTCACCATGTTCACGCATTGACGAGCAGCGTGGCGGTGTTCGCGATCTTCACCGCCATGATCGCATTCACCGTGGGAGCGTTCAGGTATCGCGAACACCGGTCGTTGCGCACGACCGGCCTGACCATTTTGATCCTGACTTCCCTTGCGACGGTGTGGATGTTGACGACAAACAGCATTGAGGTCTCGGGCGGCGGTAATCTCGGACTGGGTATCGCTCAACGTGCGCAGGTGCTGGGAATGTCGTTGTGGTTGTGCACCCTGGCATTTGCGATGTCGAGGCCGCCGTCCACCGGGCTCCCGGCGTCGCCACGCTGACAGGTTTTCCGGCAAGCGATTCGGGCGATCCTGGAACTACAACTGAAAATGGCTGCCCCGAACTAGCGAAGGTGTGCCCATGTCTCTCGCGTCGTCGTTCTTCGCCCATCCTCACCAGGCGTTCACGGCTGGTTTCTATCGCAACGAATCCTTCGACTTCGAGCTACGAGTCGTTCTGGGACTGGCCACCTATGGCGCGGCAGATGCCGGCGAGGTGCTCTCGGCCATCGCTCATGTCGGAGAGAAGGACCTCGAGGGCTGGTACGAGGCCTGGTTCGACCTCGGCACGCGGGTATTCGGGCAGGCCGAAGGGTCAGCCGAGGCCGGGCATTCACGAAGCGCGTCCAACGCGTATCTGCGGGCAGCGTCGTACTTCGGTGTGGCGATCAACGCCGTCGACGGTCTCAGCGACGATTCGGTTCTCGTCCCCACCTTCAAACGTCACCGCGAAGCGTGGGACCGCTTTGTCGACACCACTTCCCAACCCGTCGAACGCGTCCGGATCCCCTACGAAGACACCTATCTGCCCGGGTACTTCTTCCGCCCACCCGGCGACGTGCGGCGGCCGACGCTGATCATGGTGAACGGCAGCGACGGCCCGATCAGCGTGCTGTGGGGCAGCGGCGGCGCCGGAGCCCTCGAGCGGGGCTACAACGTGTTGATGTTCGACGGTCCCGGCCAGCAGTCGATGCTCTTCGAGCGCAACATCCCGTTCCGTCACGACTGGGAAGCCGTCATCACGCCCGTCGTCGACCACCTCGTGGGCCGGCCGGACGTCGATGCGTCGAAGTTGGCGATGTACGGGATCAGTCAGGGCGGGTACTGGGTGCCGCAGTCGTTGGCGTTCGAGCATCGGATCGCGGCAGCTATCGCCGATCCGGGAGTAGTGGACGTGGCCGCGTCGTGGCTCGCCCACATCCCCAAGAACATGCAGAAGCTGCTCGACGAGGAGAAGTCGGAGGCCTTCGACCGCGACATGGCGATAGGGCTGGGGATGAAATTCTCCAAGGACAGCGCCCGGATCTGGCGTTTCCGAGCGCGTCCGTACCTCGCCGACGGCTACTACAACACCCTCACCGCCGTTCGGAAGTACCACCTCGAACACGTCGCCGGCTCGATCTCCACTCCCCTGCTGATCACCGAACCGGAAGACGAGCAGTTCTGGCCCGGTCAATCCAAGCGGCTCGCCGCCCTCTCCGGCGGACCGACGACAGTGGTTCCATTCACCGCTGCCGAGGGCGCGAACTTCCACTGTCAGCCCATGGCAAGGCGTCTGACGGATCAGCGAATGTTCGACTGGCTCGACGAGCAGTTGGATCTCTGAATCAGGACACTTTCTCTTTTTTCGTCAACAGAGTGGCGAGCATCGGCAGCAGTAGAACGGTGATCGCACCGGCCGCGACAAGAATTGACGCGTTGTCCGAGGACATCTGATGCGCGTCGACGGCGGCGCCAGTGACAGCCACGATCATCGGTAGACCGGTAGCTCCGTACAGCGCGACTTGCGCACTCTCACGCGTGGTGAAGGGTGGCTCGACCTTCTCGAATTTCGTCACGAAGAACACCGGCACGCCGCGGACCACAACGATCAGGATCAGAAATGCAATCAGTATGCCGGGACTCGCGGCGACCGCCGAGACATCGATCGCCATGCCTGAAGTGATGAAGAAAATCGGGATGAGGAACCCGAAGGCGATTCCGTCGAGCTTGATCTCGAGGCGCTCGTCGCCCTCTGGCATCAGCCGCCGCAGAATGAAGCCGGCGGCAAACGCACCCAGGATAACGTCGAGCGAAAACACTGCCGACAGCACTCCGAGGCTGACCAACAACAGAACGGTGAGGCGGACCGTCGTCTGCGCAGTGGTGTCCGCTCCTGCCCGCACCAGCCGATGTGTCCACGAGCCTTCATGAATCAGCTTGCCAGGCAGCACCGCCACGATGACGGCGATCAAGGCGAAAACGGCAAGCACGATCAGTGACAGGACGGCACCACGGGCGCTCAGCAGAACCGCCATCGCAACGACCGGCCCGAGCTCGCCGACGGCCCCGTGGTTGAGGACGGTCTTACCCAAGCGCGTGTCGAGGAGTTTGTTGTCCTTGAGGATCGGCAGCAGCGTGCCCAGAGCGGTCGACGTCATCGCGATGGCGACAGCGGCTTCCGCGGAGATCACGTTTCTCATGCCCAGCAGCGCGACCACCGTGAACGCCAGGGCGAGGCAGAACAGCCACGTATAGAGCGCTCGGCGTCCGCCGCGCCCACTGAGTTCCTGTCGGTCGATCTCGTAGCCGGCGAGCAGGAACAGCATGCCGAGGCCGAGTTCGCGGAGGATTCCGATCGCTTCGCTGTCAGCGGCGATGTTGAGAGCGAACGGTCCGACTACTGCGCCCGCGACCAGCAGCAACACAACTTCGGGAACCAGCCGACGCGGGATCAGGCCCGCGACTATCGGTGCGACGGCCGCGATCAGCGCGATCCAGAACAGCGAGGAGGCAGTTGAAGGCACGGATCATTATCGGACATAGGTGACAAATCTGCGTTCAGTACAGGTGCTTGCGGTACGCCTCTTGTCTGGCGGGTTCGAGATCATCGACGCGCAGGCTGTGCTGCTCGGCCATCATGTCGCGCAGACTCGGTACGTCATCGGAATTGGGCCACGTCGACGGATCCCACAACTTCGCCCGCAGGATTGCTCTCGCGCAATGGAGATACGCCTCGTCGATCCGCACGATCACCGCAAGCTGCGCCGGCTTGCCGTTCATCGCCATCGACTTCAGCAGATCAGGATCGGTCGTCAGCGTCGCCACGCCATTGATGCGCACGATCTCGTCGTGGCCAGGTGCGAGAAAGAGAATCCCGACGTGAGGATTCTCGATCATGTTTCGGTACGAGTCGGCACGCCGATTGCCCGGGCGATCCGGGAGCACGAGGGTCTTCTCGTCGGGGAAGAGCACCTGACTGATCAAGTCCCCACGCGGCGAGCAATCACAATTGCCGGCCGCATCGGACGTCGCGAGCACAAAAAACCTTGCCTGCTCGATGAATTCACGAATCAACGGCGTCGTGTAGTCGGTGTGCTTCTCCATGATCGACGGATGCGGCTGTCCGAGAATCGCATTGAGTTGCTCCAAGGACTCAACGCGTCCATTCGAAATGTTCGGCTCCGTCATGTCAACACGTCGTCGAGGACGTGGTGGCGCCCGAGCGGCAACACCAACGGCTTACCCGAGATGGGGTCAGGGATGATTCGGCTCTCGAGACCGAACACGGTACGGACGTTGTCGCTGGTGAGCACCTCGCCTGGATCACCCGCCGCGTAGACCCTACGATCGGCCATGGCGACGAGATAGTCGGCGTAGCGGGCGGCGAGATTGAGATCATGCAGAACCATGACAATCGTTGTACCCCGAGTCCGGTTCAGGTCGGTCAGCAGGTCCAGCACCTCCACTTGATGGCTCACGTCCAGGAAGGTGGTCGGCTCGTCGAGAAGAAGTAGATCGGTTTGTTGGGCCAGCGCCATCGCAATCCACACACGTTGGCGCTGACCACCGGAAAGCTCGTCCACCGATCGTTCGGCCAATTCGGTTGTGTCCGTTGCCGCAAGCGCCTCGGCGACAGCTACATCGTCCTCGCGGCTCCACCTCGAGAGCACCCGCTGATGTGGATGACGACCACGGCCGACGAGATCGGCGACAACAATGCCTTCCGGTGCGATCGGTGACTGCGGCAGCAGACCGAGCGTGCGGGCGAGCTTCTTCGCGGGCAGACGATGAACATCCTTGCCATCCAACAGAACGTGGCCACTACGCGGCGTGAGCAGACGCGACATCGACCGGAGCAGGGTCGACTTCCCGCAGGCGTTTGCCCCGACGATGGTCGTGATCTTTCCCGGTGGCACGCTGAGGTCGAGCGATTCGACGACGGTCCGTCCTCCGTAACCGAGTTCGAGGTTTTCGACAGTCAGAGTATGGGATTCGGTCACAGCGAACCTCCCGTGCGGTTGGAACGAATGATGAGGTAGACGAGATACGGCGCTCCCAGCGCGCCGGTCACTACGCCAACGGGGTAGCGGGTGCCGAAGGCGTACTGGCCGCAGAAGTCGGCGACAAGTACCAGTAGCGCCCCGACCAGCGCAGAGGGGATCAACAGTGAAGTACCCGGACCGACGATGCGGGCGGCGATGGGGCCGGACAGAAATGCCACGAAGGCGATGGGCCCCGCAGCGGCAGTGGCAAAGGCGATGAGTCCGACGGCCGCAATGATCGACAGAATGCGCGTTCGTTCCACTCTGACGCCGAGGGCTTGCGCTGCGTCGTCGCCGAGCTGGATGGTCGAAAGGTTGCGCGATTGGCTCATGAGCACCGGTCCGAGGACGACCAACGCCAGGAGCACGGGAACCGTCGGACCCCAATTGGCACCGTTGAGACTGCCGGTGAGCCAGCGCATCGTCTCCTGCAGATCCCACGCGGCGGCGGTACTGAGCAGGTAGGCGGTGACGCTGTCGAGCATCGCGGCGATGCCGATACCGATCAGAATCAGCCGAGTGCCCGCCACACCGTCCCGGAAGGACAGAACGTAGATCAAGACTGCGACGCCCAGACCGACAGCGATGGCGAAGATCGAGACCTGCGAGCCGCCGAGCGAAAGCGAGATGATCGCGAAAGCCGCTGCAGCGCTTGCGCCCGAGCTGATCCCGATGATGTCGGGGCTCGCGAGCGGGTTGCGCAGCATCGTCTGGAACGTGATGCCGCCCAAGCCGAAACAGATTCCGGCGACCACAGCGAGGACAGCGCGAGGCAGCCGGAGGCGGCCGACGGTGAACGAGGCACCAGGTACGTTCTCCCCCAACACGACACGAAGCACATCCGACGGCGGGTAGAAGGTTTTTCCTACCATCAACGTGACCGCGAACGAGGCGACGACGAGGGCCGCTAGCACGGCAATCACGATGCGGCGGCGTCTACCTCGTCGGATACGGCTTGCTCCGACTGCGTCGACCTCGACTTCGGGAGTAACGAATGTAGTGGTCACAGCTCACGTATTTTCTGACGGCGGACTATGTAAATGAAGAAGGGCGCTCCGATGAGCGCGGTGATGATGCCGACGTCGATTTCGCTCGGCCGCGCGACAATTCGTCCGAGAATGTCGGCGGCGACCAGAAGGGCGGCACCTGTCAGCGCAGAAAACGGTAGCAGCCAACGGTTGTCGATACCGATCAGCAACCGGCACAGATGCGGGACAACCAAACCGACGAAGCCGATCGGTCCCGCGATGGCAGTGGCTGCACCGCAGAGCAGCACTGCACCGAGCGCTGCCACTGCACGAACCACCGCGACGCGTTCGCCGAGACCTGATGCAACCTCGTCGCCGAGCGCAAGAGAGTTGAGACTACGCGCTGACAGCAGACAGATCACGAAGCCGACAATGAGGAAAGGCAGACCCTGCCGGATCACCTCGAAACTCGCGCCACCGACGCCGCCGATCTGCCACGAACGAATGTTGCCCGCAATATCGTTTCGCGGCAGCATGATCGCAGTGATGAACGAAGCAAACGCAGCCGATGTTGCGGCCCCGGCGAGAGCCAACTTGAGTGGGGTGGCTCCACCTCGCCCGAGTGACCCGACCACGTAGACGAACAATGCCGCCCCGGCTGCACCGAGTACGGCCACCCAGATCATGCTGGTCTGGGTCCACAGTCCGAACCACGCCATTCCGATCACCACGGCGAGCGAAGCGCCCATGTTGACGCCCAGGATTCCGGGATCCGCCAAAGGGTTTCGGGTAATCCCCTGCATCACTGCGCCGGCAAGACCGAGCGCAGCACCCACGATGATCGCGAGCACCGTCCGCGGAATGCGCTTGGCAATCGCACCCTGACCGATGTTGTCCGTTGAACCGCCGAGTGCGGCAACGATATCGGACCAGTCGACCTCACGAGAGCCGATGACGATCGAAGCGCACATGAGCACCGCGAGGACAACGAGAAGGGCGATCAGCCACAGGGAATTGCCGAACGTCGGGCGCCGCGTATCGCGAGCGCCCGACGTCGAATCCTGCGAGGTTACAGTCACTCCGACTTTCCAGCAGCCCCGGCGAGCAGATCGACGTAGTCGCCGAGTACCCACGAAATTGCGAGTGGAGTCGGGTTGGCCGCCGTTCCCATCGGCCCGGTCCCATTGAGGAACACGATCGAGTTGTTGGCGACGGCAGGCATCTGCGAGAGGAGCGGGTCAGCCTTGAGTGCGTCGACAAGTGCCTGGTCACCGTAGGTGACGATCAGTTCGACGTCGTCGAAGACGTCCACACGCTCGGCACTGACCTTCTTCGAGAACTCACCACCCGTCGAGGCGTCGGCAACGCTCTTCGGCGTCGAAAGTCCGAGGTCCTCGAAGAACGCGGCGCGCGTGTCGTTCGCCGTGTAGAAGCTGACCTGGCTCAGATCAGCGGTGTCGACGTGCGTGAGGAACATGGTTGCCTTGCCGGCAAGCTGCGGATGCGAGGCAACCTCGTCGGCGATCTCCTTCTCGATGGTGGAGATCAGTTCCTGCCCTTCGGATTCCATGCCGAGGCCCATGCTGTTGAACTTGATGACGTCGCGCCACGACGTCGCCCACGGCCCCTCGGGGTATGCCACGACCGGAGCAATCTCGCTGAGGGTGTCGTAGTCCTCCTGCGTCAATCCGGAGTACGCGGCAAGAATGACGTCGGGGTTCGTATCGGAGACGGCTTCGAAGTCGATGCCGTCGGTCTCGTCGAAGAGCACCGGCGGCTTCGCGCCGAGGTCGTCGAGCTTTTCCTCGACCCACGGCAGCATTCCGTTGCCGTTGTCGTCGCCGAAAGTCGCGGCGGCCATACCGACAGGAACCACACCAAGAGCAAGGGGCACTTCGTGATTGGCCCAGGCGACGGTGGCAACTCGCTCCGGCTTGGCGTTGACCGTCGTAGTTCCGAAAGCGTGCTCGATCGTGACCGGGAAGGAATTGGATCCGCTTCCAGCGCTGCCGCCGTCGGCGGTCTCTGAGGAGTCGGAACTGCAAGCTGTCATGCCGAGGGCGACTGCGACCACTGCTGCGGCCACCGCCAAGAAGCGTTTTGAACGCATGAAAACAGAACTCTCTCGAGAAGGGGTACGGCCCTCAACCCGGCTCAATCAGGCACTTAGGTGAGGTTTGCCTAAACCGTATACGGGAGGGCATTGTGGCGCAATCGCGTGTTTGGGACACCCCATGTAGCGATCGAGACAAGGTGCGACGGCCGATCAGCTGGCCCGGAACATCCCTGGTGTAGCCCCTGTAGTGCGTCGGAATGCCGCCCCGAACGCGCTTGTCGAGTGGTAGCCCACGCGCTCGGCGACCTCCTGCAGATTCAAACCGTGCGCAAGAAGGGTTACCGCCCGTTGGGCACGCACCGCTGACACCCACTGCCCGAAACTCATCCCGGTCTCCGACCGAAATACCCGGGTAATGGTTCGCGGGCTGACACCGAGCGTTCGGGCCCAGTCGGACAGCGTTCGCATGTCACTCGGATCGTCACCGATCGCATCGACGATGGGTTGCAGCAGCGCCGAGTCCGGCACCAGCACCAGCAACTCGTTCGGCGACGGTGCCAGCACGTCGATCACCATCTGCTCCGTGAGCGAGCGCGAAGAGGCTACGAGTGAATCGTCTGCCAGTCGCTCGAGGAGATTCCGCAGCAGCGGAGTTACCTCGATCGCCACCGGCACGTCGGACAGAGAAGGAACTGACGCGATATCGAGCTGAGCGGCCCGATACCAGGTGCCCGCGGGGGCGATCGCCGAGTGCAGGACGCCGGCGGGCATCCACAGACCGACGGTCGGGGTGATCGTCCACGTGCGCGATCCCACCGTGGCGGTCGACGCTCCCCGCTCGTTCCACAACAACTCGTGGGTCGGATGCGAGTGCGCTTCCCACCGGGTCTCGCGGGAAACGAGTTCGTCCATGCCCGCGATGACGAAGGGCACCTCGACCGCCCCAGCCGAGTAGACGGGGAGCGTCCGACTGTCGACGGTCTCCAACGGTTCTCCTCGGTTCGCGCGGTTGCTCCGGAGAAAGCATAGGTTGCGGGGATCGAAATCCGCCGGGGTGACGTCACGCACATTCCAAGATTACGAACGCGCCAAAACAAAAAGAAGGCCACGGACTGTGAGTCCGTGGCCTTCTTTCTTGTGCGCCCGAAGGGATTCGAACCCCTAACCTCTTGATCCGTAGTCAAGTGCTCTATCCGTTGAGCTACGGGCGCATGTTCTATTGTCTTGCTGATCTTGCGTGTCTTGCCGTCGTACTTTCTATCATTTCTAACCCGCCGGTCAAAATCACCGGCTTGGCGGAGGCGAGAGGATTTGAACCTCCGGTCCCTCGTAAAAGGGACAACTCATTAGCAGTGAGTCCCATTCGGCCGCTCTGGCACGCCTCCCTGGGGGTTCCGATCCTTTCGGACCGCCGGATCGAAAGATTACACACCCTTCGCCACCAAAGGCAAAACGTGTGGTCAGCGCCCTGTTTTGTCGACTTACCGCAGGTGGCTGTCGAACCAGTCGAAGATCCGGGTCTGAGCTTCGATGATCGACGCCGAGCCCGGGTCGTCGACGTCGGCGTCCTCGGACAGGTGTGGCGGCTCGTCCGCCCGGTGAGCCAGTCCGGCGTAACTGACCACCAGCGTCGCGACGTCGGCCTTCGCGGTCGCTTCCCGGAGCAGCGTCACGTGTTCGCGAGGCGTGCTGGGATCGTCCTCCCCGTACAGAGCCAGCCACGGCGCCTGCAGGAACGTGGCCGCGTCGACAAGCGCCTGAGCGTCCACCGACAAGGCTTCGACGATTCCCCGCGCGGCGACACTCACCGCGGCGCCAACGGGACGGCTGGTGGCTACGAGCATCGCGGCAGTCCCGGCGTCGTCGAACCCGAGCACCCCGATGGTGTCGGCGAGAACGTCGCGCGCGACGAGCCAATCGAGGGTCGCGTCGAAGTCGGCGAAGAGGTTGTCACCGAACACCTCGCCCTGCATGTGCTCGGGTTCGCGATGGAACAGGTGTGGTGCGACGCTCACCCACCCTTCGCCGGCGAGTGCGCACATCAGATTCAGCAGAGCCGGGCTGAACTGCCGGGCTTCGTGCAGCACGACGATTGCGCCTCGTGTCGGGCCGTCCGGCTCCACCACCGTCAGTGGAACAGCCGTGGCGACCTCCCCTTCGGCTCCGCGCAGATATGCGGTGGCCCGGAAGATTTCCGACATCTTCCAACTGTGACACGCAGACGGCCGCAACGCACCAAATCAGTGCGCGCATAATCGACTCGTGACCGCACACATTCGCCCTGACCTCGCCTCCATCCCCGCCTACGTTCCCGGACGCAATTTTCCGGGTGCGATCAAGCTGGCGAGCAACGAAACGACAGTAGGGCCGTTGCCCGGTGTGCGTGACGCCGTCGCCGACGCGGTCGCCAATGCCAACCGCTACCCGGACAACGCTGCGGTCGCCCTCATCGAGGCGCTGGCCAGCTTCCTGAAAGTCGAGCCTGCCAACGTCGCCGCTGGTTGTGGCTCCGTGACGCTGTGCCAGGAACTCGTGCAGATCACGTGCGATCAGGGTGACGAAGTCATCTACGCGTGGCGTTCGTTCGAGGCGTACCCCGTGGTCGCCCAGGTCGGCCACGCCGTCTCGGTCAAGGTTCCGCTCACCGAGGACTTCGGCCACGACCTCGACGCGATGCTGGCCGCGATCACCGACCGCACGCGGTTGATCTTCGTGTGCAACCCCAACAACCCGACCGGCAATGCACTGTCGAAGGCAGAGCTCGAGAGCTTCCTCGACGCTGTCCCGACGCACGTCGTCGTCGCACTCGACGAGGCGTACTTCGAGTACTCACGCTCGGACGCCGACGGCATCGAACTGTTCCGCAGTCGCCCCAACGTGGTTGTTCTGCGCACCTTCTCGAAGGCGTACGGCCTCGCGGGAATCCGCGTGGGTTACGCGGTCGCGGATCCGGAGATCATCGTGGCCCTCGGCAAGGTGCACACCCCGTTCACCGTGAGCGCTGTCGCGCAGGCCGCCGCGATCGCATCCCTGGCTGCAGCAGACGAACTGCTTGCCCGCACCGAAGGTGTCATCGCCGAGCGGACGCGAGTTCGGACCGCTCTGATCGAAGCCGGCTACACCGTCCCCGAGTCGTCGGCGAACTTCGTCTATCTCCCCCTCGGAGAGCTCTCTCCCGGTTTTGCCGAGGCGAGTACCGAAGCGGGCATTCTGATCCGTCAGTACGGCGTCGAGGGCGTCCGGATGACCATCGGCGACCCGCACGAGAACGACGCGTTCCTCGCTTTCGCGAACACTGCCGTCGCGAAGCAGGCGGCGGGCATCGGCGTCACCGCGTGACACTCGATACATAACTGTTACGCCGAGGACTGGAATTCGTTTCGGCGGACGGGCACACTCAGGGAGGTTCGAGGCCGGTCCGAGTGAGGGAGCACGACGCATGACGCGACGCATGACACGAACGTGTGCCGTGCTCGCAACGACCCTTCTCGCCACCACCGCGACCTCCCTGAGTGGCGTCGCCACTGCCCAGTCGCAGGACACGGTGTCGGTCCGCTTGTTGGCCTTCAACGATCTGCACGGCAGCCTCCGCCCGCCGGAAGGTGTTCGCAGCGAGATCAGGCAGGCCGACGGCTCGCTCACTCCCGCAGGTGGCGCGGCGTATCTCGCGGCCTACGTGACGCAACTTCGCAGCCAAGCCACTAACTCGCTGCTGTATTCCGTCGGTGACAACTGGGGATCGTCGGCGCTCGAGTCGGCGATGTTCAACGACGAACCGACGGTCGAACTCCTGAACCGGATGAAGATCGACGCTTCCGCCATCGGCAACCACGAGTTGGACAAAGGGCTAGCCGAGTTCCGCCGCATGCAATCCGGTGGTTGCTCCGCCGTCGACGCATGCACGTTCAGCCCGTCCTTCGACGGCGCCAACTTCCCGCTGATGGCCGCGAACATGACGTACACCAACGGCGCTCCGGCCACGCTGCCGTTCACCGTGAACATGGTCGACGGCATTCCGCTCGGAGTCATCGCAATTTCCCCCGCCAACACGTCGCAGATCGTCACCCCTGGCGGGATCGCCGATCTGCAGTTCGGCGACGAGGTCGAAGCGATCAACCGCACCGCCGACGTCCTCGACTTCTTCGGTGTCAAAGCCATCACCGTCCTCCTGCACCGTGGGGACGAACCTGCTGTCGAGGGCGGGCCGAACGACTGCAACGTCGAGTCCGGGCCGGCCCGCGACATCGCCTTACGCGCATCACCCAAGGTGGACGTCATCTTCACCGCCGACAGCCACCAGCAGTACAACTGCGAATTCCCTGATCCCGCAGGCAATCCCAGAGTCGTGATGCAGGGCGCTTCGCACGGCCGGATCGTGTCCGTCGCAGATGTGACGATCGATCGCAACACCCGCGAGGTCGTTCGAGATCAGACGTCCGCTTTCAATCAGATAGTGACACACGATATTTCGCCGGATCCTGATATTCAGGCTCTCGCCGATCGCGCCTGGTCGGAGGCGTCGGAAAGCGCTCAGCGGCCGGTGGGGACCATCACCGCCGATCTGACCCGGGACCGGGTACCCAGCGGTGAATCCACACTCGGCAACCTGGTCGCCGATGCTCAACTCGCAGCCGGATCGACACGAGGCGCTCAACTCGCGTTGACGAACCCCGGCGGCATGCGCGAGGACTTGGACTTCGGCACTTCCGGCCAGATCACCTACCGCCAGGCTTACAGTGTGCAACCCTTCGGCAACAGCCTCGAGGTGCTCTCCGTCACAGGAGCGGTGCTGAAGGACGCTCTCGAACAGCAATTCCAAATCGACGTCGACGGCACCGGTACCGAGCGCATCCTCTCCCCGTCCGCGGGCTTCACCTACGCCCTGGACCGGCGGGCAGCGCCGGGTGCGCGTATCTCGGAAATGCGCTTGAACGGGCAGGACATCGCACCCGACGCCGTCTACAGCATCGTGGTGAACAAGTTCCTCGCCGAGGGCGGCGATGGCTTCACCGCCCTGAAGAACTCCACCCAGATGACCGGCGCGGGCAACGACCTCGACGCCTTGACGGCCCTGTTCGCAGCCGGGTCACCGGTCTCGCCACCTGCCACCGACCGCATCCGCACCATCGGCTGACTAGGCATCCCCGCGCTCGATTGCCTAGTCTCGACGGGTGATCATCGCGACCCATAACGGCAAGTTCCATGCAGACGACGTCTTCGGCGTATCGCTGCTCAAGCAGCTGTACCCCGACGCCACCGTCGTTCGCAGCCGTGACGAGGACGTCCTCGACAGCGCCGACATCGTGCTCGACGTCGGCGGTCGCTACAACCCGGCCGAGGGCCGCTTCGACCATCACCAGCGTGATGCCGGCGAGCGCAGCAACGGCATCCTGTACTCCGCCTTCGGTCTGCTCTGGCAGGAATACGGCCTGCAGTTCTGTGAAGGCGACGCCTCCGTGTTCCGCCGTATCGACAGCCGACTGGTCGAGGGCATCGACGCCGTCGACAACGGCCAAGAGATCTACACCCTCAACGACTACGGCACCAAGCCTTTTGATCTGTCGTCCGTGCTGGACCTGTTCAACCCCATCTCGTCCACCGACGAGGAGTTCGACACCCAGTTCGAGCTGGCCGTCGTTCTCGCAACTCAGGTCTTGATTCGCCTGCGCGCCAAGTACGCCGGCGACGCGGCCGCCGAACGCGAGTTCACCGAGACCTACGAGAAGGCAACGGATCCGCGCTTCGTCGTGTTGGAACGTTTCGTTCCCCACGGCCGCGCCGCATCGGCCCAACCGGAACTGCTGTTCACGATCTTCCCGAACACCAACGGCGGCTGGTCGATTCAGACAGTGAAGCCCGCCGACTCCAAATTCGGTTCACGAAAGCTGTTGCCGGAGCAGTGGCGCGGCCTCAACGGCTCGGATCTTGCCGCCGAGACGGGCGTCGACAGTTCGGTGTTCTGCCACAAGGCCGGGTTCATCGCAGCTGCACAGACCCGTGACGGCGCACTCCAGTTGCTCGAACTGGCACTGGCCGAGTAACTCTCAGTTCACATTCCCAGCGCCGTCTTCACCGTCGGCCAGGAATCGTGAAGCGCGTCTTGCCAGTACGGCCATGAATGGGTGCCGTCGTTCCGATAGGCGAACACTGCGGGAATCGACAGTTCCCCCAACTTCGCTTCGAACAGCTGTGTGCAGGTGTTCGCGAGCGCCTCGAGCGGTCCGCCTTCGATGGCAGTCTGCAGGCCGCTCAGGGTGAAGATATTGTCGTATTCTCCGGGCGCACCCGTGCCCGAGGAAACATAGATCGTTTTCCCGCGCAGCATTTCCGCATTGGTGGACGGGTCGTGCTTTTGCCAGTCGGGGTCCGATGCCGGGCCCCACATGTTGGTGGCATCGCCGGCCTTGCTGGCCACGGTAAGCCGCACGGAATCCTGCGAGGACGACTCGGAGTTGTCGAGACAGCCACTGTACGAGGCTAATCCGGTGTAAAGCTTCGGATGATGAGTGATGAGGTTGGCCGCGCCGAGCGCACCCATGGACACCCCACCGACCACGTTCGTCCCGTTTCCGGAGAACGCCGAATCGATCAATGCCGGAAGCTCCTCGGCGAGAAACGATTCCCACTTGTTCACGCCGAGATTCGGATCGTCGTTCTTCCAGTTGGTGTAGAAACTGCCGGTACCGCCTACGGGGAGAACGACGTTGACGTTCTTGTCGGCAAAGAATGTTTCGATGTCGGTCTTCTGGGTCCAAGTGCTCTCGGAGTATCCGGATTCCGAACCGGCGCTGACGCCGTCGAGTAGGTAGAAGGACGGACGCGCGCCGGCGTCGGTCGCGGGATGCAGAACCTGCACTTGCACCTCGCGCCGCATCGCCGGCGAATCGACGAACACGGCACTGCGAGTGGGCGACAACCGCTCTATGCGATTGATGTGGGCGCCGGTCTGACCGGCCGGATCTCCTGGTGGATTTTCAGGCGCCGGTTCGGCAGACGCCACTCCGCCCACAACAAGCGCGAGCACGACCAACACAATTCCGACAAACCCAAATCTCCGCATCCGTCAAGCGCCCCCTGAGCATCGCACGACTATCGCTAACCCTCGATTGGACAGGACGAACGTCCCGGGGTCAACCCACTGGTTGGGATTTATTACTCGCGGGTATCCAATGGAGTTGGACAGTTCTCCACCGATGCACACACAGGTGTGGATAACTTCATTCACATCCACTTCCCAGTTGTGCATAACCTGTGGACAAAAGGATGAATTACAACAGAGTTATTCCTCCTACCTGCAACGATCCGTTTCCCCACAGTGTGTATAACTTTGTCGAACAGGGCTCGCGAGACGCCGGTTTCCGGGCGTGTCCACGCAGTTCACACCACCGCGCCATTCTTTGTTCACAGGCACGACACCACCGGCCGACAACGCTCCCCACCCCGACTTCATACTTGTTGCATGCTGACCGCTCTGCTCGCTGCCACAGCTGTGCTCGCCCTACTGACTCTGGTCCCCGGGCCGGACATGGCCGTCGTGACGCAGGCTGCGCTCGGCGCCGGAAGATCCGCCGGATTCCGGGTTGCGGCCGGCATAGTCTCCGGCCTCCTCGTGTGGGGGCTGCTGACCGTTCTCGGGCTTTCAGCGATCCTGGCCGCATCCGCCGAGGCTTACACCGTCGTCAAGCTCGCGGGCGCCGCCTATCTGATCTATCTCGGGGTACGAGCACTGTGGGAGAGCCGGTCTTCGCGCATGCAACACGATGTCGGCACTCCACGGTCGCAGAAAGCCGGAACGTGGAAGACGGGCTTCACCACCAACCTGCTCAACCCCAAGATCGCCGTCTTCTACACCGGACTGTTGCCACAGTTGGTTCCGGCCGGATGGCCCACAGGACCGTCGCTTGCACTGCTGGTGCTCATCCACGCAGCCATCACCATCGTGTGGCTCAGCGGCTACGTCGTCCTTCTCTCGCGGGCACGTAGCACCTTCGAGAAGCCCCGAGTGCGACAGGCACTGGAGCGCATAACCGGAACAGTTCTTCTAGGATTCGGAGCGAAGATCGCGCTCGAAGCGCGCTGAGACCGCAATCGGAAAAGAGCAGACAGTGGGCGCGTGGGGATCGGGACCGTTCGAGAACGACGGTGCAGGGGATTTGATCGTGTCCATCGGGCACGGTGATTTCACCTTCGAATCGGTGGAGTGGGCATTCGAAGACGACTACCTCGAGGTCGACGGCGGCCAAATCGCCGTCGCCTTGCTCGAATTGGTGCTGATCGTGCGCGCCGATCGCAAGCGCGACCCTGCCGCCCAAGACCTCGATCTCGACTCCTTCACCTCGGCCCTGACCAGTGAACGGCTCACCTGGCTGATCGAAATGGTGGAGCGCACCATCGCATCGACCGATTCGGAACTGTTCGAACTGTGGGACGAGCAGGGACCGGAAGAGCTTGCTTCGTGGAGAGTTCCCGTCGTGGACGGTCTCGAGGATCTGCGCGTTCTGTCAGTTCAGTAGCCCGCCGACGGGTCGATTACCGCAGCAAGGTCCTCACCCGCAGCGAATCGAGCGACGTTGGCAGCCACGTGATCTGCCAGCACACGAGTGAGCGTCGTAGCCGGGTTGGCGACGTGCGGAGTGATGATCGCGTTGGGGAGCTTCCACAACCGGTGCCCGTCCGGCAGCGGCTCGGGGTCGGTGACGTCCAGTGCTGCACCGCCGATCGAACCAGCTTCGAGAGCATCGACCAGCGCGTCCGTGTCGACGAGGTTGCCGCGTGCGATGTTCACGATCCAGCTCGACTCCGACATCTGGTCCAGTTCGGCCTTGCCGACCAGATGCCGCGTCGCGGATGTCGACGGCGCTGCGATGACGAAGTGATCTGCCGTGGACCAGATTTCACCGGTACGGTCGGCCGAGAGCGTTTCTGCAGCACCCTCGACGGGAGTGCCCGAGCGGGTGATCGCGATGACCTTGACCTTGGATGCGGCGAGGTACGGGATCAATGCCCGGCCGATTCCGCCGCAACCGATGATCGCCACGGTCGAGCCCTGCAAGGTGCCCACGCGCGGGTCGAACTCCTCCTTGCGCCACGACCGTGCCGCCAATTGTTCGGGGAGAGAGCGTACTCCGGCGAGCAGGAGCATCATCGCATGCTCGGCCACGTTGCCCGCGTACGCTCCGGCAGCGGATGTCCAGACCCGCTTCTCGTCGATCACGCCGGCGTCGAACCATGGCTCGATACCGGCGAACGGTAACTGCACCCAGTGAACCGAATCGGGTAGCGACGACGGGAACGTGTCCGGCCCGTCTGCCCACACGACACCCTCCGCCTCTGCGAGTGGAACGAGAACTCCACCGGCTCGGCGAATCCCGTCGGCAAGGTGAGGATCCTCGACAGGACCGAGATGAATGCGAGGGGCGCTGGCGTCTGTCATGTGGATGCTTTCTGTTCGACGGTGGCGGCAGGGCGAATAGATGTACTCATCGCATGCCCCAGCGTACGGGCGCCTCGCCAATCAGCTTTCTATCCGTTCGCCTTCGCGATCGAGTCCTTGCCCTCGGCCGCTCCACCCTCGATGGTGTCGTGCTGGACAGGAACGAACTTCTTCTTCGGCAACAGGAACAGCCACGTCGCGAAGACGAACGGACCGGTGCCCGCCGGCAGACCGATCGGAGCGAAGGCAGATACCAGGGTGCCGTGGATGACAACAGTCACCAGCACTCCGAAGACCGTGTAGACGAACACGCGCCACGACGGGTTGTAGAACACCGAGCCCAGGGCGATTGCCGTGAGCACCGAACTGAGCCCGTAGAGACCATTGCCGATGTCGACGGTGTTTGCGCCCAGCGCCAGTACCGAACCCATCGCTATCGCCGAACCGATGAGCGCGAACACCGCCGCCCAACGCGACGCGACCAGCAGCGCGATCACGAAGATGATTCCGGTAATGGTGTTGTTGATCAGGAATATCTGGGACACGTTGCGGAACAGCGTGTCCCACAGAAAGCTGAAGGTGATGTCGGCATGGGCCGACGCGTCCCCGATGTGCTGAGGAAACTGGCCCGCGCTGAGGTCCGACGTTTCGATCCGCAGGAACTGGAACGCCGCAAGAAGGAAGAACCAGTTGACGAGGTTGAACGGAAAGGTCAGCGCCGGTACGCCCCAGGTCTTGAAGACATTGGCGACAGCCAGGAACGCGATGGTCGACGCAGCAGCTCCCACCACGAGGTAGATCCACAGCATCACGCCACCGGCAAGGAAAGTCGGAAAAGCAGCTCCCACAAGGATTCCGTTGTATCCATACAGGCCGATGCGCATCGAATCGTCGTCGGAGTGCAGCATCATGCCGGTGACGGTGGATACCACCAGACCCACCACGGCACCGATTGCGACGGTGATCGTGTCCGCGGCTATCGCGCCCCAGAAGATGCCGACCAGAAACAGCAGGCCGGTCAGCGCATTGCCCTGGAACATCACCTGTCCGGAGCCTTTGAGATTCGTGTCGATGAATCTGAGCACGACGTTCTTGTCCGCGACGTCGTCCCAGGGTTTGGTGATGGTGGTCATCGCACGTCCCTCGATCCATATCCGGCGATCCGCGTCATCCCCAGAGTGGGACGGGCGGAATGGTGGTGTCCAGAACTACCTTTCGTACCAGAGCCCAGAAATCACGAACCTTCGCCTTGACGGGTTCGCTCTCGGGACCGAGGACTTTGAAGATGAGACCGGCGTCGTTCGGTAGCCGACTCGCTCCGGAAACGACCTTGCCGTCACGGCCCGGAACTATCTCCTCGAGAATGGCATCGGCGTGCTCCTTCGGTGTCAGCAGGATGACATTGCCGAACACGTCGTGGTCACCCATGATTCCGCGGTATCGCACGGGGAAGCGTGCCGGTTCGATCACCAACTTCTCGGTGAAGAGATTCTTCCCGTCCGGACGCTTCGCCTTGATCAATGTGGAGTACAGGTCGTAGACGAACATCTCTCCGCCGTCGTGATACTTGCGACCCGGCATCACGATCTCCGACAACAACAGCGTTGCAGTCGGATCCACTGTGATGTCGGTGCGCGCGTAGTACCTCGCGTTGCGGTGTGGGATCGTCACTCCCGGCATCAGTTCGAGATACGAATTCTCGGCCAGCACCACTTTCTGGAGTTGCGACGCGTGATTGGCATCCATCCGGTGGACTTTCGTGGCTGACTGAGTGGTTACGTGCGCGAGGGAACCCGGTTCCATTTCGATGGTCAGGAACAACCGATCGCCTTGCAGCACACTGCCGGACGTCGAGATCATGTAGACGCACGGCATGGTCGGCAACGCTTCGTCCCAGTACAGCGCCTGCTGAACCAGCAGCGGTGTCTTGCGGTACATGTCCCGCAGAATCGTCTTGTCGCCGCGGTCGACAAATCGCATCTCGAGAACGCCGGTCTTACCGACCTTGCCGGCCGGCGCCTGCTTCGGCTGGTCCTGGTACTGATCGAGTTCCGGGATGGTCGGGATCGGCCCCGGGAGCGACCGCGATGCTCCCGGGACGGGCGGTGCACTCACGGTACGCTCGCTCCCACTTCCTCTTCGTCGAAGAGGACTCCGTGCACGATGAGGTCTACCACTTCCTTGATGCCTTCCCCGGTCATGCAATTGGTGAAGACGAACGGCTTGTCGCCGCGCATTCCCTTGGAGTCGCGATCCATGACGCCGAGATCTGCGTTGACGTACGGTGCGAGGTCGGTCTTGTTGATGACCAGGATGTCGGACTGCGAGATTCCCGGACCGTTCTTGCGCGGAATCTTGTCGCCTGCGGCCACATCGATGACATAGATGAAGAAGTCGACGAGAGCCGGACTGAATGTCAGAGTCAGATTGTCGCCGCCACTTTCGATGAACACCACATCGGTGTCCGGGAACGTCTTCTCCATGTCCTCGACCGCCGCGAGATTCATACTCGGGTCTTCGCGGACGGCGGTGTGTGGACAAGCACCAGTCTCGACGCCGACGATACGTTCCTCCACGAGAACACCTTTGAGAGCCTTGCGCACATGCTTGGCATCTTCGGTGGTGACCACGTCGTTGGTGATGATCAGAACGCTGGTGCCCCGCTTGATGAACTCCGGTGTGATCGCCTCGATGAGCGCGGTCTTACCCGAACCCACGGGTCCGCCGATTCCGATGCGCGTTGTCTTCTTCATCGTTCTCCTTCTAGTTCATGAACATTCGGACGTGCGCCTTGACGTGCACCGCAGCCAGAATGTCGATCATCGGGGCGAAATTGGACATGTCGTCGAGTCCGTAGTCACGCACTGCGTCGTACTCACGGCCGGCGGTCTGATTGACCTCGAACAGAATCTCCTGTGTCGCGAGGTGATCGACTCGGACGATGCGAAGGGCAGCGCCGAGCAACGTCATCGCGACACCGTACTGATTGACCGTGAAAGCGTCCTCTTCCGGGGAACCCATCTCCGCGAACGCAATTCCGAGGCCGACGGGGTAGGTACCCGGCGTCTCCCCCGATGCGATCGCGGCCAACCACTTGTTGAACAGGGTCTCACCGGCCAAGCGCCCACCGAGTTCGGCCAATTTCTTACCCATGCGGGTACTCATCGTGCGTGCTTCTTCGTTGAGTTTGCGTTCGATCACTGCATGATCGGCCGCGAGGATCGCCGAGAAATCACCGGCTGCCGCACCCCGGTGCGCCGCGAGTACGGCGATACCGTCGCACGTCGCGCCCTGATGGGTGGCCGAGAGCACAAACTCCCGTAGCGACGGACCACCCGTGACAATTCCTTGCGCCACGGCCGATTCCAAACCGTTGGAGAACGAGAAGGAACCGACCGGGAACATGGAATCGGAAAACTGCATCATCCGCATCGCGCGGTTGATGCTGAGCCCAGATCCCTCAGACGAGAGGGTCATGGGTATGCCCCTCGCCCTCACGCGCGGCCGCACCGAACAAACGGCGTGCCTCGTGTGGAGCGATGTAGGGAATGACCTCGGCGCCCGGGATGAAGGTGTACTCGATGCCCTCGAAAGCATGTGTCCGCATCACCGAGCCCATGACTGCCTTGTCGACGGTCAACGGAACGTAGACCTTCATTCCCTTCACCACCGCAGGCCAGTGCTGGTTACCCACGGCATGTCCCAACTCCAAACACGTCTGAATCATTTTCTCGGGCGTGACGTCGACCAGTGCGCTCAGGTCGATCTCCAACACGTCCTTGAGGTTGATCCTCGCCACGACGACGGTGTTCGCCGGCTCGTCCCACAGCAGAATGTCGCCGTCCTGCAACTGAATACCACGATCGAGCGAGACGGCCAGTTCACGGCCACCGATCGTGGTGCGTCGCAATCGACTCTTCTGCGCTTCCCACTGATCGAGCGACAAGACGTCCACTACAGCCTTTTCGAGTCGACCGGCCCACTCCTCGTCGGTCTCCTTCCCGAGAAGCGCGTCGACTCGCGTCGGCTTTCCGCTCGGCGCTGTCATCTCGCCGTGCGTGTGTGGCGCCGCATCGGCGCCGTGCGTGTGTGTGATAGTTCCCGACACTGGAGACCCCTAACTGAAGAAATAAAGTTGGTTCAAGCGAATGGATTCGGCGGGTTCGACGTACGCATGGACGCCGTCCGCAGTCACCGCGAAGGTCTCCGGGTCCACCTTGATTTCCGGAGTAGCCGAGTTACGAACCAGATCACGCTTGGTGACCGTCCTCGTGCCCTCGACGGCGACAACCTGACGTTCGAGTCCGAGTCGATCCTTGATGCCGTCGTCGAGCGCCGCTCGCGAGACGAACGAGACCGAACTCTGCGGCAACGCCTTGCCGAATCCACCGAACATCGGCCGGTAGATCACCGGTTGTGGTGTCGGGAGCGACGCATTCGGATCTCCCATGGCGTGCCAGCTGATCAGACCGTTCTTGATGATCGTCTTCGGCTTCGCGCCGAAGAATGCGGGCTCCCAGAGAACAAGATCCGCCATCTTCCCGACACCGATCGACCCGACCACATGCGAAAGACCGAACGTCAACGCTGGATTGATCGTGACCTTCGCGACGTAGCGCAACACGCGGAAGTTGTCGTGTGTCGGCGAATCCTCGGGCAGCTTGCCGCGGGACCGCTTCATGCAGTCCGCTGTTTGGATCGCGCGTAGCCAGTTTTCTCCAACCCGGCCCATCGCCTGTGAGTCACTCGAGAACATCGAGATGACGCCCATGTCCTGCAGTACGTTCTCGGCACCGATCGTCTCGGCGCGAACGCGGGACTCGGCAAACGAAACATCCGAGGGCACTTTGGGATTGAGGTTGTGACAGACCATGATCATGTCGAAGAGCTCGGCCTGAGTGTTGATGCCGTACGGCAACGTCGGATTGGTCGACGCCGGAAGTACGTTGTCCTCGCCCGTCACTCGCAGAATGTCGGGTGCGTGACCGCCACCCGCACCCTCGCTGTGATAGGTGTGAATCGTACGGCCTTCGAAAGCCGCGATGGTGTCCTCGACGTATCCGGCCTCGTTGAGGGTATCCGTGTGAATGGCGACCTGAACGTCCATTTCGTCTGCCACCCGCAGAGACTCACGAATTGTGGCCGGTGTCGCGCCCCAGTCCTCGTGGACCTTCAGACCGGCCGCACCGGCCTTGATCTGTTCGACCAGCGACTGATGCCCGGACGAGTTCCCCTTGCCCAACATGCAGACGTTGACCGGCAAACCCTCGTTGGCCTTGAGCATCATCTCCATGTTCCAGATACCGGAAGTGATGGTGGTGCCGTTGGTTCCGTCGGTCGGGCCGATACCACCACCGATCAGCGTCGTCACTCCCCCACTGAGTGCGTGGTACGCCTGCTGTGGTGACACGAGGTGAACGTGTGGATCGATGCCGGCTGCAGTGAGGATCATCTGCTCACCGGAAATCGCGTCGGTCGCCGGACCGGTGGTCAGCCCCGGGGTGACGCCTTCCATCGTGCTGGAGTTTCCCGCCTTGCCCCAGCCGACGATCTTGCCGTCCTTGATTCCCACGTCTGCCTTGACGACGCCGATGGTTGCATCGACGATGACCACGTTGGTGATCACGAGGTCGAGGGCACCGTCGATGCTGCATGACTCCGGATCCTGGCCCATGCCGTCGCGCAGCGTCTTGCCGCCGCCGTAGATCGACTCGTCGCCGATCGTTCGAAGATCTTCCTCGACCTCGATATACAGGTCGGTGTTGCCGAGCCTGATCTGGTCACCCGTGGTGACCCCGAACAGACCCGAATACTCTTGTCTCGAAATGCTTGTCATGGGTGTTGCTCTCCTTCGTCCGCCGTGAACGAGAATCAGTCGGTTTGAGGTTCGGACAGGAAGCCGAGTTGTTCGGCACGCTGGACGGCTCCGGGAAGCCGAGGACGGTAGGCGGCGTGGGTCGGCGCCCAACCGTCGACAAGTCCGTTGAAGCCTTGAACCCGTTGCTTGCCGCCGAACGGCACCAACGTAACTTCCTTCTCGTCGCCCGGCTCGAATCTGACCGCCGTGCCCGCTGGAATGTCGAGGCGCCAGCCGAAGGACTGTTCACGATCGAAGGACAACGCGCGATTGACTTCCATGAAGTGGTAGTGCGAACCCACCTGGATGGGACGGTCACCGGTGTTTCGGACTCGCAACTTCAAACGTGGACGGCCCTCGTTGAGTTCGATCGGCTCGTCCCGCAACACGTATCCGCCGACCGGTACATTCTTCTCGCCGCCGGAATCCTTCTTCGTCGATTTGCTTGCCATCTTGGAGTGCTCCTGACATCTCGGTCGGGCTACTGGATCGGAGAGTGCACGGTGACGAGCCGGCTACCGTCGAGGAACACCGCCTCGACCTGCACGCGCGGGATCATCTCTGCGACGCCTTCCATCACGTCGTCGACCGTCAAGGCGTGCGATGCGTCGGCCATGACCTCCTCGAGAGTCTTGCCCTCCCGAGCTCCCTCCAGGGCGGCTGCCGTGATGACCGCGACGGACTCCGGATGGTTGAGCTTGAGCCCCTTGGCCTTTCGCCTCAGAGCGACATCCGCCAACATGAGAATTGTCAGCTTGTCGAGTTCTCGCGGTGTCAGATGCATTCCGAACGCTCCTTGTCGATCATGCGGTAACTCCCTGTCGTCGAATACATGTCAGCTCCCCTGTTCCGTCGCTTCGGTGAGAGGTTCGGCCGCTTGCTGGACGAAACCGCTCCTCCTGCCGCCCGAGTACTCGTTGATCGCGTCCAGAACCGCTTGGGCTTGTTCCGAGGCGACCAGCACCTCGACACGCAACCGCTCGGTGAACACGACATCGTTGCGTTGCCCGCGGAACTTGAGTGAGGCCGAATCACTGGCGGAGACATGCGCTTCCGACACGACTATCGATTCCGCTCCGGCAGACAGCAGCGCCTCCCGTAGCTTCTCGGACTCGATGGTCTGCAACACCGCGGTGATGAGTTCGTGCTTCGGGGCGTCGAGGTTCGGAACAAGTTTTGCCCCCTCGACCAGGACGCCCGAGTCGAACCCGCTGGTCTGCGGCGCACCACCTGCGTCGACGAATGCGGCGTTGTAGCGGTACGCGTCCATGCCTTGCTGACGACGGTCGATGTCCACCTGGTCTTTCGGAGCCAGCTTGAGACCGATGGTCTTCTCGATGCCCGTGGCGATCAGCCAGGTCACCACGAACGAGAATGCGATGACGACGATCAACGCCAACGCCTGCTCGCCGAGTAGTCCTACGCCGCCACCGAAGAAGAGTCCGTCGCGGCCGATCGAATTGATCGCCTTTTCGCCGAACAAACCGAGAAGGAGTGAACCGAGGATGCCGCCGATGAAGTGGACCGCGATGACGTCAAGCGCGTCGTCGAACTTGAAGATCGACTTGAGCGCGAGCGCGAAGTGGCAGACCAGTCCGGCAAGCGCGCCGATCGCCAACGCGGAGAAGGTGCTGACGAAGCCCGCGCAGGGGGTGACGGTCGCGAGACCGGCTACCGCGCCGGTGATTCCACCGATCGCCGTGGCCTTGCCCTCGGTATACCTTTCGATGACGAGCCAGACGACCATGCCGCCCGCTGCGGCGATGTGAGTGTTCATCAAGGCTTGTGCCGCAACACCATCGGCGGCCAATCCGTCGCCTGCGTTGAATCCGAACCAGCCGAACCACAGGATGCCTGCGCCGATCAACGCCAGAGGTACCGAGTGAGGGACTGCCTCGGCGTTGGGCCATCCCGGACGTTTACCAACCACCAGCAAGATTGCCAAGGCGGCGGCGCCGGCGGATGCGTGGACGACAATTCCGCCGGCCCAGTCCTGAGCTCCGCGGAGCGCCAACCAGCCTTCGGGGTTGAAGAGCCAGTGCGCAATCGGGGGGTAGACGATGATCGACCACAGCACGAGCAGAACGGCCCAGCCCAAGGGCTTGAGCCGGTTTGCGGTCGCACCGGTGATCAGCGCGGGCGTGATGATCGCAAACATCATCTGATAGACCACGAACGCCAGAGTCGGTACAGCGACTGCACCTTCGATCAGGTGGAAGCCCGGGGCGGCGGCAGTGTGTATGTCCTGCAAGCCGAACAATTTCAGGTCACCGAGGAAGCCGGAACCCCAGTCTCCACTGAACGCGAAGCTGTATCCGAACACGACCCAGGTAATCGAGACGAGTCCGAGTGGGACGAGGTTCTGCTGCAGCATGACGAGCGCACTGCTACCGCGCACCAGACCGGCGTAGAAGAACGCGAGTCCGGGAACCATGAACAGAACCAGGCCCGCGGAGATCAGCACCCACGCCGTGTCCCCACTGTCTATCACTGCTTCTGCTAACACCATTTCCATCGACATCGACGACCTCCGAGCATTATTCGGACCTGAACAAAGTCATTGGTTAGAGCGGCAATTCGCGACGTTCCGGTTCGCTGCGACAGTTACGCTACGCCCCATAGTTGCACCTTCTGAGCAAAATCGGGGGAACATCCGGTTTTCACGTTTAGTAGAGCATTGTTCTGGGAAAAGATGAGACTTTGCCTAAACATTGCGGACGCTCCACAACCTACAATTGCGGGACTAATTCTCGCCGAAAGTGGTTTAAGTCTTGCAAAATGGGGAAGGTAGCCGCAGGTGAGCGCCACTTTCGGAGCAGAAATGCCGTTTCCAGCTCGGGACTTAGCTCCCTAACCAAGACAGTCGCGAGCGCCTTATTTGATTACCAACGTCGGTGACCCGCCTATCCAATCGGGTAGGTAATTTCACCGAACATCTTCTCACCTGTTCAGATGATTAACCTTCACCGCACTGAGGGCAATCCTGTCGTTAATATGTTCTTCATCCGTACTGGATATTTCGACTGGAAGGTCGAAGATCACCTTTCGATAACCTTTAAAGGTGAAATGACTTTCGCTGTAACTCTTTTGTTATGCAGAACCTAGAGGGGAGGATTGATCCCACCAGGCGAGCACTCGGATGCCGGATAAAGTCAGCCACTTCGACGGCTCCCCCGCCTTTGTGTCGACCTCGAACCACACCCGCCCCGGTTGGCGACCGGCCTGGAGCCACGTCCCATCCGAGGCTCGAGCGGCCCGGATCATCTCGATCGCGTCCGCTATTCGCGGATCAGGCTCATTTCCATCCGACAACGACGCTTCGCGGAAGTAGTCGGCTGCGTTGAGCACGTTGTAACGCCACCGGAACGGGTACGCGAACCGGCCGATCCAGTCCCCCACCGGTTCCCCGGTCGAGAGTCTCCGGAACAGACCGCGCTGCAGCAAGAATTCCTCACCGGATCGTCGAGTCGCGCACGTCTCATTTGTCCCCCCGGTCGCGATCTCGTACGCGAGAAGCCCTTTGAGTGAATTGAGCGTCGAATGGAACGACGATCGGGTCGAACCTTCGATCCACTCACAGTTCCACCCACCATCCGGAAGTTGATGCCGCACAAACCAATCAGCCAGTTCATCAACGGGCATGTCGAGCCACACACCGTTTGCCACCGTCCAGGCGTTGATGCAGCAATCGACCTCACCGTCCCAGTACGGCCGGCCCTCGTACTCCCAGCGACAGTTCTCCGCGAGCAGTTCTGCGGTACGACGCTTTCGCAGAACACTGGCGTCGAGGCCCCACTCACGCAATGAGTTGAGCGTCCAGGTTGTTGCCGTCCAGGGTTGCGAACTTTGTTCTGCTGCTTCGGGTCCCGCAAAGTCGAATTCTGCCGGGAAGAACGCCCCACCCGCCCATTGGCCGTCTCGACCCTGCAATGAAAGCAGGCGTGCGCCAAATCCTTTGGTAGCGATCGACGCGCGCGTCGCCGCCCACACAGTGGGCGCTTCGTTCAGCAGGTCGCGCTCCACCTGCCACCGAATCGCCGGATCCGAATCGAGGAGCCACGCGAGCAAGTCGGTTCGGGATGCCATCTGGCAATACTATCGAAAGGCGAAGCAGGCCATCCGGTTAACACATTTCTCGACGTGTGATGCAATAGTGAATTTCGCACCAGTGCCTTGCCCTACAGCGGGTAACCCAACGCCGCCCGCACCGCCACGATGTCGGCGGCAGCGACCTCCATTGGCTTGTCCCCCAACCGAATCAACGTGTCAGTGGGCAGCTCCTCTACCACCGCAGATTGGGGCAGCGCGCTGCGATCGAACGTAACTCCTGAATGGAAGTATGTTTCCCATCCCACCTCGACCTCAGCTTTCGACCGCTTCTGAAGATCTATGTAGTCGCCGATGCTCCACCGGGCTCGATCCGGTTTCCAATGTTTGATGATAACTTTCATGATCGCGTCTCCGATGTCAGGGCCGAGCAGCTGCCGGGTGCTGTCGGTGAGCTGCGTCTCCGTCGGCAACGACACCCGGACACTGTTGGGGGCGCTGGTTTCTAAGCCGCCGACCCCGGCGATAATCCGCCGCGCGGTCCCGTCTTCGGGCGACAAACCGATGCTGTACCCCGGTCCGGGGGTGTCCGAATACCCCATCTCCTTCGAGCGGGAATGCTCGAAGATTTTCACCAACCCGTCCACACTGAGATCCGCGGGGCCTTTGTCCAGTTTTTTGGTGTACACCCACGGCAACGCCAACTCCGGGTCGATCTCTTCCAGATCGTCGAGGAAGGCCCGCATCGTCTGCGCCACTTCCTGACTCGACTGCACCCGCGTTCCCCAATATCCGGCTACCGTCGGCCGCCGCCCGAACATGCTCATCGCCCCGTCCTTTCCGACCAATGCGCAATCGTCTCCAATTCAACTACGTGTCGCGACGTGAGCAGCGCTCGGCGGTCACGCGGCGTCTTAGACCGGGTAACCCAGTGCTTCCCGCACGGCCAGGATGTCGTCGAAGTTGATGTCTAACGGTTTCTCGCCCAACCGAATCAGCGTTCCGTTGGGGAGTTCCTCCAGTGCGGCGACGACGGGCAGTTTGCTGTGATCGAGATCGATCCCGGACTGGATGTATGTCTCCCACCCGACTTCGATTTCGCTGACCTCATTTCCCTGCGCATTGCGGTACTCCCGCGTCCCCCACCGCGCAGACTCCGGCGACCAATGCTCGATGATCGCTTTCATGATCGCGTCCCCGACGCGTGCAGTCAGCAACTGCGACGCCTCCCCGATTGCTTGTTTCTCCGGAGGGAGGGTGACGTTGACGAGATTCGGAACCCTCGGAACATTCCGGCCAAGAGAGAATTGGATTCTCAAGAACTGATATCTGTCCGGATGCAACAAACTCACGATGTAGCCGAGGTCGAAGGCCGCAACGGATTGCCCTTCGACATCCTTCGCTGCCCGGAAGATTTTCGCTAGGCCTTCCACGCTTAGATCGGTCGACTCGAAGGCAGTCTCGGGCGAAAACACCCAAGCTTGTCCAAGTGCTGGATCAATGTTCCTCAGACGATGAAGAAACGAGAACACCTCTGCTGCAATGTCTTCTACCGGTTGCGTCCGAGGGCCCCAATACCCGATCACTGTCGCGCCACGATCCGAATTCATCGACCTGCCCTTTCCAGCCACTCTGCAATCGTCATAGTCCTGATCAGCAAATCATTGTCATTGAACAGTTGTGGTCCGGGTTGCTGCGGAGCGCCGGGAGCATCCGGATTCACCGGCACCTGACCGACATCAGGCAGAGTCGGCACACTCGGTTCCTCGACGCGACCTGGCGAGGGAACCTCCGGGGTGGAGTTCTCGGGTCTCGGGTTCGACCCCGGATCGCCAATCCCACCGGTCGAGAGTGATTCCCACCCGCCACGATCGGGATCGCCGAGAAGAGTGGGTTGCGAGGGTTCCGGAATCGCGGGATCCGGGCGTGCAGGTTCATTCACGGACGGAACAGAGGGTTGATCATGCTCGGCAGGTGGAACTGTGCCGTCGATGACGGGTATGCCGCGCGGTGGCACTCCACCCGGAGCGTCGATCAGCTGGTGCGTAGCCGGATCGGGATCGCGGCGCGGTAATTGCGGGCAGGCTGGTCGGTCCGCGCCATCCCTACCTGCAGGCAGCCCCGAGTGCGCCCAACGTAGGGCTCACAGCCGTCTGAAACCTTTGGGTAGAGGAATCTCCGGTCGTTCGGTCGGCAGTCCTGCTGCTGCGCGGATGCTTCGGATGTCCTCGACGGTTAACGGCGTGGACAGATTCTTCTGGATGACGATTGTGCCGTCCTGGTAGGGAAATGCCTCCACGCTGGGCGGGAGCTGCGTTTCCTTGATCGGCAACTCAGGACCGAAGTAGGTGCAACTGCCCACGATTGCGTCACCCGGTACGTTGCGCTGAGGCGATGATTCGGTTCGGCGGTAGAGCACGGTGACACGCGAGTCCCAGATGTCGGCTAGTCCCTGTACGAGCTTCGATGCCAGCGAAATCAGTGATTCGTCGGCAAAGGCACATACGAATGCGCCGGACCCTGAGGTGCCCCCGAAACTAACAACGACTTTGACGTCTCCAGCGGGTGAATACAGGGTCATATGTCGTCCCAATGAGAGGGGATACATACCGCCGGTGGCATCAGGGGATCGTCTGCGCTCGATCAATGCGGCTTCGATCGATTTTTCCGTCGGAGGTACAAGGATCTGACGGATATTCGACGCCAAGGCTTGCTCGACTCCGGCACCGTCGGGGAGGGCATCGCCTACTGTTTGGTACAAGTCGACGTCGAAGACAGGATCGATGTCGCGAAGCAATCGTAGCGAACGTGCAACGAGCGCGGCCGTGACGGCCTCGCTTTCAGGCGCACCCTTTCGTGGAATGACCTTCACTGTCAAGCCCGCCGTAGGATTGCGGCGTAGTGATGACGTAGGCACTTTTACTCCCCTCCAAATATGATGATGCCGGTGTTTTCCAGCCCGATGACCTCGTCGAACACTCCCTCCATTATCTGCGCAGCTTGTTCTTAAGAACGCCATCACCTGCGGACGTGAGCTTGGCCGTAACTTCTGGTGTCACAGCCGGCGCGAGCCTTTCGGTAGCGTGAACCTCCGGTCGTTCGGTCGGCAGGCCGGCTGCTGCACGGATGCTTCGGATATCGTCGGCAACCAACGGGGCGCGTGGATCATGCTGGATGACGATCGTTCCTTTCTTGTACGGAAAAGCTTCGACAGTGGGTGGGATCTGCGTTTCGTTGATCGGCATCTCAGGGCCGAAGTAGGTGCAACTGCCCACCGTCGCGTCGCCGGGCACGTTGTACTGAGGTGTGAGCTCCGCATCCCGGTAGAGCACGGCTGTGGGAGCGTCCCAGATATCGGCCATGCCCTGGACGAGTTTCAATGACAGTGAGGTCAGAGATTCATCGGCGAAGCCCCCTGGGTACGGCCAGATGAAGGTGCAGAGTAAGGAACCTGCTCCTGCCGTGCCCCGAATCCGATGAGAATTTCGATGTTTCCGTTGTCGGTGAACAACCTGAGTTGATGCCCGAATGAGAGTGGGTAGATCCCGACTGCGGCATCAGGAGACTTTCTGCTCTCGATCATTGCGGCTTCGAGGGAGTCCTCTGCCTGAAGCGTGAGGATCCGTCCACCATTCGATGCAAGCGCCTGCTCGACCGTAACGCCGTCGGGAAGGCCATTCCTCACGGAGCGATACATGTCGACGTCAAAGACTGGGTCAAGCTCTCGAAGGAACTGCAGCGACCGCGCTGCCAGCGCCGCGGTGACCGATTCGGCTTCCGGCGGCCCCTTTCGCGCCATGACTTTCAAGGTCAATCCGGACGTCGGATCGCGACGTAAAGATGAAGCAGACAACGTCACTCCTGCTCGAAGACGATCGACCAATCCGAACAGGCTCTGGCGCTACACCGGGTAACCCAACGCCGCCCGCACCGCCACGATGTCGGCGGCAGCGACCTCCATTGGCTTGCCCCCCAACCGAATCAACGTGCCAGTGGGCAACTCCTCTACCACCGCAGATTGGGGCAGTTTGCTGCGGTCGACCGCGATCTGGGAATGGAAGTACGTCTCCCATCCCACCTCGACCTCACCTCTAGCGGGGTTCTGCAGGTCGTAGTAGTCGCCGATGCTCCACCGAGCCCGATCCGGTTCCCAATGCTTGACGATAACTTTCATGATCGCGTCTCCGATGTCAGCGCCGAGCAGCTGCCGGGTGCTGTCGGTGAGCTGCTTCTCCGTCGGCAACGACACCCGGACACTGTTGGGAGCACTGGTTTCCAGCCCGCCGACCCAGGCACCGACCCGGCGCGCGGTCCCGTCCTCGGGCGACAAGTCGACGTCGTAGCCCGGCCCCGGGGTGTCCGAATACCCCATCTCCTTCGAGCGGGAATGCTCGAAGATACGCACCAACCCGTCCACACTGAGATCTGCTGGCACCTTGTCGAACTCGGCAGTCGAGACCCACGGCAACGCCAACCCCGGGTTGATCGCTTCCAGATCATCGAGGAAAGCCCGCATCGTCAGCGCCACCTCCCGACTCGACTGCACCCGCGTGCCCCAATATCCGGCTACCGTCGGCCGCCGCCCGAAAAAGCTCATCGCCCCGTCCTTTCCAACCATTGCGCAATAGTCTCCACCGTGACACCGACGACATTCGCCAACCTGAAGCCTGCTCTGGCGAGTTCAGCGTATTGCTCGTTGACCATCACCCACACAAGCTCCGCGTCCATACCCGCTTGCGCAAGAGCAGCGAGCTGCGCCTGAGCGGTCTTGGGCCAATCTTTTTGCCAAACACGGCCCCGGAAGTCCGTCTCGTAAGGTTCACCGTTCCGATCAAAGATGAAGTCGTAGATGTGTTTCGCATCGACGATGACATTCATGTCCGGGAACCAACCGTCGAATTTAAGCTCACCGTTCTTCCCGGCATCGAACGGCAGGATGAAGGCGAAGCTGCCGTCCACCAACGTGACGAGTTCCTGAAATACCCTAGAAGGCCTCAACCTCAGAGCGGCGTCGTACCGGCCGCCTTCGCCTGCATCACCCCACACCCCGACATCGGTACCATCCCGATCACCGAAGATCCTGGACTGCAACGTACGCAGATCCAACGGGCCCACTCCCTCGACCTCCACGACGTCCGGCGGTGTTTCGCCGGGCGCGAGTTGCGGTGGTTTTTCTCGGGCGAACGGCATCCACCACAACGGATCCTGTTCAACCCCTGGTCCTTCCGGGCTGTCAGGCTGCGTGGGAGGCATCGTGACCGCGGGTCGCTGCGTCGGATCCTCGATGACGCCGGGGCTGGGAATGGTGCTCGGATCGGTGGCTAAGGGGTCGAATTCCGGTGGGCCGGGTTGCTGTGGAGCGCCGGGAGCATCCGGATTCACCGGTACCTGACCGACATCGGGCAGAGTCGGCACACTCGGTTCCTCGACGTGACCTGGCGAGGGAACGTCCGGGGTAGAAATCCCTGGTGTCAGGTTCGGCCCTGGATCACCAATCTCACCGGGCGAGGGTGGTTCCCACTCGCCACGATCGGGATCGCCGGGCGAAGTGGGTTGCGAGGGTTCCGGAATCGTGGGATCCGGGCGTGCAGGTTCATTCACGGACGGAACAGAGGGTTGATCATGCTCGGCAGGTGGAACGGTACCGTCGATGACGGGTATCCCGCGCGGTGGCACTGCACCCGGACGGGGAACACTCTGCGCCGGAACGGACGGTGCGCTGGTCGGGGGCCGGGTCGGTGTTGTCCGGTTCGAGACGATCAGGTCTTCGGCCCGGATTGCGCCGTTGATCAGACGAGCCCCACGCAATGGCACGACGAATCCAGCAATGTACTGGGGATAGTTCGAGTCGATTGCGGCACCCGAGTCCAATGCCTGCGGTTCGCCTTGCAGGATCGGTTCGCCGGTGCCCCAGTCGTACAAGGACAGTACCGAGTTGGAATGGTCGAAAACCTGGTAGGGACGTCCCTGCTCGTCGTAGGTGACCTGCAGGTCGTGAACCTCTCCCTGCGCGTCGGTGTACGTCCAACTCCACACGTTCGGCACCTTCGAGGCTGTGCCAGACCAGCTGGTTCCGTTTTCGTCCGTGAAGGAGGTGTCAGTGACGACAGGTTCGGTGGTGTAGTCCTGCCCGCCGATGTTCGAAGTGATCGGCTCCTGGGTTTGATTGGCGAGTATTGCGTCGCCGACAGGGTTTCCGGTTCCTGTTTCGGTGATCGGTGGTTCGGAGACCTCGGAGTTAGGGTCACCGGACATGAGATGGCCGAGGTCTGAATCTGCCGGGTCCGCAGGTTCTGTGGTGTAGTCCCGCCCGCCGATGTTCGAAGTGATCGGCTCCTGGGTTTGATTGGCGAGTATTGCGTCGCCGACAGGATTTCCGGTTCCTGTTTCGGTGATCGGTGGTTCGGAGACCTCGGAGTTAGGGTCACCGAGCATGAGCTGCTCGAGGCCTGAATCTGCCGGCTCCGGGGGGTTGGCGGCGAGGACGTTTTGTGCGTCCCTGCGTGCTTGTTCGCCCTCCGGGGTCATCGGGCCGATGAAGTTCGCCTGCGCTTCGAGCGCAGAACGTTCTTCCGGTGTCAGCTCCGGGTCGGCGAGGATCGGGTACAGCAGGTTCTCTATGCCTGCGGTGTCGACGACCTGAACGAGTTGCCCGTCCCGGATCTCGTAATGCGTCGGAATGGGTGTGCCGTTGGCGTCGTACGCCCATGGGGCACCGATTGTCGAGACCGAGTTTCCGTCGGCGTCGAAGACAGTGACCGTGCCATCGGGGTTGACACTCATGTGACCGCCGGGCGGCACCGTCACCGGAATCACGGATTCGTGCGACGACGTTTCGTCGTGGATCAGGAAGAAGAACCGGCTTCCGCCGGTGATCGGATCGAACACCCGCAACGAGGACTGTCCGCCAGGTGCGTACGCAGTCAACGGCGACGCGGCAGTCCCGACCGCCTGGGAGAGTACTGATTCGGGCGTGCGGGGGCTGAAAGGTCCCGGCCGCCCGCGCACTCCGATACCCGCGGCGGTGAACGCCGCAGCGCCGATCAGGGTGAGTTCGAGATACCGGTCACGGCCCGAGTCCTCCCCGGCGGTGGAAACATCTACTGCCGGGACCGGAACCGTTTGGGCCGGTGCGATATTCGAATCCGAATCCGCGGGGATCGGTCCGGGACCACGATCGGTGTTGGTTCCCTCACCCGGGGTGGGTGTGGGTGAGGGAACCGCTGATGCCGATGCATTGGGGAATGCACCGACACCAGTTTCCGAGGCCGGGGCCTCGGAAGCAATGGGCGGAACCTCGATCGTCGGAACCGGGACGATGGGGGTGCCGTTGTACGTGGGAAAGTTCGTCGGAGCATTGGCCCCGACATTCGGGCCACCGCCTGGAGCTTGCGCACCAGGGAGCCCGACCGTGGTCGTCGGCGCAGCTGTCGACGTCGTGGACGGCGCGCTCAGGCACGGGTTGATGATCTCTGGCGGGATGGGTGCGCCAGGTGGCAGCGACGCAATGAGATTCAGGTAGATCTGATGATCACGTGCCCGCACCGCCGCGCAGTCTTCTTCCGGCGTCGCGTTCGCCGGAGCGGCGGAGAGTGCAATTCCCGCACCGATCGCTCCGGCCGCTCCGGTCAACAGCGCCCCAGCGGCAAGCACTCCCGCGAGAGTCCGGCGAAGTCGTCTACCGGACTTCACCGGCGCGCACCACGATTGTCACTCTTCTTCGTTCGGAATAGCGCGATGAGTTTGTCTGCGCCCCACCAGAACAACCGTCCGGAGATCGACATCCACAAGAAGAACGCCAGGTAAACCAGGATCGTCCCGTAGTCGTTCGCCCAGCCGGCGAGCTTCCCGATCACCGCGAATGCCGCGATCAGCAACCCCAGTCCAACTGCCGTAGCGATCACAGCCTTGGAGAGTGGACTGAGTTCACTGTCCGGATCCCAGTCATCAACGTCTGCAACGTCTTTCCTATCGACGGCAGCGGGTTCCGGTTGGACACTGCGGCGTTCGGCGTTGTTGACGGTCATGACTGGAACTCCAAATGGGAAGGGAGAGCGGGGAAAACGGGTCGCCGGTGCTGGGCGCGGTATCAGTTCCAGTACTGGTAGGTCAGGGTGACGTACCCGGCGTTGGCCGGGTTGTTCGGATCAGCCAGATAGACATCGACGTAGCCGCCAGCATGGGCAGCGGCCTCGCCGATCACTACGCGGTCGGGGGCGCTGAGCTTGCCATCGGGGCCGACGGTGAGCGCCGAGCCCGGTGCGAGCTCAATCCACCGCTGCGAGCCTGGAACGATGTCGGAGATGGCGTCCGGGATCGGGCTCGCCGCCAACGCCGCGGTTTCCGCATTCGAGAGCGACAGACCGATCCGACCCTGCTCAGGTTCGACGATCGGAGTTGCAGCAGATGCCACGCCGGCGCCGAGAACACCGAACAGGGCGATACCCGCGGTGAGGGTTCCGGCAGTGGTCAAGGTACGAATCTTCATGATTTCTCCTTTGTGGGCGTGATGAGTAATCACCCCTGGACTGGGCGGATCGGGAATAGTCGCCAGCAGCGCTGACGACGGCTGCGCGGGTCAGAGCCAGGTCGGATCGGAGTACACGAACAACGTGTTGTCGGACGTCGCCGTCGACACCGAGAGTTGTGCGTACGAGCGGATCGTCACCGGCCCCATGCACGCATCAACCTTCACGTGCACGTTCTCTGCCGTGATCGACGCCTTCGACGACTCGAGATCCTTCTTCCCCAACGGAATCGTCGTGATGGTCCCCGGCGCAATCGTCGACTGGATGCTCGGATTCACCGACGCATTCACACCCACGTTCGCCGACGGGACACCCGAAATACTCACACCGACAGACGGACCGAGCGAAAAGCCAAGCCCCAAGCCAAGTCCGGAGGAGACATCGATCTGGCAGCCGATCTGCAACCCCTGCTCGACATAACCGGTTTTCACTGCCGAATCACCCTGACCGCCGATCGTGCCGGTCACCTTCGCCGACACGAACCCCTCACGGGTGAACGCCGTCGTCGCCAGATTCGGCACCGGGTTCGCCGACAGTTTCGTGGCGGCAAGATCCAACGACCAGCCGTCATCGGTGACCGTGCTCGCGAATTTGTCCGCCAACGCCGTTGGCGTTGCCGATGCGCTCCCTGCGAAGACAACACCCGACGCCAGCGCGGCAACCGCACACGCCGCGAGCCCTACCGCGGCCCTCGATCGACGATGGGATACGCCGTTTTGCGATTCGATCGACATGAACTGCTCCTCCACGTGACACAGCAACCAGAGCGGTAGCCGGCAACTAACTGAATTAGTTACCGGACGGTACCAATCGTCCTGTTTGCCCGCCAGCGCGCCATCTCCCCCATCTTGGATTTAGGGTGAACTTTCGGTAACAGATATATATCGACAGGCTTATCAGCAGCGAAAAGGACCTAGGTCCCACTATGAGCAAGGTCACCGTTTACGGACGAGAAGATCCCTCAGAAACGGTGCGGCAAATCGAATCGAACCTGCATTTCGCGGGCCTCAGAGCAGCTGGAGGCCGAAAGTGCGGGCATCAAGCCAGTGCGCGTACTTGAATATGAAACTAACAGGCATTACTTGGCAATCAATCGTGAAGTACGGCGCCCGAGCGGGGCCTGGGAGCGCAACTCTGCACGGTTTACGCGGAGATGTTCACTTCGTGGTCGGCGCGTACTCGCAAGACCCACTTACGTCGCACCGTTAGCTTGTCAATCACTGACACGTGCAGACGACGCACAGAAGTAGTACGCAAGTACGAGAAAGGGCTCTGACCAAGACCGGAGTCCTTGATCAGAGCCCTACCAACTCGGGGTCGAAAGTTATGCCGGTTCTCTCATGATGCCGAGATGCCGTGCAGTCCCGGACACCCCAGGAACCTCTTGCACAGGCGACCAGGTGGTCAGCCCATCCGTGCTGTCGGAGTAGAGATACTTACCTTCGGTATAGGCGTCGAGATAGATCCGCCAGTCGCCGCTCGGCAACTGAACCACGGCCGGACCTTCGACAAGCGAACCCCAATTCCCTGGCGGGACAAACGAATAAGGTCCGGTCACCGACGGAGCGACCGCATGCTCGACGACCTTCTTCGTCTCGTTCTTGGTGAACGCATGATAGGTCGATCCGACTTTGACCACGGTGGTGTCGATGTGGTCCGCACCGATCCCGGCGAGCGGAACAGGCGGGCTCCACAACCGGAGCGACGGTTCCAACGCCGTCATCAGATACGGCACAAATCCTCCACCGGTCGACATCGACAGGATGACGTTGACGCGATCGCCGTCCACAAACCATTCAGGCGCCCAGGCCTTGGTGACGAATGGTGACAGCGACGGTCCGTCGCTGAAACCGGCCGAACCCGAGAAGCCCGGCGGGCTCGCAGAACCGGTGCCATCTCCCGTACCAGGCATCAAGGCGCAGCAAAACGGAACCGGATAGTTCCCCAGCGGCGTCCAGTTGATGCGGTCGCTGCTGCGTGCGAACCCGATGTTCGCCCCACCACCCGTCGTGTAGGTGAGGTAGTACAACCCGTCCGTGTTCCGGAAGATGCTCGGATCACGCACGAGCCCAGACGGCGGCCTGTACGCCGACTGCTGGACGAGCTGAAAGCCGGTGCCGTCGGCCGACTCGTAGACATCCATGTCACGGTCGCTGGCATTGCTGAACGCCACCATTGTGTATTTCCAGTCAGGCGGCGGCTCGGCGCTGCTGGCAGGGGCTGCGACCAGCAACCCCGCGACGACGAGGATCACCAGCGATACAACAGAAAGGCCGGTCCGTTTTGTCGGAATCACCGATGAAGTATGTATGACAGCAGGCCCACCATGGGTAACTTCGGCCGGAGGCAGAGCAGGATCGTTACCTAAGGCGATTCGTCTTGTAGTGACGGCGGGACGCCGGCAAGGTCGGCCGTTAGCATCACGCCATGGAACTTGGGGTGCATTTCGCGCTGTCAGACAGCGTGGCAGCGGAACTTCTGGACGCGCGCGGCGACGACGACAAACTCGGCGCTGTGGTCGAGGACATCGAGGAGACGGGCCGATCCGAGTTCTCGTGCGACACGGACAAGGCGTGGGATCCGATCCTGTGCGCCCTCTCCAGCACGGGGTACGAGCGCGTGTCCGAGAACTGGCCGGCCTACGGCGTGATCTTGGGGGACGAAGACCTCAACACCGACACCGACGACCAACTCGTCACCTACCTGGCACCCGATCGGGTCGCCGAAGTCTCCTCGTACCTGGCGGAAATCACCGAATCCGAGTTCGGCGTGCGCTACGACGCGATGCCGCTCGACGACCGCAACCCGGAGTACGGCTCCGACGAGCGCGGGTACGCCTGGGGCTGGTTGCAGGAAGTGGCGGACTTTTTCCAGCGCGCGGCCCGAGAGCGTCGCCACGTGGTATTCACCGTGCGATTCTGACAGTCGAGAGCCCACTGCCGAAGCAGCGCGCCCTCGAAGAATGAAAGACCGCTTTGACAGTGGCGCTCAACTGCGGAGGACCCTCTGCGCGGGTTCTTGCTCTGACAATTCCTGTGCCGCAGCGTTTCTGGGTGACCGAGTGCGTGTCCTTCTCGCAGCCAGACTTACCAGTAACGGAACCGTAACGACAGCCCGCGCGCTTCTCTGGCATTCTCGATCTTGACCAGCAGTTTCACTGAAACAGTTTATTCTTCAACGGATTTCCAGTAGTGAGCTGCATCTCAAACCAACCCAATGGATTGCTCATTGTTTGCGACATGTCGTTGACTGTTACCGGAAGAATCAGACAAAGTGGCCCGTGGAGGCGCCAACTCGAGTGGGCCACCGACGAGGGAGAAGCCGAATGACGCACCTACGCAAGATGATTACCGCGGCCGCATTGATACCTGCCGGTATCGCAGCCATCGCACTCAGCGGCGCGGGCGCAGCATCAGCTGTTACTCCGATCGCTGACAACGGGCGCATCGGCGTGCAGCTGAACCAGGGCGAGACGGCATTGTTCGGCCAGCTCAATGCCGGCGCTGCGATCGAAAGCATCACTAACTCCACCCAGATCGGCGTGCGCCTCGCACCAGGATCGCGCTTCGAGAGCGGCCCCAACGTCGTCTGGGGACGTCTCGACCAGTTCGCCAACGAAGCAGCCTCCCGTGGTGGAGAAATTTCTCTCGGCGTACTCAACCCGGCGAGGGGTTCACAGCAGTACTTCTTCATGCAGAACTGGTAATACCCTCTGCCGTCGAATTGATGCTTCGCTCTTCCTGTGGCGGGGCGGAGCATTTTTCGTTTCCCGTGGCCACGTTCGTCGCCGAGTGTTGAACAGGCGACGTTATCCCGGACGACTTTTGCGAGGACTGCAAACGGGCACCGATGCGTGCGGGAATTCCCTGTGCCGCTGCGTAATAACGCATCCACAACCGACCCCTGAGGCGAACGAATGAGGTGGACTCGCAAAGAGATAGCGATCATCGTGACCGCCACCGCGGTGAAACGGGTGCTGCCGTCATGGTGCGAAATGGTGTGACGCTGTTCCCAGCAGGATCCGGTCCCACAGGGTTCAGCGTGTGCATGGTGAATGGCAAGCAAAACAGCAGCGCGGGACCATCGCTGAGGTGGTCAAGACCGTCTTTGATTAATCGTCCCCGGACCGAACAAAAAGGACTACGGAAGCAATTCCAAGAATTCTTGGATAAATTCTCGAACTGCCGTCTCATTTTTGGATGCCTTCGCGGGATCGTCCCACCGCACCGCATTTACTATTTCAATCTGAAACCACGCACCCCTCAATTCCTCGAAATCGGGCGCATTTTCGGATTCACGTGCGTCCACATAACTCTCAAATATATCGACGAGCGTTTGTAAGGATATTTTACCTTCCCTGTAATCACGACTAACTTGCTCGCCTTCAGTGCGATATTTTCCGTTTCCCGTCATATCAACTTCACTTTCCTCTTAGCCGTCCAAATGAGGTCGTCACAACTGTACCGACCTCGTTAACGACGACTGATAGGTTATTTGCCGAATCATAGAATACGATCGTTGCGTCGCTGCTAGGGGTGGCCACCCCATTTCGAATTGCCTGTTCGACAAGGGAGGGGAGGTTGCCGCGCCTCTGCATTCGATCAAACGCATGCCCAGTGTATTCGCGACCGTTGACCACTCCCGGAGGATTGGTTCCTGGCTTTACGTCCAATTCGCGGCGGATGCTCGAAAAAAATGGGATGAGCTGCAGAGACTAGGGGAAGAGGACTACCGCTCGCGATGGCGTTGACAGCTACTGAATTGGGCTGCGCGAAGAGCAGTTTCGAGCCATCGATCATCCTGGTTGCTGTACAGCTTGCGCAAACCGGGCGCGTGTACGCCGCCATGTGGAAAGTACTGTTTCCCATGGCATCTCACTACAAGCTGTTCGGGTACGCGCGAGGGTGGTATTGAGGACATCACGTCAAAGCGCTCTACGCGCCGGCTCAGGTGTTGACCTGATTTCCGTCAGAATCGGTATCTCGTGCTTGGCGGTCAGTGTCTTTGTAGTGCAGTTTGTCGTACCTGTTTACCGGAGGTGCATCCTTCTGCTCGCGGTAGAGCGCCCGTGTCAGCCAAGCACCGAAAACATCGTTGAATCCGGTGGGATGCCTTCGCGTGAGGAAGGGGGTCCACCACCACGCCACGAACACAGCAGCGAAACCGCACAAAAGGACAGGTCCGAGAATCGACCGCTGAGGAGCGGTGAGCCAAGCGAAAACGATGGTCAGGATCGACGAACTCCAGTAGATCGTTCTCGCATGACTGCGGTACATCACGTAGGGCGTGGATGCGATCAACGCCACAGCCCCTGTGGTGATCGCACAAATTGCATAAAAGGTGGTCATGGTGCCGATTCCGCTTGAGGAAGGGTGTGTTGTCGGTGCACAGGACTCTTCTGCTGGACGCTGCTGTACAGGTAGTCGGTTTTACCTGGAATCATCAGGATGTGGTCGTGTTCCACTGGGATGCGGTAGGCGAGGTAGTCGTGATCGGTGATCAGGGCAAATGGATGGCCGCCCTCGAAGGCGAAGACGTCTGAACCGTCAGCCTGCGAATCCTAATCTGCTCCCACATCACAATAAGCAACTGCTGGCCAGTGTCACTTGACATGACACTGGTCGCGCAAGTGAGTCAAAGCCTGCCTTGATTAGTCGCCCCTGGACCGAGAAAAGAGACTACGGAAGCAAGTCCAAGAATTCTTGAATAACTTCTCGCACCTCCGACTCATTTTTGCTCGAATTCGAAGGATCATCCTGGTTAATTGCATTCATTATTTCAATTTGACCCCAGGCCCCCCTCAGGGTTTCGGAATCTGATGCACGCTCCGATTCGCGTTCTCTGACGTACCTCTCGAATATTTCAACTAGCGCATGCAAGGATATTTTTCCGTCACAATAATCGCGATTAACCTGCTCAGCTTCCAGGCGGTAAATTGATTGATCCGTCATGTTTTCCACTTTCCCGATAAATTGCCAAATGAGGTGGTCACAACTCTGCCCGTTTCATTGATGATAACTGATAGGTTGTTTATCGAATCATAGATCACGGTCGTGTTTCCTCTGCTCGGGGTCGCCACCCCTTCACGAATGGCCTGTTCAACCAGGGATGGGAGTATGCCGCGCTCTTGCATTCGGTCGAACGCATGCCCCGTATATTCACGACCGTTGACTATTCCAGGACGATTGGTTCCGGGCTTTACATTTATTTCGCGATCTCCGCGCCCACCCACAGGTGTCGAGGCCGGTCTGTCTCCGACGGGAATAGTCGGATCGCTAGGGGCTCTATTCCCGGCCTCACCGGCGGTGGCGGCTGCCCTGCGACCTGCGGCTTCGGCGTCTGCGGCGGTTCCGCCGCGCCGCAGAACAGCCTCCACCGCTTCTTGCACGGCAGCTCCGCCGACTCTGCCTCCTGTGCCTACGATCGGAATGAGGGAGACGATATTTGCTGCTGCGGCAGCGATCTCAGCCGGGGAATGCTCGGGTGAAGGTTGTGCTCGTTGACCGCGATTGAACCCGAACGGATCGACGGCGGCATCGTGCACGGGGACTACTAGGAAATTTCGCCACGCATCCCCGAGCGTTCCGACACTATCGACTGTTGTGTCGACCGCGCTTTCCCCGACACCCCACGCGGTGTCCCATACTTTTTGCGGGAACGATCGGTCGTCGGGCGCGTTCGGATCTGGCGGGATCGGCACATTGCCGGTGAACCCGGCAGGCACGTCCCCGTGCGCTTCGGCAAGCTGGTTCGCAGCTTGTTGACGTGGACTGACAGTGGGTTTGGGGCCCGGACTGGCTGTGGTGCGTGGCGACTGATTTGGTTGCGCGGGTTTCGAAGGTGCAACCGGAGGGACTTCGCCGTGTGCTTGGGCGAGTTGGTTCGTTGCTTGTTCCTGAGAGGTCGGCGCGGGCTTCGGTCCAGGTTTGGTGGTGGTGCGCGGTGACTGATTGGGAGATGCAGGTTTCGTGACCGGAGCGGAGCCTTGGGTGGTGGTCCCGGCGTACTTACCAGCGGTGGTGCCGCTGTTCGTGACTCCGGAAGTGTTGCCCGAGTTCGTGTTTCCACTGTTCTGCGGTTTCTGCGGACTTGTGCGCGAGGTCATCGAATTCGGCTTGGGTGCGGCGGTGTTCGTATTTTTCTGGACTTGTTTCGAAGCGACAGAGGTGGGTGCTTTCGCCTTCTTTTCCGGCGGATCAGCCAAAATCGGGTACGCGGTCGCTTCGTCGGCGTACACCGTCTGAATCAGGCGGCCGTCGCGAACTTCGTAGTCGGTGGGAACAGGATTGCCGTTGGCGTCATACGCCCACGGAGCTGCGACGACCGAGATCGGGTTTCCATCCGCGTCGAAGACGGTGACAGAGCCGTCCGGGTTGACATTCATGTGTCCGCCGAGCGGAACCTCGACAGGGATTTCCGCTTCGTGTGAGGACGTCGCGTCCCAATGTGGCGAACGACACCAAACTTGGACCATCCCGCCCAGTGGTGACAGTCGAGCAAACGTGCAAACAAGGCACGATCCGGAGCATTTCAGCAGATTGCATGCAACGCGGCCTCTGGCGATATGGCCGCGCAAACCTGTTGAACGGTCAACAGTTAATTGGTGGCGCGCAGCTCATTCGGGCACCAAGCGCAAGGAGGCCGCGCAAACCACGAGCCCATCTAGCCAAGGAGGGAATCGAATTGACCACCAGCCGCCCGATGCGATCACCTGGAACTCTCGTCGCCGAGCGTCGCAATGGCTGATCGTTCACCACAGCACAACGAGAACCGGCAGATTGCCGCAACATCGGACGTAGCACCGAAGTAGCGAAGCCATTGCTTCGCCTGGCGACCCCAGGGCGGCAAAGTTCGCTACACATCCGACTCCTCGCCGCTCCTGCGCTTCATAGGGCATGAAAAAACCCAGCCCGCGCTTTCGCGCGGACTGGGTTTGAACAACGAACATTTGGCGGAAGCGGAGGGATTTGAACCCCCGGTGGGTTTAACGCCACGCTCGCTTTCAAGGCGAGTGCATTCGGCCGCTCTGCCACGCTTCCGTGGGCGATCCTATCGGGTGTTCCCACGGACCGCGAAAACGGCTCCAGAAGTCAGCGCTCGCCGATGGCTTTGTCGACCTTCTCGAAGACGTCTGCCAGCACGTCCAGTTCCTGGGGAGTCAGCAAATCGACCAGATTGTTCCGAACCCCGGCCACGTGAGTAGGTGCCGCCTCGGCGAGGCGACGCCTACCCTCTTCCGTGATCCGCGCGAGCACGCCGCGACCATCTTCGACGCAAGTGTCGCGCACGACGATGCCCTGAGATTCCATCCGCCTGATCTGGTGCGTGAGGCGGCTCCGCGAAGACAGCACGCCGTCTGCCAGGTCACTCATCCGCAACGACCCGTCAGCTGACTCCGAGAGCATGACCAAAATGCGGTAATCGGCCAACGACAGGTCGTGTGAATCCTGCAGTTCGCGGTTGAGAACCTCCATGAGGCGCTGATTACCGTCCATGTAGCCGCGCCATGCACGCATCTCGCATGGCGTCAGCCACGGTGTCTCACCGTGCGCCGCCTGCGATGTCTCCTCGGTTGTCGCTTCAGCTGTCACAGGTTCCAAGTTTAGACCTGTGTCCGCCCGTCACAGTAAGACTCACCCTAAAGTCACGAATTGGACATGAGGATCGAGCGATCGATTTCCGCGACCGATGCCAGCCCCGCCAGTCCCATGGTGAGATCCAGGTCGGCCAGGAGACTGCGCAATGCATGACGCACTCCGTCCGCTCCGGCCAATCCCAACCCGTACACCCACGGCCGCCCGTACAGCACTGCGTCGGCACCCAAGGCCAGAGCCTTGATTACGTCTGCGCCACAACGAATTCCGGAGTCCATCAGGATGTCCACCTCATCCCCCACCGCGTCAGCGACGGGACCGAGAGCATCGAGTGCCGAAATCGACCCGTCGACCTGACGCCCACCATGATTGCTCACGACAATGCCGCTGGCTCCGGCCGCGACGGCCTCACGTGCGTCGTCGGGATGGACAATTCCCTTCACCGCGATCGGAAGTGTCGTCCACTGGCGAAGTTTCGCGATATCCGCGATCCGCACCGCATGGTTACCGAACAACGACACCCACGTCAGAACCGCGATTTGCAGGGCTTCTGCGCTCTCCTCGGGCGGCGTCGCCAGTTTGGCGCGGAACACCGGATCCGACAGGTAGTTGGCAATACCTTTCGCCTGCAGGAACGGAAGGTGACCGAGTTCGAGATCCCTTGGACGCCAACCCATACCGGGAGTGTCGGCAGTCAGGACGATAGCCTTCGCGCCCGCCGTCTCCGCTCGGCGGACAAACGACTCGGCAAGTTCGTCGTCGGCCGGCCAGTACAGCTGGTACCACCAGTTCTCGCCGGAGGCCGCCGCTACGTCTTCGATGGTCGAGGATGCCGCCGTCGAGAGAATCGATCCGATCCCCAACTCGGCGGTGACCGAACCGACCGCAACCTCGGCGTCGTCGTGGACCAAGCCGAGCACGCCCACCGGAGCCGTCAGGATCGGTGCAGCCAATCGCGTCCCCAACACCTCGACACTCAGGTCGCGTGCGTCGGGCGCCGCAGTCCCCCGCAACATCCGCGGCACGATCGCATGCTTGTCGAACGCCCGCAGATTCGACACCGCGGTCCGTTCGGTCGACGCGCTACCGGCGATATACCCGAAAGCCTCCGGTGAGAGTTGCTCGCGCGCGGCATCTTCCAAGCCCGCCGCAGTCATCGGCAAAGCCGGCTTCGCGCCGCTCAGTCCCGTCAGATAGATCTCGTTCTGCATGTTCCCGAAGTAAGTCACGTCCGCGACGGTAGCGGCAAAACACCCGTCAGCGGGGAGATTCGCTAGCGTCGTATCCATGTACGCCATAACGATCGATCAGCCCGGCGGTCCCGAGGTCATGAAATGGGCGCAGCAGCCCGATCCCGAACTACCTCGCGGGCACGTACTCGTCGAGGTCGCCGCGACCGCGGTCAACCGCGCCGACCTGCTCCAACGTCAAGGCTTCTACCCGCCGCCGCCCGGCGCAAGTGACATCCTCGGTCTCGAATGCTCGGGTGTGATCACCGAACTCGGCGAAGACGTCACCGGTTGGTCCGTCGGCGACGAAGTCTGCGCGTTGCTGGCCGGCGGTGGATACGCCGAGAAGGTCGCGGTCCCGGCAACACAGCTTCTCCCGGTTCCCGCGGGCGTCGATCTCCGCGTCGCAGCGTCGTTGCCGGAAGTTGCGTGCACGGTGTGGTCCAACGTCGTGATGCGCGGAGGTCTACGACGCGGACAGGTCCTCCTCGTCCATGGCGGTGGCGGCGGAATCGGCACCCACGCCATCCAGGTCGGCAAAGCCCTCGGCGCCCGCGTCGCAGTTACCGCGGGTTCGGAGGAAAAATTGAACCGCTGCCGCGAATTGGGCGCGGACATTCTGATCAACTACCGCGACAGCGACTTCGTAGCATCACTCGCCGAAGCCACCGACAACCACGGCGCCGACGTGGTTCTGGACAACATGGGAGCGTCGTACCTCGGACGCAACGTCGACGCACTCGCCATGGACGGCCACGTCGTGATCATCGGAATGCAGGGTGGCCGCAAGGGCGAGGTCGACATCGCCAAGCTGATGGGCAAGCGCGGAAACATCACGTCCACAGGCCTGCGCGGTCGTCCGCTCACCGGCCCCGGCGGTAAAGCGGACATTGTCGCCGACGTCTGCGCGAAGCTGTGGCCGCTGATCGCAGACGGATCGGTTCAACCGATCGTGTCGACCGAACTACCGATCACCGAGGCGCCATTAGCTCATCAATTGCTGGATTCGCCGGAAACCGTAGGCAAGGTCATCCTCACCGTGAAGTGAGCCGAGCGAGGTCGATCAGCCCAGGGCGCCGAGTTCGGCGACCAGCTGATTGATCTCGTACCGCGTCGTGTACGGCGCAAGGCCGACGGTGACCGCGCCACCTTCGTCGTTGACTCCGAGTGCGTCGAGCAGCCTGGAACCGCCGTGCGTGCCGCTGACCGTCGCGATGCGCTTGTCGGCCAGATGCGCGGCGACCTTGTCTGCCGCCATGCCCTCGAGCGTGAAGCTGAGCGTCGGCACCCGCGTGGGTGCGCCGCCGATCACCATCACGTTGGGCAGCGCCGCGAGAGAACGCATGAGGTGATCGAACAGACCGTCCTGATAGTCCTGCAGCGAGCTGATCGAGGTTTCGAGGCGCTCACGCCTGGTTCCCGTTGCCGATTCGTCCAAGCCCGCCAGGAAATCGATCGACGACGTGAGACCGGACAGCAGCGCGAACTGATGACCGCCCACCTCGAGTCGCTCGGCGCCACGCGCGTACGGGTTGAGCGACACAGCCGGAATTCTGTCGAGCAGTCCGGGATCTCGGAACACGAGCGCACCGACTTGTGGACCGCCCCACGACGGCGCACTGACGGCGACGATGTCCGCTCCGAGATCAGCCATGTCCACATGCGCATATGGCGCTGCACCGACGGCGTCGACCACCATCAGCCCACCGAATTCGTGCAGACGATCAGCTGCGGCGCGGACGTTCGGAGCCGAACCGACGACCGGTGATGCGGCCGTCAAGGCCACCAAGCGAGTAGTCGAGGTGATGAGATCGTTGAACTGCCAACTCGGGAGCTCACACGTTTCGATTTCGACCTCGGCCCATCGCACCTGAGCGCCGTAGCGACTGGCCACACGAAGCCAGGGCGCGACGTTCGCCTCTTCGTCGAGGCGCGAGAGTACGAGACCGGTTCCGAGGCCCAACCGCGAACTGAGCGACTCGGCGAGCCAAGCCAACAACACCGCTCGGTCTGATCCGAGAACGACTCCCGCCGGATCTCCGCCGACCAGATCGGCGACCGCGGTGCGCGCACTCTCGAGAATGGCAGCACTACGACGGTTCGAGACGTGGCGACCGGAGGAAGAAGACGCAGAGGCACGGAACGCAGTGGAGACCGTCCGCGAGACGGCGTCCGGGATCTGCATTCCGGCCTGCGGATCGAGGTGGATCCAGCCGTCACCGAGTGAGGGAATCAACCCCCGTACGCGGGCAACGTCGTAAGCCATGCTCGACACTCTAGGTGCAGACGCCCGCTTAGTCGAAGGCAGTCACCCAATTACCCGCCAGTACAGTTATTCTATAGCTAACTTTTCGGGGGTTAAGCGGCGTTTGTCGCCCACACACGACAAGATGGAAGCATGACGAACCCCGACAAAGAGCAGGTACTCGTTATCGGACCCGACGGTCGACCCGTCGCAATGCCGGTGGCCGAGGCAGAGGCCGGCGCCTCCGGCACGGCCGAAGGCGCGGAATCAGAAGCCGAGTCCGTCGCCGAGATGGTCGAGCAGCCGGCCAAGGTCATGCGAATCGGCACGATGATCAAACAACTGTTGGAGGAAGTGCGCGCCGCGCCGCTCGACGACGCCAGCCGTAAGCGCCTCAAGGACATCCACACGTCGTCCATCCGAGAACTGGAACAGGGCCTGGCACCCGAACTCCGTGAGGAACTCGAGCGACTGAGCCTCCCATTCACCGACGACTCCATTCCCTCCGACGCCGAACTGCGCATCGCACAGGCCCAACTCGTCGGCTGGCTGGAAGGACTGTTCCACGGAATTCAAACCGCACTGTTCGCCCAGCAGATGGCAGCGCGCGCTCAGCTCGAACAAATGCGTCAGGGCGCACTGCCTCCCGGGATGAGCATCGGGGCTCCGCATTCACCTGCACATCCGGACCAACAGAGCCCAGGAACCGGCCAGTATCTGTAACCCGGACCACCACGAAGTCCGCGGGAAAACCGGCTCCGACGCCAGGCCGGTAGGCTCGACCTCCGTGTCAGCATCCGCAATCGAATCCGAGACGCCGGGCGCACCCGCGCCCGTGTCCGACTCCCAGACGTTCCGTCGTGCGTTCAAAGACCTTCGCGACGGTCTGAATCAGCGTGAGTTGTGGCTCAGCCTCGGCTGGCAGGACATCAAACAGCGCTACCGCCGGTCGGTGATCGGACCGTTCTGGATCACGATCGCCACCGGCGTTCAGGCCGCCGCGATGGGTCTTCTGTACTCCGCGTTGCTGAACATTCCGCTCAAGGAGTTCCTGCCGTACGTCACGGTCGGGCTGATCGTGTGGAACCTGATCAGTGCAAGCATCCTCGAAGGCTCCGAGGTCTTCATCGCCAACGAGGGCCTGATCAAGCAGTTGCCGTCGGCGTTGAGTGTGCATGTGTATCGCCTGGTCTGGCGACAGGTGCTGTTCTTCGCGCACAACTTCGCGATCTACATAGTTCTTCTGTTCGCGTTCAGTATCTGGCAGAACATGAGCTGGACAGCTCTCGCGGCCATACCGGCATTCGTGCTGATCGTCGCTAACACGCTGTGGGTGTCGATCGTCTTCGGCATCTTCTCCACCCGGTACCGCGACATCGCCCCCATCCTCGGCAGCCTCACCCTGCTGCTCTTCGTGCTGACACCGATCATGTGGACGACGCAGGCTCTCAAGGATCAGGGCGGGCAAGCCAGCGAGAGAGTCCGGCTCGCCGAACTCAACCCGCTGTACCACTACCTCGAGATCATCCGAGCACCACTCATCGGAGCCGACCAGCAGGCCTACCACTGGTACATCGTCATCGCCTTCACCGTCGTCGGCTGGGCCGTCGCGATCCTGGCACTCCGCAAGTACCGGGCACGCGTGCCCTACTGGGTTTAGAGGAAACACATGAGTCAGCCAGTCAGCATCCACACGCAGAACGCGTGCGTCGACTTCCCGATCTTCGACGCGAAATCCCGTTCGCTCAAGAAGGCCTTCCTCGGCAAGGCTGGAGGATCCATCGGCCGCAACGACTCCGACGTCGTTGTCGTCGAAGCGCTCCGCGACATCACGATGACGCTCAAGGAAGGCGACCGCATCGGGCTCGTCGGCCACAACGGCGCCGGCAAATCCACCCTGCTGCGCCTGCTCTCCGGAATCTACGAACCCACCCGGGGATCCGCCACTATTCGCGGACGCGTCGCACCCGTCTTCGACCTCGGTGTCGGCATGGACCCGGAGATCTCCGGCTACGAGAACATCATCATCCGTGGCCTGTTTCTCGGTCAGACCCGCAAGCAGATGCTCGCGAAGATGGATGAGATCGCCGACTTCACCGAACTCGGTGAATACCTCTCCATGCCGCTGCGCACGTACTCCACCGGTATGCGCGTTCGCGTTGCCATGGGCGTCGTGACCAGTATCGATCCTGAGATCCTGCTTCTCGACGAGGGCATCGGGGCTGTCGACGCCGAATTCATGAAGAAGGCTCGCATCCGGCTACAGAAGCTGGTGGAACGCTCCGGCATCCTGGTATTCGCCAGCCACTCCAACGAATTTCTCGCTCAGCTGTGCAACAGCGCGATGTGGATCGACCACGGCCAGATCCGCATGCAAGGCGACATCGAAGACGTTGTGCGCGCCTACGAAGGTGACGACGCCGCCGAACATGTGCGCCACGTGATCAAGGAAATGGAACGGGAGAACACCCCGTGAGCGCACCCGAGAAAATCATCGGGGTCGTCGTCACGCACAAGCGTCGTGAACTGCTGGCCGAATCCTTGAAGGTTCTCAGCACCCAGTCGCGCCCGCTCGATCATCTGGTTGTCGTCGACAATGCCGACGAATCCGATGTGAAAGAGCTCGTCGACAACGCTCCACTGCCGACCAGTTACATCGGTTCGCAGCACAACCTCGGCGGTGCCGGAGGATTTGCTCTGGGCATTCTCTACGCACTTTCGCTCGGTGCCGATCGCGTCTGGCTCGCCGACGACGACGGGCGCCCGGAGGGCCCCGAAGTCCTGGAAACACTGCTCGACTGTGCAATTCGGAACGACCTGGCCGAGGTCTCCCCCGTCGTCTGCGACATCGACAACCCCGACCGCCTCGCTTTCCCACTTCGCCGCGGTACGTCGTGGCGCCGGTTGCGTTCCGAACTCGGCGACGAGGATCTCCTGCCCGGTATCGCGTCCCTCTTCAACGGCGCACTGTTCACCGCCGACGCGATCGATGCCGTCGGAGTTCCGGATCTACGCCTGTTCGTCCGCGGCGACGAGGTCGAGGTACACCGTCGCCTCGTGCGCTCCGGACTGAAGTTCGGCACCTGCCTGCAAACTGCTTACGTCCACCCCAACGGCGCGGACGAGTTCAAGCCGATCCTCGGCGGACGCATGCACACGCAGTATCCCGACAACGACACGAAGCGCTACTTCACCTACCGCAACCGTGGATACATCCTCGCCCAACCGGGAATGCGGAAACTGCTTCCGCAGGAATGGGTTCGGTTCGGCTGGTACTTCCTGATCACTCGCCGCGATCCTGCCGGACTGCGCGAGTGGATGCGATTGCGCAAGCTCGGCCGAGAAGAAAAGTTCGAACGTCCGAGTTAAGTCAGTCGTCCTGAGTTAATTCAGTTGCACGGTCGCGTCTGCGGCTGAGACGATTCTGTTCCGACGCATGGTGCGTCCTGAGATTTTCGAGGAGTGAGTATCGATGACTGTCGTGTTCCGCAGTTTCAGCACCGTCAACATTCACACTTCTTCGTACTCGAGGACACACTCACCATGTCGGAAAACAGCACGACCCTGACCGAATACGGTTGGAACGCAACACTCTCGAATAAATTCACTGCCCTGGCCCCACCGGACTCCGCACCCGGGCGCGTTCTTCGCGTCGACCGCGGACGGTGTGACGTGGCCGTCGCCGAAGGCACAGTTCGCGCACTCAGCGGCAGCGATCCGCGGTGTACCGGCCAACTGTGCACGGGTGACTGGGTCGCCGTGGCCGAGGTACGGGACTCACGCGAACCCGAGATGCACACGGTCACTTCGATACTCCCCCGATCGAGCAGCATCGTTCGATCCTCGGCATCCGGAAAATCGGAAGGCCAGATTCTGGCGGCCAATGTCGATACCGTCGTCATCGCCACGGCTTCGGACGGCGACGTCGATCTCGGGCGCATCGAGCGACTACTCGCACTCGCCTGGGAGAGCGGCGCAACACCTGTCGTTGCACTCACCAAATCCGATGCAGCTCACTATATCTCCGACACTCTCGCCGAAGTCTCCGCCATTGCGCCCGGCGCGACAGTGCTGGCTGTCAGTGCCGAGACCTACGAAGGAATGGAAGTTCTCGATGCAGTTCTGGACGGCACCGTGGCGATACTCGGTCCATCCGGCGCCGGTAAGTCGACGCTCGCGAACGCCCTCCTCGCCGACACCGCGCTCCTCACAGAATCCGCCGGAAACAACCGACTCGAGACCGGTCGCGTTCGGGCCGGCGACGGAAAGGGACGCCACACCACCGTCACCAGAGAGTTGATCGCCTTCTCCGGCGGCCGGACACTGATCGACACACCCGGTCTGCGAGGGGTCGGGATGTGGAACGCGGAGGAGGGGATCGACAAGGCGTTCCCCGAGATCGAGGAGCTGATTGCAGAGTGCCGGTTCTCCGATTGCGCACACAACTCCGAACCGGGATGTGCAGTCCTGGGCGCACTCGGGCGTGGCGATATCGATGAGCGGAGACTCGCGAGCTACCGGAAACTACAGCGAGAGAACGCGTGGAATGCCGCGCGAAGCGATGCTCGTCTGCAGGCAGAGAGGACGCGGGAGATCAAGGTGATCTCCCGACAACTCAAGAGTCACTACCGCGGTCGGGACCGGTAGCGAACAAAGCCTGGCAGCATGGGGGTGATCCCGACGAGAGGTTGCCATGTTCGAGCAGTTCCGTTCCAGCGCCAGGACCAAGCTTCAGCGTGCGGTATCCGAGGTGGTCGAGGCCGCCGACCGGCACAACGCAGATCGCACGCAACAGATCCTCGATGCGCTGACGCTCTCACGTGACGAACTGGCCGTGGCCCGCGGTGACATCGCGGGCCTCCGGTCCAGGATCGACGAACTGGAATTTCGTCAGCGACGGGATCTGGCCTACGCCGTGGACCTGCAAGCGACGGCATCGACCGCCGAGTTCATCCTCGAACACCTTCGAGTCGCCGAGACATTCGGCCACCCGCACGACACGCTGCGCCACGCATTGGGCTTGATCGAAATACCCGGCATGGCACTCGAATTCGGCGTTGCCAGCGGAACCACACTCAAAATCGTCGCGGAGGCATTCACCGAACGTGAGGGAACCGTCGCGGGTTTCGACGTGTTCTCCGGTCTTCCGGAAACGTGGCGCACCGGGTTTCCGGTCGGCGAATTCGCTCAGGAATCGGTCCCCGAAGTACCTGGAGCGCAACTTGTTCCGGGCCTCTTCGAGGACACCCTGCCCTCGTTCCTGAACGACGAACCCGGCCCCGTTGCGTTCCTGCACCTCGACGCCGATCTCTACTCGTCCACCAAGACGGTGCTCGATCTCCTCGGCGACCGCCTGGTACCCGGGTCGATCGTCGTCTTCGACGAATTCTTCAACTATCCCGGGTGGCAGCAGCACGAGTACCGGGCGTGGACGGAGTTCGTCACACGCACCGGCATCTCGTTCGAATACCTCGGGTACACCGTCGACAACGAGCAGGTCATTGTCGAGATCACCAGCTGAGGATCACTTCTCGTACAGACGGGCCCAGTTCTCGCGGCTGGTGAGCTGCGGGAACTCCCGGGCGAATGCCTCGGCAACACTTGGCGCTTCGGCGAGGAACCTCTTCATCACGCCGGCGAGGCGGCCGCTCATCTCGGCGGCCTTCTCGCTGTCGAAGCGGCGTTCACGCACGCCTCCCTGCGAAGCATCCGTGACGAAGACATGATCGAAACGTCCGACGTGCCACCACTGCGCATCCTCGTACGAGATCGCCACCGGACCCCGCTCCAGATGATTGCGTGCCTGCATCACAGCACGTTTCGCGAGAACCAGGTCTGTCCACAAACCGGGTTTCGGGCTGGGCGCAACGCGACGGATCGGCAGCCTTCCCGGCAACTCCGACGCCGGGCGAGTTACCGTCTCGGGGAAGCGCTTACGTTCCTGGTTGATCGCGGCAAGCGCCTCCTGGCCACCGTCCGCCAAACCTTCCGGCCCCTCGAGAAATCCCTCGATCGCCCGGAGTTGCGTGTGTGCAAGGCCGTACTGCAACCCGACGATCGAATGCGAAATGTCGCGAGAGAGTTGCTTCGCGAGAGTTTTGGGCGCAAACCCCGGGTCGAGCGAAGCGGTGATGAGTCCGTTGCGCGTACTGAAGTAGTGCGCAAAACCGTCGACGTCCTTCCAGTAGAAGTCCGCATGCCACACAGCAGCCGAAGGCAACGTAATGGTGGGAATCCCGGCCCGCCCGGCCCGCAAGCTGTACTCGACGTCGTCCCACTGGAAGAAAACCGGCAGTGGCAATCCGATCCGCTCGATGGCCTCGGCAGGGATCAGGCAAGACCACCAACCGTTGTATTCGGCATCCACGCGACGTTCCGGTAGCTCCTCGAGCACACTCCGGTTGCGAACGCCGTGCTCGTCGGTCGGTACACCACGCTGCAGGGTGCCCAGATCGACGCGTTCACCCGAAGCCAACAGGAAGTCGGGGTTGAACAGAAAGAGCATCTGGGCGCCGATCAAAGCCGGCTCCGTCGTCATGTTCGCGAACGCGCTCAATCGAAGAACCGATTCGGGCTCGCACAGAATGTCGTCGTCCATCAAGATCACGTCGGCGTGCGGTCCGGCCGCCGAAGCCTCGTACAAGCCCCGCGTGAACCCGCCCGCACCACCCAGGTTCGCCTGCCGCAGATACTGCAACCGCGAACCGAACTTCTTCGACACTTCCTGGAACAGCTCACGGCTCTCGACCGGATCCGTTCCCTGGTCGACTACGTACAGAGCGTCGAGCAACGCGAGTACACGCTCGTCGGACGCGAGGGCCTCGACCGTGCGAGCGCAGTCGTCGGCACGATTGAACGTGCAGATCGCCACGGCTACCGGGCGAATCGACTCCGGGGAGGCGACGGTCCATTCCACGTCGTCGACCACAGCGCCGCCACCCTGCGCTTCGAACTGCAGCCACAGCGCGCCGCCGTCGACGAAGGTATCGAGCGGGGCGGTCATGGACACTCGCTCGTCGCCGGTCACGACGACGTTCGTCACGATCCGGCGGTGACCACCGATGTCCGAGGCCTGGATTTGAATGCGACAAGCGGTATCGGCCACGACATGCGCGGTGACGGTCACCTCGGTGACGTTGGTCCAGCGCTGCCAGTAGCTGGCCGGAAATCGACCGAAGAAGGTGTTGGTGTGTGCGACGGCCCCGGGCTGAAGCCGCAACTCGAATCGCGATCGCGTCGACATTCCGACCTTGGTCACCGCATACAGTTCGTCACTGGCGACAGGGGAAGTTCCGGTGAACAACGTGCGCTGCGCCAACAGACGATCCGATGTCGCGCTTCGTTCGATCAACTCGACTCCGGAATCGGACTGGTCATCGGTCGTGTTCACGGTATCCACGCCCCGCAGGGTATCGCGAATCCGCACCTCGGCGCCCCGGGCACCGAGTCACACCAGGTCGACCCCTGATTACTCGCGATCACTCGCTGCGGCCGCGGCCCGCAGCTCGGTCTTTCGTCGGCGAAGCGACAACAAACCCTTTGCCATCTGGATCACGTCCTTCGGCGAGATACGGCTTGCATGTGCCAGATGATCGTCACTGAGTCGGATCGGGACCTCGACCGGGCGCACCCCGGCCAATTCGAGCGCGTAGTCCAATTCGGTGGTGAAGAGGAAACCACGCTCGGTCAACGAGGGTGCGATTCGACGCAGCAAAACGCCGTCGACGATGAAAGTTCCCTGAGGATCGCCCGTGCGAGTGCCCAGCACGACCCGTCGCAGCGTCGCGAATCCACCCGTCATCACCGAACGCAGCAGACCACGTTCCACCTCTGATTCCGAATGGGCCTTCGAACCGATGACCACGGGCGGAACGGACCCTAGATCCGCCATCACGCGGTCGGCGCCCTCGATGTCACCGAAACCGAACGGAAGATCGTCCGCAGTGAGCAACACACGCCGTCCACGAGAAGCAAGTGTCCCGGCGCGAAGCGCCGCACCCATTCCTTTATCGCTGCTCATCGGAAGGAAGGTCACTCCCGGCCACGACCAGGAAGCGGCCAGAGCAGCACATACGTCAGCGGTGTTGTCTGTCGAACCGTTCTCCACGACGATGATCTCGACTTGCCTGATGCTCTCGGCCGGGCGGCTGGTGAAGTACTCGGCGAATTGACGCACCGTCGACTCCAGCACCTCGCCTGAGTTGTATGCGGGGATGATCACCGAGAGTTCCGGCGTAGCTGATTCCCCACGAACGGGTTCCGTCCGCGATGTCGCCACGTCCCGATCTCCTTACTTCCCCGACTGCAGTTCGAACTCGTCGGAATACTACGCTCCGAGAAACAAGGCGCAGCCCAGGCTCCGAGAAAAAGAGCACGACCCAGGCTCTGACAACAGCCATCGACTCGAAGACGAAAGCACATCGTGAAATCTGACTTATCGCTCGCACAACGCGTGGTGCCGCCAATTCTTCTCGCCGCTCTGGTGTCGATCGTGGCCGCCATCCCCTTGATCTCCAACCGGTGGTTCTACTACTGGGACGACAGCGCAGCAGCTTTCACGCCTGGTTGGCACACGATCGGCGAGCGAATCCTGTCCGGTTCGTGGCCGACGCTCATTCCCGAATTATGGGCCGGTGGCAACGTCACCGCCGAAGCCCTTTACGGGACATACAATCCCGTGATCCTTCTGGATTCGGTTGCCATTGCACTCATTCCGAACCTGGGAATCGGAATCACCCTGGTCAAAATGCAGTTCATGGCGATACTCGCGGTGGGCGTCTACCTGGTGGCCCGCCAGTACGGCGCCAATCGATCGATGGCCTTCATCGCCGGCTTTGCCATGCCGTTCGCCGGATACACGCTCTATTTCGACGCCTCCAGTTGGGCGTCCGGGCTGATCGCCTTCGCGTGGATCCCCCACGTCTGGTGGTCCACCCGCGCCAGCGCCCTCGGCCGGGTGAATCCCCTGGTACCGATCGTTTTCGGGTATCTCGCGATGACCACCGGCAACCCGTACGGCGCAGTCGGTGTCGCGGTCGTCTACCTCGCAGTCATAGCGGAATGCATCGCCGTCAAACGCGCAGGCAGCATCAAATCATTGATGATCAGCGCGGCAGCGATCATCATGATGTCGCTGATCGTCTACCTACCATTGCTGTTCACCACCGGCGTGTCGGTGCGTACCCAGTCCGGAATCGCAAACGACGGTTCGCTTCGACCTGATCTCGGTGATCTGCTCAACCTCTCCGGTCCGTCGAACCAGCCGTACGTCACCGCTTTCGCTTCGCCCGCCATGACGATTCCGCTGGTGTACCTGGCTTGGTTCCTCATACCGCTCGCACCGTGGATTCAGTGGAAGGCACTGAAGAAGTTGGGCCGCCACAGCGTCTCGCTCTTCGTCTTCGGCGGAATTTACGTCGTCCTGCTTCTCGGACCGTCGAATCTTTGGCTGTTTCGTTGGCCGGCGCGCCTGCTCGAGTACGGTCAACTGCCTGCCATCGTGGTCACGGCGGTCGCCCTCTCCGCCGGACTACATCGTGACCGAATCCAGACGAGAGCAATCATCACCGCGGGATTGTTGGCACTTCAGTTCTATCTTGCCTGGTCGAATGTCCCGGAAGATATCGGCATTCACTCGGCGTCACTGATCATCACTGTGATTCTGACAGTTCTCGCGTTGGTTGTGGCATACCGCAAACCCCGCTACCTCGCCGGTGCCCTTGCTGTCGGTATCGTCGTCGTGCTCAGCGCACAGACCAATTTCTGGTTCACCGGAAACTACAACGTGACACCGTGGAAGTTCCCCAGGCAGGTGGCGTTCCTGGAATCCAAGTTCGAGGATCGTTACCAGGGAACCACTTTCGCGATCGCCGACCCCGTCAACATCCCGCCGGACAACGAAACCGGGCAGTGGGGTGACCTTCTGTTCGGCAGCGCCTGGCAGCCGGCCGGCGTCAATGCCGTCAACAGCTACGCCGGAATCAGCTACAACGACTTCGTCCAAGCGCTGTGCCTGAACTACTACGGCGGCGTCCAATGTCCGGACGGTGTCGACCGACTGCTCGCCGAATCACCGGGCACCGGTGTGTCCTGGCTCGACGCGATGCGTATCGATACGGTCGTGGTTCAGAATTCCGGACCGTACGGTGGAAAACGCGCCCTCGACGCCCTACCCGAGGGCGACTGGACTGTATCGCCGGATCGGGTGGTTACCGTCGGCCATCGCACCACCGAACATCAGTGGCCCGACGGTCGCATATCCGCAACGACACCGGGTCTCGACGTGCGCGGCGATTCTGCCGCTACGGACACCCGAGAAACCGTCGAGTACACCGGTTCCGGCACGGTGACATTCGCCTTGCTGGCATGGCCGGGCTGGAGCGCGACCGTAGATGGTCAGACGGTCGAAACGAAGGCGAGCCCCGGCGGGTTGTTGCAGGTCGATCTACCGCCGAGTGCCCCGTCCGGATCTGCCCTCACCATCGAATTCAGTCCGCCTGGAAGCACTTTCGGATGGACTGTCGCCGGCGTCGGACTACTCCTGGCGCTGTCGCAAGGAGCCTGGGCCTTCCGACGCCGACGCAGCGGTCAGGACGACAACGCCGCAGCCAACGCAGATTCCGTCACCTCGTGAACCGCGCGGTGAGCGGGCAGAATCGACGCCCGCTCACCGTCTGCGTCACCGGTGCCCTGTACCAATCCGAGGAAATGCGTCAGCTGCGCGGCGAGCGGTTCCTCGCTGTAACGAATCGTCGGAATTTCGATGACCGTCTGCTGCTGGTAGCCGTCCCGATCGGTAGGCATGTTGTCGTCGATGTGCCGGTAGATCGTGATATCGCGACGCAAGAGGTCGATCTCGATGAGTCGATCGGCCTCGAGCAACGACAGCTGGCGAATCTTGCGCTGACTGATTCGGCTCGCGGAAATCGTTGCAACAGCACCTGATCCGAACCGCAGTACGGCGTCGGCGCAATCTTCCGACCGATTCTGCACGGACGTCGGATGGAAGTAGCCGAACTCCCCTTTTGCCAGACTGGGTTCCGAACCGGAAAATCCGATGGCAAGGTCGATATCGTGGATCAGCAGGTCCGTCGCGACACCTGTCGGAATGCGGGAAACGAACGGAGAGTGGCGGATACCGTTCACCTGCCACACATCGCCGGAGAACTCGCGGGCGGTGCGGACAGCGGGATTGAAACGTTCGAGCAGTCCACACATCAGCGGAACACCCGACGCGCGTGAACGATCGACCAAGTCGACGCTCTGCTCGTACGTCGCGGCCAACGGCTTCTCCACCAGGACAGGCTTACCCAGATCGAGAACCCGTCCGGCCAGCTCGTAGTGCGCGGGCGTAGCCGCGGCGATCACCACGGCGTCGATACCGTCGAGCGAGTCGAAATCTGCAGCCCAACGCGTATCGAACCGCGCAGCAACGGCTTTGCCCTGCTCCTCGCGCGGCTCGATCAGCAGATCCAACTCACACAGTGCCGACTGTGCGATGACCCGCGCATGCAGCGAGCCCATCTGACCGGATCCGACAAGGGCGATGCGTGGCTTGCTGGCAGTCATTTTCAGGCCTCCATGGCGCCGCGTACCGCGGCAATGATCTGATCGACGTCGCCGGTGGACAACGCAGCGTGGACGGGGATGCTCAGGCACCGCGATGCCACCGAAGTGGCCACCGGCGTCTCCTCGATGACGACGCGCGGATGTTCGCGGTAGCACTCGTAGTCGTAGACGGCCTTCGGGTAGTAGATGCCGCTACCGATGTCCTGCGCGGCCAGACGTTCGCTCAACTGATCGCGGGTGATCGGTGCGTCATCGGCCAGCAGCAACGTGAACTGATGCCAGACATGTCCGCGGCCCGGCAACTCGCTCGGCAGGATCAGTCCTTCGACATCCTTCAGGCCGACTCGCAAGGCATCGGCATTGCGTCGACGGGCCTCGACCTGCTGCATGTAGGTCGCCATCTGGGGCAGAGCCAAGCTCGCCTGAAGATCGGTCATCCGGTAGTTCTGGCCGACCATCTCGTACTGGTAGCGCGCCCGCATCCCCTGGTTGCGCAGGACACGAAGTCGATCGGCGATTGCGTCGTCGTCGGTGGTGATCATTCCGCCCTCGGCGGTCGTGAGGTTCTTCGTTGCGTAGAACGAGAAGCAACCCATACCGAAACTGCCGGCGCCTCGCCCCTCGAACGTCGCTCCGTGAGCTTGAGCGGCATCCTCGACGACAGTCAGACCATTCTTCGATGCCAACGGCATCAACGCACCCATGTCTGCCGACTGGCCGTACAGATGAACCGGCATCAGAACCTTCGTGCGCTCACCGATTCGATCGGCAGCGACAGCGGGGTCGATATTGAAATCGGACTCGGAGATATCGGCGAACCTCGCCGTCGCGCCTGCCTCGAGGATCGCATTGAGCGTGGCCACGAACGTGAACGGCGTGGTCAGCACCTCGTCGCCGGGCTGAAGATCCTGAACCTGAAGAGCCGCGATCAATGCGGTCGTGCCGTTGTTCACGGCCACTGCGTGTCGCGTCCCGACCAGCGCCGCGAACTCGTCCTCGAGCCGCTTCACCTTCGGTCCCTGCGCGACGATCCCCGATCGCAGAGTGTCCAGCACCTCGCGCTCGACTTCTTCCCCGAACGAGATACTGGATATCGCGATCACTGAGTTACCTCCGATAGATTCATCCGACCGTCGTCGGAACGAAATACCCCGACAACCCAGGAAGCGTATCGAAACACGATTCGATACTTCGAGAGGATTCCGGAACCCGCATGTCTGAACAAGCCGACTGCCACATCCATCCGACCGCCGTGATCGGCCCCGACGTACTGATCGGGACCGGTGTGACCATCGGGCCGAATGCCGTACTGACCGGCCCACTCGAGATCGGCGACGACTGCTGGATCGGCGCGGGAACTGTATTGGGAGCTCCCCCCGAGATCCTCGGCGCGCTGCATCCCACGTCCTGGTCCGTCAGCGCCGGTCTGGGAATTCGAATCGGTGCTCGAACGACGATTCGCGAATTGAGCACCGTCCACCAGGGCAGCGAACGGCGCACCGAAGTCGGTGAGGACTGCTTCGTGATGAACAGAGTCGGAATCGAGCACGACGTTCAGATCGGTGACCGATGCGTCGTGTCGTCCGGTACGACGCTCGCCGGGCACGTCAGCGTCGGAGACGGGGTCAACCTGGGGATGCACACGGTCGCGCACCAACGACGCGTCATCGGCTCCGGATCCATGATCGGGATGGGAACCGTCGTGGTCAAGGACGTTCCACCCTTCGCCAAGGCCTTCGGCAACCCGGTGTCACTGCATGGTGTCAACCGGATCGGGATGAGTCGATCTGGTATCTCGGAGGAGGACATCGCTGCGATCGAAGCCGTCTACGCCGCGGGCAGCTTCGGGACGTCACCGACCATTCCGGAGTCACTCACGGAAGCCTTCACCTGGTGGCGGGAACGCGCCGACAAACCGCTCGTGGTTTAGCGAGGCAAATCCTGGTTGGTATCGTCTGCGAAATGACGAACGGGCGGGATGCAGGCGCGTGAGTACCTCTCCCGAATCTGAACAACCGGTCGAAGACATCGAACCGGCCGCACAGCCGAACGCGCTGCGTGGTCTTCTCGTCAACGGATTCAAGGTGCTCGTCACCCTCGCGATCGTCGTCGCGATCGTCTTCGCGGTGAAGTCCCAGTGGTCCGAGGTCAAGAACACGATCACCGAGCTGAACTGGTGGACACTGGCCGCCTCGTCGGTGTTCATCTTCCTCGGCATGGCTGCCGCAGTGCGGGCCTGGCAACACGCACTCGGCGCCCTCGAACAACCGATACCGGCTTTCGACGCCGCGCGCGCTTATCTGGTCGGCCAGCTCGGCAAGTACCTTCCCGGCAGCGTCTGGGCATTCGTTCTGCAAACGGAACTCGTCAGGCGCGCCGGCGTGTCCCGGGCAGCAGGCTTCGTCGCGGTACTGGTCACGGTGGGTTTGAGCACCACTTCGGCGTTGGTCGTCGGACTCTTCGGTCTGCCTGCTCTGTTCGAGGTCAGCACAGTAGCCGCGGTCGGCGTGATCATCCTGGTCCCGATCGCGCTTCTCTGCGCGTATCCGCCGGTGCTCACACGCCTGGTGAACCTCGCACTGAAACTGCTCCGTCGCACACCACTCCACAAACCACTCACGATGCACAAGATCGCCCTCGCTTTGGGCTGGTGCGCAGCCAGCTGGGTGCTCTACGGCATCCAGTTGTGGCTGCTCGCGTCGAGTTCGGCCGGCTTCGAAATTCGTGGCCTCGTCCAGTGCATCGGCGCGCTCGCCCTCGGGATGTGCGCGGGCGTCCTCGTATTTGTCGTCCCGTCCGGAATCGGTGTCCGCGAAGCCGTCATCGTCGCGGCGCTTTCGCCGTTCATGGATGCCGGTGTCGCGCTCGGCCTCGCGCTGGCGTCGAGGCTGCTCTTCACCCTCTGCGAAGTCTTTGCCGGCGTCGTGGCTGCGCTGTCGGGATCGCGAGTCCTGCGCAACGCACTCGTGCACGAGCGTTCCCGGGTGCCGGACCCCACCAAAGCCTGAGGCTCAGTCGACGACTTTTTCCGACGCGGAATACTGCGTCTCGACACCGGCCTTCTGCGGACGCCACCACTTCTCATTGTCGCGATACCACTCGACGGTGGCTTCCAATCCGCTTCGGAAATCGCGGTACTGCGGCTTCCACCCAAGTTCCTGCTGGAGCCGAGTCGAATCGATCGCGTAACGCAGATCGTGCCCGGGTCGGTCGGTGACGAAGTCGAAATCGTCCGGCCCGTGTCCGAAGATTTCGAGCAGAGCCGCAATCACCGTTCGGTTGTCGGTTTCACCGTCAGCGCCGATCAGATACGTCTCACCTGACTTCCCGCGCTCGAGGATGTCCCACACCGCACGATTGTGGTCCTCGACGTGAATCCAGTCGCGGACGTTGCGACCTTCCCCGTACAACCGAGGACGTACCCCATCGATCAGATTGGTGATCTGGCGTGGAATGAACTTCTCCACATGCTGGTACGGGCCGTAATTGTTGGAGCAGTTGGAGATCGTCGCCGCGATCCCGAACGAGCGCACCCAGGCGCGCACGAACAGATCACTCGACGCCTTGGACGCCGAGTACGGGCTCGACGGGTTGTACGGTGTCGTCTCCGTGAACTTCGTCGGATCATCCAGTTCGAGGTCGCCGTACACCTCGTCGGTGGAAATGTGGTGATAGCGGACCCCGTGCGAACGCACTGCCTGCAGGAGCGAAAACGTACCCATGACGTTGGTGCGCAGAAACGGTTCCGGATCGGCGAGAGAATTGTCGTTGTGGCTTTCGGCAGCAAAGTGCACGACTGCGTCGGAGCGCGAGACAAGATCGTCGACCAGTGGCTCGTCGGCCACGTCGCCGTGAACGAACGTGATCCGGTCCTCAACTGACGCCAGGGACTCGCGATTTCCGGCGTAGGTCAGAGCGTCGAGAACCGTGACTTGCACGTCAGGACGAGTCGACACCGTCTGATGAACGAAATTGGCACCGATGAAGCCGGCACCCCCGGTGACCAGTAGTCGCACGTCATCTCCTCAGGCTCATCGAACGAACTCTCACTTTAGCGGCCGGGCGTGTTCTGTCCGTTTGCGTCGGCGGGCAGGAGTGCAGGACACTGCACGCATGCGCGGAATCATTCTGGCCGGTGGCACCGGGTCGCGGTTGCACCCGATCACCCTCGGAGTGAGCAAGCAACTCTTGCCTGTCTACGACAAGCCGATGATCTATTACCCGCTCTCCACTCTCATGCTCGCCGACATTCGCGACATCTTGATCATCACGACCCCACACGACGCCGAACAATTCCGCCGGGTTCTCGGCGACGGCTCACAATTCGGCGTCAACCTCACGTATGCGGTGCAACACGAACCGAACGGCCTCGCAACGGCATTCACCCTCGGCGCGGATCACATCGGATCCGAATCCGTGGCTCTCGTCCTCGGCGACAACATCTTCTACGGCCCCGGTCTCGGAACCCAACTACGGCGTTTCTCCGATATCGACGGTGGCGCGGTGTTCGCCTACTGGGTGTCGAACCCCACTGCCTACGGGGTCGTCGAATTCGATGACTCCGGCCGGGCGGTGTCCATCGAGGAAAAACCGACGTCACCGAAATCCAATTACGCGGTCCCCGGTCTCTACTTCTACGACAGTGACGTCGTGGAGATCGCACGCACTCTGAAGCCCTCTGCGCGTGGCGAATACGAAATCAGCGACATCAACCAGCACTATCTCGAAGCAGGCAAGCTCTCTGTCGATGTCCTTCCCCGCGGAACGGCATGGCTCGACACCGGCACACCCGATTCCTTGCTCGAAGCTGCGAACTACGTGCGAACGATCGAGCACCGCCAGGGCCTCAAGATCGGTTCACCTGAAGAAGTTGCTTGGCGACAGGGATTCATCAGCTCCGACCAATTACGCACTCAGGCAGAAACATTGGGCAAATCCGGGTACGGCAACTATCTACTCGAACTGCTCGAGCATGGCAAGGAATGGTGACGTGGAAATTCGTCCCCTGAAAATCGCCGGGGCTTGGGAAGTTACGCCAAAGCAGTTCGGCGACCACCGCGGCGTCTTTCTCGAATGGTTCAAAAGCTCCGCCTTCACCGCCGCGACCGGCCGCACGCTCGACCTCGCCCAGGCCAACTGCTCCGTTTCCGAAGCCGGCAGCCTCCGCGGGATCCACTTCACCGACAATCCACCCGGACAGGCGAAATACATCACCTGCGTGAAAGGTGCCTTCCTCGACGTCGTCGTAGACCTACGCGTCGGATCACCGACCTTCGGCGAGTGGGACGCGGTGGTGATCGACGACGTCGATCGACGAGCTGTATTCCTCGCGGAAGGCCTCGGCCACGCGATCCTTTCACTCGAAGACGGATCGACAGTGATGTACCTGTGCAGCATCGAATACTCCCCCCACCTGGACCGCGACCTCGATCCTTTCGATCCGGAACTCGCGATCGAATGGCCGAAGACGGACCGTAACGGCAACCCCCTGACCTACGAACTCTCCGCAAAGGACGCTGCCGCACCGTCCCTGGCGACGCTCCGCGCAGACGGCCTGTTGCCCGGTTTTGTGGCCGAAGATTCGCCGAATCGGTAATCTTCACCTTTCATACTCGAAGGCAAAACACCGGCGGGACGGACGGCTGGATGACCAAACGTGCGAGCAGACGCGGCCTGTGGACGGCCGTCGTTCTCGCAGCCGGACTCGGCGGTCTCGCGCTGGTCGCTCCACCACTGACTCCAGGCACGATCGAGTCCGCCCCCGTCACGGTCATCACGACCACCCCGCCCGCGCCGGTTGTTCCGCTCTCCCCGGAGGACCTCTCAGCCCGGGTGGTCCCCACCATCGTCACCATCACCGCGCCGGCCGGATTCACCACCACCGCGGGAACCGGGATCGTCCTCTCCCCTGACGGAGTGGTGCTCACGAATCACCACGTCATCAGCGGAGCCTCGGACGTCACCGCCGTCAGCATGTCCAACGGACTGATCTACGACGCCGAGATCCTCGGCTACGACAGCGTCAGCGACCTTGCCGTCCTTCGCCTCGCGGGCGCCACCGATCTGCCGGTGGCAGTGGTCGGCAAATCCGCGGAAGCCGCTCGTGGGGATGCCGTCACCGCAATCGGAAATGCCGAAGGAGGCGGAGTACCCGTCCCGGCTCCCGGCGTCATCACCAACCTCGGCGTCACCGTCAACACCCGCAACGTGTCCGACGGATCGCGAAACCAGTTGAAAGGCCTCATCGAGGTGGACGCGGACATCCGGCCCGGCGATTCCGGTGGCCCGCTGGTCAACGCCGTAGGCGAACTGATCGGCGTCAGCAGCGCGGGCAACGCCGTCACCGAACGCACCGAAACCTCGCCGGCGCCTCAGTCCTACGCGATACCGATCGACACGGCACTACCGATCGTCGAGCAGGTGCTCGGTGGCCGATCGTCCGAAACCGTGCGCGTGGGACCGACACCCGTGCTGGGCGTCGCGGTGAAGGACCACGCTGAAATGCCGCCCGGCGCGGAAGTTGTTGCCGTGAGCTTCGATTCGCCGGCCGAACGAGTGGGGCTGACCAAAGGTTCGGTCATCACGGAGTTCGGGGGCAGCCGGATCGCGTCGTCCGCGGACCTCAATGCGGCGATGAGCTCGCACCGCCCCGGCGACACTGTCGCGCTGACGTGGGTGGACGCAACGGGACAACCCGGGACCGGTTCCCTGGTCCTCGACGAGGGGCCACCTCGCTAGCCTCCAAAGGCGCTAGCCGTGAAAGCATCGTGGCATGACCACGGTTCTCATGCTCACCTGTGACGGCGCCGCCCGCGAGGCGGATGTCGAAAGCAAACTCGTCACGGAAGCTCTCACCACCTACGGCATCGCGTCGACAATGGAGCCGTGGTCGAGCCCGTCCCTCCACGACATCGACGCCGACCTGGTTCTGATCCGATCGACGTGGGACTACACCCAGCGCCTCGGCGAATTTCTTGCCGTGCTCGACCAGTTGACCGTTCCGATCGCCAATCCCCTCTCGATCGTCACGTGGAACGCTCACAAGGGATACCTGACCGAACTTGCCGCGGCCGGCGTACCCATCGTCCCCACCGCTGTGCTCACCGCCGGAATCACAGCCGGAAAGAGCGAAACACTCACCCTCCCTTCGTTCGAGAGTGCCGACGTCATCGTCAAGCCTGCGGTGTCCGCCGGCGCTGTCGGAGTCGGAAAATTTGCCGCCGGGTCCGCGCAGGCCCACGCTCACCTCAGCTCCATCCTCGAGAGTGGCAACGACGCATTGGTCCAGCCCTTCATCTCGGACGTCGTCGCCGGCGAGCGCTCGATCATTTACATCGGCGGACGCTACTCCCACGCAGTCCGGAAGATCCCGGCCGCCAACGACTTCCGTGTTCAGGAATACCACGGTGGAACCAACCACCGCCACGAACCGTCCACCGCCGAACTCGCGGTGGCCGACGCGGCACTGGCCGCAGCCCCGTGCGGCCCCGGCGAATTGCTTTATGCGCGTGTGGACGTCGTGGGATCGGTGGATCAACCACTGCTCATGGAAGTGGAATTGATCGAGCCCGAACTCTTTCTGCCGTTCGCCCCTGGATCTGCCGACGCCCTCGCACGGGCAGTTGTCGCGTCACTGCGCACGTGACTCCTGGGGCGGGACCGCATCCAGCCTGGCGCGAATGAACCTGGCAACGTCACGTAGCGCCGCCCGGCTCTCCGGCAGGCCAGGCCAGACGGCGGGAAACGCGTGAACCTGGCCGTTCCAGATCTGCAGCGAGCACGGCACCCCCGCGGCGGCGAGCCGTTGCGCCATCACCTCCGAATCGACTCTGAGCACCTCGGATTCGGCGGCGATCAGCAACGACGGCGGCAGCGCGGCCAGATCGCCGTCGACGGGCGAGTTCGTCTGGCCGCCAAGCTTTCCGATCGCCATCAATGCCGACACCGGGGCGATCACGTCGCGTCGAGCGTTGGCATGGACCGACTTGGTAGTGCAGTCGAGATCAAGGAGCGGCGAGAGCCCGACAAGGCCGGCGGGAACCTCGAGTCCCGCGGAAACAGCTGCAAGCGCCGTCGCGAAAACCAGGAAACCTCCGGCCGAATCGCCCACGAAGACAACCTTTTCCGGCAAGGCTCCCTGTTCGAGGAGCCATCGGTACGCATCCAGGCAGTCGTCGACGGACCCGTTGATACTCGTCTTCGGCAACTGCCGATACGCGATGTGCAGGACCGGAAGGCCGGTTCGCTTGGCAATGCCGGCAACGACCGGCCGATGCGTGTTGAGCCCGCAGCACATGAACCCGCCGCCGTGCAGGTAGAGAACAACACCGTCGCGCAGATCAGCCGTCGAGCCTGCCGTGCGGACGAGTTCACCGTCGAAACCCGGAAAACGAATCGCCTCCCGATCGATCCCGGACGGAATGCGTACACCCGCGGCCGAGTCCAGAACTGCGGCGCGGCGCATGGCGCCAGGCGTCAGCGGGGCGATCCCGACCACGGGCCGAAGCATCCATCGGCACGCGTTGTAGAGGACCTGCGATTCGATACTCGGCCTGCCGTATCGAGTTCCGGTCCTACGACTGACAGTCGGCAACAGAGACATCTGTCCAGATTAGAAGCGATCAGGCACCGAAGAGGTCGACTTCGTCGAGATCGTCGACGATCGTAACCTTTCGTTTCCGCCCGCCGATGACCTTGCCCAGACCGCGCAGTCCGCCGGACTGAGCTTTCGGGGCGGGTTCTATGCGCTGAGGCGCAACTCTCGTTCGCGCTGCGCGCTGAACGGGCTTGGGTGCGGGAGCTACTGCCGGTGCCGCGGGTTCGGGAACCTCTGCGGGAGCCACGGGTTCGGGAATCTCTGCGGGAACCACCGCTTCCGGCTCCACAAAACCCTGAACAACCTGGGCCTCGGGGGTCGGCTCAGCGACTTCCTCCACCTGAACCGGTCCGTCGATCACCGGGATGTCCGACGCCCACCGGATCCGATATTCAAGACCGCGCGCCGCCAGTTCACGCGCGAGATCGCCATGCCAGACCCCGTCTTCGCCGTCGCCGTATGCCCGTGCGTCGGAGCTGACCCAGATCACGTCGACGCCCGGGTTCCGGTCGGCGAGATCGAGCACGGTCAGCCAGTTCAGGGTCGCCGGGTAACCGTCTCGCTTCTTCTTGTCGGTATAGGGCCGACGCAGCGAGATCGCCCTCTCGGCCACCTCGAGATGCGAAACGTCGACTGGATCGACCACTTCGACGCCGATCGCCACGAGGTCTTCGATCACGTCGTCGACGTAGCCGTCGGCCTTGTCGTGAGCCGCGTCGACAAACCTCGTGAGGTCGCGCCGCAATCCCAGTCGGTCGTACATGCGCGCCTGGACGCTCAGGGCCGCGATCATCTCCGCCGATTCCTCGCGGTAGCGACTCGCAACCTCGAGTACGACCAATCGCGGCACGACGACGCGGTGTCCGAGTGCGCGAGCGTCGGCGATTGCGGTGTCGAACCGTGCACCCCTGGTCAGGGCCGAAGAATCGAGAACGATGATCATGGGGTCGATTCTCTCTCGAGAAACCGGACGAATGCGCTAATCCACCCCGAACCGTTACTTGATCTTGAAGATCACTGCCCGCTGAACGATGAAGTTGATGACCGTCGCGGTGCCCTGCGCGATGACGAACGCCAGCGGTGTCCGCCACCAATGTTCGTCGAAGATATGGACCATCACTTCGTTGAGTCCGACCTGAACCGCAAAAGTGACCGCGTACAGCGCAACTACTGCGATGAAGCGGGCCCGCGAAGGCTCGGCCTTGAACGTCCACCGGCGATTAATGAGGTACGCCGTCGTGGTGCCCGCGACGAAGCTCAGCGATTTTGCGGCGACGCGCGGCAAGCCGAGCGCCAGGAGCAGCACGTACAGCCCGTAGTCCACGACCGCCGACAGCCCACCCGTCGCGACGAACCGGACGATCTGCGTTTTCAGGTCCATCGCGTCGTCGGCGATGTCCGTCGTGACAGGAATCTCGACGGGCAGCGGGACGTGGGGTTCGTGCTGGTGACTTGCAGGTGTTTCGGGCACGACGACGAGAGTAACCACTCGAGTCGGAGCCGTCGGCACTACTCCCAGGTAACCTCTACCTTGATGTCCACGACAGCAGAAGAGACGCCGAAGCCGGCTCTCCACACCCAAGCCCGCACCCTCACCGGTTGGGGACGCACCGCCGCCACCACTGCACAGGTGCTGTCCACCCCCGACGTGGAAGTGATCGCGAACGCGGTCGCCCAGGTTGCGGAACAGAACGATTCCAAGCCCTCGCATCTGCGACGCGGCGTCATCGCGCGAGGCCTCGGCCGCTCGTACGGTGACCCAGCGCAGAACGCCGGCGGCCTGGTCATCGACATGAATGCACTCGACCGCATTCACCGCATCGATCGCGACACCGCTCTGGTGGACGTCGACGCCGGCGTGAATCTGGATCAGCTGATGAAGGCTGCTCTGCCGTTCGGCCTGTGGGTTCCGGTCCTGCCGGGTACTCGTCAGGTCACGATCGGCGGCGCCATCGGCTCGGATATCCACGGCAAGAACCACCACAGCGCGGGCAGCTTCGGCAACCACGTCGTGTCGTTGGATCTGCTGACGGCTGACGGCAAGGTTCGCACCCTCACCCCCAAGGGCGGGCGCAACGACCCCAAGGCCGCGCTGTTCTGGGCCACGATCGGCGGCATGGGCCTGACGGGCATCATCTTGCGGGCCACCATCAAGATGACCCCGACCGAGACGGCGTACTTCATCGCCGACGGCGACGTCACCAACAGCCTCGACGAGACCATCGCGCTGCACAGCGACGGCAGCGAAGCCAACTACGAGTACTCGAGCGCTTGGTTCGACGCGATTTCCGCGCCCCCGAAGCTCGGTCGTGCGGCAGTCTCGCGCGGATCGTTGGCAAAGCTCGATCAGCTTCCGGCCAAGCTGCAGAAGAACCCGCTCGCGTTCGATGCACCGCAGTTGTTGACGTTCCCCGACGTCTTCCCGAACGGGCTGGCCAACAAATTCAACTTCACCGCGATCGGTGAGGTCTGGTTCCGTAAGTCCGGCAAGTACCGCGGCAAGGTCCAGAATCTGACGCAGTTCTACCACCCGCTCGACATGTTCGGTGAGTGGAACCGCGCGTACGGATCCAACGGATTCCTGCAGTACCAGTTCGTGGTTCCGCCGGAGGCCGTCGACGAGTTCAAGAAGATCATCGTCGACATCCAGCGCAGCGGGCACTACTCCTTCCTCAACGTGTTCAAGCTCTTCGGCGAAGGCAATCAGGCGCCGCTGAGCTTCCCGATCCCGGGCTGGAACATCTGCGTCGACTTCCGCATCAAGCCGGGCCTGAACGAGTTCGTCACCGAACTCGACAAGCGTGTCCTCGAATTCGGCGGACGCCTGTACACGGCCAAGGATTCGCGGACGTCCGCAGAGACCTTCCACGCCATGTACCCGCGTATCGACGAGTGGATCGCGACGCGCCGCAAGTACGACCCCACAGGCGTTTTCGCCTCCGATATGTCCAGAAGGCTGGAACTGTGATCAACGCTGTAGGTAACCCGCAAACCGTTTTGCTTCTCGGTGGAACCTCCGAGATCGGCCTCGCCATCTGTGAGGAGTACCTGAAGAAGTCGCCGTTGCGCGTCATTCTGGCGGCGCTCCCCGGCGATCCGGGACGCGAAGCTGCGGTCAAGCAACTCGAAGCCAAGGGCGCCACCTCGGTGGAGCTCATCGACTTCGACGCCGTTGATTTCGAGTCGCACCCGAAGGTGATCGACCAGGCGTTCTCGAACGGTGACGTCGACGTCGCGATCGTCGCCTTTGCGTTGGACGGTGACTCCGAAGAGCTGTGGCAGAACCAGCGCAAGGCCGTACTGGTCGCAAACGTGAACTACACCGCTTCCGTCTCGGTCGGTGTTCTTCTCGGCGAGAAGATGAAGGCCCAGGGCTTCGGCAAGATCATCGCGATGTCGTCCGTAGCCGGCGAGCGAGTCAAGCGTGCCAACTTCGTCTACGGCTCCACCAAGGCGGGCCTCGACGGCTTCTACCTCGGGCTCGGCGAGGCTCTCGCGGAATTCGGACCGCAGGTGACCGTCGTTCGGCCCGGCATGGTGCGCACCCAGTTCAGTGCCCACGTCAAGGAAGCCCCGCTGACGGTCAACAAGGACATCGTCGCGAAGCTCGCTGTTGCCGCCTCGGACAAGGGTAAGGAAATCGTCTGGACTCCCGGCCCCTGGCGCTTCGTCATGATGGGCCTGCGCCACGTGCCGCGCCCGATCTTCCGGAAGTTGCCGGTTTAAGCTCCTCCCGTGCCAGAAACAACAACTGCTCCGAGTACAGACCTTTCGACCCCGTCGCCGTGGCGTAATGCCGCGGCGACGGTGGTGGAAATGGCCCTCGGAGCGCTGGTCGCCGCTGTTGTAGCTGCTGTCGGGCTCTTTGCTTTCGGCCGAGTGCAGTGGCCGGCGTTCACCTCTTCCAACGTCACGCAGGCAGTCACGACGGTGCTGCAGGTGCTCTGCATCGCAGTGGTCGGTATTGCGGTTCTGATGTTCCGTGCCCGCAAGGCCGAGCGGGTCGCAAAACTCCTCTCGTGGGCCGGGCTCTCCGGCTTCGTCACCACGACGCTCGGACTTCCCCTCGCCGCGACGAGTCTGTATCTGCACGGCGTCTCGGTCGATCAGCAGTTCCGCACCGAGTACCTGACCCGGCTGACGGATTCGGCTGCGCTGCAGGACATGACGTACGTGGATCTGCCGCCGTTCTACCCGGCCGGCTGGTTCTGGGTCGGTGGACGCGTCGCCAACTTGCTGGGTATGGACGGTTGGGAAGCGTTCAAGCCGTACGCGATCGGCTCCCTGGCGGTCGTCGCCGTCGTAGCACTCGTGTTGTGGACCAAGCTGATTCGACGCGATTGGGCCGTCGTCGCAGCATTGGCCGTAACTGCCGTCGTGTTGGCGTACAACTCCCCCGAGGCGTATGGCGCCGTCATCAACCTCCTGATCCCGCCGGTGCTGATCCTGGCGTGGGGTGCGCTCGATCGCCCGGGTGCTTCTCGATTTGCCGGAGCCGGCGCAATTCTCGGGACGGGCCTGTTCCTCGGTTTTGCCGCAACCGTCTACACGCTGTATCTCGGATTCGCCGCGTTCGCAGTGACTCTGATGGCCGTCGTTGCCGCAGTACTTGCCGCCCGCGCCCAGAACACGTGGAAAGCCGCACTGGGACCCCTCATTCGACTTGCAGCAATTGCAATCATCTCGGGTCTGGTTGCTCTGACCGTTTGGGCGCCGTACCTGCTGAAGGCACTCTCCGGTGCCACTGCAGAGTCCGGCACCGCGATGCACTACCTCCCAGATTCCGGTGCGGTGCTGCCCTTCCCGATGCTGAGTTTCTCGCTCGTCGGCGGCCTGTGCCTGCTCGGCACGGTCTGGCTGATTTCGCGGTTCCTGTTCTCCCGCCGCGCCCGAGCACTCGGTATCGGCGTCATCGCCGTGTACCTGTGGGCGCTGCTGTCCATGACGTTCACCGTTGCCGGCAGCACGCTCCTCGGATTCCGGCTCGAGCCGGTACTGATCGGACTTCTCGCGGCCGCCGGCGTATTCGGTTTCTTCGAGTTCGCGGCCTGGATCGTGCTGGCCACCAGCGAGAATCCCCGAGTCAAAGCGGTACTCGTTGCACTCGGTGTCATCGGAGCCATCGCTTTCGCGCAGAACATCCCGCAGGTACTGGCGCCGGATATCGCTGTGGCATACAGCGATACCGACGGCAACGGCGAGCGCGGCGACAAGCGACCACCGGGCGCCGAGGCCAATTACGCCGACATCGACCGGATCATCCGCGAGCAGTTGGGACGCGAACCCCGTGACACGGTGGTGCTCACCGCCGACATCGGCTTCCTGAGTTTCTACCCGTACTTCGGTTTCCAAGGGCTGACGTCGCACTACGCAAACCCCCTCGCCGATTTCCGTGCGCGCGCCGCGCTGATCGAGCAGTGGTCGGAACTGAAGACCCCTGACGAACTGATAGCTGCGCTGGACTCGGCGCCGTGGCGCAGCCCCGACGCCTTCGTCTTCCGCCAGGGCGCCGACGGGTACACACTGCGGTTGGCCGAGGACGTCTATCCCAACGACCCGAACGTCCGCCGCTACACGGTCACGTTCCCCAAGGAACTGTTCGACGATCCTCGTTTCACCGTCACAGAGCAGGGTCCGTTTGTGGTCGTTACCCGCTCTGACGCGAACTAACCAGGAGATACGTCACAAAAGGCTTACCGTCGGGGTCGTTGACGCGACCCCGACGCACCCCTAACTTCATACCGTGACCCGAACCGATGCCCGAGCGGCAATGATCGATGCAGCCGAGCGTCTGGTTGCCGAACGAGGCCTGGCCGCTCTGACGCTTCGTGACGTTCAGACCGAAGCCGGGCAGGCCAACAAGTCGGCCGCGCAGTATCACTTCGGTTCACGTGAAGGTTTGCTGGCGGCAGTCGTCGAGTCCAGAATGCGACCTGCCGCTGACCGTCGGCGTGAGTTTCTCGACATGATCGATCTCGACCCGAATCCGCCGACCATGCGTGCCCTCGTCGAGGCTCTCGTCCTGCCGTTGGCAGAACAGACCATCTACCGCGAGGGCACTTTGTACGCGCGGTTCCTGGTGCAGTCGATCTTCGACCCGGCAATGTCGTCGACCATCCGCGATCACATGCAGGCCGAGAGCTTCCGCGAAGTTCAGCGGCGGATCATCGCCGCATCTTCATTGCCGACAGACATCGCCGAACTTCGGGCGGGAACTCTGACCGTGCTCACCGTCGTCACGTTTGCCACGTGGGAGGGTCGCGTCGACAGCCGCGATCGGGCTCACGTGATCGCTGCTGACTTGATCGAAAGTTGCCTCGGAGCACTCTCGGCCCCGGCTGCGCAAATCTGACACGCCACCCGGCGAGTTTGTTTCCGAAACTGCCGGGGTACTCAGCCCCTCCAAGCGCAGTCGAGCAAACGGCCGCATCAACCACCGGCGGGGTAGGTGATGACAGTGAGCGAACTCGTTGCGCAAAGCCGCGAGCTAGTACCGCATCGTGCAGTTCTCGATTCCGCAGAGCATGTTCTGGTCATTGCACGCGGCAAACCGTTCGGGCGCGAGCAGGCCTTTCACGAAGTGCTGAGCGTCGCGATTCGCAACCGCATCGAAGTCCTCACTCTGGCAAGGGCTCTCATCGACGTTTCCGAGTCTCGCGATTACCGCACGATCCCGACCGACACCGCGCACACCGTTGCGGTGCTCGAATGGGGTGAGCTACTTGAGATCCCGACCGAACACCACGAGAGGTCCAAGGCCGAATCGGCCGGGGACATCGATGAATCGAGCGAACCCGACGATCCGGTCGAGCCCGAGTACCTGGTCGAGACCGATGTGGGCGGACGTGTCGTCTTTGTCGCCCTCGCGTTCACGGTCGGCGGGATAGTCGGATTCTTCGCGCACGACTGGGCACTCCTGCTTCTGATCACCGCCGTGTACCTCGTGTGGATCGCGGCACGGTTGGTCGCGAAACTCGTCAGTGTTTCCCGCAGTGCCCATTGGGCAGACGCTTCGCCTATACGCGGCACCGATTCGACCATACGCAAGGCGGAGAGCCCCCACCATCACGCTGTTGCAGCGTGACGGCGGGAGCACCCGCTTCCGCTAAAGCCTCTGCGGTACACCGTAAGTGACGACGGTATCGCCATTCGACGTGACTGCCTTCGCGTACGGTCTGATAGTCACCGGCCCGATTGCTCCCTGTACGTATCCGTGAATACCGGACAGGCGGACAGCGGCCTCGGGACCGTCGAATGTCTGATCCTCGAGTAGCGCGACGTCGGTGATACCGCCCGGCGCCAGATCGACATCGAGTTCCTGCGACGGAATGATGTCACCGCCGAGAATGAAGTGATTGGTGAAGTCCACGCCCAGCGCCGGGTCTGGTATGAGTCCGATGCCGATGTCGGTGCCACTGTCTATCGCCCAGTCCAGACCGGGACTGTTGAGAACGACCGTCGCGCCGGTCAACGCGATCGGGTAACCGATCTGATAGCCGATCGTCAGCTTGGTTCCGGTGAAACTTGCTGCATCCGGCCCGTCGATCTTCACGCCGGCAACCCCGTCGTGGAAGAACTCGACGCTCAGCGGCGAGCTGTCGAGTGGCGGAAAGACGTGGATAGCGGTATCAGCCTGGTAGACCTCTATCCGATTTCCTTTGACGTCGGTGATCGAACTGGTGTTGTCGACGCCTGCCGACGCCGTCCCACCCCCCAGGACAACGGCCAACAGGGCCACTGCTCCCACTGCGCTACTACGAACTGCTGTCTTCGACATGCACAAGCACCATCCCATCCGGTATAGGCCCCGGACGTAGGTTCCAACTCTTCGTCGAGGATGGGATTCGTCGGGGCTGCCTGAACAAACGCGAGCAAGATCCTTGTTGCGATACCCCGGTCACGAACCCGTCAAACGATGCACAAAAACATTACTTTCCGGACAAGTCGGGCGGACCGGTTTGTCCCGATGACTGCGCCCGCTCGCGGACGCGAACCGTTTTGTTCGTTACTCTGACAGTGGAAGTTATCGAATCGAGACCTAAGTAGGCCACCCCGAACTTCTGAGATCGCCACTTCAGGGATGGGCGCCAGAACCGAAAGGCACCGACTGCATGACCGAGACCTTGCCCGACGTCCAACTGCTCGAAGAAGCACGTCCAGGGCGAGTCCGTTCAGCAGTGCGGCGCTCGGTCGTCCAGCGCGGTCGTCTGGTCGATCTCGCGATCATGGTGACATTCACCGTCGCTGCGGTCTATGTGATGTCGAACCTGTGGAGCGATCTGCAGTCCGGCTACCTCTTCAATGCGGGGCGCGACCAGGCGATGTGGGAATGGTTCTTCGCCGACACCGCCCACGCTCTCGCGCAGTTCCGCAGCCCGCTGTTCAGTGACCTGCAGAATTACCCGCTCGGCGTGAACCTGATGGCCAATACCGCCATGTTCGGGATCAGCATCCCGCTGGCCCCGATCACGTTGATCTTCGGACCGACGGCCACGTATGCGATCGGGCTGACCGCCGGCCTCGGCGGCACCGCCATCGCTTGGTACTGGGCTTTCTCGAGGCACGTACTGACCGGCGTCTCGGTCCGCTCCAAGGTCGCCGCCGCCGTCGGCGCGGGGTTCTGCGGATTTGCACCGGCCATGATCTCGCACGCCAACGGCCATCCGAACTTCGTCGCGTTCTTCGTCCTTCCGTTCATCTTCTTGCAGGTCGTGCGCATCTCGAACGGCAAGCGTCCGGTTCGCGACGGAATCGTTCTCGGCCTGCTCGTCGCGTGGCAGATCTTCCTCGGCGAAGAGCCACTCCTCATCTTCACGATGTCGGCCATGGTGTTCGGCGCCGCATACGCCCTGCCCGACCTGGCCAAGTCACGCCAGGCGATCAAGCGTGCGATGCCCGGCCTCGTGATCGGCGGTGCAGTCACACTCCTGATCACCGCAGTGCCGCTGTGGTCGCAGTTCTTCGGCCCAGCGAGCTACGACGGCGTCTCACACGGTCAGGCCGGCAACGACACCGCTGCCCTCACCACGTTCCCGACCGAGTCGGTTGCGGGAGATCCTGAGGGCGCCGAGTTCCGGATGAACCCGACCGAGGAGAACGCGTACTTCGGGTGGCCGCTGGTGATCCTGCTCCTCGGTGCCACGGTGTGGCTGTGGCGCATCCGTCTGACCCGCGCTGCCGCCGCCGTGATCGTGGTCATGGGTGTGCTCTCGCTCGGTTCCGAACTGATCATCGACGGCGACAGGACCGGCATCACCCTGCCGTGGAAACTTCTCGCCGACCTGCCGCTGTTCGAATCGGTGCTCGAATCCCGTTTCGCCATGGGCGCGATTCCGGCGATCGGACTGCTGCTCACCCTCGGCACCTACCGCGCTTTCGTCGAACTTCGTGGACCGCGCCGCACTGCTGCCGGTGTCTGGCTGGTGACACTCGCCGTCGCGATGATTCCTCTCATCCCGACACCAATCGACGCCGATCAACGATCTGCGACGCCCGAATTCATCACCAGCGGCTCGTGGGAGAACTACGTCAGCGACGGCACCCTGGTGACGGTCCCCGTCGCGAGCGCGGAAGACGCCCGCGCACTGAGTTGGCAGGTCGACGCCGACTTCGGGTTCCCGATTGCCGGCGGATACTTCGTCGGCCCGGATTCGAAGACCCGCGCCGGAATCTACGGCGCCGAGTCCCGGCCCACCTCGACCCTGCTGGTCAATACCAAACAAACCGGCAAGGTCCCGTTGATCGACGTGGGCACCAGGGCGAACGCACTGACCGACCTGCGCTACTGGCACGCCGACGTACTGGTACTTCCGCGATTCAAAGGTGACGAGGCCCTGCGTCACACGGTCGACGAACTGGTCGGCTTCGATGCCAAGCGCGTCGACGACGTGTGGGTGTGGGACGTACGAGACCTCGTGAGCGGCAAGACCTCGAACCAGAGCTAGTCAACGGCGGGGTTGATCAGCGAGTCATGATCACCGGACCGTCTTCGGTGATCGCGACCGTGTGCTCACTGTGCGCAGCCCTGGCGCCCGAAACGGTACGAAGGGTCCACCCGTCGGCGTCGTGCCGGTAGTCGTCGGTTCCGTCGGCGATGAGCATCGGTTCGATGGCGATGACCAGGCCGGGACGCAGCCGGAAGCCTTTGCCTGCTCGACCTTCGTTTGGCACGTCCGGTCCTTCGTGCATCTCACGGCCGATGCCGTGACCACCGTGATCGGCGAGCATGCCGTATCCGAGGCCGCGCGCGTACTGTCCGATCGCGGCACCGATGTCGCCCAATCGGTTTCCAGGCTGGGCCGCGGCGATGCCGCGGGCCAGTGCCTGATCGGTCGCGTCGATCAGTGCCTGATCCCCACTGCTCCCCTGCCCGACGGTGAAGCTGATGGCAGAGTCACCGCACCATCCGTCGAGTCTCGCGCCGCAGTCGATGCTGACCAGGTCGCCGTCACGGAGTCGGTACCCATTCGGGATACCGTGCACCACAGCATCGTTCACGCTCGCACAGATGGCACCGGGGAACGGTGTCGGCGCCGTTGCCGGCCGGTAGTTCAAGAACAGTGCCGAGGCACCGGCCGCCGAAATAACCTCCGCGGCAACGGCGTCCAATTCGAGCAACGTCACCCCGACGCTCGCCGCCTCACGCGCTGCAGCCAGAGCCTGCGCGGTAATTCTTCCCGCCGCCGCCATCGCGTCGATTTCGCCTGCGGTCTTGATTTCGACCATCTCGAACACCTTCCTTGTCGAATAACTATACCGGTATTACTATAAGCACATGGTGCGCGTACCGCTGACGGCGGAAGAACTCGAACGAGGACTACGACTGGGTGAACTCCTGCGATCGGCGCGGGGAGACCGAAGCATGGTTCAGGTAGCGCTCGACGCCGGCATCTCGGTCGAAACGCTGCGCAAGATCGAAACCGGCCGCATCGCGACACCCGCCTTCTTCACCATCAGCGCGGTCGCGGAAGTGTTGGGTATTTCACTCGACACCATCGCCCGAACACTTGAAACACCACAATCCGAACAGGAAGTTGCATCCTGAGTAGTTCTCTCAGGATGTGCGGGCCCACACTCGCCTAACATCGTTCCTTGTGCCGTCTGAAGTAGTAGTGCCCCCGAAACCCGTGCCCACTGGCCCCGAAGCTCCCCGAGAATCGGATTCCCAGAGAGTCCGGACGGCACGACTCATCGCGATAGTCACCGGCCTTCTGGGCCTGCTTCTCGCACTGGCAACGCCGTTCCTGCCCGTCAAGCAGGAAGCCGCAAGCATCGACTGGCCGCAGGGTGGGACCGTCAACAGCGTTTCGTCGCCGCTGATCTCCTACTCGCCCACGTCGCTGGACATCACCATCCCGTGTTCGACCCTCGATCAGTTGGGCGGCAGCGGCGGCACACTGCTCTCGACCATGCCGAACGGGGCGCCGGACCGAAACGCCCGCGGCCTCACCGTCCGCACCACTGCCGACCGCCTCGAAGCACTCACTCGCGATTCGGTTCTGATCTCGGCTCCGCTCGATCAACTCGGCGGATGCACCGCGCTCACCATCACGACCAACTCCGAGCAGACCGTCGCGGCCGTCACCGGTATCGACGGCGTCGGCACCACCCTGACCGGCGACTACCGCCCACAGGTTGTCGGCATCTTCACCGACTTGCAGGGCGCAGCGCCCGCCGGACTGTCCGCCCACATGGACGTCGACTCCCGGTTCTCGTCCAGCCCCACACTTCTCAAACTGTTCGCGATGATCGTCGCGGCACTCTCGACCATCGTCTCGCTATACGCACTGCACCGGATCGACGGCGTCGACGGCCGTCGTGCGCGGCGCTTCCTGCCGGCGCGATGGTGGAAGTTCACCGGCATCGACGCCCTGGTGATCGGCACGCTGGCTCTGTGGCATGTGTTCGGCGCCAACACTTCCGACGACGGTTACCTGCTCGGCATGGCCCGAGTCTCGGAGCACTCCGGGTACATGGCCAATTACTTCCGCTGGTTCGGAGTCCCCGAAGCGCCGTTCGGTTGGTACTACGACGTGCTGGCGCTGTTCGCGAAGGTCAGCACCGCGAGCATGTGGATGCGCCTGCCCGCGTTGATCGCCGGCATCCTGTGCTGGATGGTCATCAGCCGCGAGGTGATCCCGCGACTCGGTGTTGCGGTGCGCCGCAACAAGGTTGCCATCTGGACCGGCGGGCTCGTGTTCCTGGCCTTCTGGTTGCCGTACAACAACGGCCTGCGTCCCGAGCCCATCATCGCCCTCGGCGCACTGCTCACGTGGTGCTCCATCGAACGCGCCATAGCTACCGGACGTCTGTTGCCCGCCGCGATGGCCGTGCTGATCGCCGCATTCTCGTTGGCCGCCGGACCTTCCGGGCTGATCGCGATCGGGGCGTTGATCGCCGGCGCCCGGCCGATCCTGCAGATCCTGATCGCCCGCGGCAAACGCGTCGGCTTCCTGTCTCAGATCATGCCGATCCTTGCGGCCGGAACCGTGGTGCTTGTCGCGGTCTTCGCAGATCAAACCCTCGCGACAGTTCTCGAATCGACCAGGGTGCGAACGGCAGTCGGGCCGAACGTTCCGTGGTTCGAGGAACGGTTGCGTTGGGACGCACTGATGACCATCTCCCCCGACGGTTCGCTGGCGCGCCGCTTCGGCATGTTCGTCATGATCGTCGGACTCGTCTTCTGCGTCATGATGATCCTGCGCAAGGGCCGGATCCCGGGCACTGCGATCGGGCCGTCGCGCCGGATCCTCGGCATCGTGTTCGCGTCACTGCTCCTGATGCAGTTCACCCCCACCAAGTGGACCCACCACTTCGGTGTGTACGCCGGTCTGGCCGCCACGGTTGCCGTGCTCGCCGCCGTCGGCGTGAGCGCGTCGAGCATGCGTTCGAAACGAAACCGCGCACTGTTCGCCGCGGGCATCCTGTTCATCCTCGCTGTGGCGTTCACCAGCTCAAACGGCTGGTGGTACGTCTCGAGTTACGGCGTCCCGTGGTGGGACAAGCCGCCGTCAATCGCCGGCAAGGGATTCTCGACGGCCTTCCTCGGTCTGACGATCCTCGCGCTGCTGTTGGCCGCGTGGTACCACGTCATGGAGCCGCGCGAGCGAAACGGTGTGGAAGACAGCGTCAAGAAGACCAGACGACTCCGCCTTCTCGCCCCGTCACCGTTGACCATCGCCGCCGGAGCCGTAGTGCTGTTCGAGGTGCTGTCCCTACTCAAGGGAGCCGTTGCTCAGTACCCCGCGTATTCGATCGGCAAGTCCAACATCGAATCCGTCTTCGGCGGAAGCTGCGGTCTCGCGGGCGAGGTACTCGTCGAGTCCGATCCGAACGCCGGCGTTCTGCAATTGACGGATCGGCCCACCGATCTCGCCGGCGCGGGTGCGTTCGGCGCGAGTGAGTCGACCGGATTCTCGCCGGACGGGGTTGCAGGCGACCTCACGGCCGACGCAGAAGACTCGACGGCAGGCAGTGCAAACAGCCTCGACACCTCGACCTCTCAGTCCGGCACCACCACGCCGGGAACCGGATCCGGCACCGCCGGTGGCTCGCAGTCGACGGCAGGCGTCAACGGCAGCAACGTCGCGCTCCCGTTCGGGCTCGACCCCGCAAAAACCCCGGTGCTCGGTAGTTACGGGGCGGCGCAGGCCGCTGCGCTGACCACCGGTTGGTACTCACTGCCCGAGCGCAACGACGCCGCACCGCTCCTGACCGTCGCGGCCGCCGGACGCATCCGCTACGTCAACTCCGACGGCATCGTCACCCCCGGTGCGGTCCTGCAGGTCGAGTACGGCAAGAAGCAGGCAGACGGGAGCGTCGACGCGCTGGGACGTGTCGATCCGATCGACATCGGCCCGTCGCCGTCGTGGCGCAACCTGCGTGTTCCGATGGATCAACTGCCCGCCGACGCCGACACCGTGCGTCTGGTGGCCAGTGACACCGACATCAGTGCAGATCAGTGGTTGGCGGTGACACCGCCGCGAGTGCCGCCCATGCGCACGCTGCAGGACGTCGTCGGATCCACCGATCCGGTGCTGATGGACTGGGCTGTCGGCCTGGCCTTCCCGTGCCAGCGTCCGGTGGATCACCTGTACGGCGTCGCCGAGATCCCCGAGTGGCGCATTCTGCCCGACCGGATCGGCGCGGAGTCCACCAACGCCTGGCAGGACCACTACGGCGGCGGACCGCTCGGCTGGACCACCGAACTGCTCTCGGCCAGGGCATTGCCGACCTACCTGGACAACGACTGGGATCGGGACTGGGGTTCGCTCGAGCAGTACGCACCGCTCGATTCGGATGCAGTTCCCGCGCAAATGAACGTCACCACCGAGACCCGTTCGGGTACCTGGACGCCGGGCCCGATTCGTTACCAGTCGTAACTGTTACGCGTGGACCTACCAACCACCTGGGCACGGTAGGTCCACGCTCAGCCCTGACATACCATCGGTAGCCGTGCCCGACGCAGTGACAGCTTCACCTCAGACTTCGAGTTCGCCGCCTCCTGCTGGTCAGGATGCCCGCGAGCGTTTCCATCGCACTCGATGGGTTGCGATCATCGCCGGCTTGCTCGGCTTCGTGCTCGCACTGGCAACTCCGCTGCTTTCCGTCGTGCAGACGACGGCGTCGGTCAACTGGCCGCAGAACGGCATGATCGGTGACGTCGAGGCACCTCTGATGGCGCAGGTTCCCATCGACGTCAACGCGTCGATCCCCTGCACCGCGGTCAGCTCGCTGCCCGAGGGCGGCGGCATCCTGCTGTCGACGGCGCCAGCACAGGGCGACGGCGCGGCACTCTCGTCGATGTTCGTCCGGGTGTCCGCGACCAGCGTCGACGTGCTCGATCGCAACGTCGTCGTCGCTTCGGCGGCGCGCGAGGACGTCGAGTCGAGTCGCTGCGGCGCCATCGCGTTCAGTTCTGACGTCAACCGGACCACGGCAGAGTTCGTCGGTCTGACCTATCCCGACGGCAACCCGGTTCGCGGTCAGCTCGACGGTGACTTCCGCCCTCAGGTGGTCGGTGTCTTCAGCGACCTGCCGGACGGCGCTGCCCCTGAGGGCCTCGGCTTCTCGATGACGATCGACTCACGATTCTCGTCGAGCCCCAGCGTCTTGAAGCTAATCGCGATGATCGTGGCCGTCCTCTCGACCATCGTCGCTCTGGTCGCCCTTGCCCGCCTCGACGGCACCGACGGCCGCAAGCACCGACGATTCCTTCCCGAACGCTGGTGGAAGTTCTCCGGCATCGACGGGGTTGTGGTCGGAACGCTGGTCGTCTGGCACTTCATCGGCGCGAACACCGCCGACGACGGTTACCTCCTCACCATGGCCCGAGTCTCGCCGGACGCGGGATACATGGCCAACTACTTCCGTTGGTTCGGCGTTCCCGAGGCCCCGTTCGGTTGGTACTACGAAGTGCTGGCCGTAATGGCGAAGATCTCGACCGCGAGCCCGTTCATGCGTCTGCCCGCTCTGCTCGCCGGAATCCTGTGCTGGATGGTCATCAGCCGCGAGGTCGTCCCGCGTCTCGGCCGGGCTGTTCGCCGGAGCAACGTCGCCCTCTGGACCGGCGGGCTGGTGTTCCTGTCCTTCTGGCTGGCGTACAACAACGGTCTTCGCCCCGAGCCCATCGTGGCTCTCGGCGCACTGCTCACCTGGTGCTCCATCGAGCGCGCCATCGCCACCGGACGCCTTTTCCCTGCGGCGACCGCGATCTTGATCGGCGCCTTCACTCTTGCCGCAGCGCCCACCGGATTGATGTGTATCGCAGCTCTTCTCGCCGGTGTCCGCCCCTTGGTGCGCATTGTCGTCAAGCGTCACCGGCTGGTCGGCACACTGCCGCTTCTCGCTCCGATCGCCGCCGCCGGAACCATCGTGCTGGTGGTCATCTTCGCCGATCAGACCTTCGCCGGCGTCATGGAAGCCACCCGCGTCCGAACGATCATCGGCCCCAATCTCGATTGGTACCAGGACTTCCTGCGCTACTACTACCTCTTCGTCCAGACGGTCGACGGCTCGGTTGCCCGACGCTTCGCGTTCTTGACGATGATCCTGTGCCTCTTCACGACGCTCTTCGTGTTGCTGCGCCGCGGCCGCGTCCCCGGCGCCGCAACCGGTCCGTCGTGGCGCCTCGTCGGCGTCGTCTTCGGCACGATGTTCCTGATGATGTTCAACCCCACCAAGTGGACTCACCACTTCGGTGCGTACGCGGGCATCGCCGGTTCTCTCGCCGCGCTGACCGCCGTCGCCGTGTCCGCGTCGGCCCTGCGCTCGCGTCGTAACCGATCGGTGTTCGTGGCCGGACTGCTCCTGATGCTGGCGTTGACGTTCGCCGGCATCAATGGTTACTGGTACGTCTCGAGTTACGGCGTGCCGTGGTTCGACAAGACCATCTCCTACGACGGCCGTGAATCCAACACACTGTTCCTCGCACTCTTTGCTCTCGCCTTGGCTTTTGCCGCATGGCAGTACCTGCGTGAGGGATTTGCAGCTCCGCCCGAGAAGCCGAACACGGCCAAGGGCAGACGAATTCGCAAGTTCGCGGCCGCCCCGCTCACCGTGATTGCCGGTCTGATGGTCCTCTTCGAGGTGCTCTCCCTACTCAAGGGCGCAGTGTCGCAGTACCCGGCGTATTCACTGGGTCGAAGCAACGTCGAGGCACTCGCGGGCAAGACCTGCGGCATGGCCGAGGACGTACTGGTGGAGACCGACGTCAATTCCGGGAATCTGCGGCCACTGACCGCTCCCGGATTCAACGCCGAGGATCCGCTGTCCGGAGTTGATTCGAAGGGCTTCTCCCCCAATGGGGTTCCCAGCGATCTGACTGCGGATTACATCGAGGTCAAGCAGGGCATGGGCAATACCGACAACCAGAGTGTCGGCCCCAGCTTCGCCACCGGCTCCGGCGCCGGAACCAGCGGCGGCACCGGCAACGTCGGCGTCAACGGCAGCACGGCCAAGCTCCCCTTCGGTCTCGATCCTTCGAAGACGCCGGTCATGGGCAGCTACCAGCCCGGCGTGCAGGAACCCGCTTCCCTCATCTCGAGTTGGTACGGATTACCCACTCGCAGTGAGGAATCACCGTTGGTGGTCATGTCCGTCGCCGGGCGCGTGTGGTCCGTCGACAACACGGGTGCCATCACGTACGGCCAGTCGCTGCTGGTCGAGTACGGCCAGACGCAGCCCGACGGAACCGTGCAGGTTCAGGGTTCGTACATGCCGCGAGACATCGGACCCGCACCGTCGTGGCGCAACGTCCGTATCCCCATCGACGAACTCGCGCCGGACGCCGACGCCGTTCGCGTGGTCGCGTTCGATCCCAACCTCACGGGCGATCAGTGGATGGCATTCACGCCGCCGCGCGTGCCCAAGCTCGAGTCCCTGAACTCGTACATCGGCAACGAGCAGCCGGTTCTCCTGGACTGGGCTGTCGGCCTTCAGTTCCCGTGCCAACGTCCGTTCACACATCAGAACGGCGTGGCCGAGATGCCGAACTTCCGTATCCTCCCGGACCGTCCCCTGGCCGTCAGCTCCACCGACACCTGGCAGTCCGCGGACAACGGTGGCCCGCTCGGATTCACCGAGGTCCTCGCCGGTGCTACGACGGTTCCGACGTACCTGAAGGACGACTGGGCGCGGGACTGGGGCTCACTCGAGCGCTACGACCGGTACTTCCCGAATGCTGTTCCGGCAGAGGTGGAGACGGGGACCGCAACCCGCTCGGGCATGTGGATGCCCGGCGAGATGCGGGTGCACTAGCCGGCACTACCAACTCGGGTGACTGCTCGGGTGCGACGTACGGAGACGGCCGAGACCGCTCCGACAACGACGACGCACCCGAGTAGTTGCCCAACGCCTGGCCGTTCGCCGAGCAGCACAACCGCCAGCAGTACGGCGAGCACCGGTTGCATGAGCAGGAGCGTCGCGCCCACCTCGGCGGGAAGCCGAGGGAGCGAGTGCCCCATCAGCATCCAGCCGAACACCTGACCGACCAGCGCCAGTGCCGCGAGCCAGCCGAACGCTTCCCAACCCGGGACGAAATCGATCCGGCCCCACAGTGATCCGATGACGGAGCCGGCGATGCCCGCGGACGTCGTCGAGATCAACACCTGGCTCGCTGCCCGATCCGCCTCGCCCGTACGGCCGACCACGAAGATGTAGCCGCCGTAGGCGATTCCGGAGACGAGCGAGAGCGCAGTTCCCCACAGCAAGTCGTCGCCGGTTTCCCCACCCCCGAACACGCCGCCCGCCAAGGCAATTCCCGTGAACATGAACGGTAGGGCGAACACGAAGCGCATCGGAACCCGATTGCCGAAGACCAGCCAGGACAGTGCGGGCACCACAACCACCTGCACGTTCACGACGACGCTCGCCATCCCTGCGCCGATCATGAGAATCGACTGCGACCACAACGCAAAATCCAGCCCGAGCAGCAGGCCGCCGAACACCTGAAGAACGACCGCCCGCCGGCTCGGCTTGCCCACCCGGCGGTACTCCCGCCACGCCAACCACGCCAGTGGCGGCAGGGCCAGGAAGCAACGGAAGAAAACGGCCGTCGAGGGCCCGACATCGGCCAGCTTGATGAGAAGCGAACTGATCGAGATCGCAGCTGCGCCTCCGACGACCAGCAATCGAGGGTCGATGCGCCCCCGAGGAATTCGGGTGGGTGTCGGTGTGTGCGTGGTCGAGGAGGTCAGAGTGGTCACTCGACAATGTTCCTGCCGCTAACTATTCAGCACAAGCAAATGTTTAGACCGTATATTCGGTAGCATTACTACCGTGTTGAATCTCGAAAGACTTCGCGCCCTGCACGCTGTCGCCGAGAACGGATCAGTGGCGGCAGCTGCCCGCACCTTGCATGTCACACCGTCCGGAATTTCGCAGCAGTTGAACAAACTCGAGCGCGAAGTCGGCGTTCCACTCCTCGAACCGCAGGGCCGCGGTGTGCGACTCACAGAAGCGGGCCGAATCCTCGCTCGCCGAACCGCAGAGGTTCTCTCGACGCTCGCCCAGGCCGAGGCGGAAATCGCGTCGCTGCAGAGCGAGGTGACGGGCCGGGTGCGTATCGGCGCCCTGGTCTCCCCCAGCAGGACGGTGCTGCCGCGAGCCATCGCCGAGATCAGGCATGCGCACCCCCAGCTCGAAATCACCTTCAACGAAGGCGAATCCGAAGAACTGCTCCCCGCACTGATTCGCCGCGACCTCGACGTCGTGGTGGTCGACAGCTGGAGCACTCTGCCCGTCGAACTTCCCGACGGACTCTCCTTCACGCCTGTGTACGACGACGTGGCGCTGCTCGCTCTCCCGGCGTCACATCCACTGGCGGAGAACAAGGTCGTCGCGCTCAGCGAGCTGTCCGAGCATGCCTGGGCTACGTGGACACGGGGAACGGATTTTCACACCTTCACCGTCAGGACCCTGCGCGCGCAGGGGTTCGACCCACGAATCGAGTACGAGGTCGCCGAGTTTCCCACCCAGGTCGAATTCGTCGCTCAGGGCCTCGCCGTCGCTTTGATTCCACGCCTGGCGAGAGTTGTACCGCCGGAAGGTGTTCGAATGCTCGACACGGTCCCGCCGCTCGGCCGCGACATCTACCTCGCCTGGCGGACCGACAGCGAGAGGCCCGCCGTTCTGGCGACGATAGAAGCGCTACGCCGCCAGTTCGACGCCCTCGGTGACAAGAAGAATTAGAGCGGCATCAAGTTGTGCTTGCGCGGGTTCTTGAAGATCGTCTTGTCCTTGAGCAACTTCAGAGCCTTGCGGATTTCGAGACGCGTCTGCGAAGGCTCGATCACCGCGTCGATGTATCCGCGCTCAGCCGCGATGTACGGCGTCGCGACGAACTCGTTGTAGAAGTTGATCAACTGAGCACGCACCGCGGGTGCGTTCTCGCCCGCCTCGGCGAGCTGACGACGTCCCATGATGTTGACGGCACCCTCGGCGCCCATCACGGCGATACGTGCCGTCGGCCACGCGAGGTTGATGTCGGCACCGAGCTGCTTGCAACCCATGACGGCATAACCGCCGCCGTACGCCTTACGAACCACCACCGTCACCTTCGGCACAGTGGCTTCGATGTACGCGAACAGGAAACGCCCGCCACGCTTGATGACACCGACCTTTTCCTGATCGACGCCGGGAAGGAAGCCCGGTGTGTCGACGACAAAAACGAGCGGGATGCTGAAAGCGTCGCACAGGCGCACAAAATGGGCAGCCTTGTCGGAGCTGTCTGCATCGAGGGCGCCACTGAGGTACGTGGGCTGGTTGGCCACGACACCGACGGGCAGGCCGTCGACGCGGGAGAACCCGGTGATCACGTTGTGCGCGACCTGGGCTCCGATTTCGTGGAAGGTTCCGTCGTCGAAGATCCGCAGAATGATGTCGTGCATGTCGTAGCCGGCGTTGTCGGCATCCGGCATGAAGGCGTTGAGTTCGAGATCCGACTCGGTGATCTCGGGTTCGAGGCCCGGGTTGATCAGCGGCGCCTTCTCCGTGCACGAGGACGGCATGAAGCTCAGGTACTCACGGACCCAGTCGAAAGCCGCCTTCTCGTCGGGAGCGACGTGATGGATGTTTCCGTACTCCGCCTGCTTGCGTGCTCCGCCCAGATCCTCGAGGCTGACCTCTTCGCCGGTGACCGACTTGATGACGTCGGGTCCGGTGACGAACATGTACGACTCTTCGGTCGCGACCACGACGTCGGTGTTGATCGGTGCGTACACGGCACCGCCGGCGCACTTACCGAGGATGACCGAGATCTGCGGGCAGACACCGGACAAGGGCTCCTGACGTGAACCCATGTTTGCGTACCAGGCCAATGAGGAAACGGCATCCTGGATTCGAGCTCCACCGGAATCGTTGATACCGACGACCGGGCAACCAACCTTCAGCGCAAAATCGTTGACAGCTGCGACCTTACGGCCGAACATCTCTCCGGCGGCACCGCCGAACACAGTCTGATCGTGCGCGAACACGGCAACCGGCCGCCCCTCGACGGTTCCGTGACCGGTCATGACGCCGTCGCTGTACGGATTGTCCTCGCCGGCCATCTTCACCAGGGCGCCGACCTCGACGAAGCTACCGGGATCGAGCAACATGTCGATGCGCTGGCGCGGCGTACTGTGCCCTGCTGCATCGCGCTTGGCAATGGCCCGAGCCGAGCCGGGTTCCTTTGCCTTCTCCAACTTTTCGCGGAGTTCAGCGAGCTTCTCCGCGGTGGTTGTCGTCACTTCTGAACTCCGGTTTCCGATGCTTTGGTCTGGGCTGTCTCGATCTGGGCCAGCTTTGTGGTGAGGTCTGCCGCGACCTTCGCGATGTACGGCTCGTCGACGATCTGCAGGTGATCCCCGCCGATGTAGACGACCTCGAGGTTCTTCACGTAGTCACCCCAACCACCGTCTGCCTTGCGGGTTTTGAATGCAGGCTCGAGCGTCATCAGCTCGTCGTGGTACTTGTCGGCCATGTACAGCACGACGTCTCCGTCGTAGCTGCTGAACGCGGCAGTCTGGATGGCGCGGTTGTCCAACCAGGACGTCCGCTGATGCTCGATGATGCCGCCGGGAATCTTGGCGCCGCTCATCTTGATCATGTCCATCAAGATCTGGATCTGATCCTCGTCGGCTTCGGTGGAGGCCAGAACGTCAAGCGGCAGCGGAACATCCAGGTTGTAGGTGCGCTTGGCGAACTTGCCGTAGCGCTCCCAACGCTTGCGACGTTCCTCCTCGGTGTCCGGCACGACCTCGCCGGCCATCACGGTGTCGAGAAGTCCGACCACACGTACGTCGGCACCCTGCTCACGCAGCAACTTCGCGACCGCATACGACATCACGCCGCCGAACGACCAGCCGCACAGCACGTACGGCCCGTCACCCTGGATCTCGCGAAGCAGCGGAACGTAGGCAGCAGCGCGGGTTTCGATCGAGCCTTCGACCCGCTCGAACCCGTACATCGGCGTGCCGGCGGGCAGGCGCTTGAGCAAAGGCTCGTACGTCACCGTCGAACCACCGGCAGCGTGGAAGACGAATACCGGTACGGCCGTGGAGCCTTCGGGACGGGCACGCAGAGTGCGAACGAGTCCGTCGATCTTGCCGTCGTCCTCGAGGTACTGGCGAACGACGTCCGCAAGCTCTTCGATGGTGGTGGAATCGAGAACGTCGTCGAGAGTGATCTCGCCGCCCGCACGCTCGGAAAGCCGAGCAGCAAGCTTCTCGGCGACCTCGTCACCGACGATCGGCAGATCGTTGAAGATGCCCTTCGCCGACTTCCCGGTGACGACGGCCCACGTCGCAAACGTCAAGCGCTCGGCTGCATCTCGCGGCGGAACGTCGGAGCCGGCGTCGTCGGCAGTTCCGGCACGCGAAGGATCGGCGGGCGCGGCAGCCGCAACGGGAGCAGTGGCAGGTAGTTCCACCGCCACCTCGGCGGGTGCAGCGTCCTCGTCGTCAGCAGCATCGGCCGCCAACTTCTCCGCGGCCTGCTTGTCGGCCATTGCCTGAACCTCTTCGCGATTGTCGATCGCGTAACGCAGGTACTTGTTGACCTCGTTGAGGCTCGCGTCCTTGACTGCCTGGAGCTGGAGCTGCGGAATGTCGAACTCGTACTCGACGCGGTTCTTGATACGCATCGCCATGAGCGAGTCGAGACCCAGTTCGATGAGCGGAACCTCGGCCGGAAGGTCCTCCGGCGAGTACCCCATCGACTCGGCGACAACGATCTTGAGGCGGTCGTCGAGGCTCTGCGAACCGTTCGGATCCCACTTGTCTCCGGCATCTTCGACGACCTCGGCCAGCGTTTCCATCGGCGCGCTGGTCTTGACCGGCGCGCTGACGACCAGCTCGGGCAGCGGCTCACCGGACGTGACGACGGCGTCGAAGAGCAGACGGAACGTAGCGCCCTCACGAGCGTGCACCTGCACCGACGCTCCACCCGGATGCGGGTTGAGTGTCGTGGTCAGTGTCGAAGCACCGGCCAGTTCACCGTGCGGAACAGCAGCGGTCAGAGAGACATCCGAAAGCACCTGTCCGGCAGCAGCGCTCACCAGCACCGCCAGGTCGGTGACGGCGGATGCGTCGACCTCCCACACGTGGCGGCCGTCGGGCAGGGCGACGTGCGAACCGGGAACGCGAGCCGAACCACCGGCACTGACGCGAATGTCGAGCCAGTATGGCTTGCGCACGAACGCGGTACGAGGAACCGAAGCGAAATCGCCTGCGGGAAGCAGAGACTCGAGGTTCACGGCATGGCCGTGAACGTACAGCTGCGCGAGAGCGGCAAGCACACCTGCGGACTCGTCTTCCTTACGCTTGAGCGTCTGGATGAGCTCCATGTCGTGCAGGCCCGAATCGAAAGCGGTGGCTGCCACCGACATCAGCGTCACTGGGTTGGGTGCAAGCTCGACAAAAGTGGTGTGGCCGTGGGCAACTGCACCGCGCACCGCATTGGTGAAGTACACGCTGTGGCGAAGACCCTTGACCCAGTACGCCTCTTGATGGATCGGCTCGTGACCGGGACGGTAGAAGGTGTCCTTGTCGACGGACGAGTAGACACCGAGCTTCAACGTGGCCGGCTCGATACCGGCCAACTCCGCGGCGAGTTCGCCGAGCAACGGATCTACCTGCGAAGTATGGCTGGCGCCCTTGGTCTGCAGGACACGCGCCATCTTGCCGTCGGCCTCGGCGGCAGCGACGATCGCCTCGATGTCCGGCTGCGGTCCACCGATCACCGTGTGCGTCGGAGCTGCGTAGACGCAGACCTCGAGCTTGGGGTACGTGGGCAGCAGCGCCTCGATCTCGGATGCGCTGTACTCGAGCAGTGCCATCAGACGGATGTCGTCACCGACAAGTGCGCCCTCGGCCTCACCCATCAGCCGTGAACGTGAACAGATCACGCGGACAGCGTCTTCCAGGTTCAGACCGCCGGAAACGTACGCGGCCGCGGCCTCACCCATCGAGTGCGGAACCACGGCTTCGGCTTCGGCGCCGTGGTGGCGCAGCAACGCAGCCAGACCGACCTGGATGGTGAAGATTCCCACCTGTGCGGTCTCGACGTTGTACTCGATCGAATCGTCGAGGAACATCTCGACCATCGAGTAACCGGCCTCGTCCTGGATCAGCGCGTCGACCTCGTCGACGGCTGCCTTGAAGGCCGCGTTCTCCGTGTACAACTGCTTGGCCATCTTGCGGTGCTGCGAGCCGAAGCCCGAGAACACCCACACCGCACCCTTGGGCGACGGCGAGTCGGCCGAGAAGACGCCCTGGGCCGGCTTGCCCGCGGCGACGGCGCGCAGCGAGCTGATGGCCTCGGACCGCGTCGTCGCCACAACAGCGGCGCGCGAGCGTCCGTGGTTGCGACGCGAAAGTGTGCGGGCGACGTCGGCGAGGGGCGTCTTGCTTCCCTCTTCGGTTTCGAGCCAGTCGGCCAGATCGGCAGCTGCGCGGCGACGACGCGAAGGCAGCGCGCCGGACACGGCCAGCACAACCGTGATCTCGTCCTCTGCTGCCGGTTCATCCACGACTGGGACATCCACAACCGGTTCTTCGACTACGGCGTCGGCAGGCACGTATTCCTTGACCACGACGTGGGCGTTGGTTCCGCCGAAACCGAAGCCGGAAACACCGGCGACGGCCTTGCCGGTGTAACGCGGCCAGTCGGTGGCCTCGGGCGTCACCTGCAGGTGCGCCTTCTCGAAGTCGATGTGCGGGTTGGGGCCCAGGTAGTTGATCGTCGCGGGAATCTTGTTTTCCTGCATCGCCAGAACGACCTTGATCAGGCCGGCGGCGCCTGCAGCTGCTTCCAGGTGCCCGAAGTTGGTCTTCGCGCTACCGAGCAGTGCCGGCTTGTCGTCGTCACGGCCGCGACCGACGACCCGGCTGAGAGCGTCTGCCTCGATGGGATCACCGAGATCGGTGCCCGTTCCGTGGGCCTCGATGTAGTCGACGGTGGTCGGCACGATGCCGGCGTCGCGGTACGCGAAACGCAACACGTCGGCCTGGGCATCGGGGTTGGGTGCGAGCAGACCGTTGGAACGGCCGTCCTGGTTGATCGCGGATCCGGCGATCACCGCGAGGATGGAATCGCCGTCACGCTCGGCGTCTTCGAGGCGCTTGAGCACAACGAGTCCACCACCCTCGCTGCGAACGATTCCCTGAGCCTGAGCGGAGAATGCACGCAGTTTGCCGTCGGGAGCGAGCATCCCGGTCTGATCGAAACCGAGAGTTCCGGGAGGGGCCAGCAGCATGTTGACGCCACCGGCCAGCGCGATGTTGGAATCGCCGCTGCGCAGCGAGCGCACAGCCTCGTGAACGGCAACCAGCGAAGACGAGCACGCGGTGTCCAGAGCGATGGACGGTCCACGGAAATCGAAGAAGTACGAGACCCGGTTCGCGACGATGGCCGTCGACGTTCCGGTCAGCGCGTATGGGTGCGCCGTCGTCGGATCACTGACCGCGAGCAGCTGGTAGTCGTTGGCGGAACTGCCGATGAAAACACCGACCTGCTTGCCCTTGAGCCCACTTGCCGGAATGCGAGCGTGCTCGAGTGCTTCCCACGCGAGTTCGAGAGCGAGGCGCTGCTGCGGATCGACGTTGACGACCTCGAGCGGAGACATCGCGAAGAACTCGGCGTCGAAGCCCTTGACGTCGTCGAGGTACCCGCCCTTGGTGTTGGCGTTCTCGACCGCGGCCTTGATGGCGGGGTCGGACATGAACTCGGCCCAGCGGTCCTCGGGGAGGTCGCTGATGCCGTCGCGTCCGGCCGCCAGCATTTCCCACATGTCCGAAGGCGTGTGCCCGGCACCGGGGAATCGTGTGGAGAGTCCGACGATGGCGATGTCGTGAGCGTCCGTCGCGGCGCCTGAGACGTAGTACGACGCGTCGATGGTCTCCTCCGGCGCCTCGGGCTCACCTTCGATGATCCGAGTCGCCAGCGAAGCGATGGTGGGGTGTTGATAAGCAACCGTGGCCGTCAGCGTGACGCCGAGAAGATCCTCGATGTCGCCGCTCAGCGCAACTGCGTCGCGTGAAGCGAGCCCGAACTCTTCCATCGGGCGGTCGTCCGTGATCGTCGACACCGGCTGACCGGTCGCGTTGGCGATCCAGTTGCGAAGCCACTCACGCAACTGCGCGACACTCATCTCGCTCACAACGTCTTTGCTCTGCGCACCATCTTGTTCAACCATCAACTCACCAAGCCACCGATCATGAAGGGACTGCTCCTCAAACGCTATCGGGGAATGCGGTCTGCTGATAGCCGCCTCGCAACGTTCCCTCGATATAGCTCGCTTTACACGCGCGGCGAGCGATCTTGCCGCTGGACGTACGCGGAATCGAACCGGCAGGAACGAGCAGGATGTCTCGGGCCGTGACGCCGTGACGGGAAGAAATCGCCGCACGCACGGTGTCCGCGATCGGCTGCGGATCCGCCTTGCCTGCACCGGGAGCACGCTCGGCCACGATGACCAGCTGCTCCGAGGAATCGTCGTCGTCGAACTTCAGACCCGAATGCGTGTTGGAGAACACGACAGAAGGCAACTGGTTGGCCGGTACGGCAAACGCAGCGATGAATCCGGGACGCAGAGCGGGGCTGGCTTCCTGAGCCGAAGACTCGAGGTCCTGCGGGTAGTGATTGCGGCCGTCGACGATCACGAGGTCCTTGACGCGCCCGGTGATGTACAGCTCGCCGTCGACGTAGACGCCGAAGTCGCCGGTACGCATCCAGTTGGCATCCGCCGGTGTGCCCTCGGTGTGGCTGTCTTCACTCAGCCGGTTGTCCAGCTTGTTGTGGAAGGTCTCAGCCGTCTCGTCAGGCCGACCCCAGTAGCCGATGCCGATGTTCTCGCCGTGCAACCAGATCTCGCCGACGTGATTGTCGGGAACCTCGGTCAGCGTCTCGGGATCGACGATCGCCGCCCACTGACTGCGCGAGACGTATCCACAGGAGACCTGCGCGATGGCGTTCTCGGAGTACTGGTCGACGATGACCATGCGGCCCTTGTTGAGTTCCGTGCGGTCGACGTAGATGACCTTGGCCTCGTCGGAATGCTTGGTCGAGGAGACGAAGAGCGTCGCTTCGGCCATGCCGTACGACGGCTTGATCGCGGTCTTGGGCAGACCGTACTGAGCAAAAGCCTCGTTGAACTTGCGCATCGACGACGTCGTGACCGGCTCACTGCCGTTGATCAGTCCGATGACGTTGCTCAGGTCGAGGGTCTCGCCGTCCTTCGGCAGGCCGCGCGCGGCGGCGTGCTCGAACGCGAAGTTGGGAGCGGCAGCAAAGGTGCCCGCGCCGTCGGAAACCGCAGCAAGTTCCTTGATCCACCGGTACGGCCGCTGCACGAAAGCGCGCGGGCTCATGATGGTGATGTACTTGCCGCCCAGAGCAGGCAGGATGACCGTCAGCAGGCCCATGTCGTGGAACAGCGGCAGCCACGTGACGCCGCGTGAGTCCTCGTTGAGCTCGATGGAATCGACCATCTGGAGCGCGTTGGTTCCCACAGCGCGGTGGGTGATCTCCACACCGGCGGGAACTCGGGTCGAACCGGAGGTGTACTGCAGGTAAGCGATGTCGTCGAGCTCGATGTCGGGGCGAACCCACGTTTCACCGACCGTGTCGGGAATCGCGTCGACGGCAATGATGCGCGGTCGCTCGGCAGCGGGAAGCGAGCGGAACAACTGACGAACACCGGCTGCCGACGATGCGGCAGTCAGAATCGCGGTCGGCTTGCAGTCACCGAGAACAGCGTGGAGACGGTCGCTGTGACCGGGCTCGTCCGGATCGAAGAGCGGCACCGCGATAGAACCGGCCTGAATGGCCGCGAAGAACGAGATGACGTAGTCGAGCCCCTGCGGAGCAAGAATCGCAACGCGGTCCCCACGCTTGGTTACCTGCTGCAGACGGGCTGCAACAGCCCGCAGACGCACACCGAACTGTTCCCAGGTCAGCTCCAGGGCTTCACCGTCACGTTCGCGTGAGTAATCGATGTACCGATACGCGAGCTCGTCCGCGTTGACACGCGAGTGTTGCTCGACGTAGTCGACCAGCGTGAAGCCTGGTTGCAGGCGGATCTGGCCCTTCTCGTCGAGAAAGCCATCGAACAGCGCGTTCATTCCATCTCCTCCGAAGCGATCACACAAGCACTGTTCTTCATGCTTGCGCCCCAGACTTCCTTCGCTCTCTCGGGTCCATCTTCGATCAATCGAATCGCACTTTGTGCGCAACTCACCTGAATCACTTCATCGATCCCAAACCATCGATATGTTACAGATTCGCATCGTCCGTATTCTCCGGCCTACTCGCCCGCCAGTAACGGGATGATCGGGGCGAACGCTTCCATCTGCGTCGGGAAGACCCCGACGTACGACATCGACGTCTTCTCACGGACCAGTCGAATCTGGTCTGCGATTTCCTCGAAAGTGCCCACAGCCAGGTAGGGAGAGTTCAACAGCTCCTCCACGCTCAGCTTACGATCCACTTCGATGTTCGGCGGAAAACCTTGATCCAGAGCGGCGATTGCCATCTCGGCAGCCTGCTCTCGATCGTCGGTGATCATGATCATGGTGATGGTCCAGTTGAGTTCGATCTCATCGAAACGCTCGCCGGCAGCTTCGCGGATCCGCTCGACACGTTCGATGGTTTTTTCCATCGTGATTCCGGAGAGCAGAAGTCGCCCGTCACGGTTGGTCGGTGTGGCGACCGAGATGATGTCCGCGTACTTCGCCGCGAGAGCTAGCATCTTCGGGCCGCCGCCGCCCACGATGATCGGTGGCCGCGGGCCCTGCCGCGGTCGTGGGCTGCCCTTGAGACCGCGCACCTGATAGTGCTTGCCGTCGAAAGTGCATTCCTGCCCGCGCAGCAGAACGTCGAGAATCTGCAGAGACTCCTCGAGTTTCTCGATGCGAACGCCCGGGCTCTCGTAGGCGATGCCGCCCTTGTCGAACTCTTCCTTCATCCAGCCCGCACCGATGCCGAGTTCGAGTCGGCCGCCGGACAGCACGTCGATCGTCGCCGCGTCCTTCGCCAGTACAGCTGGATGACGGAAGCCGTTGGCCAACACGGCGGTGCCGAGACGAATCTTGTCCGTGGCCACCGCGAGCGCTCCGAGAGCGGCGATCGGTCCGACCTGATTACCCAGGTGGTCCGGAATCATGAACGAGTCGTAACCGAGTTCCTCGGCCTTCTGCGCAAGCTTGACGAAGCGTCGCGCACCACCCTCTTCGGCGTTGCCCTCGCCACCGGCCGCAAACCGGAATTTGCGTCGGGCATCGCTGCCGTGGGTGGAACTCATATATCGATCTCCTGTGATGGACACGTACGTCGTACTCGAACTACAAACTCGGACAAATCGAACCTACTCGCCAGTCACTTACGTGACAGCACTGTAGAGGAAGCCCCCGGACCGTGCAGCACTCTACCGGGACCAAACGAGCAGATTACCCGCGAGCGAACTCCCGAGACGCCCGATTGTGACGAATCAACAGTGCGGCGGTGACTCAACTGTGGGGCGGCGTCGGCGCGGCATCGATCTTCTCCGCAGCCCACTGTGCCATCCATTGGGTGGCCGTCGTGCCGTTCGGATCGACCTGGAAGGAGTTGTACATCGCGTGCACAGGATTGTTGTAGTACTCGAGCAGTCGCGGAGCAGAACTCAGCCAGTTGGTCGGGTTGAGAGCAGCGGCCGGAGCGTCGCAAATACCGTCGCTGGGCGCGCAGATCTGATAGGTCCGGTCGTTGAGGTCACCGAAACCGCCGGGCCTCGGGCCGGTCATCGTGAGACCGGGAAGCTTCAGCCCGTTCAGCGACAACTCGGCGCCGACACCGGCAACGCTTGGGCCAACGGTGTTCCCGAACGCCGGATCGCGCCGACCGTCGGCAATCAAGCCGACGCCCAGAACCAGATCGGCAGGCACCGCGCCGCTGCCGTCGCCGATACTCGCTGCGACGTCACCCGCGATCACCGCGCCCTGGGAGAATCCGGTCAGGACGTAGCTCGTGAGCGGGCACTCGGCGTGCCGCTTCATCAGAAAGTCGTTAGTGGCAGCAGTTCCCGCGGCCCGACTGTTGTTGTAGGACTGCTGTCCGTCCGGCGGGATGGCAACCGGATTCGAAAACTGTGCGACATACGGGACGGTGTAGATGTCGGCCCGTGAAGCATCGAACTTCTCCTGCAGAGGACGGGTCACGTTCAGCATCAACGACGCCGGATTGGCCGTCGGGTTGTACGGGTCGTCAGTAGCACTCGACTCCCACGTACCCGGTATGGCTACTACCTGGACATCGGGGCAACTGGCCGGCTGAGACACCGGTGGCTCCGGGCTCGGCGGAATCGGAGTCGGCGAAGGCACCCGCCCGGCCAGGATGTACCAACCGCCGATCACGACCGCTGCGACCACAAGAATGATCAGCAGCGGGATCAGGCACCCACGACGCTTTCCAGACCTCGCCATTTCCCGCTCCTACTTGCAGTAGGTGGCGTTGGCGACGTCGATGTAGATCTGAGCGTTCGCACCTGCCTGATCGGGAGTGATCTGCTTGCCTTCCGCCGACGCTTCCTGGCCGACGAAGGCGGTCACGAAGGTCAGGACCTCGTCGTCGGTCTGAGGACCGGCAGCGCAGATGTAATTGGCCGTGTTGACGGCGATGCTTCCGTCACCGGCCGGGGTGATGCCCTTCGCCTTCAGCCCGTCGAGGAACTTCTGCGCCTCGGGGCTGACCTCGACGACTGTGGGACCCGGGAAGCCCTCGATGCTCTGCGGCTGCTCCGGCGGCGCGGTGGCCGCGGCTCCCGGACTGGTGGGCGCAGCCGAAGCCGTCGTGGTCGCCGAGGCGGACGCAGACGCCGAACCGCTCGAGGACGAAGCCGCAGCGGACGTCGTGGTGACCGGATTGGAGGTTGCAGTGGAGTCGTCACTACCGCACGCGACAAGTGCGCCACCGGTGGCGAGCGCCAGGGCGCCGACCGCGATCGCGCGTGCACAAGTGTTTCGGTTACCCGAGAAAAGCGACATCAATGTCCGTCCTTGCCTTCAGTCGAAAGTCCATCAACAGGTTACGCAACGCACGCGGGCGGGCACCGATCCGTGATCGGGCCCGCCCGTCGTGCACCACTGTGAGTTAGTGAACTTCTGTCTTGTCACCGATCACCGTGATGTAGCCGAACTGGAAGTTCTGCTGGACACCACCGGGAATGTCGAATTTGTCACTGATCGGGAATCCGAGTCGTCCACCTTCGTAGCCGACACTCTTCCAACCGTCGAACAGCGGGCCGTTCTCGACGGACCAAGCACCGGTGCCGGGGCTCCAGTAGATGTTGCCGCCCTCGAACTCGGTGAAGCGTCCGTTGTCCTTGACGGGAACCTCGTTCGACTTCGGGAATCCGAGCCAGCCGTTCTCCCAGCCGAGTTCGCCGTACTTGCCCATGATCATTCCGAGAACCGCGTGAGTTCCGTTGGCGCTGCTGTACATCGCGCCGATCTCGAATCCCTGGACCTTGCCCGCCTTGCCGGGGGTCGCGATCTCGTCGGCGGTCGGGTAGCCGAGCGGGCCACCTTCCCATCCCTGTGCGGACCACTCGGCGAGGATGTCGCCGCTGACGGGGTGAGCGCCGGTCTGCGGGGTCCAGTAGATGGAGCCGTTCTGGAAGTGGTTGAAGCGTCCGCGTCCGTCGGGCGTACCGAGTTCAGGAGTGCGCGGGAAGCCGAGCGGTCCCGCTGCTGCTCCGGTGTTCATGTACGCGCCGGCGATACGACCGGCGACAGGCTGAGCGCCCGTTCCACTGGTGAAGTAGATGCGACCGTTGCGGAAGTCCTGTGCCAGGCCACCCGCGACGCTGTACTCGGGCGTGATGCAGTCGCCGATCCAACCGTTGGCTGCAGCCGTCGCACCGATTTCACCCGACGTGCCGCACGCCGGTTTCTCGACCTCGACGCCGATGGCGTTGGCCAACTGCGGCCACAGCTGATGAAGCTCGAACTGCCAGTACGGCCACGAGTGGGTACCGGACGGGCGGTAGTTGACCTGCGCGGGGATTCCCAACTGGTTCAACTTGGTCGCGAAGGTCTGCGAGGTCAGGCGAGCGAGGATCTCGAGGCCCATGCCTGCGTAGTTGGTGCTCACACCGGGAATTCCCGACGGCTGGTCGTACGGGCCGGTCGTACCGCTACCGCTGGAGACGTACAGGCTGACGCCCTTGAGCTTCTCGGCGAGCGCGTACGGATCGTGTGCAGCCCACTGCGCGTTGGACGGCGGTCCCCACATCGCGGCGGAGTTGTATCCACCGGCGTCGGTCATCGCGAACTGGATTGCCTGAGGCATGCCGAGCGAAGTGGTGGTGAGGATGCCGGACAGCGAAGCCGCGAACTTGAAGAAGCCGGGGTTACGCGCCGTGAGGAACATCGCGGACGTTCCGCCCATCGACAGTCCGACGACTCCGCGCGTCTGCGTGGTGCGCCAGTCCTTTTCGAGGATGGAGGGCAGTTCCTTGGTCAGGAACGTCTCCCACTGGTAGTTCTTGCCGTTGTCGGGCGCGAGCCAGTCGGAGTAGAAGCTGGATTGGCCGCCGACGGGAAGAATGACGTTGACGTTCTTGTCGGCGTAGAAGGATTCTGCGTCGGTTTCGTAGGTCCAGGCGTTCTCGTTGTCGGTCGCGCGAAGACCGTCGAGCATCCAGACCGAGGGGAAGCTGGCCGACGGATTGACGTTCCAATCGCGGGCCAAGAGGATCTGCACCTGAATCGGGGTGCCCATCGCGGGAGAGTTCACCCACAGCGCGACGCGACGCTCACTGAGCCAGTCGACCTTCGTGACCGCTGCCCCGGTGGGGTTCTGGGTCACGGCCGGTGCGGCCTGAGCAGGTGCCGGCGCGGCTGCCGCGGTTCCGGCAGTCGTCAAGCCCGCGGCGATCGGCAGCACCAGCATCGCTGCCAGCGCGCCGACGACCTTTGTCCGGAAGGTTGCCCGGGACCGGCGACGGTCCTCCCTGGCAAGGCCTACTCGCATGAGCTCACTCTCTTTCCTTACGTTCGGTCCGCGCGTCGATCGTGGAGCCGCCTGAGCAGCCAGACCCCCGTTGAAACTATTTCTACACGCAAACGATCCCCGCTTGGGGTAGCCGCGCTGTTACTGGTGGTGCAATTGTTACTGACATCCGGCGCTCGTGCAGCACCTGAATACACAAGTGCCGTCCCGGTTCTCCTTCGAGGAGTCCGGAACGGCACTGGTGAAGTGACTAGGTCACGGGATCGCGCACGATCACCAAGCGTTCATGGTGTCGAGGATCTGGCCGCGAGCCTTCCACAGCTCTGCCGACCAGTACGGCCACGAGTGCGTGCCGTTGGACGGGAAGCTGTAGGTGGCCGGGATACCCAGCGAGTTCATGCGGATCTGGAATGCACGGGTGTTGACCAAAGCGAGAGCTTCGAGGCCCATGCCGTTAGCCGTGTTGTAGTAGTCGATCGGTGCACGCGGGTGGTCGTATTCACCCGGCAGGCCGCTTGCCGACGAGATGTACATCGACAGGCCCTGCAGACGCGGTGCGAAGACGAACGGGTCGTTGCGCAGCCAGGACGGGCTCCACGGCGGTCCCCACATGGAATCGACGTTGAAGCGACCGGCATCGAGCATTGCGACGCGGATTGCCTCGCGCATGCCGGGAGCCGAGATGTTCAGGTAGCCCGACAGCGAGCCGGCGAACTTGAACTGGTCACGGTGGTAAGCAGCCAGCGTCAGAGCAGCGCTGCCACCCATCGAGAGTCCGAGGACTGCGTTGTTGGTGGGCGAAACGCCGTAGTTCGCGAGGAAGTTGGGGAGTTCCTGCGTGAGGAACGTTTCCCACTTGTACGTGATCTGCTGGCCGTTGAAGTTCGACGGTGCGTACCAGTCGCTGTAGAAGCTGGACTCGCCACCGACGGGCATCACGAGGGTGATGTTGTCGTTCTTGTACTGGTCCATCGCATTGGTCTCGAAGCTCCACGCGTTGGCGTCGTTACGCGCACGCAGGCCGTCGAGGAGGTAGAGGGCAGCGTTTCCGCCGCGAGCGGCCCACTGGACCTGGACCTTGATGTTGCCCATCGAGGAGGGCACCCACAGCTCGTCGTATCCGCCCGACTGGACGGTGCGGCTGGGAGCAGTGTGCGCGGGCGCAGCAGAGGCGACAGCACTACCGGCAACACCTGCAGCAAGGGGAAGCACAAGTGCTGCGGCACCGATGGCCAACGCTCGGTGCTTGAGGCGCTGGGTCAGCCTCTTTCTGGCAAAACGCATGGATACTGCTCTCTCTCTTCGTCTGCGGCACCCACTCGGTGAGTGGTTCCGGCGGATTCCGTCGGGGAACAGGCTTTTCTGCCAGCCTGAACGAGTTCAGGTCGGCAGCGGACCTCTTCCAAGTCACACTGCGCTCGCTGGACTTTATGTCACAGGTTCAGCTGTGACAAATAGACAGACCGTTACGTCCCAGTCCGCGAGCGACACCGTCCTCACCCCTGGGGGGCGATTCAGGTTAGGTGAATCGTCTTCGAGTACATCGTGGTCAATCGATTCGGTGTTACTGAATCGAAATATTCAAACCTTCAACCGTCGGTGATGCTGATCACATCACCTGGGTGGCTCTGGTGGCACGAGCCCGCACCGTTCCAATTCGTAGGCCGGAACCCGGTCGAATCGGTACTTCGCGAAGTCGAATGCCTGCTGGAAGTTCTGTTTGAATCTGGCCCAGGTCAGCTCGGAGCGGTACGACGTCAGCAGCTCCTGCGTTTCCGGGCAGGTGATGGCCAGCTTCGCGTCCGCAACCCAGTCCTCGTCGAGGAAGAACGGCAGCCACGGGCGAACGTCGATCATTCCCGTGTCCGCGACCACCCAGTCCGGATAGAGATTCTTGTCGTGCCCGATCCGGCCGTCCTCGAGTCGCTCGGTGTGAGCTGCCAGCGGGTACGCCAACCCCATCTGATCGAGCACCCGGACGTCGAGGCCGACGTTCATGCTCGTCATTCCGAGGTTGAGGAAGAAGACGACGTGCTCGGCCGGCTCTTCGAGCGGTCCGGGCGGTGGGACGACGAACCAGGAGTCGTAGCTCGCGGACGGCAGCAGCAGCCCACCCTCCGGGGTCCGCGCGATGGTCTCGACCATGGCACGCATCCGCGGATAGTCGAGGTAGTCCTCGGCGAGGATCGGGTGCTTGTGACCGGTGTTGAGTGCGTAGAACGCGCGCTCGTCGACGATTCCCGAGCGACCCACCACGGAGCCTTCCGGCATACCCGTCGTGTTTGCGGCGAAGAAAGCCCAGATGATCGTGCCGATCCACAGCACCGCCGAGACACCGAAGATTGCGGTGTCTCGGTTGCTGCCGAACGCTGATCGAGCAGGCACCCGCAACGGAATGACCGCGACCGGGATGAGCAGGCAGAACAGCACCGGCAACAGGACGCGGCCGTGCATGAAGTCGCCGCCGACGCGCAGAGAGTAGATCCCGAGGATCAGCCCACTGCCGAGAATGAAGGTGACAATCGCCCGCGGCGTGCGCAGGAACTGCTGAAAGCGCTGCCACAGCGGGCGTGCTGGTTGATCGGTGGCGGTGGCTGGTGCGTCCGCTCTGCTTCGCCACACGAGCAGCAGGGCACCGATGAGCAGGAACAGCAACGGCAACCAGAGCAGGTACGGCCCGACGAGGTTCCACAGGTACGCAAAACCCTGCGCCCACTTCGCGCCACCGGCGTCCTTCGACACCGCGGTGTTCGGGTACGGCAAGGCGTAGTAGCCCATTCGCCAGATCTGATAGGCCACCGGGACAAGTCCGGCGACGACCACGATCAGTGTGCGAATCTTCCAGGTCAGGCCTGCGGAGAGGACGATCATCATCAACGCGGCGGCACCGGGAATTGCCATCTCGGGTCGAACCAGAGGTCCGAGGCCGGCCACGAACGAGAGAGTCAGGATTGACGCTGTGGAGGGCGTCGAGGCCTGCGCCCACCGAACGAGCAGTAGCCACAGGAGCGCGATCCAGAAGATCACCAGGCACGTTTCGAGCCCGGACGTGGCGAAATCCCGTGCAGGCGGAACCGCGATGTAGACGAGAACACCTGCCGGAACCAGCAGGATCGTTCCGCCCGCCGACGGCCGCACGCCGCGGTACAGACGACCGGTACCGAGCATCGCCAGCACGACAGCCGCTGTCGAGAGGACGAGGGCGATCGTCAGGACGACGTATTCGAGGCGGATCTGCGTGAGCCAGCTGAATGCGTAGACGATGTATGTCCACGCGGTACTCGTGTTCGCCTCGACCCGCTCACCCGCATTGAAGACCGGGCCGTTTCCCGCCAGCAGATTGCGGACGGTTCGCAAAACGATAAGTCCGTCGTCGGCGATCCAGCGGCGCTCCCACGCACCCCAGAACATGAGGGCAGCAGCAAGCACCACCCCGCCGAGAAAAACTCCTCGACTGAGGGTGGTGCGGTTCGCCGCAGTGTCGACGTGCGGGTCGGCCTCGGTGCGTGGCTCAGACGAGGTAGACAGCGACACCCACTACTCCGATCCACGCAATCGCGAGGAGTTGCAGCACCCGGTCACCGAGCGCGATCTCCTCAGGCTCTCCGGCTTCGCCGCCGTCGACGTCCACCGCGTATCGCAGCACCGCGATGGTGAACGGCACCATCGAGATGGCGTACCAGTTGGTGCCCTTGATGGCGTCCTGTTGGAACGCCCACAGTCCGTAGCAGAGGACCAGCGTCGTCGCTGCCATCGTCCACACGAAACGCAGGTACGTCATCGTGTAGCTCTCGAGGGACTTACGGATCTTTGCACCGGTCTTCTCGGCCAACTGCAGTTCGGCGTAACGCTTGCCTGCGGCCATGAAGAGCGAACCGAACGCCATCATCAGCAGGAACCACTGCGAGAGATCGATCTCGGCGGCAACGCCACCGGCGATCGCCCGAAGCAGGAAGCCCGACGAGACGATGCAGATGTCGATGACGGCCTGATGCTTGAGGCCGAAGCAGTACGCGAGCTGGATGACGATGTACACGCCCATAACCACGGCGAGTTGCCAGTTGGCCAGGAAGGACAGTCCGATCGCAGCGGACAGCAGTACGACTGCCATGCCGTAGGCGATGTTGACGGGCAGAACTCCGGCCGCGATGGGACGGAATCGCTTCGTGGGGTGAGCACGGTCGGCTTCGACGTCCATCGCGTCGTTGACGAGATAGATGCCTGATGCCGCCATACAGAACACGACGAACGCCAGCGCGACGGGCAACAGCACGTCGGCTTCGGTGGCGGTTCCGGCCGCGATGGGCGCTGCCAGCACAAGGACGTTCTTGACCCACTGACGTGGGCGAAGCGCCTTGACGATGCCGGCGGGCAGGGACTTCGGGGGTCCGCTGACCGTAGCCGGTTCCTCGCTCATTTATCTCCACATTTCTGTTCGGCTCTGGCTTCTTCGACCCGGCGAACTACCGCCGCGGATGCGGCTCCCAGTGCCGCTCCGGCGAGTACGTCGGTCGGGTAGTGAACTCCCAGGACCAGACGCGAGAGCATCATCGGGGGCACCAGCAACGCCGGTAAGGGTAGCCCGGTGAGTCGGCCGATCAGCACAGCCGCCGCCGTCGTCGACGTCGCGTGTGACGACGGGAAGCTCAGCTTGCTCGGTGTCGAGACGTTGACCTGCACCGACGGGTCGGACGGTCGCTTGCGCCTGACAACTCGTTTGATCACCACGGAGGCGGCGTGTGCACCGAATGCTCCGACGGCTGCTCCGGCCCATTCGCGTCGACGCGGCTTGTCCACGGCGGCTCCGACGGCTGCGATCGCGATCCACCCGAGCGAGTGCTCACCGAAGTGAGACATGCCGCGAGCGACCTTCACGGCTCCCGGCAGCTGCCCGACGGTCGATTGAATCCCGGCCAGAATCCGTACTTCAGGAGATGCCGAAGACACGTTCCCACCTTTCCGTGCTGGTCAGTGAAGGAACGGCGTCCTGGTACTGCTTCTTGAGCTCGGGGAAACGCGCGGCGAGTTCGCGGCGCAACCGTGTGGCTTCCTTGAGCAGTTCGAGTGCAAGCTTCGGGTTTCGCTTGCGGTAGACGACGCCGCGACCGTCGGCCGTGGTGACGGTGACGCCGTCGACCTGTGAGAGCAGGAACCAACGCGCGTCGATGGTCGGCACGTTGAGCTGAGGACGCTCGAGGTGTTCGGGCTTGGCCGGCTTCACGTTGTGCACTCCGGCCCTGAGGACCCGGGTGATCTTCGCGACGGTCGACAGCGGCAGGCTCACGTCCCCGACGTCGGCACCGGAGGGCAGCGGCAACGCAGTCGACGACGGCAGTACGACGGCGTCGGAGAATTCCTTGCGCTGGGCGTGGACCTCACCGAGTGCTGTCGGCAGCATGTTCGCGACGTGCTCCGGTCCGGCGAGGAAGTCCGCGATGGCCGTGTTCTGGATCGCGACGGTGGAGTACTCGAGGCACAGGAGGTGCTTCAGGGTTGCTTTCACCGTGTTGACGACGAGACCGCGGCCGTTGCCCGGCATGTGGAGCGCGGCCACCACCAGACGGTTACGGAGGTGGAAGTACGCCTGCCAGTCGATGGCGTCGTCCTTGTCACTCCACGCCATGTGCCAGATCGCGGCACCGGGCAACGTGACGGTCGGATATCCGGCTTTCTTTGCGCGCAAACCGTATTCGCAGTCGTCCCACTTGATGAAAAGAGGGAGAGGCTGCTTGATCTCTTCGGCGACCTGGCGCGGGATCATGCACATCCACCAGCCGTTGAAGTCGACGTCGATGCGGCGGTGCAGGAGTTTCGATTCGCGCAGCGGCTTCTTCGAGAAGTCGTGGTCGTATTCGACGTTCGGTGCCGCGGTCCACATGAAGATGCCGCGGTTGACCACTTCACCCATCACGTGGAGGTGGCTTCGTTCCTGCAGGTTGAGCATCTGCCCACCCACCAGCATCGGCGACTTCGCGAAACGCGAGAACGAAAGCGCACGCAGAATCGAGTCCGGTTCGATCTCGATGTCGTCGTCCATGAACAGGATGTGCTGGCACTGCGTGGTCTTGAGTGCCTCGTACATGATTCGGCTGTATCCGCCCGAACCACCGAGGTTGCCCTGATCGTGAATGGCGAGCCGATCACCGAGCGCTTCAGCAGCTTCGGCAAATCCCGGCTCGTCGCGCACCTTGCGGGTGCCCTGATCCGGCATGATGACGGCCTTGATCACGTCCGACACCAGCGGATCCGACGCCAGCGCAGCAAGCGCCTTGACCGCGTCGGTCGGACGGTTGAACGTCGGAATACCAACGGCGACAGTCGCTTCGCCGGGAGCCTCGACGGGTGCGTACCAGCCGCCACTCTCGACGACTACGGCCGTATCGGTGGTGATGTCGAACCAGATCCAGCCACCGTCCTCGAACGGTGCCAGTTCCACCTCGAACTCGAGCGCGGCATCGCCGTCGGCAAATTCCTTGCCTTCCACGTGAATTCGCGAGGAATCCGCCTTGGAACGGTAGATGTCGACGCGGCCGTGTCCGGACAGTTCCAGACGCAGGACCACAGATTTCAGGATGGACCAGCGTCGCCAGTAACTGGCGGGGAACGCGTTGAAGTAGGTGGCGAACGAGACCTCGGTCTCGGCGCCGAGCGCTACCGACGTGCGTGAGGTCGAGTGTGCCCGCCGGCTGTTGGACCAGGACTCTTCCAAGTACAACGTGCGGACGTCGAGCGGCTCACCCGCGCGGGGCAGGATGATCCGCTGGAGCAGGGACTTACCGAGGTAGGTCACCTCGTCGCCGCCGACGGCGTCTTCGCCCTCGAGTAGATGACGTGCGTTCATTCGCTCTCCCCTGCCAATTCCGCACCCGTTTCGAGATGCGGGCGCAGGGTGTTCTCGAACATGGTCAGCGCGCTGGCGATCGCCATGTGCATGTCCAGGTACTGGTAGGTGCCGAGACGTCCACCGAAGAGGACCTTGTTCTCTGCGGTCTCTTTCTTGGCGCGTGAGCGGTACGCGGAGAGCTTCTCGCGATCCTCGGGAGTGTTGATCGGGTAGTACGGCTCGTCCTTCGCCTCCGCGGCACGTGAGAACTCACGCATGATGACGGTCTTGTCGGCCGGGTACTCGCGCTCCGGGTGGAAGTGACGGAACTCGTGGATGCGGGTGAACGGGACGTCCGCGTCGTTGTAGTTCATGACGGGGGTGCCCTGGAAGTCACCGGTGGGCAGAACCTCGGTCTCGAAGTCGAGGGTGCGCCATCCGAGCGAACCTTCGGAGTAGTCGAAGTAGCGGTCGAGCGGGCCCGTGTAGATGACAGGTGCGTCGGGGCTGGCGGTGCGCAGTTCGTCGCGGACGTCGAAGTAATCGGTGTCGAGGCGGACCTCGATCTTCGGATCCTTTGCCATGTTCTCGAGCCACGCCGTGTAGCCGTCGACGGGCAGACCCTCGTACGTGTCGTTGAAGTAGCGGTTGTCGAAGTTGTAGCGGACCGGCAGGCGGCTGATGTTCGCCGCGGGCAGCTCGGTGGGGTCGGTCTGCCACTGCTTAGCGGTGTAGTCACGCACGAATGCTTCGTAGAGCGGGCGTCCGATCAGGGAGATCGCCTTCTCTTCGAGGTTGGAAGCGTCCTTCGAGTCGATCTCGCTGGACTGCTCGGCGATGAGGGCGCGCGCTTCTTCGGGCGTGAAGTACCGACCGAAAAACTGCGACACGAGGCCGAGCCCCATCGGGAACTGGTACGACTGTCCCTTGTGCAGCGCGAAGACGCGGTGCTGGTAGTTCGTGAACTCCGTGAACTGGGTGACGTAGTCCCAGACCTTCTTGTTGGAGGTGTGGAACAGGTGGGCACCGTACTTGTGGACCTCGATGCCGGTCTCCGGCTCTGCCTCCGAGTATGCGTTTCCCCCCAGGTGGTGACGGCGATCCAGCACCAGCACGCGCTTACCCAGTTGGGTAGCGGCACGCTCGGCGATGGTCAGCCCGAAGAATCCCGAACCGACGACGATCAGGTCGTACTGGGCACGGGCGGTCTCTGAATTTGCAGCGGTCACGATGAACCAGGGTATCGGACCTGTTCGGAAGCCGAGGGTTGGATGCGTCACCAGGGCCGATGCGGCAAGTCAGGACGCTGCGAGACCGATCAGACCCGCCGCACTCGGCACACCCGTCGTATCGAAACCGATGGTGATCGGTTCGTCGACCGGAAAGTGCGCGGGAAGTAGAACGAGTCCCTCCGACGCGCAGCGTTCGAGAAGTGCGCGGCGGGTGACCCTGGCGATGTCGGGGTCAGCGTCACCGCCCTGGCTGAGGTCCGGGTACAGAAACTGAATCGGATGGTGGATCACGTCGCCGGAGATGACGGCGCCACCGTCGGCAGTGCGAATCTCGATCACGATGTGACCTAGCGTGTGGCCGGGCGCGCTGCGCACGACGACGCGTGTGCCTTCTGCCTCGGCCAGGACATGACCGTCGTCGACTGCCGCCCACTTCGCCCCGTCCAGAACGGGACGGACGCTGTCCTCGAAGGTCTGCGCGAGATCCGAGACCACTCCTTCGTGTGGACCGTCGGCGGCGAGTTGTTCGAGCGCGGTCAGTTCGGTGCGGTCGAAAATGTAGGTCGCGCGGGGAAAGGTGGGCCGCCAGGTTTCGGCGTCGAGGTTGGTGTTCCAACCACAGTGGTCGGGGTGCAGATGTGTGCTGACCACCAGATCGACATCGTCCACGGCGACGCCGGTGGCTGCGAATCGCGAGAGGTAGTCGGTGCCGAACATGTGGTGCGGCAAGAGGTTCGGCCGGTGCTTGCTGTTGCCGTTGCCGGTGTCGACGACGATGGCCTTGCCGCCGATCTCCACCAGGTAGGTGTGGATGGCAAGTACGAGGTCACCGCTGCCCGCGTCGAAGAACTCCGGTGTCAGACGCGCCGACGCTTCCTCGATCTCCGTCTCACCCGCGTAGGGAAAGAGCTCTCGCGGCGGGAACGGCCAGTGCGCCAGTTCGGTCAGTTGGGTGACGCGCGCCGATCCGACGTCGATGGTGAAGCTCATCAGTGTTTGCCTTCCGAACAGCTCGATACTGCCTGTAGGCACACACAAAGGGCACCCACCGAAATGCTCGGTGGGTGCCCGGTCGGTGTCAATGGTTTTCGACGCCGGTGATCAAAGACTCTTCGCGATGATGCCCTTCATCACTTCGTTGGCACCGGCGTAGATCTTCTGCACGCGGGAGTCCTCGTACATGCGCGCGATCGGGTACTCACGCATGTAGCCGTACCCGCCGTAAAGCTGCACGCACCGGTCGACGACGGCGCATTGCTGCTCGGTGAGCCAGTACTTGACCATGGCGGCGTCGGCGCCGTCCAGCTCGCCGTTGAGGTGATCCTCGATGCAATTGTCGAGGAACACGCGGCAGGTGCGTGCGATCGTCTGGCACTCGGCCAGCTCGAAGGCGGTGTTCTGGAACTCGAAGAGACTGTGCCCGAACGCTTGACGCGCCTTGGTGTATGCGACGGTCTCCTCGACTGCACGCTCGATGGTGCCGATGGCCTGCGCGCCGATGATGAGGCGTTCCTGCACCAACTGCGCCATCAGTTGACCGAAACCGAGACCCTCGGACTCGCCGAGGAGATTCGAGACCGGAACGCGAACGTCGGTGAAGGACAGCTCGGACGTATCGGCGCCGTGCTGACCGACTTTGTCGAGCACGCGGCCGACGGCAAAGCCTTCGCAGTCACGAAGATCCACGATCAAGAGCGAGACTCCCTTGGCCCCGGCCTTGGGATCGGTCTTGACGGCGAGCACGATCATGTCGGCGCTGCCACCGTTGGTGATGAAGGTCTTCGACCCGTTCACTACGTAGTGGTCACCGTCGCGGATCGCGGAGGTGGTGATGGCCTTGAGGTCGGAACCTGTTCCGGGCTCGGTCATTCCGATGGCGCCGAGGATTTCACCCGTGGCCATGCCAGGCAGCCAGGCCTTCTTCTGCTCTTCGTTGCCGTACTCGAGGACGTAGTGGGCGACGATGCCACTGTGCACCGAGTTGCCGAGTGCGTAGTCACCGCAATAGCCCTGCGCCTCGAAGACAGCGAGATCGTGCGCGAAAGTTCCACCGCCCCCGCCGTATTCCTCGGGAATCGAGCAGCACAGCAGGCCGAGCTTGCCGGCTTCGAGCCACACGGACCGGTCGACGCGATGCTGAGCGTCCCACTGCTCACGCTTGGCAATCAGTTCACGATCGAAGAAACCACGGGCCAGTTCGGCTACTGCGGTGATCTCGTCGTCGTGCCACGACGGCTTGCGCTTGGTCGCCATGATCAGACCCGCTTCAGCAGGGCTGCGAGTGCCTGTCCGCCGCCGATGCACATGGTGACGATGCCGAATTCGAGGTCGCGCCGGACCATGTCGCGGGCCGCGCGCAGGGTCAGGATGGCTCCGGTGGCGCCGACGGGGTGTCCGAGGGCGATTGCTCCGCCGTACGGGTTGGTCTTCTCCGGATCCAGGCCACTGTCACGGATGACGGCGATGGCCTGCGAAGCGAACGCCTCGTTGACCTCGGCGGTGCCGATGTCGGAGGGCTTCAATCCTGTTTGCGCAAAGAGCTTTTCGAGAGCGAGCACGGGAGCGTAGCCCATCAGGCCGGGCTCCATGGCTGCTGTCGTGACTGTTTCGAGCGTGACCAGTCCGGTGAGGCCGCGCTTGGCTGCCTCGGTGCCCGTCGCGAGGACGAGTGCGCCGGCGCCGTCGTTGATGCCCGACGCGTTACCGGCAGTGACGGATCCGCCCTCTTCGAATGCGGGGCGCAACTTGGCGAGGGTTTCGACGGTGGTTCCGGGCTTGGGATGCTCGTCCTCGGTGACTGTGACGGAGCGCCGGCCACCGGTCTCGACGGGAGTGATTTCCTCGGCGAATGCTGCCTTCGCTGCGTCGGTAGCGGCGCGGCGCTGCGATTCGACGGCGAACTCGTCCTGCTGCTCGCGGCTGACGCCGTACTTGCGGGCGACGGCTTCGGCGGTGCGGCCCATGTGGGCTTTGCTGAACGGGTCGGTGAGCATGGCGACGGTGCCGTCGACGAGGCTGCGATCGCCGAGCTTGTAGCCGGATCGGGCAGCGAAGTCGTAGAACGGCATGCGGGACATGCTCTCGTCGCCGCCGGCGAGGGTGATGGCAGCTGCGCCCCAGCGCATCTGCATCGCCGCAGACCACACGGCCTGCAGGCCGCTGCCACAGAGGCGGTTGACGGTGTAGGCGGGGACGTTCTCGGGCAGCCCGGCGGCGATGCCCACGCGTCGTGCGTTGTAGGCGTCGGGGCCGACCTGGCCGATGCAGCCCATGACGACCTCGTCGATGTCTTCGGGTGCAACGCCGGCGCGGCTCAGCGCGGCCTTGGCTGCTGCGGCGCCCAGCTCGTGTGCGGGGACGTCCTTGAAGACGCCGCCGAAGCTACCGACGGGGGTCCTGGCCCCGTCGACGATGACGATCGGTTCGGGTGTGGTCATGATTGTCCCCATCTGCTGTGCTCACGTCGATTTCTTCGTCCGTGGCCGATACTAGGACATCGAAGTATCTCGCAGATGGGGACGTTGGTGTCAGGGTGTGGGAGCGCTCTCGACCGCCGGTACGCCCTCGGCCTCGGTGGCTTCGGCGTCTTCGGGGTCTTTGTCGTTCCGATAGCGGTAAAGCCCGATACCCACGAGGATCGCTGCGAGCCCCAGGGACACGAACATCTGACTGCGAGTCGAGTCCAGAGTGAGCATGCCGATGCAGAGCGCGATGATGGCTGCGATCGTGGCGTAGGTCAGGTACGGGAAGAACCACATCTTCAGCTCCAGCTCCTGGCCCGACGCTTCGAGCTTGCGGCGAGTGCGCAGCTGGGACACCGAGATGACGAGCCAGACGAACAGCGCGATCGCACCGGAGGAGTTGACCAGGAACAGGAAGACCTTGTCCGGGGAGAGGTAGTTCATGCCGACGGTCAGGAAGCCGACGATCGTCGAGACCAGAACCGCGCGCATGGGTACGCCGGTCTTCTCGATACGTGAGAGCGACTTGGGGGCGTCGCCGCGGCCGGCGAGGGAGAAGATCATGCGGCTCGCGGTGTAGAGACCGGAGTTGAGGCAGGACAGAACCGACGTGAGGACGACGACGTCCATGATGTTGCCTGCGGCCGGAATGCCGTACGAGTCCATGACGGCGACGTACGGGCTGAGCGCGACGGACGCGCTGTCCCAGGGAAGCAGTGTGACGACAACGGCGATCGAGCCGATGTAGAAGATGAGGATTCGCCAGACGACGGATTTGACGGCTGCGCGAACGGCTTCGAGCGGGTTGGCCGATTCACCGGCGGCGATGGTCGCGATTTCGGCGCCGAAGAACGAGAACACGACCACAAGGACTGCGGCGAGCATGGCTCCTGTTCCGTTCGGCAGGAAACCGCCGTGACCGGTCAGGTTGGTCATTCCGGGTGCTTCGACGCCCGGCATCCATCCGCAGATCGCCACGACACCCATGCCGAGGAACGCGATGATTGCGACGACCTTGATGGACGCGAACCAGAACTCGAACTCACCGAAGGACTTGACCGAGATGATGTTGGTCAGCGTCAGCACGATCATCAGAATCAACGCCCAGGTCCACTGGGGAACGCCGGGAACCCAGCGATTCATGATGAGGGCACCGGCGGTGGCCTCGATGCCGAGCACGATGATCCAGAACCACGCGTACAGCCAGCCGATCGAGAAGCCCGCCCAGCGGCCGATGGCCTTGTCGGCGTACGAGGAGAACGAGCCGGTTTCCGGCGACGCTGCCGACATCTCACCGAGCATGCGCATCACGAGGATGACGACGACGCCGGCGAGTGCGTAGGAAATCAGGACGCCTGGGCCCGTCTCCTGGATCGCCACACCGGAGCCGACGAACAGTCCGGCGCCGATGACGCCCGCGATCGCAATCATCGACAGATGCCGCTTCTTCAGCGTGTGCTGAAGTGCGGGCGGTTCTGTACTGGACATCAGTACTCCTCGTTGGCTGTTCGGGACGTGGATCTCGGTGACGCTCTGCTGGAGCGCAATTTCGATAGCGCCAGTGTCGGACCTTCGGCAAGCTCGCGTCAGGCTCCACTTTGTACAAACGTGACCGCAGGCACTACAAAGTGGCGGGTTCGGGGTGCCAGACTGGACCCATGCCCATCACGCTCCGTCAACTCTGTGCGACCGAACAGTTCGGCCTTCGCGTCCTGGCTGGGCACGACCAGCTCGATCGCACCCTGACCTGGGCACATGTCTCCGAACTTCCCGATCCGACGCCTTTCCTCGACGGCGGTGAACTACTGCTCATCACCGGGGTGTCACTACCGACGACGGCCGCGGAAACGACCCGATTCGTACGAACCCTGGTTGCGGCCGGAATTGCCGGAATCGGTTTCGGAACCGGCCTCGGATACGAGCAGGCGCCGCAGACTCTGGTGGATGCGGCCACCCGTTTCAGTGTGCCCCTACTCGACGTCCCTTTGCGAACACCTTTCATCGCCCTGACCAAAGCGGTGTCGAAGGCGCAATCCGACGACGACATGAAAGCGCTGCGCAGCAACTACCAGAGCCTGCGGCGACTACTTCAAGCTGCGGTGACGGTCAACGGCACCCGGGCGGTCGTACGACGGGTGGCGGAATTGATCGGCGGATGGGCAGCGCTGCTGGACTCGGCCGGTCATACCGTCGAGATCTCGCACACTGCCGCGGCCGCTGGAATCGAGCGAACGGCCCCTGAGCGCGATGCTCGCCCGATGGAGGTCAGCTTCCTCACGAGTGAGAACGAGGACGTCATCTCCCATCCCCTGCTGACGTCGAGGGGAAAGCTGATGGGATACCTCGTCGCCGGTTGCCCTGGCGCCGTCGGATCTCTGAATCAGGGAATCGTCATCGCAGCCGCATCTCTGCTCACCTTGATGACGGCTCGGACCCGAGATGCGCAGTTGACGATGAACCACCTGCGCACCGTTGCGATGCATCAACTGTTCGAAGGCCAGAATGCGCTCGCCCGCAACATCTCCGGTGAACTATGGGGAGGATTTCCGGTCGAACCTTTCCAGGTCTTCCACGTAGCGGGTCCCAGCGGCCTGCTCGAGAGCGTGTCCGTCTCACTGCTCGACGGCCTCAGCCGCGATCTGGCCTTCGGCATCACCGACGGCGCACTGATCGCCGTAGTCTCGGCCACGGACAGTGGACGAATTCTCGCTCGTATCAATGAGATCGACGTAACCGTCGGCGTGTCGGACATGTTGTGGTGGGACGATCTTTCGCGCGCCAGACGCCAAGCCGCGCAGGCAGCAGCCGAGGCCGGCGCCCGCAACCTGCCCTCGATGCGGTTCGCCGAACTCTCGGAGAGTGGATTGTCCGCGTTTCTCGATCAGGATCGCTCGACGGCATTCGCGGCGGCACACTTGCGACCGCTTCTGGAAGCGAAGGGCGGTAGCGATCTCTACCGGACCTTGGCCATGTGGCTGGCACACAACGGGGTGGGCGACGCCGCAGCAACAGCGCTGAATATTCATCGACATACGTTGCGCAGCAGACTCGCTCGGATCGAGAGCCTTCTTCAGCTCGATCTCGGCTCCCCCACGGAACGCGCGGAGTTGTGGCTCGAGTACCGTCTGCTCGGCGACGCTCCGACCATCTGACAGGTCAAACCGATATCCCCTGAAGCGACCTGAAGGGCCCCCACCGGATTGCGGCAGAGACCCTTCAGAGTCGATACGTGCGAGTCGCTACCGACCGACCTTCCCCTAGCTTCCGCCCGTCGGTATCCACTCGCGGAGCACGTTGGCATCAACTACCTGCGCACCCAAAACCTTTGTCCAGATGATGGTTCCGTTTTCGTAGACACGGAAAGTGCCTGCTTCGGAGGGCAACTGCATCTCCGGGCCGACAGGAGTACCGAGAGAGCCGGTTTCACCACCGAGCTCCCGATACTTCTTCTCGATCTGCGTCTCCGTAACCGTACCCGATGGATCCTCGGATGGCGAATTGGATTCCGGCACTGTCGATTCCGAATTTGGCGCCACTACCACACCGGCACCGTCACCGATGGTGAACCAGTCCGATTTCAGGCCGAGTTTCTGACGGAACTGCATTCCGGTCGCACCGACCGTGCCGCTTGTACCGACCACCTCGACTGCCGTCACTCGTCCACCGTCGGTGCCGAATCCGTTGCGCGAAAGAATCTTGAGTGATTGCAGCTCGCCGACACCGAAGGCGTCCGCAATCTGCCCTGCGGTCAGATTCACGGTCCAATCGTGATTGGGAGACAGCGCGTCGCCAAGATCTTCGACGGCCGGGAACTCTCCGCCGGAGCTGTAACCTCCTGTGGACGAGGAGAATTCAGTGGCCACGATCTTGCCGTCACGTGACAGAACGGCACCAGCGGTGGAGCGAACAGCTTCGGTGGTGCGGGGATCTTCCTTGCCCGCCCCGCCGTACACCTGGCAGTCCTGTGTGTCGCAGGTGTCGGCGTACGCGGACCGATGTTCGGTTGCAGCATACGAGCGCGCTGCCACGGCTTGAGCCCGGAGTGCTTCGGCCCCACCGGAATCGGCCCATTCCGCTTTTGCCTCCACCGGTACTACGCCGAGCAGGTAGTCCTCCATGTCGAGAAGATTCACCGTCCGCGCCGAGCCGTTGTCGAGCACTACGCCGAGGGCACCACGATAGGGCGCGTCGTTGTCGCACAGCTTCAGGAACTGGTCGGCGGGTCGATCAGGACCGAGATCCACCGGGTCCACCCACGGATGATCGGTGACCGCTTCCCAGACGACCCCGCCACCACATCCACTGGTGACAACCACCTGTGCACCGCCACCGGGCAGTGCAGTGAGGTGGGCAGCCTCGCCGGGCGCGGTGCGCTGGCCGTTGACCACCAGGCCGGCGTCGGAGTACACGTCGAGCGTCGAGTTGTCCTGGGCCGTGAGCCGCACACTCATCTGCGCGGGCGGAATGGAGTCCAGGACAGTTCCGCCGTAGTAGTGACTGAGGATTCGCTCGCCGGACCACCCGTCGTTCTTGGCGTAGCCGTAGGCGCCCCACTGGCCCATTCCGCGGCCATGTCCGTTGCCGTGACCGGAGAGCGTGAATTGTGTATCGGCGGCGACGGCGTGCAAAATCGACGGCTCGTCAGCGCGGATTTGCGTGAAACCTCCGATCGCGACGCCGAGTGCGAGAGCTGGAACGAGTCCGAGGACCGAGACTCGCATCAGCGAGGTTCGCCTCCCGGGTCCGCCCACCAGAAAGCGACCTGCGCGACCGGACACAGGCTTCTTACCTGCAGTTCCGCTTCTTCCGCTTCTCGCCATCAATGCTCTCCTCATCGGTACCGGCCTCACGAGTCCGCGAAGTCGGTACTCCGCGCGCAGGCCAGTCCACAACGATTTAACTAAAGTCTCACCCTAAGGTTGAGCGTTATGGACTTTTGTGACTAGTGTGGCAAGAGTGTTTGGAGTTAGCAACACCAGTCACACGAGTCACACCAGCATCACGAGTTGCAGACGTACGCGTCCGAAAACTGGAGTTCAACCCCAGAACATGGCATCCGACCTGCTCGGATCCGGTTTTGAAGGATTCCGTTCACGGCCGTCATCGGCCCTGAAGTTCGCTCGCAAGTAACTACAACCGAGGAGTAATCCCTTGCCACACCGTCGACCGAAGCCCTCGCTCGTACTCGGGGCTGTAGCCGCAGTGGCTGTCGCAAGTCCTTTTGCGGTCTACGGCTTCACGAGCACTACGTCCGATGTACGTTCCGCGAACGAAACGACGTCAGTAGCAGTGCCGACCCAGATCGCACAGGTGCTCCTCGCGTCGGTGCCCGACATCATCATTCCGGTCAAGGAGCTGACCGGTCTCGATCTCCCCGACATCAACCTCGGCGATCTGAGAAACCTCAAGCTCCCGACCGAAATCCCACTACCTCCCGGGATCACGCTGCCGACCGAGCTGTTCCCGGCACCCGCTGCTCCCGGCGGCCCGACCGAGACCGCTCCGGTTCCTTCCGAGGAAGAGCCAGGCGCTGTGGTCAAGGAAGTCACCCGCGACACTCCGTTCAGCATGGTCGCGTTGACCTCGGACACGATCGCCTCGGCGCAGTCCAAGGTCCGCGCCCTCGCCGAAGACGGCACCTGGGGCCCGTGGTTCACCCCTGACGCCATCGACTCCGCCAGCTCGGATCAGGCCACCAATGCCGGCACCGCCACCGAACCGGTCTTCGTCGGCGCCACCAAGTCCATCCAGATCCTCACGCCGCAGGGCGTCGCTGCTCCCGCAGCCGAGGCTGTGCCGGCTCCGGCACCAGAAGCCGCACCCGCACCGGAAGCCGCACCCGCTGAAGCGCCTGCGCCTGCTGAGGCACCCGCAGCCACCGGCGAACTCGGGTACACCCCCGCTTCGGTGTCCAAACCGCTTCGCCAGGTGACGACGGCAGCAGATGCCGTCACCGCAGTGTTGATCGACCCGGGTGCCAGCGAGGCAGACAGCAATCTGCAGGCCGTCGCAGCGCCGCTCGGCGGCAGCGGACCGTCCGTCATCACCCGCGCGCAGTGGGGAGCAGACGAGTCACTTCGCTGCGACTCCCCCACGTACGACGACTTCATCGGCGGCGCGACCGTCCACCACACCGCGGGTAGCAACAACTACACGAAGGCCGAATCGGCGGGCATCGTCCGCTCGATCTACGCCTACCACGCACAGACTCTCGGCTGGTGCGACGTCGGATACAACGTCCTCGTCGACAAGTACGGTCAGACCTTCGAAGGCCGCGCAGGCGGACTCGACAAGGCAGTGCAGGGCGCGCACGCCGGCGGCTTCAACGAGAACACCACCGGTATCGCGATGATGGGTGACTACTCCAATGTCGAGCCTTCGCAGGCGACGCTGAACGCCGTCGGCAAGTTCCTCGGTTGGAAGCTCGGCATGGCGGGCCTCGACCCCAAGGGTCGAACGACGATGTACTCCGAGGGCACCGAGTTCACTCCGTACCCGCAGGGCGCAGCAGTGGATCTGCCGATCATCTTCGCCCACCGCGACGTGGGAAACACCGCTTGCCCGGGTGATGCCGCGTACGCACACATGAACGACATCCGGAACATCGCGGCCGCGAATATCGGGGGAACGTTGACCCCCTCGAACCCCTCCAATCCGTCGACACCTGCGCCCAAGCCGACCACACCGGTCGACACGGTCACCGGTGGCACCGGATCGTCGATCCCGGATCTGGTCACCCAGATTCTGAAGATCACCGACAATTCACCGCTCGCGCAGAAGTGGATCGCCGAGGGTGGCGACCTCGGACGCCTCGGCCAGGCGCTGTCCGGAATCCTGCAGGCGAAACTCGGCAACCAGGGTGCGTTGTTCCAGAACGGCGCTGTTTACACCTCACCCAACGGCGGAGTGTTCACCGTGCTCGGCGAGATCTTCAAGTCGTGGCAGAGCTTCGGTTCCGACGCGGGTGAACTCGGATTGCCGATCTCGGACGAGTACTCGATCCCGGACGGCCTGCGCAGCGACTTCGAGAACGGTTCGCTGATCTTCAACCAGATCACCGGCATGGTCACCAAGGTCCTCAAGACCTACAACGAAACCTTTGCCCAGGAAATGGCCAACAGCGCGCCTGTCGGCTGACAGCCGAGCAGTACACGTCCTCGGGCGCTGGTGGGTTCTACGACCACCAGCGCTCGAGGACTTTTGCGACCCCGTTCTCCGAATTGGTGTCCGTGACCTCGTCGGCTGCGGCTTTGGCTTCGGGGTGAGCGTTCCCCATGGCCACGCCGAGGCGTGCCATCCCCAGCATCGGGATGTCGTTGGGCATGTCCCCGAAGGCAACCAGACCCGACAGGTCGAAACCGAACCGCTCCGCGGCGGCAACCAGTCCCGATGCCTTCGTGATTCCCGGCGCCGAAAGTTCGATCAGTCCGTTCTCGGTGGAGTACGTCATGTCGGCGAGCGCACCGACGTGTGGGGCGAGCGTGTCGTACATCGCCGTGCTGGTCATGCCCGGACGACGAATCAGGAGTTTGACGGCAGGCGCCGCAAGCACTTCGTCCTCGGACATCTCGGTGTTGTCCGGATTGAGCCAGGCGTGTTCGTAATCCGGTGAGCTGACGAACTGCGGGGTGGCGGCGTCATGTGCGCTCTCCCCCACCCGTTCCGCGGCCAAACCCGACCCGGGGAGTGCAACCAGAGCCAGTTCGGAGAGTTCGGTGAGTGCGTCCACCGACAAGGTCGCGGCACTGAGGACGCGGTCGGCGTAGCTGTCGTAGACAACGGCTCCGTTGGCACAGACGGCGAGTGGCGCGTATCCCAAGCCTTCGACGACGGGCGAAATCCAGCGCGGTGGGCGGCCGGTTGCCAGTAGGAACGGCGTGCCGGATTCGACGACGGCATGCACGGCGGCGCGGGTGCGGGCGCTGACCAACTCGTCGTGATCGATGAGGGTGCCGTCGACATCGGAGGCGACCAAGGTCGGGCGGTCAGGGCTGATACGACGGTCTGGGCTCACACCGCCATTGTGCCCGTCCGGTACGACGGTCTCGCTCAGCGCGCCCGCTTCGCTCGTTCCTGTGCGTCCATTGCGGCGGCTTCCTCCGGCGTCGGTGCGCCACCGCCGAGTCGCCGCGGCACCCAGTACGCCCCGGGCTCGTGCACGAACCCGTCCTGCACGTGGCGCAGGATCGCATCCATCTCGATGCGCAGGATCTCGCTCAATGCTTCGGCGGGCTCGACCGGATCGATCGGTGCGCCCACTTCCACCGAGATCGGGAAGCGATTGCGGCCCAGATTCTTCGGTCCACCCTTGGTGACGATCCGCTGGGCGCCCCAGACGATCAGCGGAATGATCGGAACACCGGCGTCGATGGCCATCCGAGCTGCCCCGGATTTCATTTCCTTGATCTCGAAGCTCCGGCTGATCGTCGCCTCCGGGTAGACGCCCACCAACTCGCCCCGCTTCAGGGCGTCGACTCCGGCTCGATACGCCTGCGCTCCGGCGGAGCGATCGACTTCGATGACGCCGCATCCACGCATGAGGAAGCCGAGTACCTTGTTGTCCGCCAACTCGGCCTTTGCCATCACCCTGAGCTTGCGTTTTGCGGTGCCGACCGCCAGAGCGGCCGGGATGAAATCGAGGTAGCTCGTGTGGTTGATCGCGATGACGGCGCCGCCGGACACCGGGACGTTCTCAGTCCCGGTGCGGGTGACCTTCACACCCTGGAAACCGCTCAGACCACGCGCGACTACCTCGACGGCGGTGTAAACGGGTTCGAAGGACATCGGTCAGCCTTCGGACTTCCGCGCCTCGCGAGCCTTGGCCTTTGCCGCGGCTTCGTCGGCGTCCATCTTGTCCGCCTGCTCGAGGGTCGGCGCGCTGCCACCTAGGCGGGCCGGTACCCAGTACTCACCTGCCGGATGGTCGTAGTTCTTCTGCAGATCGAGCAGCAACTCCTGCATTGTCGAGTGCAGCTTCGCCGTCAGCTCACTCGCCGGCTCGAAGGGCGCGATCGGCTCGCCGACGGCAATGGAGATAGGAGTGTTGGTGCGGCCCAAACGCTTCGGATAACCCTTCGTCCAGACGCGCTGAGCGCCCCAGATGACGACGGGAACGATCGGGACGCCCGCCTCGATCGCCATCCGGGCGGCGCCGGACTTGAATTCCTTGATCTCGAAGCTCCGACTGATCGTGGCTTCGGGGTACACGCCTACCAATTCGCCGCGCTTGAGGAAATCGACGGCTGCCTTGTAGGAGTCTGCGCCGGCCCCGCGATCGACCGGGATGTGCTTGAGGGCCCGCATGATCGGTCCGGAGATCTTGTTGTCGAAGACTTCCTTCTTGGCCATGAACCGGATGTAGCGCTTCGGGGTCCGCGCCGGCAGTCCCGCATACGTGAAGTCCATGTACCCGGTGTGGTTGATCGCGATCACGGCGCCACCGGACGCCGGGATGTTCTGCTCTCCCTTGACGGAGAACTTCAGGCCCTCGAAAGCGAAGACGGTACGGGCGATGCCGATGACTGTTCTGTAAACGGGATCCACAGTTCGCTAGCGTAGACGGGAATCCGTGATCTGACCCGCAGCAGTTCTGGGGTGGATGTTGGTCAGAATGTCGCAAAAGGGGCGTACGAACGAATGAAGTCGGCAGGACGAGCGGCAGTGGGGGCAGTCGCACTCGCCATGACGTTGGCGATAACCGCATGTGAGGACGACGGACGGACGGGAATCCTGACGGACGAACCGTCTCCGCCGACGACTGAAACCACTACGACAACCACTCTCGCACCCACGACGACAATTGCGCCCGCTGCGCCGGTCGCGCCACCTCCGGTTGGTGACGTGCCCGGCAATCCGGCTGCTGCGCCGGCCTTGGCAGCTTGGGCAACTGACCTGGTGTCCTTGGACGTGGCTGCGCTCACGAACGCATGCTGGACGACGCCGCCCACAACGATCGTCGACCGATATTCGGATGTGCCCGCCATCTTGACGGCCATCGCAGCACCAGGCGTCGACGGCCAGTACGCGGTCACCTGGAGCGGCGGCGGACTCTCCGTCGCCGCCAAGCGCTCGGAGATCGCTTCCGGCTATGCGTGCCCGTTCGTCTTCCCTGCGGGGCAATCCAATTTCTACACCGCGGCCGACGCTTCCCATGCTGTCGTCAGGTTTCTCTCACGCGCCACGGGACGGCCGGTCAATACCCGCGACGTCGAGACGTTCTATCCGCTGATCTGCCCCGGCAACAGCCCGTGGGATCCGGACGGCACCGGCGCCACCGGCCAGCCGCCACTCAAGCTCGATCCGAATCAGCTGGCCGGTATCAAGTCTTTCGACGCCGACGCTGCAACAGTCACTCCGGTTCGCGGCGACTACGTCCGTGTCACCCTGCCCGTCAGCGACGGAACCGGTAACTCGCGCTCGATGCAGTTCACCCTGTCGATCGGCCCCGAGGGATATTGCCTCGGGGCCGCGACCTGAACTGTTCCGGTCAGGAACCGAATGGAAGGAAATCGCTCGAACCAGCACTGCCGGAACCGAGACTGCCTGAGCCACCGCCGGTTGCAGCCTTGATCTGAATTGCGTGGGCAGTCGAGGTCGAGCCCGTGAATCCGGCTGCGCCGCTGTAAATTGCCGTGATCGAGTGCGTGCCAGTTGTCGTGAAGGTGTGGTTGAGCGCCGCGATCCCGTTGACCACCGCAACAGCGTCACCGATCGGGGTGTCCCCATCCATGAACTGCACGGTTCCACCGTTCTGCACCGAACTGACAGTCGCCGACAGGGTCACCGACTTGTTCACGACGGCCTCGGCAGGCACGGTCACCGCAGTTTCCGTGGTGACATCCGAAGGCGCAGGATCCGTGACATTCACCGACCGTGCCTGGGCGGAGGATCCGACTACACCCGATCCGCCCGAGTAAACCGCCGTGATGCTGTGCGCACCCGCAGAATCAAACGTATGCGATAGACCAGCAGCTCCGGCCGTCACCGCTACAGGGCCGCCGATTGCAACGCCACCGTCGTAGAACTGCACGGTACCGACACCGACAGCGTCATCCGACGAGGTCCGGACGGTTGCCCACAAATCTTTCACCACACCAGTTTTGGCGTCGGTGGGGACGTTCAGTTCAACTACAGATTCCTGGTCGGCAACGCTGACCTGAACAGACTTCGCACTCGCAACCGAGTTCTTGAATCCGGCGCCGGCGGTGAAGTCAGCCGTAACACTCTGAGCGCCAGCAGCATCGAACGCATGGCTCAATGTCGCAACACCCGAGGAGACTGCAACCGGCGAACCGATCGCCGCACCGTTCGACTTGAACTGCACCGAACCAACAGCATTCGAGGGAGCAACCGTCGCCGTCAGATCAACCGCCGCACCCGTAACCGCCGTAGCCGGAACCGACAACGCCGTCGTCGTCACCACATCCACCGGAGCCGGATCCGAGACCGTCACCGTCTGGGCCGATGCCGAGGAGCTGACGAAGCCTGCACCGGCGGTGAAGTCAGCCGTAACACTCTGCGCACCAGCAGCATCGAAGGAATGCGAGAGCGTCGCGGTCCCACCGGACACCGTCACCGGGGAACCGATCGCAACACCGTTCGACTTGAACTGCACCGAACCAACAGCATTCGAGGGAGCCACCGTCGCAGTCAGATCAACCGCCGCACCCGTGATCGCCGTAGCCGGAACCGACAGTGACGTCGTCGTCTCCACATCAACCGGAGCCGGATCCGAGACCGTCACCGTCTGAGCCGACGCCGAAGAACTCACAAACCCAGCACCGGCAGTGAAGTCAACCGTAACACTCTGCGCACCAGCAGCATCGAAGGAATGCGAGAGCGTCGCGGTCCCACCGGACACCGTCACCGGGGAACCGATCGCAACACCGTTCGACTTGAACTGCACCGAACCAACAGCATTCGAGGGAGCCACCGTCGCAGTCAGATCAACCGCCGCACCCGTGATCGCCGTAGCCGGAACCGACAGTGACGTCGTCGTCTCCACATCCACCGGAGCCGGATCCGAGACCGTCACCGTCTGAGCCGACGCCGAAGAACTCACAAACCCAGCACCGGCAGTGAAGTCAACCGTAACACTCTGCGCACCAGCAGCATCGAAGGAATGCGAGAGCGTCGCGGTCCCACCGGACACCGTCACCGGGGAACCGATCGCAACACCGTTCGACTTGAACTGCACCGAACCAACAGCATTCGAGGGAGCCACCGTCGCAGTCAGATCAACCGCCGCACCCGTGATCGCCGTAGCCGGAAC
>NZ_JBSGVT010000001.1:285265-294308 GCF_053608585.1 Rhodococcus sp. NPDC055024
GCCGCACCCGTGATCGCCGTAGCCGGAACCGACAGTGACGTCGTCGTCTCCACATCCACCGGAGCCGGATCCGAGACCGTCACCGTCTGAGCCGACGCCGAAGAACTCACAAACCCAGCACCGGCGGTGAAGTCAGCCGTAACACTCTGCACGCCAGCAACATCAAACGCATGCGACAGCGTCGCAACACCCGAGGAGACTGCAACCGGAGAACCGATCGCCGTGCCGTTCGACTTGAACTGCACCGAACCAACAGCATTCGAGGGAGCCACCGTCGCAGTCAGATCAACCGCCGCACCCGTAACCGCCGTAGCCGGAACCGACAACGACGTCGTCGTCTCCACATCCACCGGAGCCGGATCCGAGACCGTCACCGTCTGAGCCGACGCCGAAGAACTCACAAACCCAGCGCCAGCGGTGAAGTAAGCCGTAACACTCTGAGCGCCAGCAACACCGAACGCATGCTGCAGAGTCGCGGTCCCACCGGAAACCGTCACCGGAGAACCGATCGCAACACCGTTCGACTTGAACTGCACCGAACCAACAGCAGTGTTCGGAGCAACCGTCGCGGTCAGATCAACCGCAGAACCCGTGACCGCAGTAGCCGGAACCGACAACGACGTCGTCGTCACCACATCCACCGGAACTGGGTTCGAGACCGTCACGTTCGCGGCGACGGATGTCGAACCCGCGTATGCCACCGCACTCGGCGTAAATACCGCCGTGACGGAGCGTGAGCCAGCGGATCCAAAAGAGTGAGCCAATGTGGCCACACCACCACTGACGGTGACAGGTGACCCGATATTGCTGCCGTTGTCCTTGAACTGGACAGCTCCCGGCACGTTGTTGGGCCCGACTGTCGCCGTCAGGTCTACCGACGAACCCACCGTCGCGGTGGCCGGCACCGACAGCGCAGTGGTGGTGTCGCGCTTGGCGACCGTCACCGATGGCCCCATGGTGGAATGATCTTCGGACACTCCGAAACCACTGCTTCCCATCACGGTGCCCCTGGCGGTGACGCCACCACCGAGTGCACCGAACGCGCAGGAATCCGTGACGAGGTACGTCACGCTGAGTGTCCACGGATTGTTTCCGTTGACCAGCCAGCCGGCATTGGTCACAGTGACTGACGTTCCCGTGACGGACGACGGAGTGATCGACGACGTAGACCCTCGCGTCAGTTTCGCAGAGCCCGTTTCGTACGTCAGGCAGGCGGGGTGTACATCGACGAAGGTGTTGATGTATCCGTCGATACCGGACTTGGTGATGGCAGTTGTGTACGTGATCTTGTCACCGAGATACACGGTGTCGACGTTGGAACTGCGCGTGAACCGGTACTTGCCCTCGGAGACGGTTGCCGTCGCAGCAGAGGAGACGGTAGCCGAGATGGAACCGACCGTGAGCAACGCCACCGAGGCGACGCCGACGAGCGCTATGCCACGACGAAACAGGTTACGCGACATGAAAACTTCTCCGACCTGAATCGCAGATCTTTTGGTGTGACATAGCTACTCCCGTCGACGGTATTCGAGTACTGCAGATGCTGTGACCAGTTCAGGAACCGAACGGAAGAGACCCCAGCGATCCGGTTCCGAGCGAACCGGTACCGCCGTTGCCGCCGTCACCGGGTGCCGCGTTGACCTGGACGGTGCGGACATCGGACGTGGACCCCGTGAATCCCGCTGCGCCACTGTAAATCGCCTTGATCGAGTGCACACCGGTCGTCGTGAATGTGTGGTTGAGGGCGGCGATCCCGTTGATTACCGCGACAGCCTCACCGATCGGTGTGTCACCGTCCATGAACTGCACGGTTCCACCGTTCTGCACCGAAGTGACAGTGGCGGAGAGAGTTACCGACTTGTTGACGGTCGAACTGCCGGGAACGGTTATTCCAGTGGCTGTTGCGATGTCGGACGGAGCCGGAGCGGTGACGTTCACCGTGCGCGCCAGCGCCGTTGATCCGATGATTCCGGAGCCGCCTGAATACACCGCGGTGATGCTGTGAGTTCCCGTGTTCGTGAACGTATGCGACAGGCCGGCAGCGCCAGCCGTCACGGCTTCCGGACCACCGATCGCAACGCCGCCGTCGAAGAACTGCACGGTGCCTTCTCCGACGATTCCGTCAGTCGATGTCCGAACGCTCGCCCACAAGTCTGTTTCCACACCGGTTTTCGCTTCACCAGGCACACTGAGCAATGTCACGGAGCCCTGATCGGCGACACTCACCTGGACGGACTGAACACTTGACGTTGATCCGTTCACTCCGTTAGTGCCCGAGAACACCGCCGTGATGTCGTGCGAACCGGCCGTGGTGAAGGTGTGGTTGAGCGTCGCTGAACCGCTTGTCACCGCGATGGCGCCGCCGATATTCGTACCGCCATCCTTGAACTGCACCGTTCCGCCGTTGCCCGCAGGAGACACAGTGGCTTTGAGGTCAACGGCACTGCCGGTGTTAGCACTGAGCGGAACAGTCACGGTAGTCGCCGAATCAGCTGCTGCAGTCGACACGGTCACGGTCTTGGGGGCCGAGATCGAGCCGCCGAATTCTGCACCGCCGGAATAGACGGCCGAGATGCTGTGCGCACCGTTGGTACTGAACTGATGCGAGAGTGTCGCCGATCCGTTGACCACTGCTACCGCACTTCCGATGTTCGCCGCGCCATCTTTGAACTGGATGGTTCCTGAGCTTGGCGTCGGCGAGACCACCGCAGTCAAATCCACGGCTGTGCTGGTTGAGGCAGCATTCGGCGCGTTGAGCGCTGTCGTCGTGTTCTGTTGAGCGAGAGCCACTGTGACGGTCGAGGGTTGGGAAGCCGAGACACCGAAGCCCGCGGTACCCGAGTACTCGGCGGTGATGCTGTGTGCGCCGGTAGCGGTGAACGTGTGCGCAAGAGAAGCGATTCCGCCACTCACGGCAACCGGGCCGTCGATCGCAACTCCACCGTCCTTGAACTGGACGGTTCCACCGTTGGGTTGCGGGTTCACAGTTGCCGTCAGGGTGACGGCAGCGTCCTTGTTCGCGGTGGAAGGCACCTGAAGTGTCGTGGTCGTGTCTTGCGTGGAACTCGAGATGTCGATCGTCTGCGCCTCTGCGGTCGAACCGTCGAAACCTGCAGTGCCGGAATAGACTGCGGTGATCGAATGCGCGCCGGTGGTGGTGAAAGTGTGGGCAAGCTTCGCTGCTCCGGCCGTCACCGGAATCGCACCTCCGATGTCGATCCCACCGTCCTTGAACTGCACCGTTCCACCGTCGGTTGCCGGTGAGATGTATGCGTTCAGGTCGACGGAGGTCTGCTCGACAGCGCTCGCCGGCACGGTTACCGACGTGCTCGTATGTTCATTGGGTGCCGCCACATTCACTGTCTGTGCTGACGACGTGGATCCGAGAAACTCGAGAACTCCCTCGTATGCGGCGGTTACGGAATGACCCCCCGATGTCGTGAATGTATGCGGCAGTGTGGCAACACCATTGACGACGGCGACTGGAGCACCGATGTCGGTTCCACCGTCCTTGAACTGAACGGTGCCGCTGGTCGGCGCCGGCGAGACCTGCGCGACCAGATCCGTCGACTGGCCGACGGTGGCCGTCGCGCCGGATGTCAGGGCTGTTGTCGTCGCCACCTGTGTGACGACGTTGACGGTGGCCAGCGCCTGACCGCCTGCATTCAATCCGCCATTGTTCGAATCACGCGGCGAGCAGTTGTACCGCTCCCAGTACCCCGGCCACAACGTTTCGTACTGCAGGAAGGTGAATGCGTTTTTCGGGGAGTTGAACGAGCCCGAATCACCGTCGGTCGCACGAACCTTCGGCTGCACCGTGCTGCCGGCAGCACCGGCAACCACCGTCACATCGATCGCGGGCAACCGGAAGGTATTCCCCGCTGCGACCTCGATTCCGCCGTCGCTGTTCTTACTCGTGTTCGGGCCGTTGCTGCCCTTGTTGTTCGAGTCAGCAGTCTGGTTGTTCCCCGAAATACGTAGATGCGTACCTGCGCCGTCCGGCGAACCGCCGTCGTTGATCCGAATCACCGACGGAGCCACACCTGACAGATTCGATGATGAACCTGCCACCACTCGCGCATCCACGAAGGACACCCCCGAAGGAATGTCGAAGTCGTACTTGAGTCGCGTCCACTTACCGACACTGCGACCAGCATGGCCACCTGTCGGCACCGACATCGCATTCGGTTGCACCCGGTACGTGAACGTCGACCCTGCCACTACCTTCTCCGGCGCCGACACCGTCACACCCGTCGAATGAAACACATCCGAGATGTCAACGGCCAAATGCTCGTAGCCGTCACACCCCAACTTGAAGTCAACACTCTTCTCCACGGGCGGCGATGACGACGGAGCTGCCGAAGCAACACCACCGGCCACCAACGCACCACCGACCAACGCCGCCACCACAACCGCGGAACTTCTTCTCACAGACACGAATACTCCTCAGCTAGCAACGCACGAAGGTCAGGAACCGAACGGAAGAAAATCACTGGATCCGCCGCCACCGTTGCCGGTCGAGGCATTTTCGACGAGGACGGAGGTAGCCGCCGACGTCGAGGCGGAGAATCCGGCTGCACCGCTGTACACCGCGGTAATCGGGTGAGTACCTAACTTGTCGAAGGTGTGCCCCAGGGTGGCAACGCCGTTGACCAGGACGACCGCCTGACCAATCGGTGTGTCGCCATCCATGAACTGCACGGTTCCACCGGCAGTCTCCGAGGCGATGACGTTGGCGCTCAACGATATTTGTGAACCCACCGTGACTGTGCCGGGTACGGAGATGACGGTGGCGGTCGAGATGTCCGACGCGGTCGCCTCCGATACGTTGATCGAACGGGCTTGCGCTGTCGAGCCGTTACGACCTTCTGATCCGCTGTAGGTCGCGATGATCTCGTGTGCACCCGTAGTGGAGAAAGAATGTGTCAGCTTGGCTACTCCGTCGAATACGAATACGGGCGCACCCAGGCTGACCCCTCCATCGGAGAACTGAACGGTTCCGCCGGTCGAAACAGGCTGCCCACTCGGCAATTCGAACACCGAAGCCCAAAGATCGGTGGCGGCGCCGGTCTTGGCTTCGCCGGGAACACTGAGCAGAGTGGCGGTGCCGAGATCCGCGAGACTGACCTCCACGGTGCCCGGGGTGGACGTGGAGCCGTCGAATCCGACAGCGCCGCTGAACGCAGCGGCAATGTCGTGAGACCCGGAATTCGTGAAGACGTGGCTGAGCGTCGCGACACCATCGACCACGTTGACCGGATATCCGATAGGAGCGCCCGCGTCCGTGAACTGAACGGTGCCACCGGAAGGCTTCGGTTCAACCGACGCCTTCAGATCTACTTCGCCACCGGTCCTGGCAGCCGCCGGGACGGTCACCGTTGTCGACGTGGCGACATCGGAGGACGTCACCTCGATGCTCTGCGCCGCCGAAACCGATCCGGCGGACGTCGGATCACCGGAATAGAGCGCGGTGATCGCGTGCGTTCCAGCCGTCGTGAAGGAATGGGTGATGACCGCTACGCCGTTGTCGACGGCGACAGGGTCACCGACCGGTACACCCGCGTCGGCGAACTGAACGGTGCCACCCGCTGGTGCGGGACTGATCACCGCGCGCAACTCAACCGGGTTCCGGGTCGTTGCCGATGGCGGCACGGTGACTACCGTCGTGGTCCCGGAGATTCCGTCATCGATCGTGATCGTCTTCGGTAGCGATGTCGAGGCTGTGAAGCCCGCCGTTCCCGAGTAGATCGCAGTGATCGAATGACTGCCGGCCGAATCGAAACTGTGAGTAAGGTTTGCGGTCCCTCCGACGAGTTCGACCGGGGCGCCGATATCGACTCCACCGTCCTTGAACTGGATCGTTCCGCCAGTAGGTGTTGGGAAGACTGATGCGGACAGCGCTACTTCGTCGCCGGTCGCGGCTGACCCGGAAAGGTTGACGAATGTTGTCGTCACCGAATCTGCCGCTGCGACTCCCACGATCTGAGGAGTTGACGTCGATCCCGCAAATTCGGATGTTCCGCTGTAGATCGCTGTTATCGAGTGCTGCCCGGGGGTTGCGAAGGAGGTGGTCAGCTTGACCTGCCCGGAGGTAACCTGCTGCGGCGCACCGAGATTGTTCGATCCGTCCTTGAACTGAACCGTGCCACCCGTCGGCGTCGGTGAGATTGTTGCACTCAAATCCACTGGCACGTTGAGCGCCGAATTCTCGGGCGCGGTCACTGCTACCGATGTCGCAGTGCGTGCGGACTGGACCTTGATTACCTTGGCCGCCGATGTCGATCCGGAGACTCCGGATACGCCGCTGAATTCAGCCGTGACGCTGTGGTCACCGGCCGTCGTGAAAGTGTACGGAAGTGCGGCGGTTCCGTTGACGACCGCGACCGGTCCACCGATCGGGTTGCCTCCGTCCTTGAACTGAACCGTGCCACCAGATATTCCACCGGAAACGCCCGCAGACAGGGTTATCTCGGTGCCTACGTAAGTCGAGGCCGGTATGTTGAGCTGTGTGGTCGAGGGTGCATCAGCACTCGATACTGCGATGGTCGCCAGCGCGCCTGCCCCGCTGTTGAGCCCCGATCCCGTTCCGTCCCGCGGAGAGCACTTGGTCGGCGCCCACTGGGTTCCACCGAGGAATGTGGCTTTGGCGAGTTGGGTGCTGAAATTTTCGCTTGCGTTGTAACTTCCGGCGCTGCCGGACGTCCGCACCTTCGGAGTGATTGCCGTCCCGGCAATGCCCGCGACGACGGTTACCTCGACGGCCGGCATCTGGAACCAACTGTCCCCGTTGCCGTTGGACGATCCGTCCAGATTCTTCTTGAGTTTGGGAGCACGGATGCCCCCTTCGCTGTTGGTGCTGTTCGAAGTGCCGTTGGCAATTACTTCGTTGTTGCCCGACAGCCGAAGCAGAGGTCCTGCCGAATCGACTGAACCCGACGTGTTGATCCTCAGCACGCCTGCCGGAACCCCATCGAGGTTCTTACCCGTGTTCGGCAGCACAGCGGCCTGAACGAATGTCGTGTTGTTCGGAATCTCGAAATCGAACTTCAACCTCGACAAATTGCTGGTCGTCGCGCCGGAATCACTGTCCGGGTATGAAGCCGGGCCAGGCTGGATCGTGAAAGTGAATGTCTCTCCGGATACCACTGTGGTCGGCGCATTGACGATGACTGAATCGTCTTTGGTCTTGTCGACGTTGATGGCCGCCGATGCGCGACACGTACTTTTGAATGAGGTCGTGGTGGTCTGCGCAGCAGCCTGCGCACCACCTATAAGCAGCATCCCGGCCACCAGGGCAGCGCCGGTCAGAGGCGCGGCGCAGTGCCGGAGCGTCGAGATGTGCATTGGTTCTTCTCTCGGAATACTCGAACAGAGCGAAAATCAGGATTGAAGCTGGACGCCCGTACAGTACCCGCCAAAAGTAGCACGTGTATCAGTTTTTTCGGACAAACATTCACAAATTGCCGATACCTACGCTAACGACCAATCGCTGAGTCTTTCGGCAATGCAATGCCCCTTGCACCCATGGGCGCAAGGGGCATCACATCATCGGAGAATCAGGAACCGAACGGCAGCGACAGCGATCCGAGCGAACCGGAGCCTCCACCCCCGTTACCGACGTTCACAACCGATGCAGTCGACGTGGAACCCGTAACTCCCTGGGCTCCGCTGTAAACCGCGGTGATCGAATGATTTCCGGTGGTGGTGAAGGTGTGGCTCAACACAGCCTGCCCACCTACAACATCAACAGCCGTCCCGATCGGAGTCGTTCCGTCGAAGAACTGAACTGTTCCCGACGTCGCGCCGGAAGAACTGACCACAGCCTTCAGCTGCACCGAGGTGCCGACCTTTGCCGAAGACGGAGCCGTCAACGACGTAGAGCTCTCGACATCCGACGGAGTCGGAACGGTGACATTGACGTCGACGGATTCCGCAGTGGAGGCAGTGAACACACCGGACCCACTGAATGTGGCCGAGACTGCAAAGGTGCCTTCTGCTCCGAATACGTGCGGCAGCTTGGCAACTCCGTCCACAACCGCGACCGGGGCGCCCTGATCGACTCCACCGATCTTGAACTGGACAGTTCCGCCGGACGGAACCAGGGCGTCCGAGGGATCTTCGGACACTGTCGCGAAGAGATCGACAGGGAGTCCGACCTTGGCTTCACCCTGAACGCTTAGAACCGTCTTCGTCGCCTTGTCGACCGGAGCCGGATCGGAGACAGTGACGGTCTGGGCAGATGCCGACGAACTGACAAACCCCGCGCCGGCAGTGAAGTCAGCCGTAACACTCTGCGCGCCAGCAGCATCGAATGCATGCGACAGAGTCGCGGTCCCACCGGAAACCGTCACCGGAGAACCGATCGCAACACCGTTCGACTTGAACTGCACCGAACCCACAGCAGCGTTCGGAGCAACCGTCGCCGTCAGATCAACCGCCGCACCCGTAACCGCAGTAGCCGGAACCGACAACGACGTCGTCGTCTCCACATCAACCGGAGCCGGATCAGAGACCGTCACCGTCTGAGCCGACGCCGAAGAACTGACAAACCCAGCACCGGCGGTGAAATCAGCCGTAACACTCTGAGCGCCAGCAGCAGCGAACGAATGGCTCAGCGTCGCAACACCGCCAGTCACTGTCACCGGAGAACCGATCGCCGTGCCGTTCGACTTGAACTGCACCGAACCCACAGCAGTGTTCGGAGCAACCGTCGCCGTCAGATCAACCGCCGTACCCGTGATCGCCGTAGCCGGAACCGACAGCGACGTCGTGGTCTCGACATCGACCGGAGCCGGATCAGAAACGGTCACCGTCTGAGCAGGCGCCGACGAACTCACAAACCCTGCACCAGCGGTGAAATCAGCCGTAACACTCTGCGCACCAGCAACATCAAACGCATGCGACAGAGTCGCAACACCGCCAGTCACTGTCACCGGAGAACCGATCGCCGTACCGTTCGACTTGAACTGCACCGAACCCACAGCATTGTTCGGAGCAACCGTCGCCGTCAGATCAACCGCCGCACCCGTAACCGCAGTAGCCG
>NZ_JBSGVT010000001.1:294407-611541 GCF_053608585.1 Rhodococcus sp. NPDC055024
GGAACCGACAGTGACGTCGTGGTCTCCACATCCACCGGAGCCGGATCCGAGACCGTCACCGTCTGAGCCGACGCCGAAGAACTCACAAACCCAGCACCGGCAGTGAAGTCAGCCGTAACACTCTGAGCACCAGCAGCATCAAACGCATGGCTCAATGTCGCAACACCCGAAGCAACTGCAACCGGAGAACCGATCGCAACACCGTTCGACTTGAACTGCACCGAACCAACAGCATTGTTCGGAGCAACCGTCGCCGTCAGATCAACCGCAGAACCCGTAACCGCAGTAGCCGGAACCGACAGTGACGTCGTGGTCTCCACATCCACCGGAGCCGGATCCGAGACCGTCACCGTCTGAGCCGACGCCGAAGAACTCACAAACCCAGCGCCAGCGGTGAAGTCAGCCGTAACACTCTGAGCACCAGCAACACCGAACGCATGCGACAGCGTCGCAACACCCGAAGCAACCGTCACCGGCGAACCGATCGCAACACCATTCGACTTGAACTGCACCGAACCAACAGCATTGTTCGGAGCAACCGTCGCCGTCAGATCAACCGCCGTACCCGTGACCGCCGAAGCCGGAACCGACAACGACGTCGTGGTCTCCACATCCACCGGAGCCGACTGAATGTTGATGGTCGCCAAGGGGCCTGCACCAGCATTGAGCGGTGCGTCCTTGTTGGCGCGCGGGGAGCATCTGGTCGGCGCCCACTGGGTACCGAGGAATGTGCTCGCCCGAGCAAGCTGCGTGCTGTAGTTCTCCATCGCACCAGCATTTCCGGCGTTTCCGGCTGTTCGCACCTTCGGCTGAATCACGCCGGATGCTCCCGCAATCACGTTGATGTCTACGGCTGGCAACTGGAACCATGTATCGCCGTTACTGCTGTTCGTTCCGTCAAGATTCTTCTTGGTCTTCGGTGCCCGGATACCGCCCTCGGAGTTCGTGCTCACCGTGGGACTGTTTCCAATCACTTGGTTGTTTCCAGAGATCCGCAGAATCTGACCAGCCCCGTCGGCTGCCCCCGCTTCGTTGACGCGAATTACGGAGGGCGCCACGCTGTCCAAGCCGATTGCTGTTCCACCGACGATGTTCGCGGAAACAAAGGTCGTGTTTTCGGGGATCATGAAATCAAATTTGATTCGTGAGAGATTCGTTGTGGTCGCGATGCTCTCTTTGTCCGGATACGAGCTCGGTCCGGGTTGCAGTCGGACAGTGAAGGCCTCGCCGGGGTCCACGGTGGCAGGCGCATCGACCCTCACCGAGGTTGCGGGGTTTTTGTACTGATCACCAATTGACGAACCGGCGATACATGCATTGGTGAAACTCGTGGTAGTTGGATCAGCCGACGCTGGTGCACCGACAAGCATCATTCCGGCAACCATTGCGGTTCCAGATATAGGCACGACAAATCTACGAAGGAGGGTTGCTGACACGGGCACTTCCTTTGGAAGGCGAACATGGACGAAGTGAAATTCGGACAAAACGTGTGCGCGCCGTCACAACATAACGAAAAAACTAGTACGTGTACTACTTTTGGCAAGACACTTGTCCAAATCACCCCGGACTCACCCTCACATCACCTGACGGGGGATGGAAAAGCAGGGTATGGAAACCCGATTGAACGCAAAACTATCGCCAAAGCGGCCCATCGACAACGCTTTTGGTGGTCAATTCGTCAATCGTCGGGAAAAAGTTGATTTTGCGTCAGTTCAGAAAAAGTTCCAAACCTACCAGTACGAAAGTACGAAAAGGGCCGCGACGGAGTCCGTCGCGGCCCTGATTGTGTTGGTTCAGCGTGTCAGCGAAGCACATCCGTGCCGACAAACGGCACCAATGCCTCGGGCACTCGCACCGAGCCGTCGGCCTGCTGATGGTTCTCGAGAATCGACACGATCCAGCGCGTCGTAGCCAAGGTGCCGTTGAGAGTGGCAGCCGTCTGCGGCTTGCCGTTCTCGTCGCGGTACCGAACTCCGAGGCGACGGGCCTGGAAGGTCGTGCAGTTGGACGTCGATGTCAGCTCGCGGTAGGTGCCCTGCGTCGGAACCCACGCTTCGCAGTCGAACTTACGCGCGGCCGAAGAACCGAGATCTCCGCCGGCGACGTCGATCACGCGGTACGGAACGTCGATGGCGGCCAACATGTCTCGCTCCCAGCCGAGAAGACGCTGGTGTTCGGCGTCGGCATCCTCGGGACGGCAGTACGTGAACATCTCGACCTTGTCGAACTGATGGACACGGATGATGCCGCGGGTGTCCTTGCCGTAGCTGCCGGCCTCACGGCGGAAGCACGAGGACCAACCGGCGTAGCGCTTCGGGCCTTCGTTCAGTTCGAGGATCTCGCCCGAGTGGTAGCCGGCCATCGGCACCTCGGAAGTTCCGACGAGGTACAGGTCGTCATCCTGCAGGTGGTAGATCTCGTCGGAGTGAGCACCGAGGAAGCCGGTACCGGCCATGATTTCCGGGCGCACGAGTACAGGCGGAATCATCATCGTGAAGCCGTTGGCGATCGCCTTCTGCGCGGCCAACTGCAGCAGTCCGAGCTGGAGCATGGCTCCGTAGCCGGTCATGAAGTAGAAGCGCGAACCCGAAACCTTGGCGCCGCGTTCCATGTCGATCAGGCCGAGCGACTCACCCAGTTCGAGGTGATCCTTCGGCTCGAAGTCGAACTTCGGAATCTCACCGACGTGTTCGAGCACGATGTAATCGTCCTCGCCACCGGCCGGCGCACCTTCTTGTACGACGTTGGAAATCGCGCGGTGTGCGGTGTCGAGCGCGGCCTGCGCCTCGTGCTGCGCGGCCTCGGCTTCCTTGACCTTTGCCGCCAGTTCCTTGGAACCCTCGAGCAGCGCGGGGCGCTCCTCCGGAGATGCCTGTCCGACCTTCTTGCCGAAGGCCTTCTGCTCTGCGCGGAGGTTGTCTCCGGTCAGGACGGCAGCGCGTCGGGACGCGTCGGCTTCGAGCAGAGCATCGACCAGTCCTGGATCTTCTCCACGGGTGCGCTGCGACTCGCGGACGATTTCGGGGTTCTCACGGAGAAACTTGAGGTCAATCACGACTTCGAACTTTACCCACTCACCGCAGCTCCCCGACGCTCACGTCCACGTCGAAGAGGGGGAGATCACGATTCGAGCAGACTCAGGTAATCCTCGCGTCCGAACATCCGAGCCGCGTCGACGGCAGTCGGGTGTCCGCCTTTCGGGTCGGCTCCACCGTTCACCAGCGCTTTCACCACCGCATCCTCGCCCTTGAAGACGGCTCCGGCGAGTGGTGTCTGATTCTTGTCGTTGGGCCGGTTGACGTCGGCGCCGCGATCGATCAAGGCAACGACGGCGTCAGCGTGACCGTGATACGCCGCCAACATGACGAGCGTGTCGCCGCTCTCGTTGGTCAGATTGACGGGAACTCCGGCATCGACGTACGACGCCAGCCCGGCTGCGTCGCCGGTTCGTGCCATGTCGAAGAGCCGGCCCGCCAGCTCGACAGCCTCGGGATCGAGTGGGGTGTTTTCGCTCATGACTACAAAATACTCACAGACGCGATTGTGAGTTTTGTAGTGAAGGTTCGATATCGCCACGGCAACAGGCATGATGGAATCGATGTCCGAAGACAAGATCGAGAAGTCGCCAGATCCGGCAGATCCCCAGGGGGCGCCGGCGAAGAAAACTGTCTCCGCGAGTCGCACCCGTCGGGTCCTGGCTGCCGTCGCGGTGGGTGCGGTGGTCGCCGCGATCGCAACGATCGCGATTTCCGGAGGATTGAACAAGGACGACTCGTCCTCGGTCAGTGTCAGTGGCGGCGGTCCAGCAGCGACGGGCTCCGCTCGCGACGACGCTTTCACCGCGGCTGCGGCCGGCGACTGCCTCAACTGGACGCCTGCGACCGAGTCGGGCGGGGACCGCACGGACATGTCGAAGGTTCAGTGCGGAAGTGAGCATCGCTTCGAGGTCGCCGGTCCACTCGACCTGTCGGTGTTCCCCGGCGCCGAATTCGGCCCCGGTTCCCGGTACCCGGGCGCCCTTCGATTCGCCGAACTCCGCGACGAGCACTGCACACCCATCGTCATGTCCTACCTCGGTTCGAAATTCGATCCCAAGGGCAAGTTCAGCGTCGGCCTGATGTTCCCGAGCGAATCCGGTTGGGCCTCGGGCGAGCGCGCACTGCGTTGCGGCTTGCAGTTCTCGACGACGACCGGCGAACTTCAACCGTTCGCGGGCCGCGTGGCGGATCAGGATCAGTCGAACGTGTGGGACGTCGGCACGTGCATCGGCATCAACCAGAACCTCCCGACCGATCCGGTCGACTGTGCGAAACCGCATGCATACGAAGTTATTTCGGTGATCGACCTCGGCACTCAGTTCCCCGGCGCGATGCCTTCGGTGGAAGATCAGGACCGCTATCTCGAAGGCGTCTGTACTCAGGCATCCAACGAGTACCTGGGTTCCGCAGACGCACTTCGCGACAAGACGCTGACGCTGTTCTGGGACAACATTTCACTGGAAAGCTGGTTGGCCGGTAGTCGCCGAGTCAATTGTTCGATCGGCAAAGAGGTCGAAACCGGCGGGTTTGCCGCGATCACCGGAAGCGCCAAGGGCGAGATCCTGATCAACGGTGCCGCTCCGGTTCCGCCACCCGCTGCACCGGAAGGTCGGTCGTTGCCGACGCCGTTGCCCGGCGCAGCTCCGCCGTCGTAAGCCATGACGGTGACTATGACGCCCGACCGGTTCGAGGAACTGGTCGGCGAGGCACTAGATCTGATTCCGCCCGAACTTGCGAAGGCCATCGACAATGTCGTGGTGCTGGTCGAAGCACGTGACGAGGAAGAACCGGGGCTGCTCGGTTTGTATCAGGGCGTCGCTCTGACCGAGCGGGATTCTCATTACGGTGGCTATCTGCCGGACACGGTCACGATCTTCCGCGATTCGATCCTCGACATCTGTGAATCCGAGGACGAGGTTGTTCACGAGGTTGCAGTGACCGTCATCCACGAGATCGCGCATTACTTCGGCATCGAAGAAGACAGGTTGCACGAACTCGGCTGGGGATAGGGGCAAAGTCGTCCGATTTTGGGGGGAACCAAAAGCGACCGGCATGCATCAAACTAGGTGCGGGGGGATTTCGACGGCTGTGTGCACGACCTCCCGACCACTTATCCGCCCTGGTCAGGAAGGAGTTCGGCACTATGTACGTCGATCCTCAAGCCCTAGTTGCCGCCGCAATAGAACTCGAGTCTGCGGCGACGCGCTTGCGCGGAATCGTCTCTACTGCGCAGCCGACGCTGCGCGTCCTTCCGGCCGGGTCCGAAGAAGTCTCCGGTAGCGCGGCACATTACTTCAACACCATCTCGGGCAGCCTTGCCTCGTCCACCGATCGGGCAATCGAGGAGCTCACCGCGGCTGCGGCGGCTCTGCGCAAGAATGCAGCTGCCTACGAGCTCGAAGACCAGCTCACCAAGACCAGCCTGGCTGCCGCACCGATCTGATCGACAGCGATCGAACTCGACAACTTCGAACTCGACAACTTCGAACTCGGCAACACAGTCACACTTCCTGGGGGGAAGAACAATGGTCGGCATCACGGGCGTCATCTGGTATCCGCGGGGCGCAGCACCCAACTCTGCAGCACTGGTCGCCGGGGCCGGGCCGGTCCCTCTCGGTGTGGCGGCCGGTGCTTGGTCCACCGTTTCGTCCGGACTTACCGACACCGCTGCGTCCATCTCTCGCGTGATGGCGGACCTTCGCACCGGGTGGTCAGGAGAAGCAGCCGATGCCGCGTTGAGCAAGTTCGCACCGTTCCAGGAATGGGCTGGTGCGGCCGCGCTGCTCGCGGGAGAAACTGCAGGTAAGGCCCAGGTGCAGTCCGGCTCGTACACGGTTGCCACCCTCGCCATGCCGTCCCTGCCCGAGATTGCAGCGGTTCAAGCGGCCAAGGTCGCCGCGTACTCCATCGGCGGGGCGCTGGTAGGCGGGGCCGCTGCAGCCGAGGCTGCCGAAGAAGCTCTCAAAATTCGAGCGGCGGTGACGATGGAAACGTACGACGCCGCAACGGCCCATCTGGCCGTGCAGCAGAACTTCGACTCACCACCGTCCATCGCGGAACCCACCGCTGGGGCATCCGCTTCGGCCGAAAGCCCAGGCAGCGCCGCTCGACAGTCCGTCGTGCACGCGGCATCCACGCTCGCTGACGTAATCGCGGATCCTGTGCGCGCCGCAACCGCTGCTGTCGCATCTGTAGTTTCCAGCCCGGTATTTGCCACCGCTGCCTCGCAGGCCGGTGCCATCGCCGGTGGAGCGGCTGCCGCCGCCGGGGCCACGACAACCGCAGTCACGGGCGCCACCAGTGCCGCATCAGCTCTCGCGACGGCAGGAGCAGGACTCACCGGACTGGGCGCCACAGGGCTGGGCGGCAGAGGACTCGGCGGCGCAGGGCTGGGCGCTTCCGCACCGTCACTGTTCGGCTCCCCGTCGGCAGGCCGGGCACCGGCACAGGTCAGCGCAGCATCCGCGACTACCGGAGTCGGAACAAGTGCAGGCTCGTCGTCGAGCGGCAGCATCGGCCGGCACGCTCTTCCCGATCCCTCCACCGGCCAGAGCGCCGCACGCCAGAACCCCGTGACCTCGCCGGTTCAGGGCACCGCGGATACCGTCAGAGTGGATCCCACCCGAACCGCAAGCGGATCTGCGCCAATCGCCGGCGGTCGTCATGCCGCCCAAGCGGAAGACGAGACCGAGCACGACACACCCGACTATCTCAAGCACTTCGAACACTTCGCCGACGGCCGGACGGTCATCCCTTCGGTGATCGGTGGCGCGCTTGAAACCGCAGAGCGTTGACGGTGGATCTCGGCACCTCACCTGACGGCTGGAATTTGCCGGTCGTCACGGTGTCGCAGGACGAAATCGACTATGTACGTGAGCGACTCGGTCTCGATGCGCTTCCCGTGGTTCTCGGTGGCGCGTCGGTCCACGGCAGTGCGAGCGCTCACCATACGGCGATGCAGTCCGCGGCGGATTCACTCTCCGAGCGCGATCTCCTCCCGGGTGGGGAGATCCATCACGAGCTCAGTGCCCGCCTGCGCGTCCTGACTCACCCCAAGTGGGAATTGGCGCTGCGTCGGCATGCCGGCGGAAGCATTTCACGCCTCTGCATCGCGCAGGGCGAATTCCATTGTGTCGAAGCAACATCAACCGAATCTTCGTTTGCACTACGCAGTGTCACGTCCGAACCGGCCGTACCCGTGGTCACCGCGCTCGGCAGCGCCGAAGCAATGCCGATCGCCGTGATCAACGCACCGACCGAAATGCTGAGCCTGGCATTCGGCGCCGGCCCGGATGCAGACAGCGTGACCTCTGCCTTGATCAACGCCGGGATACCCGAAGACGAAGCGCACCAACTGGGTAGCGCAATCGTCACCTGTACCGCTTTCGCCGAATTGGTCGGAATACCACACAGTTTGGGAGCGACGACGCTCATGACCGGCGCAGTGACGGTGTACGACACCTTGGCCGGCCGGCTCGTGGGTTCGACCACTCGGGCTGCCGACGGCACCGAATGGACATCCATCAGTTCCGGAACACCCCACCGCCTTCGGCAAGCCGTGAACGCGCTGGTAACCGAACTCGAGGAATCGACGCCGGACACTTCCGGGTAACCTCGGGGCGTCCCTTCAACGCCCGGAGCCTTACTTCAGCATGCAGTTCTCGCGTCAACCGTCGTCACCGGGCGAACAAGGCTCGGTCGGCACGATCGATCGGCCGACCGAAGAACGGGCAACAACACCTCACCGACAAGATCTGAACGGCCTGCGTGGCCTTGCCATCGGTTTGGTGGTCGTGTTCCACGTGTGGTTCGGACGGGTATCGGGCGGGGTGGATGTCTTCCTGGTTCTGTCCGGGTACTTCTTCGTCGGCTCACTGGTTCGACGCGCCGAAGCCGGGGGCTCGTCGAACCCGCTCCCAGCACTGCGGCGAGTGTTTCTGCGGCTGTTCCCTCTGATCGCGGTGGTCAGCGTCTTGACTGCGATCGGGACCGCGCTGCTGTTGCCGCGGACGCGCTGGGCAGATCTGGGTGATCAACTGATCGCGGTGCTCGGCTTCTTCCAGAACTGGCAGCTCGCCAGCACCGCAAGCGATTACCTGGCCGCCGATGGTTCGGTCACTCCCCTGCAGCATCTCTGGTCGATGGCCGTGCAAGGTCAGTTCTATCTCCTGGCCATTGCACTCGTCTCGGTGATCGCCTACCTGGCTTCGCGCGTGAATCCGAACTACTTTCGACCCTCGCTCGCGGTCACCCTCTTCGTTCTGGCCGCCGGATCTTTCCTCTACGCGCTCGCCAAATCGTCACGCCATCAAGCTTGGGCGTACTACGACTCCGGCGCCAGGTTGTGGGAATTGGCTCTCGGAGGGCTGCTCGCGGTTCTGATGACCAGCACGCGCAGTCGGCAGATCGCGTCGTTGCCGTTCTCGATCCGGGCGACAATCGGTTGGGCGGGTCTTTCGTCGATCCTGTTGTGCGGAGTCGTTCTCGACGGCGCGGCGCAGTTCCCCGGCCCGTGGGCGCTGGTACCGGTGCTGGCAACTCTTGCGCTGATCCTGTCCGGAGTCGGCGACGACGCACCCTGGACGTCGCAGACGCTCGCCCATCCGGCTCTGACGTGGCTCGGCTCGTTCGCGTTCGCGCTGTACCTGATTCACTGGCCCATCCTGGTGTTTGCACTCGTGATCACCGGACGCCCCGAAGCCGGCCCGCTCGGCGGGGCACTGATCATCGCCCTCTCCGTCGCCGGGGCGCTCGCACTCCGGCGCCTGGTCGAGGTTCCGGTGGAGCGCGGAGGCCGCTCGCGCCGATTCACCGTTCTGGCTTGTTTCATCACCGCTGCCGTGGTCCTCGCAGCTTCGGTCGCTTGGCAGTCGTACGCGAGCAGCCAGACGACGGGCCAACGGGCGGTCGACACCCTCGACCTCCCGACCCATCCCGGCGCACTCGCACTCACGGACGGTGCCGATGTACCCAAGGCGTCGATGGTTCCCTCGATCTTCGATGCGCCGCTGGACCTTCCGGCCAGCACGCTCGACGGTTGTATCGCCGATTTTCTCGAGCGGGACGTCGTCCACTGCGCCTACGGCGACGCCGAGGCCGACAGAACCATCGCTCTCGCGGGCGGTTCGCACTCCGAACACTGGCTCACTGCGCTCGACGAACTCGGCAAGAGCCACGGGTTCCGCGTCGACACGTATCTGAAGATGGGCTGCCCGCTCACCATCGACTCCATGCAGACGTTGTCGGACAACGACTATCCGGATTGCGTCGACTGGTCGCGTGGAGTGCTGACCGAGTTGGCCGACGCCTCACCCGATTTCGTGTTCACGACGGCAACCAGGCCGAGTTCCGACGGCCCTGGCGACGTGACGCCCGAGTCTTACGTACACGTGTGGGAGGAACTGGGGCGCGACGGTATCGACGTGCTCGCCATCCGCGATACCCCGTGGTTGCACCACGACGGCGTCGCCTACCGCGCGATCGACTGTCTGGCGACCACCACGTCACCCGATCACTGCGCGATGCCACGGTCGGAGATGCTCAGCGACGTCAATCCGGCGCCGTCGGCAATTGCCGATCTGACCAACGTCCGGCTACTCGACCTCAGCGACGGCGTGTGCGGACCGGAGTTGTGTCGCGTCGTGGAAGGAAATGTGTTGGTGTATCACGATTCCCACCACCTGACCGCCAGTTACGTGAGAACCCTGTCCGCCGAACTCGGGCGCCAACTGAGCGTCCAGACCGGCTGGTGGTGAAGCAGGCGGTCAGCCCATCACGTCGTCGGCACCGGGGATGAGCCGATGCTCGAACGGCGGATTCACAGCTCCCCAGCGCAGGCACTCCCAGCCGCCGTCGGCCGAGGGCAACAGTTCGACGGTCTCGGTGTTGGCCAGGTGGTTGTTGGCGGCGAACAGACCGGGGACACCGGCCAGTTGGGCGGCGACAAGACGGATCGCCGCACCATGACTGACCACGACGATGTCTCCGCCGTCGCGTGAGCCTTCGAGAAATTCTTCCCGCAACGCGTTGACCACGGGGACGTACCGTTCCAGCACGTCGTATCCCGTTTCGCCGCCGGGAATGCGGGCGCCGAGGTTCCCGGTGTGCCAGTGATGGAACGTCTCCATGAACAGTCGGTGCGCTGCTTCGTCGGTGCGATCCTCGAGATCCCCGGCCTGCACCTCGTGCAGTCCGTCCCGCACATCCAGGGAGACGCCCGCTGCCTGCTCCACGAAACCTGCTGTCTGCCGTGCACGCAACGCCAACGACGACACGAGTGCGAGGGGCGGGGCCGAAGCGAGGCCGATGCCCAACGTTTCGGCCTGCACCAATCCTGCCGGCGTGAGTTTTGCTCCAGGCAAGGCGGTGTCGAGACGCTTGGCGACATTCGCCTCCGTCTGACCGTGCCGAACGAGGATGAGCCTTCCGGTCATCGTTCTCCCTCTCCCCGCTTGAGCTCGTCGATCCAGTTGATTGCTTCTTCGTCCGAAGGTGGTTGTGGCCCGGTCGAATTCGCTGTTGCCCACGATCCGAGGAAGCGGACTCCGGATTTGCGATGCAGTGCACGCATCGCCTCGGCCACCAACGAGTCCTCGATGTGCCCGACGCAGTCCACGAAGAAGCGATAAGTACCCAATTCCGTTCGCATCGGCCGCGATTCGATCCGAGTCAGATCGATGCCGCGAGCTGCGAATTCGGAGAGTGCACGTACCAGGGAGCCCGGAGCGTTGTCGAGGTGAAGCACCAGCGCGGTGCGATCGGCACCGGTCCGCGGCGGAACCGGGGCCGGCTTGGTGACCAGCACGAAGCGTGTGCGGGCACCGCCCACATCGGCGACGTTGTCCGCGAGGCTGTCGAGTTCGAGCATCTGACCGGCCAGCGCCGTGGACACACCGGCGTCGACGGTTCCGGCCTGCACATCCAGGGCCGCACCGGCATTGGACGAGGCCAGCACCACCTCGGCTTGTGGAAGGTTCTCGGCGATCCATCCGCGGACCTGTGCGCCCGCATGTGGGTAGGCCCCGATCGTGCGGACCTGATCCGGGGTAGTCCCGGCCCGAACCAGGATGGAGAAGCTCACGTCCAGATCGGTTTCGGCCACGATCTGCAGCGGCGAACCGAGGGCCAGCGAATCGAGCGTCGGCGCTACGCCGCCTTCCACCGAGTTCTCGAAGGGAACCACGGCCCCGTCGACCGAACCCTCGCGAACCATGTCGAGCGTCGCCGGCGGACTTCCTGCCGGTACTCGCTCGACGATTTCGCCGAACGCGCCCTCAGCCTCCAACTGGGCGAGAGCTATCTCCGTGAAGGTTCCCGACGGACCGAAATACGCGATTCTTGGCACGCCTACGAGATTACGCACCGACCCGCGCCGGTCACTGCAAACCCGCGGCACGCAGAGCGGTTTCCACCGCCTGCGGATCCGCGACCTCGATCGTGAGCAGCACCTCGCGCATCGCGGACGCGGCTTCCGGGATCAGAGCAGTGAGTTTTTCCGGCTTCGGATCGACTATCGCGGCGCGAACGTCATCGCCGCGCAGTGCGGCGACGGTGCCACACAGCAGGGCGATCACCTCGTCGGCGTCGGCTGCGCGGGCGACGAAACCGACGGACTCGTGCGCGAGTACCGCCAGGAAATCGGCCACTTCGGTGGGAGTGCGACCGGCGGCGAGTCCGGGAATCCGGCCACCTTCGCACAGTCGCAGTGCCGCTTCGGCAGGCGTCAGTTCCTCCTCACCGCCGTCGACGTACACCGCGAGCGGAGCGGGCAGACGCAGCGCGATCGCGTCGTCGATCTGGTCGGTGGTGACGTCGAGGTCGAAACGTACGGCCTCGTACGACGCACCGGTGTCCGCACGTAGTTTCTCGGGATCGATGTCGAGACGGACGACCACCCGGCCCGCGGCTTCGGCGCCGATCAGGGCGGACGCCGGAACGACCGGGGGAAAGAGTGCTTCGAGGAGTCCGCGCGAGTTTCTCGGGGCGGGCAGCCCGAGTGAGAGAGGAATGGCCACGGACAAACCGTAACCCCGGCGAAGTCGACGGATTCCACGCGAGTTGCGTAAAAGTCTTGCGATTCACACCGGAGCACCTTAGGTTAGGGTTACCTCATCATCCGATGGAGTTCGAGAGAACACCCGCCAAGGGGGCAGCATGGCAACGAAGACCAGCACCGGCCCGTCCACCGCCGAACGCGTCCGCAGCGCCTGTGTGCGCGCACAGGACGCAGTTCTCGCCATCGAAGGCAGCGATCCCACCGTCACGTCGGTGCATCACCTGCGTTCGAACGGTGACGTCGTCGTTGCAGTCCCACATGCCTCCGCAGCTGCGGCTCTGGCCTGGAACTCCGGCGGCGGCGGCTTGCCTGCCGTCCTCGAGATCACCGATCACGCACCACTGCGACTGCGCGAGCCGGTGCGCTCCCTCGTGTGGCTTCGCGGCTCCTTGCACGCGGTGCCCGACTACGAGGCACGCGTTCTCGCCGACGACGTCGCATCCGAACATCCCCACCCGGGACTTCTCGACATCGGCCACACCTCGGTCCTTCTTCGTTTGAGCCTGGCCTCGGCTGTAGTCGCTGATTCGACGGGAGCAGAACCCGTCGCCGTGGACGAACTGCTGAACGCCAGCCCCGATCCCTTCTGGGAAATGGAAACGGCGTGGCTGCAGCATCTCGACGAAGACCACCGCGACCTCGTGGACCTGCTCGTGCGCAAGCTTCCCCCGTACATGCGCACCGGACGTGTTCGGCCACTCGGCATCGACCGCTACGGCCTGCGCCTGCGGGTCGAGGATCACACCGGTGACCGCGACGTGTGGATGCCGTTCGCCAACCCCGTCGACGACGCTCCCGCGCTGAGCCGCGCCATCCGCATGCTGGTCGGGTGCCCTTTCCTCAACGGCCTCCGATCGGGCGGCGCATCGAACGGCTAGCGTTGCGCGGGTGAATGCCCGCGAAACCGTCCGCACGTGGTTACGGCCGCCGTCTCCCGTTCCGGCCGGCCCGGCGCTCGATCCGGCCGCCAGACGCGGAGTCTGGATCGAGATCACGATCGTCCTGCTGGTCACCTTCGGACTCAGCGGATTGTCCGGGATCCTTTCGCTCGCCGAATCCTTGGCGACGCCGGTTGCGCTCTCGGATCAGACGGTTGCGCTCAATCCCTCGCGGGCCGCCATCGACTGGATCGACCTGGCGCGCCAATTACTGGGCGTCGCAAAGCTTCTCGCGTGGGCAGCGCTTGGGCTCTACCTACTGTGGCGTTCGGGGATCGGTCCGCGTGCTGCGGGGCTGACTCCCAAACCTCGATTGAGGCGCGACATAGCCCCGGGTTTCGGCTTGGCCGCCGTGATCGGTCTCCCCGGCCTGCTGTTCTACCTCGTGGCTCAGGCGCTCAGCGTCAACCTCACCGTCCAGGCCAGCGCGCTCGACGACCACTGGTGGCGGGTGCCGATCCTCGTACTGTCCGCAATCGCGAACTCCGGCGCCGAAGAGGTACTGGTCGTCGCCTACCTGATCACTCGCCTCCGAACGCTGGGTTGGAGCGAGAACAAATCACTGCTCGCATCGTCACTTCTGCGCGGCAGTTACCACCTCTATCAGGGGTTCGGCGGCGGCGTCGGAAACGTGATCATGGGGCTCGTGTTCGGCCGGTACTGGCAGCGCACCGGGAAACTCTGGCCACTGGTCATCGCCCACGCTCTCATCGACATGGTGGCGTTCATCGGTTACGCCCTCCTGCGCGATCACGTCTCCTGGCTGCCGTGACCGGTACCGTGAACTGGTGACCGGCGACTCCGAATATCCTCAGCGCCCTCCGCGGCGCCAGCCGCCAGGGCCACCTCCGCGTGGACCGATGCCTCCGAGGCAGAACCCTCCACGCCAGAATCCACCCCGTCAGGGCCCACCCCCGCAGCGGCGCCCACCGATGCCGCCGGAAGGCCCGACAGTCATTCGCCGCGACGGACGCCCGCCGCAGCAGAATCCGGCCAATCAGGCCTGGTCACAGGCCCCACAACAAGCTCCGCAGCAACCCAGGCGCGAGGACTGGGCACCGACCCAGCGCCCGCAGCCGTTCCAGGACGACCCCCGCCGTCAGGGTGGGCAGCGTCAGGATCCGCAGCGCCAGGCCAAGTACGCGCCCGCTCCGCCGCGCCGAACCCCGCCGAACGCCCCGCCGCGCCCTCCTGAACCACCGAAGCAGCGACGCCCACGTAAGCGTCGTAGCTGGGGTAAACGTATCGGCATCACGTTGTTGGTGTTGCTGCTCGCATTGGCCGGTGCGCTCTATTACGTCGACAGTTCGCTCAATCGAATCGACGCGCTGCCCGACTACGCAGGACGCGTCGCCGATACTCCGGGAACGAACTGGCTGATCGTCGGCTCCGACAGTCGTGAGGGGCTCACCCCCGAGCAGGAGCAAGCCCTTGCGACGGGCGGCGACACCGGACCCAAGCGCACTGACACGGTCATCTTGGTCCACGTCCCCAAGAGCGGGAAGACGACGATGATCAGCATCCCGCGCGACTCGTACGTTCCGATCCCCGGCTACGGCTCGGACAAGATCAACGCCGCCTTCGCCTTCGGTGGCGCTCCCTTGTTGGTGCAGACCGTCGAGGAGGCAACGGGGCTTCGCATCGACCACTACGCCGAAATCGGGTTCAGCGGGTTCGCGGGCATCGTCGACGCCGTCGGCGGCGTCAACGTGTGCCTGGCGCAGCCGATCGACGACCCGCTGGCCGGGATCAACCTCCCCGCCGGATGTCAGGACTTGAAAGGTTCGGACGCACTCGGGTTCGTGCGAACTCGCGCCACGGCGCTCGCCGACCTCGACCGCATGAACAACCAGCGCCAGTTCATGTCGGCGTTGCTGTCGAAGGCGACCAGTCCGACCACGTTCCTCAATCCGTTCCGGTTGTGGCCACTCGTCTCCGATACCGCCAAGTCCCTACAGGTCGACAAGGGCGATCACATCTGGAATCTGGCCTCACTCGCCTGGGCGCTTCGGGGAGGGATGACCACCACGACGGTTCCCGTTGCTGGTTTCGAGGACGTCGACGGTTCGGGCAACGTGCTGTTGTGGGACAAGGCACGCGCTTCCCAGTTCTTCGACGCCCTCGCCAACGATCAGCAGATTCCGCAGGATCTGATCACCACCGGGTGATCGCCCTGAGTTCCCGTCGTACCGAGGGAGGACAATCCGGGCCAACAAATCGCTTTTCGGCAGGACGCGGAATCGGCGGCCGAAAAATACCGTGAAGGTATGAACAAAACACACCACAGGTACCGCACTCTCGCCGTCGTGGCCGCCGCCGTCGGAGCTGCTGCACTCGTGACATCCTGCTCCGGAACCTTCGAGAAGTTCGACGACTCCAAGGCGTACAAGAAGACCGAAACCTTCTCGTTTGCACGAACATCCAACGGAATCGACACGCTGCCGAGTTGGGTTCCGGCCGGCGCGACGGATATCGACGAGATCATCCGCACCACCGGCAACGAACGCATCCTGCGAATGAAAGCGAACGTCGCGGAGATCGATCACAACATCTGTACTGCACTTCCCACTGCCGAAACGCGCCCGGCCTCCCTGTCCGCTCAGTGGTGGCCGGCGGGGATCGAAAAGAGCAGCTCGTTCCAGTGCGGCGACTGGTACGTCGGCGAAAAGGACTCGTTCGTCTACGGGTACCGACCGGAAACTGTCGGCTTCATCATCGATCAGCTCGACAAGAAGTAGCTCCCTCTCAGCGGCGACGACCCAGTAACCTGTTGGGATGACACAGGCGAAGAACTCGAGCGAATTCACCACTCTGCTGCGTCAGCAGATCCGTAACGAGTTCACTGCATCGCAGCAGTACATCGCGGTAGCGGTGTACTTCGATGCACACGATCTTCCGCAGATGGCCGCGCGCTTCTACAGCCAGGCCACCGAGGAACGCGGTCACGCGATGATGATGATCCAGTACCTGCTCGACAACGACCTCGACGTGGACGTACCCGGCATCGACGACGTCGTGACGAAGTTCGACAGCGTCCGGGCTCCGGTCGAATTGGCACTCGAGCAGGAGAAGACGGTCACCGAGCAGGTGACGCAGCTGGCACGTACAGCTCGCGATACCGGCGACTACCTGGGCGAGCAGTTCATGCAGTGGTTCCTCAAGGAACAGGTCGAGGAAGTGGCAAGCATGACAACACTTCTCACCATCGTCGACCGCGCCGGCGACAACCTGTTCCACCTCGAAACGTTTGTCGCACGCGAGATGAACACCCCGGCCGCTGCCGACGCAATGGCGCCGACGCCCGCCGGCGGCGGCGTCTGAGGGCCACCGGCCTACCGAGTCTCAGGCCGCTCGGCGGCGCTCAGTGATCTGAGGAAGTTGTTGTACGCCTCCAGATCACTGTCGCCGTCGATCTCGGCGCGACGGTCCAGGGCGGCATTCATCCGTTTGTCGTCCCGGTTCCAGCGCATCGCGAAGATCACGACCACCACCAGCGCGACGGGCTCTCCGTACGACCACGCGAGGGCGCCCGCGAGCTGCTGATCCTGCATGACGTCCACGCCCCACTCCGGAGGCGGATCCACGAACGTGGTCAGCAGCGGCTTTGTGGCCATCATGAGTACGACGCCGATGAACACGTGCAGCGGCATCTCCACGAACAGGTCGAAACAGCGCCCGAGGTAGCTCTGCCGCACCGGGAGTGGGCCGGTCGCGAGCACCGGCATGATGAAGAGCAGACCGCTGGCGAGAAAGAAGATCTCGAGCGAGACGTGTCCGGCCGGTAACGCCGAGACCGTATCGAAGATCGGCGACAGGTAGATCCCGTAGTAACTGAACAGAAATACCGGGATCGTGAAACCGGGGTGCAGCATCCACCGCGCCGGCGGGCTACGCAATGCCGAGAGGGCAAGCGCGAGAATGCCTTTCCCCATCCCTCGGTGCGGCGTCGAACGCAGTAGCAGCAGTCCCGGCGAGCCCAGTACCCAGAGCGGCGGGATCGCCATCGAGAGCGTCAGGTGTTGGAACATCCAGACACTGAAGAGTTCGTAGCCGTAGCTCTCGACCTTCAGTCCGGTTACCGCGATCAGCAGCAGGCACCCACCCAGGAAACACGCTGTCCGATGCCACGGCCACGGTCTCCCACTCGCGCGAACTCGCTGAGCGCCAGTCCAATACCAGAGTGCAAGAACAACTCCCAGCGCAGGAAGAAGCGGGAGGGACGAAGTATCCCACTCCAGCATCTGCCCGATCGACGGCGGCGGCGTGTCGTTCACGAACGCTTCACCGGCAGGTCCTCCTTCGTCTCCATGCGGGTACCGTCGACTCTACACCTAACTACTATGTTGGATAGTATTTAGGAATTCGACGGAAGGTCCAGGTGCACAGCAGTGTCCAGAAGCATGAAGATATCCGCCGCCCTGATCGCGGTGTTCGCGGTAGCACTGATCACGTTCATCACCATCGATCCGATCCGGGCGGACAACGAGAGCACCGATCGGGCAGCACAATCCACCGCCGTCCTCACCGACGACGCGTACCGATTGACCTCGGCCGCCGACGGCAAGGTGAACCTGGTCGAGTTCCTCGACTTCGAATGCGAGGCCTGCCGCGCGCTGTACCCGACGATGGAGCGAATCAGAGCCGAGTACGAGGATCGAATCACGTTCGGGATCAGATACTTTCCGATTCCGAGTCACACCAACAGCACTCTCGCGGCGCAGGTCGTCGAATCCGCATCTCGCCAGGGCAAGTTCGTCGAGATGTATCAACGGATGTACGAGACGCAGTCGCAGTGGGGTGAATCTGCCGAATCGCAGGAGGTGCTGTTCCGCTCCTACGCACAAGATCTCGGCCTGGACATGACCCGATTCGACTCCGACCTCGGCAGCCGCGGCGTCCGCGAGCGGGTCGAGCGCGACTTCGAAGAAGGTCGACGCCTCGGCGTCCAGGGCACGCCGACCCTCTTTCTGAACGATGTGAAACTGGCCCCGATGCCGACCTACGAAGATCTGAAAGCCCAGATCGACACCGTACTGGGACAATGAACTCCGTCCTCACCGGTCGCATTCTGGCTGTCGCCGGCCTTGCCGGCCTGATCGCGTCATTCGTCCTGACGCTCGAGAAGTTGGCAACGCTGAGCGACCCGGCGTACGTACCGTCGTGCAGCATCAACCCGATCATCAGTTGCGGCACCATCATGAGTTCACCGCAGGCCGAGGTGTTCGGATTCCCCAATCCGATATCGGGCCTGATCGGCTTCACCGCGCTCACCACTGTCGGGGTCCTCGCTGCTACCGGAGTATCTCTCCCGCGGTGGTGCTGGTTCGCCACACTCGCCGGGCTGGCCCTGGCCGCGACATTTGTTCACTGGTTGATCTTCGCGAGTCTCTATTCGATCCAGGCGCTGTGCCCCTACTGCATGATCGTCTGGATCTCGGTGGTGTGTTCACTCTGGTATTGCGCCCTGCACCTTGCGGTTTCGCGAACCAACAGTGCCATGGCCGCCACCGCCGCCAGATACCACTCGGTAGTGCCCACGGTATGGATGATTCTTGTGGTGCTTGCAATCACCGAGGCCTTCTGGTGGTACTGGCGGACACTCGCCTGAATACGGGATTCAGGTCAGAGCAGCGCAGATACCCGCCGAGACGGCTAACGTCACGGCTGCGGCAACGGCCGTCGTGACAGCCGCCGGCACACAGGCCGCCACCGCGCAGGTCAGTCGCCGAGGCGACGCCACGTCGCCGTCCACCAGGGAACGCAATCGCACTGCGGTCGCGCCGCCGCGATCGCCCAAGCTCCAGTCCGGCTGAGGAAGCGGCGATTTCGACACCACGACAAGAGCGGAACGCACCGCAGCCGGGCTGGTGACGCGAGCGGCGTGCCGGTCCGCCGACAGTTCCACGATCGCGCCGACGGCAGCAGGTGCCGCCGCGAACAACGGCACTCGCGGCAGAACAGCGGCCAAGACTTCGCACGCACCGACGATTCGGTGATGACCGCCGCTCAGGTGCGCACGCTCGTGCGCGAGAACCGCGTCACGCTCACCTCCGGTAAGAGCGGATGACAAGCCTTGCGTCGCAACAACAAATCCAGGCTTTCCGGCGACGCTGTAGGCCATCGGCAGAGGATGATCCAACCACAACACGTCGGACTCCGAGTTGTCGCGGCGCGCGACGATCGAGAGAACATCACGATGGAAATCTCGGACTCTCGCGTGCTCACGTGCCTGTTTGCGGCCGGCCGACACGATCCGAACGGCGATCAAACCCACCGCAGCAACGGCTGTACCGGTGATCAGTTCACCCACCCACGAACTCGTGCCGTGCGCGAAGGCGCTGAAGCACCGAGCAATACCGTCGACCAGCCCCTCGACCGGCGCGTGGCTCGGCCACACCAGAACCAAGACCGCGGAGAGAGCAAGATACAGAGCCGACGCCATACTGCCGAGCCACGCCGCGAGTAGCACCGCCGGTGACAACGCCGAGGAAACAGCTCGCAACACTCTCGGGACCAAAAATCCCACGAGTACCGCACCGAGAAGCATCGGCAACGCCAATGTCATTGCGCACCTTCCCCGGAAAGACCTCGGCGCAGGGCCTCGTTCTCGGCGTCCGTCATGGTCTTGGCAAAGTGCAACAGCACGGCAGCGGAATCGGAACTGCTGTCCAACAATTCGCGCAGGGCCCTGGAGGTGGCTTCTTCACGGCTGCGGCTCGGCCGATAGAAGTAGGCGCGACTCTTCTTCTCGCGACTCACCCAGCCCTTGTCGTAGAGATGCGTCACGACGGTCAGGATGGTGGTGTACGCGAGCTGTCGACGCTCACCCAGGATCTCGACCAGATCCTTGACCGAGAGCGCGTCGTCGGACTGCCAGAGCACATCCATGACCTCGGCTTCGAGTCCGCCCAGCCCCTGCATTGCTCCTCCATCGCGTCGTGACAGAACTTCAGTCGCCCGTGGTCTTCTCCCCGAACGACACGCCCCGAGAATTCAGATATGCGAGCGGATCGGTCTTCTGTCCGTCAGATTGCCACACCTCGTAGTGCAGGTGTGGTCCCGTCGATTGTCCACGATTGCCGACGGTCGCGATCAGCTCACCCGCCCGCACCTTCTGACCGGCAACCACGAGCGCCTCGTTGATGTGTCCGTAGACGCCGACTGTCCCGTCATCCTGCTGGATGCGGACCCAGAGCCCGAACCCCGCGGCGGGGCCGGATTCGAGCACAACTCCGTCGGTCGCGGACACGATGGGCGTTCCGATCGCGTTCGCGATGTCGAGACCGTAGTGGGTGGTTCCCCACCGTGGACCGAAGTTGGACGTCATCGTCCCGCTGACGGGGGCCATCACCTGTGGCTTCTCTGCCTCGTACGCCAGCGCCGCACGCTCGGATTCTAGTTGTCGCGTCTTGCCGAGTTGTTCGGCTATTCCGGCAAGATCCGTCGTACGAACAAGGTCGAGGATCTCCGGCACCGACACCGCCGCCACATCCTCGACTGCAACCGGCGGCGGCGATGCGTGCCCGATGGAAGTGCCGGACGCCAGGATTGCGCCCGTCGCCACGGAAACCGCGGCTATGCGCCCGCCGGGTCTGATCGGCTCGGCTTTTCGATGTCGTCCCACTTCTCGGTCCTCGCGTCGGTGACGAATGAAGGTCTACGCCGCCACCCTACAACTATGTTGCATAGTTTTTAAGACATGCACTATTGCGCATATATGCATATGTGTCTAGGCTGACGTCGACGAAAGGATCTTCGATGTCACACGGACACGGGCACGGAATCTCCCCCGCCGAGGCTGCGACCAGCAACAGCGGCAAGCATGTCAACAAACTGTGGATCGCCGCCGGCCTCGGGTTGGTGACGTTCGTGCTGCAGGTGACGGTCGGACTCTTCACCTCGTCGCTGGCACTGCTCTCGGACTCGGCGCACGTGTTCACCGACATCTTCGGCATCTTCATGGCGCTCGCCGCGATCCTCGTCGCACAGCGTGCCGCCCGGCGCCCCGACCGTACTTTCGGCATGTATCGCACGGAAGTGTTTGCGGCACTGGCCAATGCGATCCTGCTCTTCGCAGTCGCCGGATGGGTGCTCTACGAGGCTGCCAGCCGATTCTCGGATCCGCCCGAGGTTCCCGGCCTCCCCGTCGCGATAGTCGCCGTCGTCGGATTGGCGATGAACGTCATCGCCTTCCTGATGCTGCGCAGCGGCGCGAAGGAGAGTATCAACATCCGCGGCGCCTACCTCGAAGTCATGGCGGACATGGTCGGGTCCATCGGCGTCCTCGTCAGCGGCTTGGTCACGCTCGCGTTCGGTTGGCGTTACGCCGACCCCGTCATCGGCGTAGCCATCGGCCTTTTCGTCTTGCCGCGCGCCTTCAACCTGGGCCGCCATGCCGTCCGCATCCTGCTCCAGCAGGCCCCCGATCGCATCGACGTGACGTCGATCATCGAGCAGATCAACACCCTCCCGGGCGGCGTCGACGCGCATGATCTACACGTCTGGACGCTCACCTCGGGGATGGAGGTTGCTTCCGTTCACGTCACCGCGGTCAGTGACGCCGATCCCACAACGGTGCTCGCGGCCACCCAAACCTTGCTTGCCGAGGCCTTCGAACTGGAGCACGCCACCGTACAGGTGGAACTACAGGGAAGTGACGGTAAATGCGCGGAACTCGCCTGGTGAAATGGACATTCCTAAATGAAACATTCGATTTCACCGGGCTCGATAACCTCACCGAATTCGAAGAAAAATTAGGTCTTCTTTAGTTTGGGAACGCTTACCACAATAAGGTCAGACTGGGATGACAGGGCCTCTGACCTGCACTATCTTGGAATTCATGACTTCTGGGGAGACTCACATGACCAAATTCCACGCACTACTCCGAGACCAGATTCGCAACGAGTTCAACGCTTCGCATCAGTACATCGCGACAGCGGTTTACTTCGACAATGCGGATCTGCCACAGCTGGCAAAGCACTTCTACAAGCAGGCTGTGGAAGAGCGTAACCACGCCATGATGATCGTTCAGTATTTCCTCGATCGCGACATCAACGTCGAACTCACCGGCGTCGACGCTGCGAAGGCCGACTTCAAGGATGCCCGCGAGCCCATCGCTCTCGCGCTGACGCAGGAGAAGACGGTCACCGAGCAGATCGTCCAGCTCGCGAGCACTGCCCGCGAAGAAGGCGACTACCTCGGTGAGCAGTTCATGCAGTGGTTCCTCAAGGAGCAGGTCGAGGAAGTGGCAAGCATGACAACACTTCTCACCATCGCGGATCGCGCAGGCGCCAACCTGTTCGACCTCGAAGACTTCGTTTCCCGTGAGATGAGCACCGTCGGTGACACCACCGGTGCGCCGAACGCAGCAGGCGGAACCATCTAGCCTGCAGCACTCACAGATTTTGCCCTCGAGCCGAACGGTTCGCTTCCTGCCAGCAGGATCGAACTGATCAGCTCGGGGGCATCTGTCATCGGTACGTGCCCCAGACCGGGCAGAACCATCAACTTTGCCTGCGGGAACGGCTTTTTCACGCGCTGCGCCTGATACACGGGCAGGATGAGATCGCGTCGGCCCCACGCAACCGTCACCGGCACAGTGGGATCCACGATGGGCGGCAGCACGAAGTCCATCTCGAGACCGAGGTCGACGAGTTCGTTGGACACGAGCGAACGGCAGTCGGCCAATGCCGCCGCATACCCGACATGACTCGGATGAGCGAAGAACGCGGCGAGCGCCGGATAGCGAATCAGCTTGTACCGCAATGCGCGTGGCAATCCGTCGCCCATGAGCTTGGCCGTGCCGCGCAGTGCACGGAACGTGTTGATCGCTCGCACCTGATCGAGGTGATTGACAAAGAACCCGGCCGGCGAAAGAGCTGTTGCCGACGCGACGTCTCCGCGCGCCGCCAGCGAGAGTGCAATCCAGCCGCCGAGCGAGTTTCCGGCGACGTGGGCGCGCTCCCCTGCCGGAGTTACTTCCTTGACGAACTCACTGACATCGTCGATCAGCTGTCCCATGACGTCAGGACCGAGTTCGGGCAGCAGTGACTCTCCGTGACCCGGCAGGTCGACGGTGACGACGCGGCGGTACGGCGTCAGCTGGTCCAAAAGCGAATCCCACGCCTGCCGTCGATGGACGATTCCATGGACGAGCACAAGCGTGGGACCACTACCGGAGATGTCATGCGACAAGGTCATGTCGCCAACATTAACCGTAACTTTGCGTAACGCCTATAGCTCCGGCGAAAAAATCAGCGCAGCGTGACCTGACGACCACGAAGTCCGTCGCGCGAGCGAAGCTCGGCCGAGGTGAGCGGAGCATCGACGGCCAGAGCCTCGGCAAGACGCTCACCGAGCTCGACGGTTGCCGCTACCCACTCGTTTGCATGCTTTTCGCGGTCGAGGTCGAAGACGGGAACCAACAGGCCGTGGGTGCGGAACGAGCCTGCGTAGCGCGAGCCCTCACCCAGGTGCAGTCCACCGGTCGCGTGCACGCGCGCCAGCGCGAGCATCAGGTCGTCTTCGCTCTCGGGACGAACCCAACGCAGGTGCGCCTTCTCGCCGGCGTCTACCCACCACGCGGCAACGAGGCCGTCGCCTTCGAGGCGTGCAGAGGGCATGATTGCCGAGTTGGCGTGCTGCACGGTGGCGGCAACCTCGGGATCAGTTTCGACGCCTTCCGGAATCCACCAGTTGAAGTTCTGGTGCACGGTGATGTCGAGCAGCGCCGACGGATCGACGACAGCGGTGACCGCGGGGGTCTCGGAATCGGGGTTCGCGGCAGAAAGCGCGTCGCCGGGGGCCGCGTCCTTGATCCAGTTCACCGAAGCGGCGAGGTCTGCGCCGAGGTCGGCCGAGTGCGCCTGAACCTGGACACCGACAAATCCGGTGGCCGTCTCGCCCTCGTCGCGGACGAGTGCGGCAACAGCGCCGGGGAGGACCGTCGCCAACGTGACGGGACGGTCGGAGCCGATGACCGGCAACGGAGCCGTGGCGGACGGAACGAATTCACGCAGCGCGACCAGATCGCACTCGGCGGCAAGGCCCTCGAACGGGCGGCTGACTACGCCGGCAGCGGCTTCACGCTCTGCTTGGCGTGCCGCCAGCTTCTCTGCGCGTGCGCTGCCCTGCTTCGGTCCACTGTTTCTTTTGCTCTTCTTGGCCACGAGGGCAAAATCTACACGCTGCCCAGCCATTGCTTCGTGCGCCCGGGATGGTTGGTGGCAACCCAACTGACCCCGAGCTCACGACACAGGTCCACATCCGCCTTGTCGTCGACGGTCCAGCAGTACGTCGCGCGACCCGCAGCGGCGGCCCGATCGACCAGATCGGGATGTTCGCGCAGCGCCTTGATCGACGGCCCGATCGCCGTAGCGCCCACAGCCGTCGACGCACCGCCGCCGAGGTACCGCGACGCGTCACCGAGCAGGACCGTCGGCAGCAGCGGTGCCGAACGACGCACTCGCCACACCGCACTCGCCGAGAAAGACATGACCACTGCGCGCGAGTGATCGGCCGACGGCGGCGACGCGATCCCGAAGCGGTGCAGTTCCGCCAGGAGTTTGGCTTCGACCAATCCGCCGAAGCGCACGGGGTGCTTGGTCTCGATGAACAGCTTCACGGGGCGCGCAAAATCCAGAGCGAGGGTGATGAGGTCGGAGAGAGTCAGCAGTTCGGCCGGTTCGCTCGTCGACCCGTAGTCCAGAGCGTTCAGCGAATCGAGAGTCATCTCGCTGACGATCCCCGTGCCACTGGAGGTGCGGTCGACCTTGCGGTCGTGAACGCAGACCAGGTGTCCGTCGCGGGTGAGCCGGACGTCGCATTCGAGCCCGTCCGCACCCTCCTCGAGAGCTAGTTCGTAGGCGGCGAGGGTGTGCTCCGGCCGCGCAGCCGACGCACCTCGGTGCGCAACGACGAGTGGACCTCGGCGATCTGGGCTCACAGGGCAGCGGTCTCTTTCTGTTCCAACACCGTCTTCTCTTCCGACACCGTCTGCTCCTCCAGCACCGAGCGTGGCACCGGTACCCACCGGGTTTCCAATTCGGGCTCGCCACGCCAACTCTTGCGCTCGATCCGTCGGATCACGATGAGCGTCAACGCGGCGGTGACGGCAGCGATCAGCGCTATGAATGCGTTCAGCAGAACCCCGTCGGCCATTGCCTGAATCCCTGGGCGTGATCGCCAGTACGCGTTGACCACCAGCAGCAGAGCGCTGAATCCCCAGAAGCCCCACCAGATCTTGACCAGCAGGGTTCCGCGCGGATCGCGGCGAACCAGCTCGAGGAGATAGACGGCCGGCATCACGAGGTTGAGGATCGGCACAGCGCAGCCGACGACCACTTCCGAGGCGGTACGCGGATCGGATTCCCGGGTGCGTGCGAAGTGTTCACGACGCCGACGAAGCAGCCAGCACACGGCGGCGACGGCAGCGAGGGCGGAGACCAGCAGTCCACCCAACTGAGTGAAGTAGACGGCAGCGTCGGAGACCGTGAGCAACGTCTGCGGGATCAGCGTGGTGCGGTTGCGGACCAGGATCGCGTATCTGCCCAGTTCGGCGAACACCGCCAGTCCGTAGAGGATCGTCGCGAGCGTCAGCAACGGCCCGACTCGATCGGCCATCCGGTCCGCACGCGATGGCGGTACCGGTGAGGTGTCGACGACGTCCTGGAGTCCCCACTGCGGGACCGCGTCGTATCGCGGGGTGGAGAAGCTACGACGCACTGGTGCGTCCCCCACACCTCGTGGGTCGGACGGTGAGCGCGCGATCCAGCGGAAGCCTCGGCGGTTGGGCGGTTGGTAGATCTCGGTGCGGGTGGGGATGAGGAGAACGCCGCTGCAGCGCGGGCACCACTGCGTCGGGCCACCGACGACAGGCCAGCGTGCGGCGCACCGGGCGCAGACCTGAACGACACTCACAACTTCGATTCTGTCACGCCGTATCGGTAACGGCAGCAAATGGATTCACTCCCGATTTGTGATCGAACCTCCACCGCCTTCACCTGCATTGTTCGAATAATGTGACCTCCACCACTTAAAAACTCGAGTTATCCACAGTTTCCACAGGTTCATCCACAGTTCTGGATGAATGAATCGGGCTTTATCCACAGGTCACGGGCAAGACCCTGAGAATTCGCTGACAGGTGTTAGCGAACGATGCACAGGCTCGAGGATGAATTTGACACCGCAGGTCAGTGAACTTTTGGGCGTCGGCGTCATTTATCCCGGCAAAGTTCACAATCCATTCAGAAATTGCTCCCAAAAGGACAGAAAAGACCGTTATCCCCTTTTTCCGTGGAAGGCCGGTTTTTGACACACCTGGAAGCATGACCGTCGATGACTTCTCCGTCGATGACTTCTCCACAGCCCGAGCGAATTCTGACGTTCACCCCGAAACGGGTCACGCAGCTCGCGTTCGTGTTGATCGGATGTCAGCTCGTCATTCGCGCCTGGGTGGCCGCGAGCAACTACTTCTACTGGGACGACCTCATCCTGATGGGCCGGGGCGCACGCTTCCCGCTGTTCTCGAGCGAACTCCTGCTCTACGACCACGACGGTCACTTCATGCCCGCGGCCTTCTTCTTCACCGGGTTGATCGCACGCATCGCACCGTACAACTGGGCGCTGTCGGCGACACTTCTCGTCATCGGTCAGGCCGCCGCGTCGTTGGCGCTTCTGCGCACTCTTCGGTTGGTCCTCGGCTGGCGACCGGCGCTGTTGATTCCGCTGATCCTGTATCTGTTCGTCCCGCTGACACTTCCGGCATTCTCGTGGTGGGCGGCCGCACTCAATGCCTTGCCGCTACAGATCGCACTTGCCTGGGCGTGCGGGGATGCGATCAAGCTGTACCGCACCGGGCATGTGCGCTACGTGTTCTCGGGCACCGCAGTTTTTGTCGTCTCCCTACTGTTCTTCGAGAAAGCAGTGCTCGTTCCGTTCGTGGCACTCGCTTTTCTGGTGCTGTACTTGCGCACGCAAGGCGAAGGAACGCCGATCCGGAGTGCGATCACGAAGTGCCGACTCCTGTGGACGGCCTGCGCCGCTGTCCTCGCGATCTGGATACCGGTGTACCTGACCACCGTCGAATCTCCGGTCACCGGCTACGGCCGTTCCATGTCCACCGAACTGCTGCATCACGGCACGTCCTTGGGGATGCTTCCCACTCTTCTCGGCGGTCCCTGGCACTGGGAGCGGTGGATCCCCAGCCCCGCGTGGGCCGATCCGCCGACGGTATTGGTGGTCGCGGCCTGGGTCGCATTACTGACGACGCTCGTGGTGACAGTGCGTGCCAGACGCGGCGCCGCCTGGATCTGGGCCGCCGCGGCACTGTACTTCCTGGCCTCCGTCGTGGCGATGACTGCGACCCGATCCGACGCCGACACCACCTACGAATTGGCGCAGACCTTGCGCTACTACACGGATTCGGCGACGGTGTTCGCCCTCGCCGCCGCCCTGATTCTCGCCTCACCTCGGCGACGTCCGGCCCGCATGCCCGTCGCAGTCGCCGCCGGACTGTCAGTGCTCTTCGTTGTCAGTTCGCTCGTCTCGACTGTCACGTTCGTCGACATCTGGCGCGAGAACCCGACTCGCGACTACCTCGCCAACGCACGAATGTCGTTGTCCCAGAATCAGGACGCTCCGCTGCTCGAGCAACCCGTCGCGATCGCGGTACTTCTTCCCGTCGCCTTTCCGAACAATTTGGCAAGCAACGTTCTCGCCCCGTTGTCTGATCGACCCGAATTCTCTTCCAGCACTCCGATTCTGCGCACGATCGACGACAGCGGAAAGATTGTCGATGCCGAAGTGACCTGGACGAGAAGGATTCCCGAAGGAACGGCGCCGAACTGCGGCACCCGCTCCGAAGGCCCGATCGAACTCCCACTCGACGGCCCCCTTGCCGGCTGGGAATGGACGGTTCAGCTCAACTACCTCGCGAGCACCGACGGAACGATCGATGTTGCGTTGGAGTCCGGCGACGCCGTATCAGTACCCGTGACGCAAGGTTTGCACTCAGCGTTCGTACGCCTGGTCGGCCACGGAAACAGTGTGAAAATCACGCCGACAACGCCGGGACTGACCCTGTGTTTCGGCGGTGGACAAGTCGGTGCCGTCGTCCCGACCTCCGCAAAATAGTGGCAGAGTAGAAGTCATGGAGCTGCGTATATTCACCGAACCCCAGCAGGGCGCTACCTACGAACAACTACTGACTGTTGCCCAGACCGCCGAAAAACTCGGCTACGGCGCATTTTTCCGATCAGATCACTATCTCGCCATGAATACCGACGGCCTTCCCGGACCTACCGACGCGTGGATCACGCTCGCCGGTATCGCCCGCGAAACGTCCACCATCCGCCTCGGCACTCTGGTGACGTCGGCTACGTTCCGTCACGTCGGCCCGCTGGCCATCTCGGTCGCGCAGGTCGATCAGATGAGTGGTGGCCGCGTGGACCTCGGCATCGGTGCCGGTTGGTACGAGGAAGAGCACCAGGCGTACGGGATCCCGTTCCCCGCGCTCAAGGATCGCTTCGAACTGCTCGAGGAAACTCTCGACGTGGTGACCGGTCTGTGGCGTACGCCGGTCGGCGACACGTTCGACTACGACGGTAAGCACGTGCAGATCAAGAACTCTCCCGCGCTTCCCAAGCCGCACCAGGTCGACGGTCCGCCGATCCTGATCGGCGGCACGGGCAAGAAGAAGACTCCGGCGCTCGCCGCTCGGTTCGCGAACGAGTTCAACATCCCGTTCAAGTCCCTCGAAGAAACGAAGGACATCTTTGCGCGCGTTCGTCAGGCTTGCGTCGACATCGAGCGGGATCCGAACGAATTGGTGTACTCCAACGCTCTCGTCCTTTGCTGTGGCCGCGACGAGGCAGAGGTCAAGAAGCGCGCCGAGGCCATCGGGCGAGACGTGGACGAATTGCGTGAGAACGGTCTGGCCGGAACACCTTCGGAGCTGGTCGACAAGATCGGCACTTTCGCCGAGGCCGGTTCACAGCGCGTGTATCTGCAGACTCTCGATCTCGCCGATCTGGATCATCTCGAACTCGTCGCAAGCGAGGTCATGCCCCAACTGCAGTGAGATACGGCCGGGATCTACAGCGCGTTCGCGTCGAGGAATGCGCGTAGGTCCCGGTCCCACTGGGCCGAGCGCGAACGGTCGAGAAACACCCGCACCAGCATGAACGCGATGACCAGCAAGGACATCACGCTGAACCAGGTGAAAACCCCGGTCACCACGGCTGCGACGTCGGCAGCGCTCTGAGTGATCGGGGCTACGGACTTGTCACCTTGATCGTTGACGTAGATGTCGACCTCGGTACCGGCAGGCGTCGCTGAGTCGACAGTGATGTCGCTCGTGTGAACCTCACCGTTCCAGTTCCACTGTGCGCTGGCCATTTCCGTCGTCGGCGCAATGTAATCGGCGTTGGAGACGGTGGTTTGCTTCGAATCCGCCGTTGTCGTCGCCGAAAGGCTGTGCAGTTCCGAGGATTGTTTGGCGATCAGTGCGTTCTGGCTCGAAGCCGTCGCGGCACCGGCCCACACTGCGAGTGGCAGCAGCAGAATTGCGAAAATGATCAGACCGAAGGACATGAACCCTTCGATCCGATCACTGCGGCGAACCATCGGATCGTGGCCTACGTGAATGGTGCGTCGAAGCAGCGACGCAGTTCCTCGCGTACTACCTGACATTGTGAACTCAGTTCTCTCGACGACACACTGTTACTTCGAGATTCCCTTTGTTTCGATCTAGTTGCAAGTGTTAACGAGCTGAATCACATGTGTCCTCCAACACCTGTTCCAGTTATTCGCTCGGCGGAAGGATATCCGTCTGCGCCGGAACCTGATCCTGACGGAGTAATCCCACCGGGCAACTGACGCCCGTGGCATGCACCGGGCAGTAACCGCCGGGATTCTTCGCCAAATACTGCTGGTGGTAATCCTCCGCGTAGAAGAAGTCGCGCAGCGGACCGATTTCGGTGGTGATCGCCCCGTATCCCGCTTCGGCAAGCCTTTCGCCGAAAGCGACGGCCGACGCGTGAGCGATTTCTTCCTGCTCCGCGGACGTCGTGAAGATCGCCGAACGGTACTGCGAGCCCTGGTCGTTGCCCTGACGCATCCCCTGCGTCGGATCGTGGTTCTCCCAGAAGTGCGCCAGGATCTGCTCGTAGGAGATCACTGCGGGGTCGAAGACCACCAGCACTACTTCGGTGTGCCCCGTGCGGCCGGAGCACGTCTCTTCGTATGTCGGATTGGGAGTGAAGCCGCCCGCATAACCCGCAGCGGTCGTGTACACACCGGGAAGCTGCCAGAACTCCTTCTCGGCGCCCCAGAAACAACCCATACCTACGACGACGGTCTGCATTTCGGCCGGAAACGGCGGCGTCAACGGATGTCCGTTGACGTAGTGCGCGGTAGGTACCGGCATTTTCTGCTCTCGCCCGGGGAGGGCGTCCTCAGGCGCGATCAGCGTGGATTTTGCGGACGCTCGTCCCAGAATGTCGTCGTACCAGCTCATGCTTCGATGCTACGCGCGAGCGGCTGTTTCGCCACGCCGTGACCGCGCGAGCACCTGGCAGCTCCACCCAGCGGTAGCCGATTTCTGCTACCGCAGCCGTGACCAGAAGGAACAGTGCGAAGGCCAGCGTCGGTCCCACGTACATCACGGTGTTCTCGACGACGCGGTACAGGATCAGGGTGTGCACGAGATAGATGACGTAACTGCGCGTCGAGAGCCACTTCACGACCGACCAGCGCGTCGGGACGCCGTCGTAGCGGCCGATGAGGACAACCGCTGCGGCGACCACCGAGATGGTCCACAGGTAGTGCTCGCCGGCCCAGTACACGCGGAACTGGGTCGCCACGATGATGACGTGCATCTGCATGAGGACGGCCGCGATCAGCCAGCGGCCGGGAGCGAGCTTCGCCCACGCGAGGTACATGATCTGGCCGAGGAAGACGGCCGGCAGCGTCGCGGCGATCTTGGACAGCATCGGCACGGTGTACGGCAGCGGCGCGTAGACGTTGTAGAGCAGAACCAGTGAGCACAGCGCACCACCGGCGAGCGGCATGACGATCGGTCGCAGCCGCAGTATCGGACGAGCGGCGACGCACGCGAGATAGAAGAGGAATTGGACGGTGAGCGTCCAGGTCACTCCGAGAACTGCCACCTCGGGCTTGAGAAAGAATCCGCCGAGAAAGAAGCTCATCAACGCTTCGGTATCGGAAATACCTTCCTGACCGCTGAACATTCCGTTGATTCCGAGGCGGACCAGAAGAATGGCAATCGCGGTTGCCACCCAGAATGCGGGCAGCAGTCGACTGAATCGGTTGGTCAAGAACTTTCCGGGGCCGTCGCGAATCGCGGACCGCGTCACCAATGCGCCGGTAAGCATCATGAATACTGCGACGCCGACAAAAGAGAGGTGCTGGTTGAGTTCGGCCGGCTCGATCAAAACGCCGTAGACGACGTCGATCACCCACCAACCCGAGCCGAGATCGTCGATGACGTAAAAAGAGATGTGGGAGTAGATCACGGCGGCAACCGCCAGGGCTCGCAGCAGGTCAGCGCCCGGAAGATTCACCCGAGGCGCGGCCGCCTCTGGTGATTCCGGGAGGAAAACTGGTGCGGGCATCGCGCAAGTTTAAGGTTCCGTTCACCTTTACGACGAATTTGCGCATATTAGCTTACCCTTAGATCACGGTAAGTTCGGTTGCCCAAACTTTATTCTTTGGTGATTACTACCTGAGCCGGACTGTTGCGGACGGTGTACGAATGTTATTGGGTGGAAACCCGAAGAATGATTTGCACATACGCGAGTGACGTCACGCCGTGACCGGTGATCGACGCACTCTAAAGCACCAGGGCTCACCAGCCCGCAAAGAAGGGACCCTCGTGTCTGTTTACACGCTGCCGGAACTCCCCTACGACTACGCAGCCCTCGAGCCGCACATCTCGGGCAAGATCATGGAGCTGCATCACGACAAGCACCACGCGGCTTACGTTGCCGGTGCCAACGCTGCACTCGAGAAGCTGGCCGAGGCTCGTGAGAACGACACCATCGCAGCGCAGGCCAACCTGCTCGAGAAGAACCTGGCGTTCCACCTCGGTGGCCACACCAACCACACCGTTTTCTGGAACAACCTCAGCGCTGACGGTGGCGACAAGCCCGAAGGCGAACTCGCCGCAGCGATCGACGACAACTTCGGTTCGTTCGATCTCTTCCGCGCTCACTTCTCCGCGAACGCCAACGCCATCCAGGGCTCCGGCTGGTCCATCCTCGCGTGGGACTCGATCGGACAGCGTCTGATCATCGTCCAGCTCTACGATCAGCAGGGCAACATCTCCATCGGCCTCACGCCGCTGCTGCTCCTCGACATGTGGGAGCACGCCTTCTACCTCGACTACCAGAACGTCAAGGGCGACTACGTCAAGGCATTCTGGAACATCGTCAACTGGAACGACGTCTCGGCTCGCTTCGACCGTGCACGTACCCAGACCGCAGGTCTGATCGTCTAGTCACGCTCTTCTCGCGAACGGCGGCGCCTCACCAGGGGCGCCGCCGTTCGTGTCAGCAGAGCACCACCGAGCAAGACCGTCGTCGCTCCGAAGACCAATGCCAGTGTGCGAGTTCCGGAGTCACCACTGCTCGCGGTGGTCTGATTGACGGCCACCGGATCCGACAGCACCGAGGTCAGCTGAACCTGCTGCGGAGTGGTCATCGCGGGAATGCCGGATTTTGCGCCGTCGAGGCCCGTGACCAATGACTTGGCGATCCCTTGCAGCGTCGTGAATCCCTGGGTGATCTGGTCGGTCACGTCACCGAGCATCTGCGGCGCCTGATCGGCTATGGGGATGAGTCCGTCGTTCAATTGTCCGGCAGCACTGCTCAGTTGATCGCTCGCCCCTTGCAGCTGCCCGACGGCGGTGCGGACCAGATCACCGAGCTCCGTATCGGGTCCGACCGAACCACCCAACAGCGCCGGAACGGTGCCCAATTGCGCATTCAGCGCACCGAGATCCGAACTCACACCGGCCAGTTGCGCTGTCACGTCAGGCGGGATCGGAAGGCCGTTCAACGCGGTCTGCAACGTGTCGATTCGTGTCTTCAATTCCGCGGTCGAGGACGACGCCTCCCCCAGCGTCAAGCCCAGCGAATCAGCGCGCGTAGCCAACTCTTCCGCCGATCCCGATGCCTGATCGACAACACCGGATACCTGTTCCGCCACGCTCATCAACTCCAACGCCCCGGACCGTGCGGTCTCGAGATACGGCAGCAGTGTGCCGGCGCCCGCCTTCACCTGATCGATGGACATTCCGGCCTCGTTGGTTCCGGCGACCAGAATCTGTGCGGTGGTGAGGTTTTGATCGATCGAGCGTCTGGCGGCTGACGTCTGAGCCAGCAGACCCTTGATTCCGTCGGCGCCGACCTGCGCGGAGACCGCCCGAGTCAGTTCGGTCGACCTCTCCGGATCCGAGCCCTTCACCGCCAGCTCGACACTCGCCTGGCGGGGGTCCGTGCCGAACATCGACGCAACCGATTCACTGAAGTCTTCCGGCACCGTCAACGTCGCGAAGTAGTTGCCGCCGGGGTTGTCGACCACCTGGAAGTCGAAGTCTTCATTCTTGCCCAGAGTGTCCACCAGCGTGTCACCCGCTCGAAGTTCCTTGCCGTCGAGAGTGGTTCCGGCGTCTGCGTTCACGATCGCGACGGTGCGCGAATTGTCAGCACCACCGCCCGCGAAAATCACGAAGCCGATCCCCGCGACCGCAGCGGCGACTATCGCCGCTACACCACTCACCGCCAGCCGCCGACCGAGGCGTGACGGCTGGCGGTGGGTGTTCTCGGTGGTGTTCTCGGCGCTCATGGGCGAGACGATAAAGCAACAACTTGTAGAAACACTGAGAGTCGCGGAAGCCTGCAACCCTTCGTCCCCATCAGACTGCCTGTTGCCTGAGTCACACCTGTGAGCTAGTTTGAAAGTGAGACGAGGATGTCTAACACGAAAATGTCTAACACGGAGGACTAGTGAAGAGTGGGCGTTCTGTGACCTTCATCGGGAAAGCATCAACAGTCGGCTCGGGCGACATGCTCCTCAAACGCGTAGCGGGATACCGGAGTACGGCAATTGTTGCCACCTGCGCCGCACTGGTGATGGCCACCTTCGCCGCCGCGCCTGCCGGCGCCGCCCCCACTGCGGACCAGCCCGCCGTCTGCGCGGAGCCTGCGCCTGGCCAACTCGCCGCCCGCGAGGATCCGGAGGACCTGGGAATTGACGCGGCCGCCTTGGCGGAAGCGCTGGACTTCGGGCAGACGAAGGGCGCCGCCACCACCCAGGTTTATCGGCACGGTTGCCTCGCCGGCGACCGCACCGGAACGGGAAACCTTCCGATACCGTTGGCCAGCACCACAAAGGGCGTCGCCTCGGTAGCGGTCGGCCGTGCAATCACCATGGGGCTCTTCACACTCGACGACCCGCTCCGAAAGTTCTTCCCGCAGGCCGACGACGCCCACGGTGCCCTCACAGTCCGTCAGATCCTCACCCAGACGACAGGCCTGCATTTCAGCTGGCCGGCCGAGGGTGCAGGCATCGGCACCGATCAGATCCTCCAAACACTCAGCACACCAATTGATTTCCCGGCAGGAACGAAGTTCCAGTACGCACAGAACACGCTGGCCCTTCTGCCGAAGATCATCGAGATCACCGCACGATCGGATTTCCAGGACTTTGTGCAACGTGAGGTGTTCGGCCCGGTGGGAATCAGCCGCGACAGCTGGGTGTGGTTGCGCGATCGCAGCGGTAATACCGTGGTCAGCGGCGGATTGGCGATGCGCGCGGACGACCTGGCTCGACTCGGACGACTGATGTTGCAGAACGGAAGTTGGAACGGGCGCGAGATCGTCGACCCCGACTATGTCCGCGACGCCGCCCAGCCGACGGACGCCAACGGCGGCTACGGATTCCTGTTGTGGACCAATGTCGGTGATACTCACTGGCCTTCGTTCTCCGGTCGCTCGGTTCGCCGCATCGACCATCCGATTCTGCCGGGTTCCCCCCGCGACACGTATGCGTTCTCCGGGGCGCTCGGACAGCTCATTGTGGTGGTGCCCAGTCGCGACATGGTCATCGTCCGTCAAGGAATCCCTGTCAGCATCGATCCGAACAACCTGGGTGCCAACCTCGTTGGCACCGGAAACCCTGACAACCAGGAGCTGATCCGCAAGATCACGGCCAGTGTGCGAGATCTGCCGCCGGCACCGGTCGATGATCCGTACCGCTACAACGATTCGACCGGCCCACTGTTCCGAGAGCCGGCGGACGTCCTGTTCTGGTCGGACCCGGCCAACGTGCTGGCCATCCTGCTCGGCACCGGAGATTACGCCGACACCGGCTGCAATCTCCTGTGGTGCAACGGGAAGCCTCTACCGGTGGATCTGTCCGACACGGTCGTAGATGCCAGCGCCCAGATCGCGGCCGCAGTCGCAGCCAGCTCCCGCGGACCACGTTAAGAGCAGTTGAAAGCAGTTGAAAGCAGTTGAGAGAGAACGATGCCGACACAATTGGGGAGACGCTCGATGCGTAAATTGATCTTGGGAGTGGCGCTCGGTTTGACTCTGACACTTTCCGGTGCCGGAATTGCCTCCGGCGAGCCGAATGACGTTCCGGGACAGCAACCTGTACCAGGGCCTGGACCCGTTCTCGGAGCGGTGTTCCCGGCGACCGTCCAAGGCGCGATACACCAGAAATTTGCCGTCGCCGGAGCCCACGATGTGACCGTCTCGCAACAACTGACACAGTGCAACGACCTCTACGGAGGTTTGCAAAAGCTGCTCTCGCCACTGGCGGGAATGAAGGATCCGGAGCAGTTGCGATGCACCAACGCATTCCCACACGGTCCCGATTCACCAATCGGTGTCCTGTACTACTACCCCACGGATCTACAAGAAATGGCAGCGGCGCCTGCGTTGGTATGGGTACCGGGCATCGACGGCGACGCCGGCCAGTACGACGACGCGGCGCGACTGTGGGCAAGCCGCGGATTCATCGTGGCGATACCGTACAACTTTATCAATTCCACCACCACTGAACACTTGTGGGGGACGCAAGCACTGATCCAGGAGGAAGGCCGCCCCGGTTCACCTCTGCACGGGAAGGTCGATCTGTCCCGCGTGATCCTGGGTGGCCATTCCGGAGGCGCAGGTTCCCTCATCTACGCGGCGTCGTACCTCCCGCCGGTTCAACAACTGCTCGACCCGCGCCTGCGCATCGTCGGCGCGCTGAGCGTCGCTACCGGAATCCAGGCCCCCATCGGAGCCGCCATCACGGTGCCCACTCTGACGATCACAGGGACCCGCGATTGGGTCACGGCGCCATTCCTGTGGCCGTACTGGGCCTACGCCACCATGTTCCAGGCGCCCGCCTACAGCGCCCCCATGGTGAACGGCACCCACTTGAGCATCAACGACGATCTGCCGAACAATCCAGCCGCCAGTTTGTCCATGGCATGGTTCGAGCACCTCGTCGGCGGAAACCCGGAAGCGGACGCCGTGTTCGTCGGTCCACAGTGGGGTCTGGCGAGCGATCAAGCCTTCGTCGACGTCAAACGCAACGCCCCGGCCGATCGGCTGAATTAGCCCCGAAGCTACTTACTTGTTTGGTCAGGTCCACCGTTCGGCTCGGATTCTGCGGGTATTTTCGGCTTTTCAGGCTCCTCCGGTTTCTCCTTCGGCATGTCCCGAGGCCCGCTGATCAGGATGTCGGCCCAGCGTGTGGCTGGGTCGATGTCGAGCAGGACGGCCTTCACCAACAACGAAAGCGGGATCGCCAGCAACGCTCCGAGCGCCCCGAGTACCCACGACCAGAAGACAAGTGAGAGGAACGTCATCGTCACCGACAGTCCGACGGCGTCGCCGACGAACTTGGGTTGGATGATGGACTGGATCACGAAGTTGATGACGGAGTAGACGACGATCACCCAGAGCATCAGCCAGGGGCCGCCCTGCAAGAGCCCGAGAAGTGCCGGCGGGATGACGCCGATGACAAACCCGATGTTGGGGATGTAGTTGGTGATGAAGGACAGCAGCGCCCACAGAACGGGTAGCTGAATGCCCATCAGCCACAGCGCTCCACCGTCGAGTACCGCCACGATGAGGCCGAATACCGTCGAGACCACCAGGTACTTGCGAGTCCCTGCGGCAAAAGTGGAGAGCGCGTAGGAGATTTCGGGACGCTGCTCGGCCAGCACGCGCAACCGCGAGCGGATACTCATGCCGTCGAAGGCCATGAACAGCAACAGCGCGAGGATGAACACCAGATCCGACAGAATGCCGAGCAGACCCTCCAGCCCGCTTTCGAGTACACCCACTACCTTCGTGAGATCGATACTGCTGAGCGTGCTTTGGATCTGTTCGGTGCTCACTCCGAAGTCGGCCAACTTGTCGCGGCCCTCGTCGAGGAGGTTGGTCATCTCCTCGGAATACTGGGGCAAGATCGTCGCCAACTGTGCCGTCGACACGATCAACGAGGCAGCGAGCCCGAGCAGAATCAGATAGACGGTGACAAGCGAGCCCAACATTCCGACCCACTTGGGCCACCCTCGTCGCTGCGACCAATCCTGAATGGGTTGAACGGCAATCGTCAGCACCAGTGCGAGGAAGACCGGTCCGAGGATGCCGCCGAACACTTTCATTCCGCCGACGGCAACCACGGTGGCCGCGATACCGAGAAGGACGATCAAACCGCGAGGGATCGACCAGTTCTCACTACCGGACAGCGTGGGGATCGGAGCGGGAGCCGCGACGGCCGGCTTTCCCTTCTTAGAGAACACCGACTTCCTTTGCCCGGCTCCTGATCTGGAATGCTCCCACGATCATGAAGAGGCCGAACAAGATTGCGTACCAACCCAACAACCAGATGAGGCTGATGATGCCTTCGCCGGGCGCGACGAGAAGAATGATGCCGAAGATGACAGCGAGTACCGAGGCTGCGAGCAACCATCCCCAACTGGATCCGGGCAGCGCCTTCATCTTGAAGGCGCCGACGATTCCGAAGATTCCGAACATGATGGCGTAGAAGGCAATGATGTACAGCAGCACCAGCGCAGTGATGCCTGGCCAGACCAGAGCGACCACACCGGCTCCCACCGAAACGACGCCGGTGAACACCCACCATCCCCAAGAACTCAGGTGCTCGCGGTCCCGGATGGCTCGAACGATCGTGATCAAGCCGTCGGCAATGGAGTAGATACCGAACAGGAAGACCAACGCCACCACGGTGATTCCCGGCCACACCAGTGCGATGATTCCGAAGATCACACCGAAGATTCCGCGGATCAGGATCATCCACCAGATCTCTTTGCCGTACTGCACGAACGGATTCTGCGTGACCATCAGTAGCCTCCGAAGCAAGCGGGTGTCTCTGACCGATTCAACAGCTCTTCAAACAGGGCAATACCGACAGATCGTATGGCTATCGAGACCTTTCCGCCCATCGAAACGCGCGGCTGATACCGAGTTGTGCTCTTCGGGTACGAGGCGAGAGGACCTTCAGCCTGCTTCCTGAATACCTGCTTCCCGAATACCCGGCGCAGTCCACGATCCCGACAGCACTGCCGCCTTCGGCCAGTACAGGCGCAGAAAGACGTTGAAGTCACCGGACGGAGCCGGCAGCCAGTTCCGCTCCTTCTCACCACCAGGGGATTCGTGCTGGAGATAGATGTCGAGGGAACCGTCGTCGGCAAACACCAGATCGCTTCGATCACCGATCGCGTATCGGTCGATCGGGTTGTCCACGAAGAACTGCCGCTCGTTCATCATCGTGAGCGACCAGAAGCCCTCGACCGGCGGCAGTTCGTCCTTCTCGAAATGAAGTACGTACTTCTTCTCGCCGGTCAGAGGCTTCCCGTCGACGTCCGTGGTGGCGTGCGGGTACACGGCATCAGCGTCGAGGTTCGCGCCGAAACCGAGCCAGACGATCAAAGCTCGCTGAGCGTAATGAGTTCCGTAATGCCCCAAGCCGCGGTGCATCGTCCAGCCGTTCTTCGGACTACCCTCGGCCTCTTTGGCGATCTCGCTCAGCACGTCCATTCCGGTTCGTGCTGCTCGGTCGAGGGCATCACGCACCTCTTGCGGACGCGACTTCCAGGGCAGCGAGGAGCCGATTCCGATGTCGGACAGCTGTTTCATCATCTCGGTATCGTCCGGGCGGGGAGGATTGTCGTCGAGAAGTGCATCGAGTGTGGTGAAGAAGGCCTCGCCGTCCATGGCGGCCACCTGGTCCACCGGCGGCGTCCGGGTGTCGACGGCAGCGTTCACCGGCACTTCGCCGGGCGTGAAGTCCTGCGGGTCACCCATCCACTCCGACAGCGGTGTCAGTCGCGTCCGGTCCTGCAGGCTGTGCACTTCAGCCAGGTCCGTTCCCCCCGACGTCGCATAGCGGGCGACTATCCAGTTCATCGCCGTCGGAGAACGCAGCAGCGTCAAACCCTTGGGCACGTTGCCTTTCCAATTCGGCCCGGAAACCAGATACGGCCCCCCGGTGCGTCCCACCGTCCGAGATCCCGGCACCGTGAACACGTCGCTCCACGCGTCGAGGATGGGGACCAGCCAGTACCGCGTGCCGAAGTCCGGTAATGAGAGCACCTGCGGTTCCGTCGAGACGTCCAGCCACCCCGACGAGTAGAGAGTGTCCGCGTTGGGTGAGACGACATCGGTGAAGGTCGCGTCGGGCGTTGTACGCGCATAAGCAAACTGGTTGAGCGGGGCTTTCATCGCCACCGGGGCCGGCACCGCCGTCATGACGTCACGCGATACCGCCGCAATCAACAGTGGATACCCGAAGATCCACGCCTGCGTTGCCAGGTCTTCCAGCCGAGAACGGTTCTTCGACAGAGTCATGCCTGCGCATACCACCGCCCTCACCAGCGCAAACCTGGCTGGCACTCTCCCCGTCTTGTGTGCCAGTACCGAATGGGTGCATATTTCGATTACCCAACGAGGTGTGCCGGACCGACGCATGCGCGTCTGCCCGAGATTTGCCCCAGCACCGAGGGAGGAACAGAAATGAACAGAAACGAAGCAATAGGCATTTCTCCGTTCCAAGCCGCCGGATCTTTGCAGGGGTTTGTCATTTCCGGGCGTTGGCCGGACACCACCCAGGAGTGGGCTCAGCTTCTCGCCTTGGCTGTCCGAGTGGCCTCGATGCCGGGTATGTTGCCGACGACGACGGTCTTCGGGGTTCGTGAGGACGTTCCCGAGGACCCCCAGCCGGGCACTGTCGGTCTGGTGGTTGCCGAAGGTCCGGTGCTGGGCGATTTTGCCCTGACACCCGGCCGTTTCTCCGATCACCAGCCACCGGCCCTGATCATGCTGCACCCGCCGTCGGAAACCACGTCCAGCCTGCCGGAATGCGAGGGCAGCGCGTCGGGGTGCGTACTACTGCCCGGTCTTCCCTACCTGGGTTTGGAGCATCGCGCGGCCTGGGTCGAGGCAGAGCCGGACGGCACAGTCGTCTCCATGATCAGCCGTGTCGGCATCGATCCGATCAGCGATCCCGACACCGCTGTTTTGGCCATGCTCCTCGCCTCGTGACGGCCCCGGTAAGCGATAAGTTCGGACTCCCAAACTTGCTGCGCGCTTTGCCAATTCGTTTCGACCGCGCTAACGTGGGTAGCAACGAAGGGGAGTAGCCCCCAATCGCCTGTGTCGACATACTGGTTCGACGCGCTCCGTCATGTGCGGATCGCGAAGCACCCGGCCTGGCGAACCGAAGGTCCTGTGGCCTCGGTGGGCGAGACCTTCGGCCGGACAAGCGCACCCGCTGCGCCTGCCCAGGCCGGAGGCTCGCATTTTTCCTCCGACCTACACCGACCGGAGGAGTAAATCTTGCTTGCCGCAATACTTTTGAGTTTCGGCGTAATTTTCGTCGCGGAACTCGGCGACAAGTCGCAACTGATGGCAATGACGTTTGCCTTGCGCTATCGCTGGTGGGTCGTTCTCGGCGGAATCACCGTCGCCACCACCCTTGTTCACCTTGTCTCCGTCGCCGTCGGCCACTACGTCGGCGTCGCACTTCCGACCGCGGCAATATCGATCGTCGGCGGGATCGCGTTCCTGATCTTCGGCCTCTGGACGCTGCGCGGTGACGATCTCACCGACGACGAGCAGAACAAGGCCGGTCGCGTCACGCGGTCCGCCTTCATCGCCGTCGCATCGGCGTTCTTCCTGGCCGAACTCGGCGACAAGACCATGCTCGCCACCATCACTCTTGCCACCGACAACGACTGGATCGGCATCTGGATCGGATCGACCGTCGGCATGGTGGCGGCCGACGCTCTGGCCATCATCGTCGGCTCGGTACTGGGCAAGCACCTTCCGGAGGGATTCATCAAGATCGGTGCCGCGGTGCTGTTCTTCGTCTTCGGCGTCTGGCTGCTGCTCGAGGGCATTTTCCCGGACTCGTCGGCCGGCATCGTCGGCGGCGGCGTTGTCCTCGCAGTGTCCGTGGTGGGTGCGCTGGCCCGGATGATCTGGAAGCGCACCCACCCGAAGCCGCCGTCAGAGCTTCGCTCTGATCTCCTCGGCGATCGGTTGGAACTGCTCGAGGAACGTCAAGGCCCAACCGAATGAGGCGACACCCTCGTAGTCGAACGAGTACACCTGATCGTTCTTGACGGCGCGCAGACGCTGGAAGATGGTGTCGCCAGCCAACTTCTCGTCGATAGGCCCCTTGCCACTGTTGGTGATGATGACGTCGGCCTCGTCGAGTAGCTCCAACTGCTCCTTCGGGAACCACTCGTTGCTGCCGGCAGGAATTGCGAGCGAGCGGTCGTTGAACTGGAACCCGGCCTCGCTGATCACCGTCGTCTGATACTTCGTGGGCGAATACAGTGAGAAGCCACTCTCCTCGAAGTACGTGGTGTAGACGACCTTCACCTTGCTCAGCACATCAGCGTTGTCGCTGCGGAACTTGGCGATCCGCGCCTCGTACCGGTCTGCCAACTCCTGAACCTTCGCGCTCTGGTTGAGCGCGTCCGCGACCCCGAGGGCACGCTCTTTCCATGCGTACTGCCCGTCTTCGGCAAAAACCGCGGTCGGTGCGATCGACCGGATCTGCTCGTAAAGATCCGGGTTGTTCTGCGACAGCAGGTTGGTCATCACGATCAAGTCGGGAGACAAAGCCGCTATCGCCTCGGCGTTCGGCTCGTACCAGCGCCCCACCTTCGGGAGAGACCGCAGAGCAGACGCATAGGGTTCCGGGACGCCGTCGGCGTTCTCGTAGTCCACCGGCAGTCCGACGGGTGTGAATCCGGCGTCGAACATCGCGGGGCCCGTGTAGTAATCGGCGCTGACCACCCGTTGCGGGTTGGCGGGCACTTCCACCTGCCCGAGAGCGGTATTGATGGTGCGCATCGACCCTTCGGCAGACTCACTGGTGCTGGTTCCGCAGGCCGTGAGTAGACCGATCCCGGCCAAGGCGCCCGCTCCGAGAAAGCCGCGACGGGTAAGCGCGGCCGTAATGCGTGCGAACTCTGCGTCTGTGTCGAGAGTCGGCAAGAGAAGTGATGTCATGGGCTTCCTGACGGTATTCCGAATTAGGGTCGCCTAAAATTACTCTCACCTGCGCCGTTACGGTGAAGCTTGTTGGCCAAGGGGTATCTCTTTCACGCCAGAACTCAACTGGTAATACCACTTGACCTCTCACCAGCAAGCGCTTAAGGTCGGTACATGTTCCAACCCGTTGCACGCACCTCGGCCTCCGGCGCAGTCTTCGACCAGATTTCCGTGAAAGTGCTGGCCGGAGAGCTGGCTGCCGGCGAGACACTACCCAGCGAGCGCAAACTCGCCGAAGCATTCGGTGTCTCGAGGCCGGCAGTCCGAGAGGCTATTCAGAAGCTCGCCCAAGCCGGACTCGTCGAGGTCCGCCAGGGCGAATCCACGTCGGTGCGCGATTTTCGACGCCAGGCCGGACCAGAACTTCTCCCCCAACTGCTGGTTCGCGATGGCGTCCCCGACCTGACGGTGGTGCGCAGCGTCCTGGAAACTCGCGAGTTGATGGGACCGCAGATCGCGGTGCTGGCGGCTCGTCGCATCTCCGCGGAATCCGCCCGAGAACTCAACACGGCCGTTGATCAACTAGGCTCCACCGAAGATCCAGTGGAGTTGCAAGACCGCGCTCTGGCGTTCTGGGACGTCGTCGTCGACAGCGCAGATTCCATCGCCTTCCGTTTGATCTTCAACAGCCTTCGGGCTGCATACGAGCCGGCTATGACTGCACTTGCATCCGTCATGGTCGCCGAAGTCGGCCAGACCGACCTGTATCGAAAACTGGCCTCCGCCATCACTTCACACGACGAGCCAACTGCCGAGGCGTCAGCCGCACAGCTCCTTCACACCGGCACGACGGCAATCGGCGACGCTCTCACCTTCCTGGAAGGACTGAAACCATGAGCAAGCCTCTTACTCTGGCCGATGCCGCACGGACGTTTCGTAAGTCACCGACGCCGTGGATGATCGGCACCATGCTGCTGGCCGCCGCAACGGCGCGCATCGCATTGGGCGACTGGCAGATCACCGACGCACTTGTTCCGCTCGTGATGATCGCCGCATTCCCGTTCGTGGAGTGGATCATTCACGTCTTCGTTCTACATTGGAAGCCGCGGACCCTTGCCGGCGTCACACTCGATTCACGGCTGGCGCGCAGCCATCGGGAACACCACTTTGCGCCGCGAACCGTCTCACTCATCTTCATTCCGTGGCAGACGCTCCTGATCGTGATCCCCGTTCTGACAGCCGTCGCCCTCCTGGCGTTTCCCCGCGTCGAACTCGGTCTGACCTTCCTGACCTGCATTTCCGTGCTCGGCCTCGGTTACGAATGGACGCATTTCCTCATCCACAGTGACTACAAGCCGAAAACTGCTCTCTACCGGTCGGTTTGGCGCAACCACCGCAACCACCACTTCAAGAACGAGCACTACTGGTTCACCGTCACCACCGCGGGAACTGCCGATCGCGTACTGGGCACGTACCCCGATCCCAAAACCGTCGAGACATCCCCGACAGCCAAGAACCTGCACGGCGCAGCGTCCAAGCTGTGAAGGAAGGCCGGTTCCTGGCCCCCAGCTGGCAACAAACTTGAACTTGACTGTGTATCAGTCATTTTCGTTGAAACTCACCACAACCGTGCTTAGTGTCGTTGGAGTCAGAAGTTCGAAAAACGCTGTAACCGAAGGACACAAAACATGTTCAACGATGTATTCAACAACGTCATCCACCCGATGGTCACGAACTTCCAGCAGTTGGGCCCCCAGCAGTTCTTTCCGCAGCAGTTCATCCCACAGGGAGTGTTCCAGCAGGCGCCGCAGGCGGCCGAGCAGGCAGTAACGTTCTTCGGTAGCTGATACCGCAATCCACAGATAGCGCCACTCAGGGGTCGTCCGTCCAATATGCTGGACGGACGACCTGAGTGCCTCCGCCTGACAAGGATCCCCATGACCGCGAACACCCCCGTCCACGCTTTCACCGACGACGCCCTGAGCGACCTCGACGCCACCGGCGTCGCCGCCCGGATCGAATCGGGTGAGGTGACCGCACGGGAAGTCATGGAGGCGTCGATCGCCCGCGCCGAGGCCGTGCAGGGGCAATTGAACGGTCTGGCCTGCACTGATTTCGATCGTGCCCTCGCCAGGAGCAACCGGCCCGCCAAGGGCGTCTTTGCCGGTGTCCCCACCGCGATCAAGGACAACACCGACAGCGCCGGCCTTCCCACCCAGCAGGGCAGTACCGCCTTCACCGCGATCCCCGCCAAAGCCGACAGCGATTTCGGGAAGCAGTTCCTCTCCACCGGGGCCATTTCGATCGGCAAGACTCGACTACCCGAGTTCGGATTCAGTGCGTCCACCGAATACATGACGGAAGAACCCGTCCACAACCCGTGGAATCCGGCGTACTCGTCGGGCGCTTCCTCGGGTGGCGCAGCCGCGCTTGTTGCTGCCGGCGTACTCCCGATCGCGCACGCCAACGACGGCGGTGGATCGATTCGCATTCCCGCCGCTGCCTGCGGACTGGTCGGACTCAAACCCACTCGCGGTCGTACCGTTGCCGACCCCGCCGACAAGTCGATGCCGATCCGGCTGATCGCACAGGGCGCCGTCACCCGTACAGTTCGCGACACCGCCAGATGGATGTCAGCGGCTGAAAGTTATTACCGCAATCCACGACTCGCGCCGGTTCGCCTGATCGAAGGACCCAGCTCAACCCGATTGCGCGTCGGCGTCATCACCGATTCCGTGACCGTCACCAAGACGGACGACGAGACGCGTAAGTCCGTCGAAGCGACTGCGGAACTCCTTGCAAGCCTTGGCCATCACGTCGAGGATGCCGCATTGCCCGTCGGCCCGGAATTCATCAACGACTTCAGCATCTACTGGGGTTTCCTGTCTTTTGCCATCTCCACCGGTGGCAAACAGATGCTCGGACCCGACTTCGACAAGTCCGGCACCGACAATCTCACCAAGGGCCTCTACACGCTGTACCGGAAGAACCTCGCGAAGACGCCGCGCGTGCTCTACCGCTTGCGACGCCTTCAGCAGCAGTACAGCGCCATGTTCTTGAAGTACGACGTCGTGCTCTCGCCGGTACTTGGTCACACCACCCCCGAGCTCGGATACCTCTCCCCCGCTCAGCCTTTCGAGGAACTCTTCGACAAGTTGATCGCGTACACGTCGTTCACGCCACTGAACAACATCTCCGGTGGTCCCGCCATTTCCCTACCGCTGCATCAGACCAGCAATGGTTTGCCGTTGGCCTCGCATTTCTCCGCCGATCTCGGCGACGAGCGCACGCTCCTCGAATTGGCCTTCGAACTGGAAGAGGCTCAGCCCTGGAGACGAATCCAGGACTGAGCCCCACCCGGTGGAAACTGTCAGTCTCGCGGCAACCCGAGCATGCGCTCACCGATCACGTTGAGTTGCACCTCGGTCGTGCCACCGTAGATGGTGGTGGCACGGCCCGAAATGAGCTGCTCCATCGCCTTGTCGCTGGGCTGACCTGGGATGCTGACCGCTCCGGCAGCACCCAGTTCGGCGACGACGAATTCGGCGATCGACTGGCTGATCTTCATCGCCAACAGCTTGCCGACGCTCGATGTGGTACTCACGTCGATTCCCGAAAGTTGCTTGAGCACAACGCGGGAGCCGATGAGGTCGATCGCCTGACTTTCGGCAACCAGCTCACCGACACGGTAGCGACCGATCGGGCTCAGATCTGCTGACTTCGCGAACTTCAGCAGATCGGAGTCCGACGCGTACGCCTCCATCTTCTGGCTCAGTGCGACGCGCTCGCCGGCCAGCGTCGTGCGTGCGACGTTCCAGCCGTCGTTGACCTCGCCGACCACGTTCTCGTCGGGGATGAACACGTCGTCGAGGAACACTTCGTTGAACAGCGCCGAGCCCGTCATCTCACGCAGCGGGCGGACGGTGATGCCCGGTGTCGACATATCGAGCACGAAGTAGGTGATGCCCTGATGCTTCGGCTTGGTGGCGTCCGTGCGGGCAATCAGCATTGCCCAGTCGGAGAACTGAGCGACCGTCGTCCAAATCTTCTGACCGGTGATCTTCCAACCGCCGTCGACCTTTTCGGCCTTCGTCGACAGTGATGCGAGGTCGGAACCAGCACCGGGTTCACTGAAGAGCTGGCACCACACCAGCTCACCCTGCAGGGTCGGCAGCGCCAATTCCTGCTTCTGCTTGTCCGAACCATGCGCTACGACGGCCTGCACGGCCCAAGTTCCCATCAGGAGTTGCGGCATCGAGATACCCGCAGCCTTGATCTCCTGGGAGATGACGATCTGCTCGAGCGGAGCGGCGCTGCGTCCGTACGGCTTCGGCAGGTGCGGCTGAACCCAGCCTCCGTCGCCGAGTGCAATGAGCTGGTCGTCCTCGTCGAGATCGACCAACTTGGCCAGCTCAGCCGCGATGTCGCCGCGGATATCCTCCGCCTCGGGCGGAAGTTCGAGAACCGAAGCCCGGCTGACACCGTCAAGTGCCTGCTGCGCAACACGATTGGCACGATCCTCACGGGTGCCGAGAATGCCGCGGATCGAGAGCGCGCGGCGGTAGTACAGGTGCGCGTCGTGCTCCCACGTGAATCCGATGCCGCCATGGACCTGCACGCAGTCCTGCGCTACCCGCACTGCAGCGTCGGGAACGATGACCGCTGCGATGTCGGCGGCAAAATCTGCAGTGTCGTCGCCCTTGTCCAATGCGCTTGCCGCATCCCACACAACGGCGCGGGCCTGCTCGAGCGCAATGCCCATCTGCGCGCACTTGTGCTTGACGCCCTGGAACTGGCCGATGGGTCGTCCGAACTGCACACGGGTCTTGGCGTACTCCGACGCGGTGGAGACGCACCAGGACATGACGCCGACGTCTTCGGCGCCGAGAACGACTGCGGCAATGGACCGTACCCGCGCCTCGGTGAGACCGTCGAGTACCCGTTCGGCGCTGATCTGCACTCCATCAGCGTCGATTCGCGCACTGCCGCGAAGCACGTCGATGCTGTCCTGCACGGTGATCGAGACAACGCTGCTCTCGAGCACCGCGTAGCGAACGCCCTCGGGCAACTGGATCGGAATCAGCAGCACGTCGGCATGTTCACCGCCGAGCACACCGTCGAGTGCGCCCGTGACCGTGTACCCGCTGTCCGACGCCTCAGCTGCGAACGGTGCACCCAAGGCGACTGCAGCCGTACGGCTTCCGTCGATCAGGCCGGGCAGGAACTCGAGTCCCGCCTTGGAATCGGCGGCACCGAGAACGGCGCTTGCCAATACCGTCGGAACAAACGGGCCGGGAGAGACGGTGCGGCCCAGCGCTTCCAGTGCCACCGCCAAGGTCAGCAGACCGGCACCGTGGCCACCCTGCTCTTCCGGAACCGCGAGCCCGAGAAGGTCTTGCCCGACCAGTGCCGTCCAGAACTCGGGGAACTTGTCCTCGGTCCGCGACTCCACCGCCGCGCGCACCTGCTCGGTGGTGATGGTGCGCTCGGCGAAGGAGCGCACCGAATCTGCAAGCGCGGTGTGCTCCTCACTCAGCCCGAGGCCGAGTTCGTATGCGTTGCGTGCCATGCGCTTACAGACGTTCTGCGAGGTCGGCGGTGGTCCAGGGACCCTCGCTCTCGATGGTGTTCACGCCGTGCCAGCCGGCAAGTTCCGTGATGGCCCCACCCTGAACTGCATACACCTTGCCGGTGAGCTTGCAGTCCGCGGCCGCGAGATATGCCACGAGCGGCGAGATGTTGGACGGCGCAAACGCGTCGAACTCCCCCTCGGGAACCTCGGCCGCGAAGAGCGCACCCATACCGGGTGTCGCCAGCGTCAGTCGAGTACGCGCGATCGGCGCAATTGCGTTGACACGCACGCCGTATCGATCGAGCTCGTCTGCGGCCACCAAAGTCAGGGCTGCGATGCCCGCCTTGGCGGCGCCGTAGTTTCCCTGGCCCGCATTCGGCATGAAGGTACCCGAAGCCGAGGCGGTGTTGATGACCGAAGCATTGACGGTCTCGCCTGCCTTGCTCTGGTCCTTCCAGTACGCGGCAGCGTGGTGCAGCGTCGCTGCGTGCCCCTTGAGGTGCACGGCAATGACTGAGTCCCATTGGCTCTCGTCCATGCCCGCAATGAACGCGTCACGAAGAATGCCGGCGTTGTTGACCAGGACGTCGAGTCGGCCGAACTCGCTGACGGCCTGCTTGACGAGGCCCTCGGCGCCGTCCCAGGTAGCGATGTTGTCGGCGTTGGCGACGGCCTTGCCGCCTGCAGCGACGATCTCGTCGACTACCTGCTGCGCGGGGCCGGCATCTGCACCCGATCCGTCGTTTGCACCGCCGAGATCGTTGACCACGACGCTCGCACCCTCACGAGCGAAGAGCAGCGCATGCTCACGGCCGATGCCGCGTCCTGCTCCGGTGATGATCGCTACGCGACCGTCGAGACTTCCCATCAGTTCAGATTCCCATCAGTTCAGTTGTCGGACATGAAGACTCATTTGTCGGTGATGACAGCAAGGCCGTCCTTGATGACCAGGTCACCGACCGCGCTGGTTTCGTACGAGTACGACGTGGCTCCGTCTGCCGAGCCCGACTTGTAGAACACCGTCTCGATGTCTTGGGTCGGAAGCACGGGTTTCGCGAATCGCACTGCGAGACGACGCAACCGCTCGGTCTCGCCGCCGGCCAGTTCGGTCAGGGCTCCCCACGACGTGAACGCCATGGTGCACAGTCCGTGGTTGATAATTCCGGGGAGCCCGGACATGCGAGCGATCTCTTCGTCGAGGTGGATCGGCATCGGATCGCCGGACGCCGGCGAGTACCGGAACGTCTGGTCCTCGTCGATGTGCTGATTCACCACCGCTGCCGGACTACCCGCGCGAAGAGCGTCGTCGAATCGGTGTTCGGGAGCCTTCTCACCCAGGCCGGGGCCCGCGTCGACCTTGCGGAAGAACGCCGTCATCCACTGCTCGTTGACCAATTCGCCCTTGTCGGTTTTGGTTTCGACGTAGATGACGACGGTGGAACCGTTGTCGCGACCCTCGAAACCGATGGGCTTGGCGCGAGCGACCAGATGGTCACCGGGGTAGATCGGACGGTGGAACAGGAAATCCTGCTCACCGTGAACGAGCTTCATCAGCAGTTCCACCGGTGCCACCGACAGGGCAGCCGGTGCCATCGACATGAAGACGGGTACCACCGCGAAGACCGGCGGAGCGATCTCGCCCTTCAGATGTCGCTCGATGGGATCGTTGGTGGCAGCGGCGTATTCGGCGATACGCTCGGCTGTCACCTCGAAGTGCTCCGGATCAGTCCATACATCCAGTCCGGAAGTATCGAATTCGACCGCGTTGGTCTTCGGTGTCGTCATCGAGCGTTATCCGACCAGCTCGGCGAACTTCGCCAGCGAAGCCTCGAGGTCAGCCTTGGCGTTCTTGGCGACTGCCTTGCCGATCGGCCCGACAATCATGGTGCCCTTGAAGCTGGCGTCGACGGTTGCCTTCGAGCCCGCACCGTCGGCCTCGACCGAGAGGATGAATTCGACGGTGACACCGGCCATTCCGGTTCCGGCGATCTTGACCATCTTCGGAACCTCGACCTCTTCGACGGTCCATTCGATCTTGTTGGCCATACCCATCACGGAGACGACCTCGGTGAACTTGGCGCCCAGCGCAACCTCGGTGGGGAGTTCACTCTTCCAGCCCTGGTGAATGGTGAGCCACTCTTCCCAGCGAGACAGGTCGGAGAGCGCATCCCAGGTCTTCTCGGGGGACGCGGGCAGTACGGCGGAGACGGAAACGGAAGCCATGATGAAACTCCTAGTGGGTAGCTAGCGGGTTAAGGGTGTGATTCAGCGTGCGTAGGGCTTGTATGCGGTCACGACGACTGCGCCGCCGAGGCCGATGTTGTGCTGGAGTGCAACCTTCGCGCCGTCGACCTGACGCTTGTCGGCGGTACCGCGGAGCTGCCAGGTGAGTTCGGCGCACTGTGCGAGGCCCGTTGCTCCCAGGGGGTGACCCTTCGAGATGAGGCCGCCGGACGGGTTGACCACCCAGCGTCCGCCGTAGGTGGTGTCGTCGGCGTCGACGAGCTTGCCGCCGTCACCTTCGGCGCACAGCCCGAGCGCTTCGTAGGTCAGCAACTCGTTGGTGGAGAAGCAGTCGTGGAGTTCGATGACGTCGACGTCGTCGGCGGTGATCCCGGCCTGTGCATATACCTTCTCGGCGGCCTTACGGGTCATGTCGGCGCCGACGAGGCTGATGGCGCTCTTGCCCTCGAAAGTGCTGTTCATGTCGGTGACCATGGCCTGTCCGACGATCTCGATCGCCTGAGCAGCAAGCCCGTGCTTCTCGACAAATGCTTCGCTGGCGATGATCGCCGCGCCGGATCCGTCCGAGGTGGGCGAGCACTGGAGCTTGGTGAGCGGCCCGTGGATCTGGCGTGCTTCGAGGATCTGCTCGAGGGTGTACTCGTCCTGGAACTGCGCGTACGGGTTGTTGAGCGAGTGCTTGTGGTTCTTGACGGCGATCTTCGCGAACTGCTCAGCAGTGGTTCCGAAGCGTTCCATGTGCTCGACGCCGGCCGCGCCGAACATGTACGGAGCGGGCGGCATCGCGAACTCCTGCAGCTCGGCGAGAGCGAGGAGGTGCCGCATGAGTGGCTGTTCGCGGTCGTCGTAGGTGGATCCGAGCGACCCGGACTGCATCTTCTCGAAGCCCAGCGCCAATGCGCAGTCGGCCTGACCACTCTTGACTGCCTGCGTGGCGAGGTAGAGCGCGGTCGATCCCGTCGAACAGTTGTTGTTGACGTTGACGATGGGGATACCTGTCAGACCCAGCTCGTAGACAGCCCGCTGACCTGCGGTGGACTCGCCGTAGACGTAGCCGACGTATGCCTGCTCGACCTCGGAGTAGTCGATACCTGCGTCGTCGAGCGCCTTGGTACCCGACTCGCGTGCCATGTCGGGGTAGTCCCACTCGCGGGATCCCGGCTTCTCGAATTTCGTCATGCCGACGCCGACGACAAAAACCCTGTTACTCATTGCCACTCCTGAAGAGAACGGTATCTGTGTGTGACACGCTGTCCCACCAAAGTATGTGAGACATCTTGTCCAGTCAATGGCGGGGTGAGTATCGTTCGATTTATGACAAAGACAGCCGAGTCGGCGCAGCCCGACGGGCGCAGCACTCGCTGGAACGATCACAAGGAGCAGCGCAAAGCACGGATCCTCGACGCAGCCCTCGACGCAGTCAACGAAGGTGGCGCCGACGTCGGCGTCCAACAAATCGCCGAGCGCGCCGACGTCCCCCGTTCCGTTGTCTACCGGATCTTCAAGGATCGAGCCGACCTCGACGAGCAGCTGCGAGTCCGCATCCTCGAGATGATGATGACCGACCTGACCCCCACCCTCACGCCGCAAGGCACCGTCGGCGAGGCTATCTCGCGGGCCGTCGACACGTACCTTCGCTGGATTGTGAAATACCCACGACTGCACCACTTTTTAGGCAAGGGATCCCCGAGCACCCGAGCCACCGGTTCGAAAGTGGTGACCGGAACTAAGACGGCCATCGCCGTCCAGTTGGGAAACCTGTTGGGCGCGATCCTCGCCAGCCGCGGCAAACCGTCGAAGATGGCGGAGCCCTTGGCTTTCGGCGTGATCGGTTTGGTCGACGTCAGCGTCAACCGTTGGCTCAGCCAACCAGGTTCCGACGTGACCAGCGCAGAATTGGCCGAATTCCTCGAACGCTCCATCTGGCAGGTTCTCGACGGCAATCTCCGGAGTATCGGCGTCGATATAACGCTGTCGACCCCGATCGCCGACCTGTGACAGTCACCGAACTACCCTGGACTCTCGACGGACGGGGGCTTCGACTGATCCACGTCCCATCACCAGTCCTACACGCACTGGGTGATGATGACGCCACTCTCGCAATGGAACTCGCACCCGAAATCCTGACCCCGTATCTCCTCGGCGAAGAATGCCAGGGCTTGTGGCGCTACCGGAGCAAGCAGATAGCAGGGAATCCGCACGACAGCGCTTGGATCACCCGCATCGCGGTCGACACTCGGACGTCGACGCCGGTGGGGTTGGCAGGATTTCACGGCCGTCCCGACGCGCGCGGGATGGTCGAGATGGGATATCGCATCGACCCGGCGTTTCGACGACAGGGCTACGCACGAACCGCCCTCGAGATACTTCTCGACGTCGCGAGTCGCGAATCCGACGTACACGTCGTTCGCGCGACCATCAGCCCGGACAATGCCGCATCTCGAAACCTGATCAGCCAGTACAATTTTTGCGAAGTCGGTGAGCAGTGGGACGAAGAAGACGGTCTGGAAACCATCTTCGAAGTCAGTGCCTCTCGATCGGCCGAGGCCGCCAGCGATTGATCACACCGAATACCGACAAGGTAAGAATGTCGGGAGTCAACCGCACGGCAACATCACGCACCGCCGCCAGCGGGCGACTCGCCGGCATCACGACGGTTGACATGTGCCGCGAAATCCATTGAACAGCTAGAACTCTACGACGCCGAGCCTTTGTGTAGCCAGCGAGATCGTGCGCATAGGCAGCAAGAGTAACGGCGTCCTCGATCGCCAAAGCCGCACCTAGCCCGAGGTGAGGGCGCATGGCATGAGCGGCGTCGCCAATCAACGCAACTTTGCCGCGTGTCAACAGCTTCGGGGTCCGAATCTCGAGCAACTCGTTCTCGATGATGCGAGCCGGATCAGCGTTCGCGACCAGTTGCGACACCGGTTCGGGCCAGTCGGCAAAATGCGCGAGACTCTCGACGCCGCGTTGCGCACCCGCGAAGGCGTAGGTGCGGTTGCCCGCCAACGGGAGAATCCCGAACTCCCCTCGAACCCCCCACACCTGTCCTACAAAATTCGGCGGTGGGCCATCGACGATCCAGCGCCAAGCTGACACTCCGGTATGTACCACGGTTCCCTCGCCGGGCCAGAGCTGCTGTCGCACAACACTGTGCACACCATCCGCGGCAACGACAAGGTCGTATCGAGCGGTATCACCGTCGGTGACTATCTCGGCGCGGCCGTGATCTCCGCAGCCAACACCCGTCACCCTGGTTCCGGTGCGTAGACATTCGGCGGGGAGGGCGCGAACCAACACTTCAATCAGATCGGCGCGGTGGATTGTCACCAGATCGCGTCCGCCGGCGAGGTCACCAATTCTGCGCGTCACCAGATTTTGCCCGCGCAGATTCCTGATCGCGCCCGAGCTGTACGGAAGGGAATTCGCCCTGACCTGTTCGCCTACACCGATTTCGTCCAACGCTGCCAGCGCGTTGGGAAACAACACGACGGCGGCGCCTACCTCCGTGAACTCGGACGCACGCTCGTACACGGTGACATCCCAGCCTGCTTTGCGGAGCGCGATGGCAGCCGTCAGCCCGCCAATTCCCCCGCCGACGATTCCAGCGCTTTGTCCTTCCGGCACAGGTCAGATCCTCTCCGGAACTGTGACAGCCGTCAACCCGCTGGTGTTGTCGGTCCAGTGAATGGCTCGATCCTCCAGCATTACCGGCGTCCACAACCTGTATGTCTTCACCTGATGGTGATGACGACACAGGCATTGGAGGTTGCTCGCAATGGTCCACCCACCACGTTTCGGATCGGATGGATCAAATTCGGTGACGTGGTCGAGTTGGCACCTGTTCGCGGGCACCGAACAGCCAGGGAATCGGCAGTGCCCGTCGACAGCCCGTACCAATGCGGCCAGTGCCGCTCCCGGAGTGTAGGTCAGCGCGCCGGGAGGTGGATCGGGCTGGGCGCCATGCCCATCCGATCTTCGAACTATGTCCGGTGCGTTCGCAACCTTCAGTTGCATTGCCCGAATCCGATCGCCGCAGCCGTTCGGTTCGCGGCCCGGGCGATCAGGCCGGGTGACAGGCGGAAGGACAGCCGGAGCATGTTGCCGGCGCGGTCGATTTCCGGCGGTCTGGGCCCGGAAATCTACGAACAAAGCCTGCCAGGTGGAATCAGCAGCAAGCTCGCGAGCAAAATCAGGATCGATCGGTCCGTACCCGTCGATGCTCGCGGGATCTGACGTCAATCCGAGGAGCGTCGCCAGATCACACACGATGTGCAACAACGGCTTCCGACGTGAGAATGTAGTTGATTGGGCTGCCGTGGATGCAGCCTCGCACGTTTCGCTGCCACACTGGCAACGTAGCCCGTTCTCGCCGTGCAGGAGAGCGACCAGCGCATCGGCCCTACGGGTCGAGACATTTCGCGGATCGTTGGTGCAGACACTTCCGGCGGCCTCGTTGATCAGGCCGAGCGCTTCGACGGCCTCGCTGGCGCTGAGTGTTGCCTGCAACTGCGCGAGGCCGTGACGGTCGGCACGCGTACGAACATCGCGGTGCTCCAGCATCTTCCGGCGACGTTCGGCAGCAGCATCCGGATCGTAGGCAAAGAGCTGACGTTCGATGTCGCGCTCGAGTTGCCCGGGAGGAAGACGGTGCGCCGAGGCCAGTACCCGGCGCTCGAGTGCTGCGATCGCCTCGGGGTCGGCCCCGGTGAGTCCGTCGACAATCTTGCGCACACGCGCATAGTCCAGCTCGCCGGCGGCGAATGCGGCCTTGGTGAGCGGAAGGAACTCGCGTAGGGCGTCACCGATCTCGATGTGGACTTCGGCAGTACGACGTGAGCAAGTGAGCATGACCGCTATCTCGTTGCATGCGATCCGCCACGCCTTGTCGACATCACCGGACGCGTCAAGTTCGGCATTGAATCTCGACTCCGACAACATGGATGCGCCGAGCACCTTCTGCGCGGCAAGCATGTTCTCACTCTGCGCCGTTGCAAAGAGCATGTCCGGCAGCACGAGTGGATCGACGACAGGACGGCCGTCATCGACGGATGTCCCCACACCGCTCGTCAATCCATCATCGAACATACATTCGACACTAGACCCGCCCACCGACAAGAAAGCTAGAGTGCCGGTTTGTATCCCTTACCCTGCATCCACGCCAGCACGTCCAACACCCTGATGACCGGAACGGATTCGTCGAGACCTGCACGTGCACGTAGATCGAGGAGTCGACTCTGCAACTCGTCTTCCCGCATGGCTACGCGAACGGGTTCCAGGTGGGCCGACTTCGTTCCCAACTCTCGACCGATGACGTCGTCGTAGATCGGATAGAACCTCGGACGCTTGCGGGCGATGAGCTTGGACGCCATGGTGCGTCCGACGCCGTGAATCTCTCGAAGCGCCGTCTCCAAACGCCACACCGGAGATTCCGAGGTGAAGGGGTCTGGTTCGTTCGAGAGATCGCGATCCGGGCCGACGTCGGCCAGAAGGCGGTTCAATTCGGCGTTGTTTTCGCCGAGAAGGAAGAAGGCTCCCTGAGCCGGAACCTGTACCGACAGAAGCGTCACCGCAACAAGGTCTTCCGCGGTGAAGATGTTTGCATCACGCTCGCGATTGCCACTGGGATCCCAGGAATCCCACAGCGCGCCGGTCCGCAGATAACCCGTCTTGCGGAGCGGTCGCGTGAAGTATTCCTCCAACACGTCGAGCGCGCCGGAATCGTCCCCGTCACGCAGCACACGCGGGAGGCGGATGGGCAACTGATCAACCATGGTCGAGCGACCTTTCCAGTACATATTTGGCGAACCCGGAGTTGTGATATTGCCGAAATGGGCCCTTACCCTTGGCAACAAGATGCTCCGCGAGGGGACGAACCGTCTTCACGTCGACGGGCAGTTGAGCAAACTGCTCCAACGCATCCGAGTCCTCGAGACTGCAGTCGATCACGGTCCCGTCGCCGTCGGCCGACGCCAATTCCGTGCGTCTGATGGCGACCAGATCGTGCTTGGCGTCGAGTTCTTCGATGCTGCAGCCGGTTCGCGATTCCAGTGCCGAACTGGACACGTACACGGACATCACGTGCTCGATCGGCTCACCGCCGACGAGATGGCACTCGACGCTCAGAATCTCCATCGGACCGATGTTGAGTGTGAACAACCGATGGCGCTCCGCCGATCGGTTGGTCGAAGGCAGGCAACTGATCGTCCACTGTTCGATCTCGACGTCGGCCGGCGCGTCGAAAGCGTAGGAGAGAACCTCGGCAATCAGCTCGGCAAGATCTTCGAAGAGCGGGTCGCGCTGCAACCGCTCGAAATTCTCGACAGAAGCGGCGGGACGCACAGGCGCCTTGCTCACGCAGGTCCCCTCTCGTCCGGTGCTTTGCTCTCAGACCTCGCGTCCAAGGTACCCAGCCCTGCGCGGGTCTCGCGCGTTCGCCCTCACATACACCCTCGCGTTATGGTTCTCGACACGTACCACCGCCTTACCGATCGCTAACTCGAGGAGCACACGAAGTGGAAATCAAGGGAACCGCAGCACTGGTCACCGGAGCGGCATCAGGCCTCGGCGCCGCAACAGCCAAGCGCCTCGCCGACGCCGGCGCTACCGTCTTCGGCCTGGATCTGCCCGCGTCGATCGAGCGCGCAGGCGACAACGTCCCCGCCGGCGTCACCCTCATCCCCACCGACGTGACCAGCGGCGAAGAGGTCGAAGCAGCGATCAACCAGATCGTCGAGTCGGGCTCCCCGCTGCGCATCGTCGTCAACTGTGCCGGTGTCGGCTGGGCCGGACGCATCCTGTCCAAGAAGGGTCCGCACGACCTCGAGCTGTTCCGCACGGTCATCACCGTCAACCTGCTCGGCACCTTCAACGTCATGCGCCTGGCCGCCGACGCCATCGCCAAGACCGAGGCCGTCGACGAGTCGGGCCAGCGCGGCGTCGTCATCAACACCGCGTCCGTTGCCGCCTTCGAAGGACAGATCGGCCAGATCGCGTACTCCGCCTCCAAGGGCGGCGTGCACGGCATGACGGTTCCGGCTGCCCGTGACCTCGCACAGTTCGGCATCCGCGTCAACACGATCGCTCCCGGCATCATCGACACCCCGATGCTCGCAGGCGTCACCGACGAGTACCGCAAGGGCCTCGAAGCCGGCGTCCCGTTCCCGTCGCGTCTGGGCCAGCCGTCCGAGTACGCGCAGCTCGCGCAGATGATCGTCGAGCACGACTACCTCAACGGCGAGACCATCCGCATGGACGGCGCACTGCGCATGGCGCCGCGCTAACTTCCCTGCTGTGCGCCTTTATTAACCGCCCGCGGTTAATAAAGGCGCACAGTTGTCAGAACGAATGAAAATATCCACCATTGGTTTGTGCAGTTGCGCTCAGGTACTCGGCCACTTCCGTCGCCGGCATCGGTCGGCTGATGTAGTAGCCCTGGACCAATTCGCAACCGGCGGTACGCAAGAGCCTCAACTGGTCGGCAGTCTCCACTCCTTCTGCCAACGACTGCATTCCGAGCGCCTTCGCCACCTCGACCACAGACGTGACAACTGCCGAATCACCTTCGCTCAATTCGGTGATGAACGATCGGTCGATCTTGAGAATGTCCAATGGCAGTTTCTTCAAACTCTCGAAAGACGAATAGCCGGTTCCGAAGTCGTCCAAGGCAATCGCAATCCCGCTGGCGCGTAGGCGATCCAACTCGGCGACGGCAAGCTCCTCTACCGCTCCCGTTTCTGTGATTTCCAGCTGAAGTCGTTTGCTGGACAGACCGGTTGCCTCCAGCGCATCGTTGACTGCTGATCCGAAGCCGGACGACATCAATTGCACCGGAGAGACGTTCACCGTCACGTAGGTGTCGTCGGGCCACATCGTCGCCTCGGCGCACGCCATGTGCAGAACCTGAAGCCCCAACGGGACTATCAGGCCTGTCTCCTCCGCGACATCGATGAAAATGTGCGGCGCAAGCACTCCCCGCACCGGATGATTCCAGCGAAGCAGTGCCTCGAATCCCTCGACGCGTCCATTGTCTGCCAGAACCTGCGGTTGGTAGTACAGCTCGAACTGCCTGGACTCGATTGCAAGCCCAAGCTCTTGCAGGGCCGATGCTCGTTCCCTGGCCCGCGCCCGCAGCACCGGTGAGTATCTTTCCACCCGGTTCTTACCAGCGGATTTTGCCGCATACAGCGCCAGGTCGGCGGACATGACAAGAGTGTCGGCGTCTTCGGAGTCTGCCGGCGCGCCGGCATAACCAATCGATGCCCGAACCTCGATGCGATTTCCCCGCACGAAAAACGGCTCACGCAATGCGCCCAGATAACGTGCGAACACCGTGCCGCCGTCCTGCGACCCACGCACGACGAGCCCGAATTCATCACCACCGATTCGGGCACACATGGCGCCGTCAACCACCCGATTGAGCCGTGCAGCAACGGAAATCAACAATTTGTCTCCGACGGGGTGCCCTAGCGTGTCGTTCACCGACTTGAAATTGTCGAGGTCAAGGATGCCGACAAGAACCTGCTCGCCTGTACGGACGGTGCCGAGCGCGTTGGACAGCTCCGAGCCGAACGTCCGGCGATTCGGGAGCCCGGTCAGTCCGTCGGTTGCAGCAAGCCACAGAATTCGCCGCTCGTAGTTGTACTTCTCGGTGATGTCCGAGCCCACGCCTCGCCAACCCACGAACTCCGTGGCCTCGGATAGCCTGGGATGACCCGACAGAGACCACCATCGGTCGACGCCGTCGACACGAACGGGAATGACGACCTCTCGAAACGGCATGAGGCGGTCGAGGTGATCTCCGATGACCTGGACCGCGGCTCGACCACTCTTCGTCGAACCCACGTCGAGCCGATCCAACAATCCGCGCAGCGACAGGGTTCGCAGGTCGGAGACGGGAACTCCCGAGATCTGCGACAGCCGAGCGGAGGTGTGCGACAACGTCCCGGTGGTGTCGACTTCCCACAGCCAGTCGCGGGAACCGCCTTCGAAATCGTCGAGAAGCAAACTGACCGTCTGGCGCTCGGCAGCAGCCTCGAACTCGGCGAGACAACGACTTCGGAACGACGCCCACAGGTAGACGACACCAACGCACAGAATGCTGATGTAGACAACGAGCTGAAATGAAAGGACGAAGTATTCGGCTGTCGCCCCGGCAAGCATGACGAACAACAATCCCAGACCGTGCACCAGTATCCAGGCCAACCCCAGCGACCGAACCGTCGAGAGCGCAACTGCACCGGCACCCACCACACCGGCCATGGTCGCGATCAGAACCAGCTTTCGTGAACCGTCTATCACCGGAAGCATCTGAGCCGCGAGGATCGTGTACAGAACGCCCAGCAGTACCACTTCGAGCATGAGAGCCCAGTAGTCGTACCGAGTCGTGTGCTTGGGCGAATAGCTATCCCCCTGAATGACCCTGGGTAGCCATACACGCACCGAGTTGAGGATGACCGCGAGCGTTGCGGCTCCCCAGATCAGGCGGAACTCTTCGTACCCGGGAGGCACGACATAGGCCAACAAGGCGCACGCACTGAAGAAATTCGCGACGTTGGCCAGCGGAGCGACCGTTGTCACTTGACGGACTTGGCGAGAGAAGAGGTCGCGCCGCTCCACTTCGGACAGTTCGGCGTCGCTTCCACTCGAAGTCAGCCTGCTCAGCATTCAACACCCTCCATCGTGGAGCCGACCAGATGAAGGTAGCGCGTGCGCGCAGGAGAGACACCCTATGGGAGATAATTGGGTAGCGAACCCCCTTGCTAACTTGGGCATTTCATACTTTTAGGACATGTAAGGCGCTACGACGGATCGATCCACCCCAGATACTGCACACCCAAGGGCATTACCGGAGCCACAAACCTTTCGGCTGGCGCCGCAACTGCTCAGTCGGAGTCTCATAGATCCGCTCCGGAAACTGTTGCAACCACCAATCCTGGCACCCTGGCGGGATACCGTTGCCGCCATTCCCAAGGGGATTCGACGACCCCGAGAGATAATCAAAGGGCTGAATCTTCCATGACCCGAACACATCCCACGATGGCGACAACTCATTCGGCACAAAGTTGGCGAAGGCCGGAACTGCCTCTTGACTCGTTCCACCGCCATCGGCGTCCCATGTGCCGCAGGCGGATACGTTAAACATCGACGCGCACGCCACGAGAGACACGAAACTCCTCAGCCGATCACTGTTCCACTGCAGCGGTCAGGAGCGAGTGGGCCGACTATGTCTCATTCGCCGGACCGATCCACTCCGGGTACTGCACAGCCAACGGCATAGTCGGCATGACATACCCGGGCGGCGGCAGAACGGCTCTACTCCCTTGGGTGTCCAGGGTGAACGTCGGGAACTCCTGTTTCCACCAGTCGATACAGCCCTGCGAGATCGCGTTGCTCAGAATCGACGTGTAGCCCGTAATTTTCCAGTTCCCGAAAACATTCCAGACCGGTGTGCGTTGGGCACGAGGATCATGACCTTCCACATCGGTGTCTATGATTCCCGGCTTGCCTGGAAGTTCGGCGGTATTCGCCAAGGTTATCTGTGCAGAATCAGAAAGCACCATCGAACTATCAGATTTTCTCGGCTCCTGATACAGCCGGTAGCTACATACTGTCGCCGACACCGAATTCGAACTATCCGAGTAATCGATTATATGTCGAAACCACGTGTATACGTTTCCGTCGTTCGCTCTCCCATCGGTATGGAAACGAGGATTAGCGGGAGAAATCTTGCTATCGATATCACGAACCGCATCGAGGTAGCCAGGATAGGCGTATTCCATCCCGGCAGCGTACGCGCTATCAACGGATTCCTTAGTCGCACGAATCAACTCGGCACCGCGGCCGAACAGATCGATACCAGGGTCAGCAGACCACACAGTCGTATAGGGCAATGGTGAAACCGTCGCTACATCGGGAGAAACCGCAGGTGAGCCGCCGCCGCTTCCACACGCTTGAATAGAGACCACACAGACCAGGGCTACGGTCGCCGGCACCACTCGCCTACTGAGCATGGAATGTCACCTCGTCATAACTTTCCTGCATTCTCGAACCATGTCTATCGGTTGGATCACCAAACTTCGAAAAAATCGTGTCGATGTCGCCCAACTTTTCTGTATTGCTCCCTACTTCATCCAGAAGGCCATCCCAGGACATCAAGGTTCCGTCATGATTGAATGCCCACTTGAATTCATTCTTGAGTTCAGGTGACAATTCTGGTGCCGCATTCAGAATATTATGCGCCTGCCGAGCTGAATCGAAACCCGCAAGTTCAGCCGTATCGGGCCCTGAAGGCTGGGCACCGATTATCGACTCCTTCAACGGATCTCCTCCGGCACCGATCATAGTGTTGATGTAATCTCCGCCAGGTAAGTTTCCGATTCCCAGCGTTCCGAGACTCATCAAGGCACCATATGCATTGTTCTTGCGCGCATATATTTCGGCTGCCTGGGTCGCTTTGTCGTCGTAACCATCCTGGGTGCCGAGAAGCAATCCGACATCCGTCAGTCCGGCAAGTCTTCCCGCAGTATCCAGTTTGTTGACTGCACTCCCCTCTGTGGGGTTCAGCGCATACTCACCCTGCTTCGCGAGCATCTCTTGATACGCCGCCCGAGTAAAGTTCGTGCCAGCGGTTTCATCGGTATTCATCAGAGCGAACACGTTTGCCGAACCACTGAAGTGATGCTTTCCGTCCGGATCAGCCCATCCAACAGTTTCGAAACCCGGAAGATTCTCAGAAACTGCCCCGGCCAAATGGGACACATAGGGACTCATACTGTTCGAAACTGTCTGCAACAGATCGGGATTGAGCTGACCAGTCGACTGGCCCTCGGCTTCGGGAACATTGGACAGCAACTTCCACGCGTCGTCGGTACTGACCGCTTCCCCAACAGCTGACATGATGCTGCCGGTACGAGTTGCCGTGGCCACATCGTTGGGATCATCCGGATTCTCCGTTGTGGCATCACCATCCGGGAAATCGAAGAGCGTCGACGCAGCTTTACCGTCGTCAGTCCAGTTGTGGGACAGCACATCCTTCACGAAGTCGCTGCCGGTATCTGGATTGTTAACAGCGGCATCGACTGCAATTTTGTCATCTCCCACAGCGGCGAAGATCGGCTCGGTGATCGCCATGTCCTGGGTACCACGCCCATCGACCGTGAAGTACTCGAACTTGTGTTCCGGGTTCTGTTCATGAGCAACCTGCGCATCCAGGTATTTCTGCCCCACGTCGAGAAGCGCACTGTCGAGGGCACTGCCGCTCTTGTACTGATCGTCGCCCATCGAAACGATGTCGGCGATCGCGTGATTGTCGCCAACGCCGTTGAGTGCAATGCTGGGAAGGCCGGATCCGCCGACTACTTCAAAGCTGTTTACCACCAGGTCATCCCGAGTCAGAGACTCTCGCATCTTGTCGGGTAGAAGGTTCAGACCGCCCTTGGTCGGAACGTCCGGATCACCCTCCACCGACGCGCTGACATTCTCGTTGGACAGTATCTGCAGCGAGTTTGCGACCGAAGCCTGCGCATCGGGCGGTAACTTCGAGAGCAGGTCTTCGATCTCCTGGGGCGATTTCCCGTCCAGTGATCTTCCCAGTTGATTGAGGTACTCCATCTGCGACGCCGAAATTGTCGCGGTTTCACCCCGCTCCAACGCCGTAGCCTGTTCCGATGTCAGGTGGCCGGTTTCCGTGATCCGCTGCAATTGCTCGAGTGTCAGCGACGTTGGGTCGGTCGCGAGAGCGTCAGAATCACTCTTACCCTGCTCCCCACCCGAGGTAGCTGCGGATACGAATGTCACACGTAACCCGTCACGAGCGCCGGCCAGCGAGCTTCGCACAGTATTGTCCGCATTCTCGGTGGCATGTGCAGCGTCGGTCAGCTCACGTTGCCGTTCGACCATCAGGGCAACACGGGCGGCTTCCGGTTCGGCCGCGGTGTCCGTGAGCAGAAGCGCATCCGAGACCACAAATCGATCCGCTTCTGCTGCAAGAACAGCCATTCGAGCCCGCCGCAAGGGAGCGTCGATCTCGTAAAAGCCTTGCTGTGCGGTCTTTGCCAGAGCTTCGAGAGCATCGACAACCTCGCCGGCAGTCTTCCTGTCTGCGGCGGCCCTGTCCTGAGCCGCTTCCGCGGTCTTCCCTTCCCAGTAAGCACCGTGCACGGCGGTAACACTGCTGAGGTACCGGGAAAACAGATCTTCCACCTTGCTGCCCAAGGCAATCCAGGCGTCGGCAATGGCGGTGAGCGACGCTGGATCCCACGATTCGATCTGTGCACGCGTCGGGGTCATGCGGTCGGTTCCTGGGCGACCCAGGCGCCTGTGGCGTCGGTGTACGTGGTGGCAAGTTCGGCAGCAGACTGCTCGTCACGACTGCGGAACTTTTCGGCGACGTTGGCCATGATGTCGCCGGTCTCGCCCAACCGTTCCCGCAATGAGGGAACCAGCACCCCCTCGACAAGCTCGTGCGAGATCGCTGATGCTTCGAGAAAAGAGGTCAGCACCGTATTCGCAGGCGCAAAAGAAGAATTCCCGAGCAAGGGCCCAGGCGCCATGGGGACAAACGTGCCCCCAGCGGCCGGAGGAGCACCGGCCGACGGTCCCACGCTCAGCCGACCAGCTTCATCCGCGAGCCCGTGCAGCACCCCGCCCAAGCTTTTCAATTCAGCGATATCTGCCGCAAACGTACCCACGATCCCCCCCTCGGACGTACGAGTCAGCCCCCCTGACTCGTGCAACGTCGGCCAAGTATACGTCGAGGCTGCCGGCTTACAGGTCCGAGGCGAGTGGAATTTCCTTCTCCGCGCGGTCCGTCATCCACTCACGTAGGACCTTGGTGGCGATGACGTCGTCCTCGTTGTACTGCAGGATGCGTGTCCGCTGCGTCTCGTCCGGCTCACCGTCGTAGCCGACCGCCTCGCGGTACCACGCCATCGACGCTTCACCACCGGCTTCGGCGTCACGCCAGTTGAACCCGGCGACGGGGGCAATCTTCTTGAGTCCCTTGCCGTTCGGGCAGATGAACTGATCACTCACCGCTTGATAGATGTCGACCCACTGCGGACTGTCGATGAACTCACGGATCTCGTCCTTACTGGGAATCCCGGGTTCACCGGCAAACCTGCGCGCCGAGTCCAACAACCACTTGTCCTCGGCCGAACGCGAATAGCAGTACGCGGCAAAGGTTTTACCCGAAGCAGCGGCTGCGGCGCGCTCCGCCATCAGCCAGCCCCAGAACTCTGCGAACGACCGCGCCTCGTCACGCGTCGGCAGCGGATCCCACGTCGCAAATCCTCGATACATCGAGAAGCCGCCGACATTGAGCAACGTCCCCCACAGGTAGGCGCCGTGCTCCTGATAGCTCTCCATGTCGACGTCGATCTCGATGTCCGCCCGAGTCACCGAGATCTTCTCGAACCGCCGCACCAACGGAGCATCCACCAACCACGCCTTGGCGATCACCACTGCGTCGTCGAAATTTCCGTGCGGCCAATCTTCGAGCGGCTCACCGTCCCAGGCGGCCAGCTGATCGATCGTGTTGCAGCCGACGTCGCGCAGAAGCTCGGCCCGCGATCCGACAGCGACGAGGCTGACGTCGCGGTTGCGGACCAACTCCTGCTTGCATTCGGTCCACCACGGGCACGATTTGCACTCGCTCACCTGTGACGGAGACGTCAGCACCTCACCGCGGGCCACAGCGATACGGTCGGCGAAACGCTCGTCGTAATCGTCGAGAATCGCGCTGAGGTCGTGGACGAGGATGCAGTCTCCGTTGTATCCGATCGCCCCGGCGGTCAACGACGGGCTCGCCAGCCCACGACGCTCGAGCATCCGATAGACCTGCGCGACGCGCATCTGATCGCGGACCTGACTGCGGACCTTGCGTTTGGGATCGACCGCGGGCTCCCATTCGAAGAGCCCCGAGGTGATCGCGCCCTGACCCGGATCGGTCACCTTGTGATTGACGACAATGACGGGGATGTACCCGCCGCCCTCGTCGTCACGGATGAGCATTTCGCAGCGGCCCTTGCGGCCGGTATCGCGCTCGACCGGCAGGACCGCGCCCCAGATCCGGTCCGCGCCGGCCTCACAGGCAGCCAGAGTGTCGCGAGCCTGCGCCGACGCCGATTGATCGGGGTTGATCTTCACCCAACGCTCGGGAGCAGCGCCGATCACCAGGTCGGCGATCTCCGCGCGCTTCGCGATCGCGGCATCCTGGCGCTGCTTCACGCCGGTGTCGACGGGTTCCGAAGCCGATTTCCCGGGAAACAACCCGTCCAGACGCACCCGATGACGGCATCGGGTCAACGCCCCCGAATCGATGATCGGGAGCTGGGGCGCGGGGTTGTTAACGGAACACACGATGACGAAGATTATGTGCTCCCCTAGGCTGAAGCCGAAGCGCAGGTACCTGGCAACACACAAACACCTGGAAACGGGGTCCTTTTCGATGGGGTTGTTCAAGAAGCGAAAGTCTCGTGCCACCCGCAAGGCGGAGGCAAAGGCTCTCAAGCACAAGGCTGAGGTCGAGGCGAAGCTCAACGCCAAGAGCCAGCGTAAGCGCGACAAGGTCGAGACCAAGTCGCTCAAGAAGCTGGAGAAAGCCGAGATCGAGTCAGCGCACAAGATCGAGAAGGCGCAGATCGCGACCCTGAAGGCGCAGGAGAAGGCCGCTGCGAATCAGGGCCTGACCGTCGCCAAGGTGCGTAAGTACCTGGGTGTGGCACGTCTGCTTGCCCCCGTTCTCCTGCCGATCGCCTACCGTGCGGCCACGGCAGTGCGCGCCCAGCTCGACACCACGCGCGCACAGAAGATGGGCATCGCCGTCGACCAGCTCGGTGACTACACCGGTCACGGCGCGAAGTTGAGCGCTCGTATCGCCGGTGCCGAGAGCTCGGTCACCGAGATCCTCAGCCGCAAGCCCGACGACGCGGAGACGCAGCGTTTTGCCGCCGCCATCCGTGAGCGCCTCGGCGACCTCAGCACGGCAGTTCGCGCTGCGGAGCAGATGCCGCAGGCTCGCCGTAAGGCAGCTCATCAGGCAATTTCTTCCGAACTCGACGGCGTCGAAGCAGATCTGCTCGCACGTCTCGGCGTGCGCTAGACCTGAGTAAGCCAGTGAGAGCAGCCGAGCAGACCGCGACCCTCCGGGGGACAGCTGTCGGTTCCGCTTCGGCTGCTCTCGCTGTCGCTGCGCACGGAATCGGTGGAGGCGAGCTGCCACAGTCGTCGTCGCTGACCCTGCTGCTCGCGGTCTGCGCAACCGTCGGCGCGGTGACGGCCACCCTTCCCGCCCTCTCTCGGGGGCCCGCTGCACTGATCGTGGCTCTCGGCCTGGGTCAGCTTGCCGCGCACACCACCATGACGCTCTCCGGGCACGCTCATTCGCCCGCTCCGGGATTGGTGATGCTCGGTGCTCACGCCGGTGCCACCGTCGCCTGTGCGGTGGCGGTCCTGGCCGCCGAGCGCCTCTACCGGGTTGTCACCCACGCTCTTCACGTCGTCCTGGCGTCCCTGGCGCCTGCCGCCGTCACTTCCCGCGGTCACACCGTCTCGACCGGAATCCATCACGGACCCGTCGACGCTCTACTGCGCGCCAGCATCTCGCGGCGCGGTCCTCCTGCCCTGGTCTGAAGATTCGTAGAACTCCCCACCCCTTCACCAGACCAAGAGGACACTTCCCGACATGAAGAACACCCTGATTTCGCGTGCGGTTGTCACGACCGTTGCTACCGGCAGCGCCGTGCTGCTGGCCGCCGGAATTGCTTCAGCACACGTCAGCGTCGTCGCACCGGGAGCTACGCAGGGCGGATACTCCGTTCTCACGTTCCGCGTGCCCACCGAATCCGACACCGCTTCGACCACCAAGCTGACGGTGGCGCTCCCCGACCTCAAGTCGGCACGTACCGAACCGTTGCCCGGCTGGACCGCCGTCGTGGAGAAGGACCCCACCACGTTGGTCGCCAAGTCCGTGACCTGGACCGCCGACCCCGGCGTCGGAATCGCGCCCGGCCAGTTCCAGCAGTTCGTTCTTTCGGCCGGCCCGCTGCCGGAGCAGGAAGAGGTCGAGTTCAAGGCCGTACAGACGTACAGCGACGGGAACGTCGTCAACTGGGATCAGGAAGAGCTTGCCGACGGCAGTGAGCCGGACAAGCCCGCGCCGACGCTGACTCTCGCCGCATCCACCGGCGATGCCCACGGAGCCCCCTCTGCCGATAACACTGCCGAGACTTCCGCCGCATCCGAATCTTCTTCCTCGGACAACACCGCCCGCTGGCTCGGCGGCGTCGGCCTGGTGCTCGGCGCGTTGGGCGCTGCACTCGGCCTCGGCGCACTGGTCAGGAGCAAGCGCTGATGAGTACCCGAATCAAGGTCATCGCCGTCGGCATGCTCGCGATGCTGGCCACGATGCTCGGAATGGGCACTGCCAGTGCACACTCCGCGGTGGTCGGCTCCAACCCGGAAAACGGTGCGTCCGTTCAAGTTGCGCCTGACAAGGTTTCGGTCACGTTCAACGAGGCCCTGCAGGCGCAGTTCGCGGCACTGACCGTCACCGGCCCGGACGGCAACCTCTGGACCAAGAGCGATCCGTCCGTCGAAGGTCCCACTGTCAGTGCAGACCTCGGTGATCTCGGACCGACCGGTGTCTACACCATCGCGTACCGCGTCACCTCCGCTGACGGTCACCCCGTCAACGGAACCCTGACCTTCACCCTCACCGAGGCAGGGTCGGGAACTCCCGGCGCTGCCGCCGCGTCGAGCACAGGTGAGTCGGAGTCCGGCAGCATGCCGGTGTGGATCTTCATCGTCGCCGGCGTCGTCGTGTTCGGCGGTGCGCTGTTCTTCGTGCTCCGTAAGCCGAAGTCGAGCTGATCGCGTGACGGGTACGGCAAACAGGTGGTGGTTGCTGTTTGCCGTACCCACAGCTCTGCTGGGAGTCCTGATCGCCTGGGGTCTCGCCAGTCCGTCGGGACCCGAATCGTCGAGCACTGTCCGCGTCCTCGCAATCGGATGCGGCTCGTTGACGCTCGGTATCGCGACTCTCGCCTGGATGGGTCGCGGTGAACGCCGCCCGGCAACGAAGCCCGCTGTCATGTGGACCCAGCTCACCGCCGCGGCGGCGGTCTGGCTCGTTGCCGAGATCACGCTCCTCGTGCTCAATGCCGCAGCGGCCGACGGCGCCCCGGTCACCTCGCTGACCATCGGGCACTTCGGCGCATTCGTCTCCGAGGTCAACGTCGGCCGCGTCGGCGTCGCGATCATCACGTGCGCGTTTGCCGTCGTCTGCTACGGCGTCTACGGATTCACCAATCCCGAGACCGTTCCCGTCGCACCGGCATTGGTCGTCTCCGCGTTGGCCCTCGCTGCCCGCCCGATCACCGGGCACATGGCGCAGCAGAGCTTCGGATCGATCCTCGACGCCGTTCACGTCCTCGCTGCGGCCTTGTGGTTCGGCGTGCTGGCCGCACTCGCGCTTGCCGTACCGTCGCGCGGTGCGTGGGCGATCTGGTTGCCCAAGTACTCCGCCCTCGCCTGGCGATGCGTCCTCGCGCTGATCGTCACCGGTATCGTCAACGCCGTCGTGCGACTCGACTCGCTCTCCGCCTTCTACGACACCGCATACGGCCGGGTGATCCTCGCCAAGATCGTGGCGATCGCACTGCTCGTCGCACTGGGTTGGTGGTGGCGCCGGACGTGGGTGGTCGCAAGTGCCGCACACCGCATCAGTGCGGACGGATCCCTGCGCCGCGCCGTCGGTGAAGTTGTCTTCATGGCCATCGCTTTCGGGCTCGCCGCGGCCCTTGCGACAACTGCGTAAGACGTGCCTCAGCGCGACATTTCGTGACCCGCACATTTAACGTTTCACGTCGAGATTTAACCTCTGCGTGAGTTTATTTTCCCAGCTTGCGGCAGTTTCCGGCCCCCCTTAGCGTTGCTCGCATGACGGAGGCCCAACGCTCGTTTCTCGTCTGCGCTTCGCAGCGCAGCGGCAGTACTTTGCTGGTCGAATCCCTGCGAGCGACCGGGGTCGCGGGTGAGCCGGAAGAGTTCTTCCAGTACCTCCCCGAGACCTCGCGATCGCCGCAACCGAGGCAGTGGTTCGAGGACGTCACGGACGAGTCCGTCCTGGGTCTGCTCGCCCCGTTCCACCCGGGCACGCCGGACACTCGCACCTCCGAACAGTGGCGCACACAACTTCTCGAACTCGGCCGGACCCCCAACGGAGTCTGGGGTGGCAAGCTGATGTGGAATCAGACGCCACTCCTGCTCGATCGCGCGGCTGGATTGCCGTGGCGCAGTGGGACGGATCTACGTTCCGCGCTCCATGACACCCTCGATCACGACCTGCAGTTCATCCACGTCTATCGAGAAGATGTTGTCGCTCAGGCTGTGTCGATGTGGCGCGCCGTGCAGACGCAGGTCTGGCGCGACGACGCCACCCCACCGAATCTCTCCGACGGTGCGCAGTACAACGCACTCGGAATTGCACACCTGGTCACAATTCTCAGTGAGCAGGAACGACAGTGGAAGCGCTGGTTCGAAGAGGAGGACATCTCCCCCATCGAGATCGGGTTCCGCGATCTCACCGAAGACCCGCAGTCCGTGGTCGCAAAAACCCTCATCTCCCTCGGCCTCGACGGACAACTGGCCCCACCACCGCCGCTGCGTCGTCAGAGCGACGGGCGATCCCGCGAATGGGTGCAGCGCTATCGCATCGACGCCGAACAGAACGGATACCCCGTCACATGAGCACCGTCACCGATGTGGTCGACGAACTCCGAGTTCTCGAATCCGAAGCGGTTCACATCATTCGAGAGGTGGTGGCAGAACTCGAAAGACCGGTACTACTCTTCTCGGCGGGTAAGGACTCGATAGTCCTGCTTCGGCTCGCCGAGAAGGCGTTTCGACCGTCGCCGCTCCCCTTCCCCGTCCTGCACGTCGATACCGGTCACAATTTCGAGGAGGTCATCGAATTTCGCGACCGCCGAATCAAGGAGGGCGGACACACACTTCTGGTTGCCTCCGTTCAGGATTCGATCGACCAAGGGAGAGTGCAGGAGTCGACCGAGACCAGCGGATCGCGAAACCGACTGCAGACCAGAACCCTGCTCGACGCTCTCGAAGGTGGGCGATTCGACGCCGCATTCGGTGGCGCCCGCCGGGATGAAGAACGTGCGCGCGCCAAGGAAAGAGTGCTCAGCTTCCGGGACGAGTTCGGCCAGTGGGATCCACGGGCGCAACGTGCCGAACCGTGGTCGCTCTACAACGGGCGAATCAGACGCGGCGAGTCCGTTCGTGTCTTCCCACTGAGCAACTGGACCGAACTCGACATCTGGCGCTACATCGCCCAGGAGGAACTGGAACTGCCGTCCATCTACTTCGCGCACGAACGGCGGGTATTCGAGCGCGACGGAATGCTCCTCGCCGCTTCCGAATTCAGCACCGATGCTGAGAATGCCTCGGCTACCACCGAATGGGTGCGGTATCGAACCGTCGGCGATCTGACCATCACCGGCGCAGTTCGATCTCATGCCACCACCATCGACGACGTGGTCACCGAGATCTCGGCCGCGACGGTATCCGAACGAGGCGAGACTCGCGCAGACGACCGAACGTCGGTCGCCGCGATGGAAGACCGAAAGCGTGAGGGCTACTTCTGATGACCACCACCATCACTCGCCAACTCCTGCGACTGGCAACGGCGGGTAGCGTCGACGACGGCAAGAGCACCCTGATCGGCCGACTGTTGCACGACACCGGCAGCCTGCCCACCGATCACCTCGATTCCGTGACCGACGAGGATGGTGTCGCTGATCTGGCCGCACTCTCCGACGGACTGCGCGCCGAGCGTGAACAAGGAATCACGATCGACGTTGCCTACCGATTCTTCTCCACTCCCACACGAAGTTACGTCCTCGCCGATACTCCGGGACACGAGCGCTACACGCGCAACATGTTCACCGGCGCATCCAACGCACACGTTGCCGTCCTGTTGGTCGACGCGAGAACCGGAGTGCTGCGTCAGACGCGTCGGCACGCCAGAATCGCTGCGCTGCTCGGTGTTCCGAACCTTGTGGCAGTAGTGAACAAGATCGACCTGGTGGACTTCGACGAAGCGCGATTCGCTCAGGTACAGGAAGAACTGCGGGCCTTGGCGCGGCAAGTGGGACGCGAGGACGTACTCGCCATCCCGGTTTCCGCGAAAGCCGGCGACAACGTCGTGACCCGTTCGGAGAACACCGCGTGGTACGACGGTCCGACGCTCCTCGAGTACCTCGAAGGCGTTGAACTCCATGCGCCTGCGACCCGCACCGAAGAGCTCCGGCTTCCCGTGCAGTGGGTTTCGCGCCCCGATCCGCAGAACCGTCGCCGATACACCGGCCGAATTTCGGCAGGCACGCTGAGCGTCGGAGACGAAGTGGTGGTTCTGCCGTCCGGATCGAAGAGCACTGTGATCGGATTGGACACTCTCGACGACAACCGCATCACTGCCGTTGCACCACTGTCGGTTTCGGTGGAACTGGCCGACGACATCGACGTCGGACGCGGCGACGTTCTGGTCAGTGGCGGCGCGCAGGCTCATTTGCCCGTGCTGGCCCGAGAACTGGACGCCACGATCTGCTGGTTGTCCAACGCCCCGTTGCGCGCCGGTGACCGCATAGCACTCAAACACACGTCCCGGACCGTGCGAGCGACGGTTCAAGAGCTGCACACCCGACTCGACCCCGAGACACTCGACGAGCAGGACAGCCCGGTGGAGCTGGGGCTCAACGACATCGGAACGGTGACGCTCCGAACGAGTTCCGTGGTGGTCGCCGATACCTACGACCACAATCGGGACTCTGGTGCGTTCATTCTGATCGACGAGCAGAGCAACGACACCGTCGGCGCAGGCACCATTCTCGAACCCCGCGTCGTTGTTCCCGGCGAGCAGACCCGCAGTGACATCAAATGGCACCCGTCCTCACTCGAGCGTCAACGACGGTGGGCGTCGACTACACAGAAGGGCGCCACGATCTGGCTGACCGGCCTACCTGCCTCCGGAAAGTCCACCGTCGCCGTGGCTGTCGAACGTGCGCTGGTCGAGGCCGGGCGCACCGCGTATCTTCTGGACGGCGACAACGTGCGCCACGGCATCTCCGACGATCTCGGGTTCTCGCCGGGAGACCGGGCTGAGAACATCCGTCGCGTCGGGCATCTCACTCGACTGTTTGCCGACGCCGGCGTGGTGGCCATCGCGTCGATGGTCTCGCCGCTGCGTTCGGATCGAGCGATTGCGCGTGCTCTCAACGAAGCTGCCGGACTCACCTTCCTGGAAGTTGCCGTCACGACTCCCGTCGAGGAATGCGAACGTCGAGATCCCAAAGGCCTGTATGCACGTGCGCGGGCCGGTGAACTGAAGGGGCTCACCGGAATCGACGCACCGTACGAAACGCCGGAAGCTCCGGACCTGGCTTTCGACACGACCGGCGCTGACATCAGTGAACTGGTCGAGCGGGTCATCGCATTGTTGGAGGAGCGAGAGACCGCTCAAACCTAGGGGTTTTCGGTGTCCGACTCGAGATAGCCGCGGTCCGCGCTGTAGGCGGACCGCACGTTGGGCCGGACACCGATCTTCTCGAGGTACGCCGCCATGCGGTGCACGGCCATCGCACTACCCAGCGCTTCGTCGGGGAGACGATCGTCGGTTTCGGCGCGCCAGTTGTGAAGCTGCGAGGACAATTCCGCCTGTACCGCCGAGACTTCCGGTCGATCGATCAGATTGATCTTCTCGTCCGGATCGGTTCGTAGGTCGTACAGCTCCCGGGGTGCTCGTACCGCCAGATGCTCGGTGCCCAGGGCTTTTCCGGAAAGACTGTCCTCGATGTCGAGCGGTAGATCCAGAGCCGGGCGGACGGCGTAGTTCTCGATGTAGCTGTAGTCCTTGGTTCGCACGGCGCGAATGGGATCAAAGCTGTCGTGAAAGGTCTTCTCCGTGAACAGGGAATTCCGGACGGGTTCGGACGGCTCGGTTCCGCGATCGACGAGGGCATCGGCGTGCGAGCGCCCTTCCACCTCGGTGGGGACGTCGATTCCGAGGAGATCGAGAATGGTCGGAACAAGATCCACACCGCTGAACAGTGTCTCGTATTCCTTTCCGCCACTGCGATACCGCGCGGGAGGCCGAGCGATCAAGGCAATGCCGGTGCCGGGTGCATAGAGCGTCGATTTGGCGCGCGGGAACGCCGCGCCGTGATCGGTGAGGAAGAAGACCCACGTGTTCTCGTCGAGCCCCTCTTCCTCGAGGGTCGCGAGCAGATCACCCACTGCGGCGTCCGCTACCTCTACGCTGCCGTGGAACTCGGCCAGATCCTCGCGCACCTGCGGCACGTCGGGAAGGTATCCGGGAACCTCGAGCGCTGCGGTGTCCGCCGGGGTGTAGCGATCCGCCGGGTACGGCCGATGCGTTTCGAAGAATCCCGTGGTGAGCAGGAACGGCTCGGGCGGGAAGCGTCGTAGCCAGTTCTGGGCACGCGGAACCACGTAGTCGCAGAACGAGTTCGTGACGTCGTACTCGTGATAGCCCAGTCGCTTCGGATACGCAGTCTCGTGCTGCATGCCGAAGAGCGAGGTGTACCAACCGTTGTCGGAGAGGATCTGCGGAAGCGTCTGCACCTCCGCGTGGTACTCCCAGCCGTGGTGCGCCAACCCGATCAGACCGTTGTTGTGCGGATACCTGCCCGAGAAGAGCGATCCGCGCGAAGGCGAGCACAGCGGCGCCGTCGCGTGTGCGTCGGTGAACCGGATGCCTTCTGCCGCCAGCCGGTCGAGGTGGGGGCTGTTGACCCCGGCGACACCGTAACTCGCGAGGTGCCGCCCCAGGTCGTGCCAATGAATGATCAGGACGTTATCTCGCGCAGCCGACACGTGGGCAAGGCTAGTTGCCCTGCCCACGTGCGGCAACAGCTCGAATCAGCAGGATCTCAACTGTTTCTGCCGAGCTGTCTGATCCATCCGCGGGTATCGGCCGGATCGATGACGTCATCCAGTTCGAACGTGGTCGCCGCCATGAGCGCCTTGCCCTGTGCGTAGGCCAGTTCCACGAACTGACCGAACAGTGTTTCCCGAGCCACCGGATCTTCGACGGACTCGAGTTCCTTACGGAAACCGAGACGCACGGCGCCTTCCAGACCCATCGGCCCGATCTCGCCGGTCGGCCACGCCACCGTGAACTCGGGTGCGTGGAAGGAACCACCGGCCATCGCCATGGCGCCCAACCCGTAACCCTTGCGCAGGATGACCGTTCCGAACGGCACGGTGAGTCGAGCACCGGCCACGAAGAACCGGCCGAACCTTCGGACTGTCGCCTCCTCCTCCGAATCCGGGCCCACCATGAAACCCGGTGTATCGCACAGGGTCACCAGCGGGATGCGGTGTGCTTCGAGGAGTTCCAGGAAATCCGAGGCCTTGTCCGAGGCTTCCGCGTCGATCGCTCCGCCGAGATGCTCGCTGCTGTTGGCCAGCACACCGTACCGAACTCCTTCGACGCGAACGAGCGCAGTGACTACACCGCGTCCGTAGTCTCGACGCAGTTCCAGGACGCTGTCGACGTCCGCGATTGCGTCGATCGCTCCACGAACGTCGTACGAGCGCAGGCGATTCTCCGACACCACATGCCGGGAGAGCCGCGGATCCGGAGCCGTCCACTCTCCGCTCGCACCCTGGAAATAGCCGAGGTACTGCTTGGCCAGGGCCACCGCATGAGCGTCGTCGTCAGCGACCAGGTGTACGACGCCGTTACGGCGCTGCACGTCGATGGGGCCGATGTCCTCGGGGCGGAAGGTTCCGAGCCCGCCGCCCTCGACCATGGCAGGACCACCCATGCCGATATTGGCGTCCGGTGTTGCGATCAGCACGTCGCACGCGCCGGCCAGGGCCGCGTTGCCCGCGAAACAACGACCGGACACGACGGCGACCATGGGCACCCGCCCGCTCAGCGCCGCCATGGCGCGGAAGGTTCCCAGCTCGAGGCCCGCCCCGGCGCCCGCATCGGTGTCACCCGGGCGACCGCCGCCGCCTTCGGCGAACAGCACCACCGGAACTCGCTTGCGGTCGGCGATCTCGAGCAGGCGGTCGGTCTTGGCGTGATTACGCATGCCCTGGGTACCGGCGAGCACCGAGTAGTCGTACGAGATCACGACGCTCTCGCCGCCGCTGATGGTCGCCACTCCGCCGATCAAACCGTCAGCCGGAGTGTTGGCGATCAGGTCTTCCTCGCTGCGTCGACTGCGCTGCGCCGCCAGCGCGAGAGCGCCGTACTCGACCAGGCTGCCGTCGTCGACCAGGTCGTAGATGTTCTCGCGAGCCGTCCGGCGTCCCAGCTTGTGACGCTTCGCCACTGCCGCGGGCCGGGCCGCGTCCAGGGTCACCTCGTGGCGAGCGATGATCTCCGCGAGATCGGGACGCACGTCGTCGAGGTTCACCTCGTCGACCTCTGCGAGCTTCGATCCCGCGCTTGCACTACGGACGACGAGCAACGGTTCGCCCGCACCCACCGACCTCCCCGGTGACGACAGGACCCGGACCACTTCGAGATCACCGGGAGCCGAGAGAACATGCTGCATCTTCATCGCCTCGAGGACGGCAACCTGGCCACCCGCATGGACGCCGTCACCGACGGCGGCGAGTTCGACGACGATGCCCGCCATCTGCGCACGAACCACATCCTCGTCCGGTGCCACGTCTACAGCCGAGGAGGGCGTGTGTGGACCGGCTTCGGGAACGAGGTCCGCCAACCGCGAACCCAACCAGTCGACGTCGACCAAGCCGTCACGGAAGTCCTTGTCGGACAGAATTGCCTGCAGGAACTCGATGTTGGTCGCTACGCCGTCGATGGCGAACTCACTCAAAGCAGCAATCGACTTGCGCACCGCGGCAGGGAAATCCGATCGACGCGTGTGGGTGATCACCTTCGCCAGCAGGGAATCGTAACGTGCACTCGGCGAGAGCCCGACAGCGCCGAAGGTGTCCACTCGCACACCGGGCCCGCTCGGAGGAGTGAAGGTGTCGAGCGTGCCCGACGACGGCAACGCATTGCCGTCCGGCGTCATGGTTTCCATGTTGACGCGGGCCTGGATCGCGATTCCCGATGCGACTGCCACGGATCCGACTGTCTCCGAGTCCTTCTCGACAGCGGTGATTCCGGTTGGTAGGTCCAGGTTCTCGAACGGAACTCCGTCCGCGATCGCGAGCTGCACGGCGACGAGATCTATCCCGGTGACCTCCTCGGTTACCGTGTGCTCCACCTGAATTCGCGGATTAACTTCGAGGAAGACGAAGCCGCGTTCCTCGACGAGGAACTCGACCGTCGCGATTCCGCGGTAGCCGACCTCGGCACACAGCCTCGCGGCCGCGGCGTGCAGACGCTCGCGCAGGGCCCCCGACAGCCCCTGCGCGGGCGCTACCTCGATCAACTTCTGATGCCGACGTTGGACGCTGCAATCACGGTCACCCAGAGCGAGCGCATGGGTTCCGCCTTGCCCCGGTGCCGCCACGATCTGCACTTCGATGTGCCGAGCGTGCTCACTGAGTACCTCGGCGAACAGTGCCGAACTGCCGAATCCCGACTGGGCTTCGGCCGCACACACACGGTACGCGTCGTCGATTGCTTTCGGGTCACGCACCGCGCGCATGCCGCGGCCACCGCCGCCGCTGAGCGCCTTGATCATGATGCCGCGGGGGTTGCGCTCGAAGAATTCGCGCACCTCGTCGAGGGCGGCGTTCGCCGATGTCGACGGCAACACCGGTACGCCGGAGTCGACAGCCGCAGTGCGGGCGCTGGCTTTGTCTCCGAAAGTCCGGAGGACCTGGGCGTCCGGGCCCACGAAGACGATGCCTGCCTCTGTGCACGCCTGCGCAAATTCGGCGTTTTCACTGAGGAATCCGTAGCCGGGGTGCACGTGTGTGGCGCCCGTTTCGGCCGCGATCTTCAGCAAGCGGCCCTGATCGAGATAGACGGAAGCGCCCGAAGCTCCGAGCGGCACCGACTCCGTGGCCGCCGCGACGTGCGGGCTGGACGCGTCGTCCTCGGCGTAGACCGACACCGTCTCGATGCCGAGTTCACGGGCAGTTCGAATGATCCGCAGCGCAATTTCACCGCGGTTCGCAATCAGCAGTCTCATTTGTCCCCCTGAGTGGCCGGGGCCGCACATGAAGACTTCGTAGTGCGCTCGAACAGATCGCCCTTGCGCACCTTTCCTGTCGCAGTCATCGGAAGTGCCTCGAGCACTTCCACTTCGGGCACCTTGTACGTGGCCATGTTCTCCTTCGCCCACGAGACGATCTCGTCGGCCGCGGTGTCGGAACCCTCGACCAGCTGAACAAACGCAAAAGCCACCTGCCCCTTGTCCTGGTCCGGCTTCGGCACCACCGCAGCCTTTTCGATCGCGGGATGCAGCATCAGCAGCGCTTCCACCTCGGACGGGAAGACGCTCATGCCGTTGGTCTTGATCATTTCCTTGTTCCGCGCCAGGTAGTGCAAACCACCACGCTCACTGAACTTTCCGACGTCGCCGGTCTGCAACCAGCCGTCACGGATGGCGTCGGCCGTCGCAGCGTCGTTGCGGTAGTACGCAGAAAGGATCGACGGACTGCGCACGATGATTTGTCCGTGCTCGCCGACGGGAACCGGCCTGCCGTCGTGATCGACGATCAGAACGTCGGTGCCGGGCACCGGTATTCCGCAGAACACCGGCTCGCTTTTCAGGTCGTAGTCACCGTCCTGGAAGCCGAGGGTGATCGTGTCCGCGGTATGGGTTTCGGTCATGCCGTAGCTCGCTTCGCGCAGAACACCGCCGGTGGCCTCGCGCCACCGCTGGCGTGTGGCCGGATCGAGTTTGAGGACAAACGAGACTGCCATGGCGTTCTGGAGTGTCGAGAGATTTCGCTCCGCGAATCCTGGTGTGTCCATCAGTTCGACGTAATTGTCGACGGTTCCGACCAGTGAGGTCACGCCGTAAGCCTCGACAGCGTCGAGCGTGGTTTCCGCATCCCAACGATTCAGCAAGACAACGGTTCCGCCGTTGACGAGCGGAACCAGGATGCCGAAGTCCTCACCAGCGATCCAGAAGATCGGCAGAAACACCAGGGACACAGGCGGATTGGCGCCAACCTGGTCACCGCCGGCAAGCGTCGCCGTGGCCGCGGTGTAGACCATGTGGCGCTGAGTGTGCTCACAGCCCTTGGGCATTCCCGTCGTTCCGCCCGTGTAGTTCAGAGCAGCAAGGGAATCGAGATCGGTGGCAACCGGAGTCGCCCGCTCACTGGTGATGATCGACTGCCAGTCGCTCAGGCGCGGATCGTCCACCTCGAAGGGCAGTTCGACGGTCGGGATCGCGGTCAGCATGTCCGACACTGCGGTCTTCGCGACGTGTTCGAGCGGAGTCTGGGAGCGAACCTTCTTCACCAACTTCGAAAAAGTGTTCTGCGTCAGAAGAACCGTGACGCCCGCATCGTTGAGTTCGTGAATCAATTCGTGTTCACGGAAGAGCGGATTGATCGGCACGTGAACCGCGCCGACCTTCAGAATGCCGAGCATCGCGATATGGAACTGCGGGCAATTGACCAGGTGAACGCCGACGCGATCGCCGCGTTCGACGCCGAGCGAAAGCAGCCATCCGGCAAAGCGATCCGAAAGCTCGTCGTATTCGGAATACGTGATGACCCGGCCGTAGAAGACGATTGCGGGAGTATCCGGCCGCTCTGCCGCCCAATGCCGCAAGTAGTCGACAAGCCCCCCGCCTTCGAGCGGATACTCGACGGCACGGGGAATGCCGGCGGGCCAATGCGCTTGTTGCAGCGCGGAGATTTCCGCCAGAGCCGCTTCGAGCACGTCTTGTTCTGCCACCGATCACTCCATTCGTAAAAGAAATCTATTTCGACTCTTCGAACCCGATCAACCGCTCGGACATCGTCGTCATATCTGCGATGAACTGGTTCTGCTCGTCAGCACTCGCTTTGCTCAATCGTGCTCCACCGGCCATCTGCGCGTCCGAGATCATCTGCACGAGCACCGGAGGCGAAACGCAGGGATCTACGTCGTGAACCTGTCGAATACGTTCGACGAAGCGCACGTAGCGGCTCACGAGCTTTTCGCGGACCGCCGACCAACTGCGCTCGACCTCGGAATCCACCCGCGCCCGATGCTCGATGACTGCGAGCAGGTCCCCATAGGTGTACACGGCCGTGATGAACGCCGATGTGGTCGTTCTGAGAACTTCGCGTAGATCCTCGGCCGCTGGCCCCTCCATGTGCTGGGCATCGAGAAACCGTCGGCACATCATTTCGGCGACGGCGCGGAAGACCTCGTCCTTGGACGAGAAGTACGCGTAGAAGGTCGCCCGGGACACATCGGCCCTGGTCGTGATCGTCTCGACCGTCACGGCGTCGTATCCGAGTTCGCCGAAACAGAGCGCCGCGGTATCGAGCAAGCCGGCACGGCGTGGACCGTCCCCGAGCTTGCGGGCTGTCCGCGCTCGCTCCTGCGTTTCGCTGGTGGTCACCGTCACAGTGTGTGTTGACGTTGACGTCAATGTCAAGAATCGCAGCCCCGACGACCGACTTCGGCCTTTTGTTCGGGTTGGCCTTTCACAGCCCATATATCGGGTGTAAGACTCTGCCTCTAATGCTTTTCGCCTTTTCCAGAAGGAGTCAGTTCCGTGCCGGAAGAATCCGCGTCACCCTCCTATTCCACGATCAAGGAAACAGTTGCCGGTTTGATGCCGACTCTGGTGTCGGAACTAGTCGAACTTGTTCGCATCCCGTCGATAGCGACCGAGGGTTTCCCCAGCGAACCCCTCTTCGAGGCTCACGATCTGATCGTTTCTCTACTGGAAAAATCCGGAGTCACGAAGATAGAGAAACTCGAAATAACAGGTAAAACCGCGCCCGTCATCATTGCAACAGTTCCCGGCCCCGCCGGATCCCCGACGGTATTGATGTATTCGCATTACGACGTCGTTCCCGCCGACGACGTCGAACTCTGGGATTCTCCGCCTTTCGAACCGACCAAGCGTGATGGCGCGATTTACGGCCGCGGTACGGCAGATTCGAAGGCAAATGTCATCGGCATGATCGGTGCACTTCGAGTCTTCGACGGAAAGCCGCCGGTGACGGTCAAGCTCGTCATCGAGGGCCAGGAAGAATTCGGCAGCCCCTTCGACAACTATCCGCCGGAAGCCCCCGAATTGTTCGCGGCCGACGCAATGGTCATCGCCGACGTCGGCAGCGTTCGCCCCGGATCACCGACCCTGACCGTCGCACTGCGCGGATCCGCCCAGGTGATCGTCGAACTCACCACTCTCGGCGCCGACAAGCACAACGGCCTCTACGGCGGCGCCGCACCGGACGCCCGCCTCGCGCTCATCCGCGCACTGGCGTCGCTGCACGACGACAACGGGGACGTGGCAGTCGACGGCCTCCTACGCGAACCGTGGACCGGTAGCTCGTACACCGAGGAAGAGTTCCGCACCCTCGCCGAGATCCGCGACGGGCTCCCCCTGCTCGGGACCGGCGGCATCGGCGAACGCATCTGGTCGGGCCCGGCAATCACCGTGACCGGCATCGACGCTCCCCCGGTGGACGGTGCGGTCAACGCCGTCGCAAGCACAGCCCGCGCCGTGATCAATCTGCGCGTGCATCCGCGTCAGCCGGCGGTGGAGGCACAAGCTGCCCTGATACGGCATCTGGAAGCCCTGCGCCCCTTCGGTTTGCAACTGACCGTCACCGCGGGAGAAACCGGTGACGGATTCGCGGCAGCCGAAAGTGGACCGGCCTTCGACGCAGCGCTGTCGGCACTCTCGCAGTCGTGGGGTGAGCCGGCCGGCCTGATGGCTGGCGGCGGCTCGATCCCCCTCGTGATGGCTCTGGATACAGCAGTGCCCACCGCCGAGAAGCTGTTGTTCGGCGCCACCGACGGTTACGCAAACATCCACGGCCCCAACGAACGTGTACTGCTCGACGAGCTCGAGAAGGCCGTCGTCGCCAAAGCACTGTTCTTCCAGGAGTACGCCGACACCTTCGAGGGGAAGAAATGAGCACCGAAACCGACACCGGGTCCGCGCAAACGCCGGCCAAGAAGAAGTTCGAGTTTCCCGGTGCGGTCACGATGCTCGCGATCGTCACCATTCTCGTCTGGGTTGCGGCACTATTCATTCCGGCCGGGCGCTTCGGCGTCGACGTGGACGGCTCACCCGTTCCCGGCAGCTTCGAGACCGTCACGTCTCCGCTCTCGTTCTGGGAACGAATCCAGCAACTGATCCTCTCTCCCGTCAACGGCCTTTACGGCGTACAGGATTCGATCACCGGGTTCGTCGACACCGACAACATCGGACGGCTCTTCGGTTCGGTCGGCGTTGTCCTCTTCATCATGGCGCTCGGTGCGTTCATCTCGGTCAGCTTTGCCACCCGCAGCCTGGAAACCGCTGTCTCCCAGCTGGCTACCAAGCTCAGCGACAAGGGCTGGTTGCTCATCACTGTCATCATGGTGCTGTTCTCGCTGCTCGGTTCGACGATGGGCTTCTCGGTCGAGACGTTCGGCTTCTACGCCCTGCTCATCCCGCTGATGACGGCACTGGGTTACGACCGCATGGTCGCGGCGACGATGATCATCCTCGGCGCTCTGGTCGGAAACATGGCGTCGACGGTCAACCCGTTCTCGATCGGCGTCGCCTCCGGTGAGGCAGGCGTCTCCATCGGTGACGGCATCGTGTTGCGCGTGATCTTGTGGATCGTATTGACCGCGGTGGCAGTGGCATTCGTTCTCCGCTACGCCGCAAAGGTGAAGAAGGACCCCACGAAGTCGCTCGTCGGTTTCGACATCGAGGACGACAACGAAGAACCGGCCGAGCCGGTGGACATCGACGGCAAGCTCACCGGAACTCAGAAGTTGGTGCTGCTCATCACCGGACTCACATTCGGATTGATGATCTTCTCCGTCATCCCGTGGTCGAGCATCTTCGGCGCCACGACCGGGCCGGCCGAGTACGACGCGTACCACGTCACGGCAACCGAGCCCTACTGGTTCGAGTTGAACTGGTGGTTCCCGCAATTGGCGATGCTGTTCATCCTCGCGGCAGTTCTCGTCGGCATAGTAGCGAAGATGGGTGAGAAGAAGATCGTCTCCCTGATCACGCGTGGAGCCGGCGACATGGTCGGCCCGGCGATCGTCATCCTGCTCGCGCGAGGTGTCTCGGTGATCATGACGAACACCGAAACCCTCGACACCATCCTCAATGCGATGGAGCAGTTGGTCAGCGGTGCTTCGGCGGGAGTCTTCGCGATTCTCGTGATGCTCGTCAACATCCCGTTGGCGTTCCTGATCCCGTCCAGCTCCGGTCACGCCACCCTGGCGATGCCGCTGCTCGCCCCGCTGGGCGACTTCGCCGGCGTAAGCCGCGCACTCGTCATCACCGCCTTCCAGATGGGTCACGGCCTGATGCTGATGGTCGCCCCGACCAACGTCGTCGTTGTCGGCGGGCTGGCCATGGCGAAGGTCGGCTACGACAAGTTCCTGCGCTTCGTCTGGCCACTGTTACTGATCAACTTCGTGATCGTTGTCGTGGTGATCGGCGCGGCAGCAGTATTCGAATAGTTCAGGCGTGGTGGGCCTCGCGTGCCGCCGTCTCGAGACGGTCGGTGTACTCGGCCCACCACGCCTCATCGCCGGGAGCCAGATTGTTGTCGCCCGCCTTCATCCCAGCGGCGCCGTCGATCAGCTCCCGCACGATGTCCGCGTGGCCGGCGTGCCGATGGATCTCGGTGACAACGTGAACGAGTATCCGGTGCAATGTGACGTCGCGACGATCCTCCGGCCAATGCTTCACGAAGCCGGGGGCATCCAGATCGTGCTCCTCGATCGTGGCGTCGGCGAAAGCCCAGGTGCGGCGATAGGTTTCGACGATATCGACACTGGACTCGTCGGCGCGGGCCCACATGTCGACGTTGAGTTCCTCCGAACGCAACCACGCAGGCAGATCGGGAACCCGACGGCCGAACGTCGGACCGAAATACCCGAGCTCGACGCCGATCATGTGTTTGACCAGACCCAACAAGTTGGTCCCTGTCCGGGTCATCGGGCGCCGAATGTCATACTCCGACAGCCCGTCGAGCTTCCAGACGAGCGCGTCGCGCGCCGCCTGCAAGTACCGCTGGAGATCTTCCTTTTCCGAGTTGGTGGCCATGAACCAACCTAAACCGAGTGGAGTAAAAGTGACCGCGGTGGAGGATCTGACCGAGGTTGCCTCCCGGGCCGTCGCCGCCGAGCGTGACGCCAGGTCGGTGCGCTGGCACAACCCGGCAGCCGTCCGCAAGGCTGCCGCGTCCGTCCGTGATTCGCTCGACGACGAACGGTCAGCGCTGAGCCGACCGTCGTACAGCGGGTTGTCGCCGTCACCGCACATGGCTCGCCAACTCGAACTGATCACGACATTGCAGCCGCCACTGCCCGCCGACGCCGGCATCAGCACCGCCGCGCAGGCCGAGGCCGACGCCGTCGCCGCGGTGACCACCGCACGGATAGCCTTGCGCGCCGCCCACCTTGCGGTTCTCGAAGCACGCGTCGCCGCTCTCGACGCCGGTGACACGGATACCGTCGCCGCTGCGATCCGTGGTTACCTCCCGCTGAATTCGGGCAACCCCGTCGTCCGGCATGTGCAGGATCTTGGCTACCGGATCCGTGAGGAAGCACGGCACGTCGTGAGTGGTAAGCCTCGGTCGATCGCTTTTCGGCTGGGGCTGAGCCTCGGAATGGGCTTGGTGTACCTGGCATTCATTCGCCTCTTCCAGTGGGACGCCAAGGAAGATCGACTGCCTTACCTTGCGCTGTATGCACTCTCGGGTGTGGTCGGAAGCATCGTGTGCACCAATGCACTCAGCTTCGACGCCGGCCGCGTGCGCGCTGCGCTGTCCGGTGGAACGAGGCTCTGGCACGTGCTCGTCGCCAAGAACGCGGTGATGCTGCTCCTCGTCGGCAGCGCCGGGTTCCTGCTCAGCGTCATCCTCGCGTGGCGATCCGGAAGCAGTACAGATCTGGTCAAGGCCTGCGGCCAGGTGCTGACCATGATCCTGCTCTGGTTGGGAGTCGCCAACGTGATGTCGGTGAGCCTGCCGCTGCGGGCCGAACCGATGACGGCACGGCGCCACGACGGCACGTGGAAGCAGTTCCTGCTGTCCTTTGTCATCTCGTACGGTGTCGGACTGATCGTCAATCTGATGCTCTACTGGCGAGTCTGGGCCAAGACGACGCTGCTCGAGCAGATGGGTGGGCCGTGGATTCCGGTCCTGTTGCTCCTCGCGAGCGCGGCGGCGACCTGGCTGTTGCTGACCGTCCTGGCGGTACTCCTGGCCGACCAACCACGCTTCCGACGCGCCTTGCAACGGGAGATGGTGGTCTACCGCGAAGAAACCAACCGCCCGCAGGCGACCATTCAGCACAATTCCGGCTAATGTAACCGTGCGTGGCTGATCCGGGCACGTCGCGAGTACACGCAGTGTCGAGGAAGGCGTGACCCATCATGTCCGTAAAGCCTGGCGCGGCCGCCACATCGGCCGCCGTGAGCACCGCCTCCTGGCTACCACTCATCGTGGTAGTCCTCACCCAGATTCAAGCGTCGTTCGCCGTCAATGCTCTGACCGTCTCGATGGCCGGCATCACCACCGATCTCGACACGCCCGCAACAAGTGTCGGCACCGCGATCACCGCGGGCACCTTCGCCATGGCGGCCTTCATTCTGCTGGGAGCCAAGATCGGCGCCCGCTACGGAACGCGTTTGGTCTTCCAGATTGCCGTCGCGATTCACGGTCTCGCGATGGCCGCGGTCGCTTTGAGCCAGAGCCCGGCCATGCTGTTCGTGGCGCAAGCTGCGTCCGGCGCTGTGATCGCCCTCATTGCTCCCGCGTTGACGGTCTTCATCGCCACGAACTTCAGCGGCGATCAGCAGGCAAAGGCCATTGGTTACCTGGCAGCAGCAATCCCCGCGGCCGGAGTGCTGGCGCTGCTGATCGCCGGTTCCTTCGCGACGACGATCGGTTGGCGCTACTCGTTCGCCCTCGTCGTGGCTCTCGCTGTGGTCAACCTGATCCTCAGCTTCCGGGTCAAACCTGTTCCCCCGCAGAAGGACATCACTATCGACTGGGCCGGCGCCGCCATTGCTGCCGTTGCCGTCATCCTGCTCAGTTTCGGTTTCAGCGGCCTCAACTCGTGGGGCGTCATCCTCGCCACCGACGCTGCGCCGTTCTCGGTCATCGGTGTTTCACCCGCGGCCATCCTGATCGTCCTCGGCGCCATCTGCGCGCAAGGCTTCTTCCAGTGGACGCGAAACCGCAAGGCTCAGAACAAACCTCAGCTCTTCAACCTAGACGTTCTCAAGACCGGCGCGGAGCGCGCCACCACGATCTGCATGGCCACGATGATGTTCGTCGGAACCGCGGCCAACTTCCTCATCCCGCTGTACATGCAGATTATCCAGGGCCGCAGCAGCTTGCAGACGTCGTTCTCGATCATCCCGTACACACTCTCGATCTTCATCGCGAGCACCGTCGTCGCTCGTCTCTACAAGACGTACTCCCCGCGTCTGATCGCACGAGCCGGGTTTGTCGTCGTGGCCGCCGGGCTCATTCTGTTGGCCTTCACCATCCGCGGCGATTGGCATCAGATCTTTGTCGTCATCGGCCTGATCACACTCGGCCTCGGACAGGGCGCCATCGTCGCATTGGTGTTCAACACCCTCCTCACCGCAGCGCCCAAGGAACTCGCCGGTGACGTCGGCGCCTGGCGAGGACTGGTACACAACATGTCCGGCAGCGTCGGCATCGCGGTGGCCAGCGTGTTCGCCGTCGGAATACTCGGTTCTCTGGTCAGCTCGCAGCTGATCGACAACCCAACCATCCCGGCGTCACTCAAGGTCGAGTCCGGGATCAACCTCGACCAGGTCAACTTCGTACCCAACGATCAACTCGTCGTGACGCTCGAAAATACGTCGGCAACTCAGGCACAGATCGACGAAGCCATCCGGATCAACACCGAAGCACGCCTGCGTGCGCTGCGGACCTCGCTACTCGTCCTCGCCGGACTCTCCCTGCTCGCCATCATTCCCGCCGGCCGCATGCCCAACGAAGTACCTGCTCTGGAAGAACCGAAACTCACGAAGGGCAAGAAGTAACCGATGTCCAACCAAGACCAATTCGGCCCGATCGAATACGTAGCCGTCGAGTTTCCCGGCGGTGCACCGACTTCGGCAGGATTCGAACAGCTGCTCACTCTCGTCGACACCGGCGTGATCCGCATCCTCGACCTCGAGTTCGTCACCAAAGCCGCCGATGGATCAGTGGCCGTCGTACCAGCGTCGACCTTCGAGCTTGCGGATTTCGACTTGGCGCAGTTCGACGGCGCTGCCTCCGGACTGCTCGATGCCGGAGACATCACCGCCGTTGGTGAAGAGTTGGCCGCCGGAAGTGTTGCCGCCGTGCTCGTTTACGAGGAACTGGCGATACTGCCGGTGATCGACGCCTGGACCCGCAGCGGCGCAAAGATTGTCACCGAAGGTCACCTGACCTTGGACGAACTTGCTGTTGCACTCGACAATACGGAGAAGGACGCATGAGTTTCTTGAGGCGAGCCGGCCGGGTAGCCGTCGCCAGCTCCATTCACGGCAATGTTCAGCGCCGTCAGCGCACGCGTTGGGCGGCAGAAGATCAGGCCCGTGCAGCACAGGCCCAGCCGGTGCCACCGATTCCCGATCTACCACCCCTGCCGCAGCAGGCAGCTCCGTCAGCATCGATGGACTTGAAGCTCGAACAGCTCACCAAGCTGGGCGAACTCAAGAATGCGGGAGTGTTGACCGAGGCCGAGTTCGAGACCCAGAAGGCACGTATTCTCGCCTGAACTAGCTGCGCCTCCCGAGTGCAAAAGCCATGACGGGAAGCTGCGTCGTCGCGAGATTCAACAGAGATGCCACTCGCGCATCCGTGAATCCTGCGATGGCGCAGCCCGCAAGTCCCATTGCCTCGGTCACGAGGTACAGATTCTGAACCAGCACACCGGCATCCACGTGCATCGTGCGGTAGTGCCGCATCGCGTACTTCTCGAGCGGAGCTTCGACGTCGGCGACCACAAACAGAAGAACCGGGAACAGGTCGACAAACTCGGGCTGGAGAAGGCTCGCTCGAAGGTGCTCTCGCACTTCGCCTGGCCGGACAGCTTCGGCGCGGCCCTGGGCGTACCGGTACACCCCGACTCCGAGCGGATCACAGGGCCGGGTGAGACCCATCAACACCGTCAGTTCGCGCATCCCGCCCGCCGTCGGGCTGCTGACAAGACTGTGGTGCAACACGTTTGACAGCTCGCCTGCTCGGAGTGCCGTCTGTACGGGGTCGTAGCGGCTCCGTCGTGCCTGCAAGACGTCCGCGAACCCGCGGGCCGGCAGTGACGTCGGGGCCGGCAGTTCCACGAATTCACACGTCACCGGCGGCAATGCGTCCGCGTCGAACGGTAGCTCCGACGAACTCACCGTCCGGTCCAGCGCAGCATGCAGCGATACGACGGCCTCGATCCGCTCGAGTGCGGTCACGAACCCGGGTGCAGCAGGCGAGACACCTCGCCAGCCCCGTCGATCGAGACCAACTCGCCGGCGAACCACGCCTCCGGAACGGCAAAGATCGCATTCGACGCCGCGGCCGGGGTCCCGGCAAACGCCGTGCGCGCAGCCTCCAGCGTGGATTCCCGCGTCGATTCGGTGGAGTAGACGACGAGGATTGCCTTCGGCGACTTCGCGAGCACCGATTCGGTGGCTACCTGACCGAAGTACTTTCCGTCGGGAAGGTCGTTCTCGAAAAGATTGCTTCCCCCGGCGGCCTCGAGCACACTGCTGTAGAGGCCCCTGGCCAGAGCATAGGACTGTCCCTCCGAAACCTGAACCATCACAGTGGGAACCGGCTCTTTCCCGGCGACAGATGCCTCGGTTGCTGCGAGCGACTTCTTGCCGTCTGCCAGGAGAGTTGCTGCCTCCTCACGTGTTCCGGTCAAGGTACCGAGACCGTCGATGTCGGACCAGACGTCGTCGATCCGTCCCTCGGTGACTGCCTTGTGGCAATACCCGCTGTTCACGAAGATCGGGATGCCGAGGTCGCGCAATTCGTCCATGCTCTGCAATCGGTCACCGTCGAACCAGTATTCCCCGTCGGAGACGATCAGATCCGGACGGGCGTCGAGCAAGGCTTCTTTCGCGGGAACTCCGGTACTCAGTACCGGCACGGCGGCGAACTGTTGCGCGAGATCGGGGCTCGGTGGCGACAGGTCGGTATTCGACTGTCCGACAATGCGGTCGGCAGCACCTAGCTGAATGAGAAGCTCCGTCATCGACGGATACAGCGAGACTATCCTTTCGGCAGTCTTGGGCAACGTGATGTCGCGATCACAATTGGTGACGGTGATCTTCTCGGACGAGGCTGCCGCCGAATCGGCAGTGGAGTTCCCGCACGCGGTCAGTACGGCGGTGGTGGCCACGGCCGAGCAGAACAGCGCGGCAGTACGTATCGAGGTTTTCAAGAGACTGCTTCTTTCGTAGGTAGGAGAGGAGGGGCGAACGAGAGCAGGGGGCGCCCGGTCAACGGATGAGTACCGAGATGCACCTGAACCCCGAAAACTTCGGATAGCAGATCCTCGGTCAGGACCTCGGCGGTCGGTCCCGATGCGACAACTGCACCCTCTGAAAGCAGGCACACGTAGTCGCAATACGCTGCGGCCAAGGCGAGTTCATGGATCGCGACAATCGTCGTGGTACCGAGTTCGGCGACCAATTCCATCAATTCGAGTTGAGCACGGATGTCGAGGTGGTTGGTGGGCTCGTCCAGGACCAGCACCGACGGTTGTTGAGCGATCGCCCGGGCCAACATCACACGCTGCTTTTCTCCGCCGGACAGTTCGGCGAAGAGACGTGATCCAAAGCCCTGCATGCCGGTTCGCACCAGTGCTGCGCTGACGATGTCTCGGTCGATCTCACCGAGTCGAGAGAACGCGCTGTGATGCGGCGTCCGACCCGTTGCAACCACCTCGCGGACGCTGAACGAGAAATCGGATGAATGCTCCTGCCCCACAACACCAATGATGCGTGCCGCCGATCGAGGCGAGAGATCGTCCCAAACATTCACCTCGTCGACCTTCACGATTCCGCTTCTCGGCTTCATCGAGCGATACAACGCACGTAGGAGGGAGGACTTTCCACTGCCGTTCGGTCCGACGAGTCCGACCACGCTTCCCTCGGGCGCTTCGAGATCTACACCCGAAACCACCAGACGCCCACCCCGAACGACGTGAATCCCGCTGGCCGACAATCTCATGACTGCGCACCTCCGTCGCGTCGAAGTAACCAGAGGAAGAATGGTGCACCCAATCCGGCGGTGATGATCCCGAGTGGTAATTCGTTGGGCGCATCCAACATCCGAGCCGCTAGATCGACGATCACCAGGAAGGTGGCACCAACCAACGCGGTCGCGGGGAGCAGCTTGCCGTGATCGGAACCCACCAGAAGTCGTACGGCGTGCGGCACGAGTAGCCCCACGAAACCGATTCCCCCGGCAACGGATACGACAACCGCGGTCAGCAACGACGCGATCACCAGTAGTAGCAACCTGGTCCGGCGCACGTCCACGCCGACCGATTGCGCGCTCTCGTCTCCCATGGCCAACGCGTTGAGTTGGCGCGATTGTGTCAACAGAATTGCCGCACACACGGTGATAACCGCAGCGGGCACACCGAGATCCGACCAACTGGCCCCGCTCACCGAGCCCAGCAACCAGAAGAGCACTCCCGAAAGCTGACTCGGATCGGCGCGCAACTGCACAAAACTTGTTGCAGCCGAGAGCAGATAGCCAATGGCAACTCCGGCCAGGACCATGCGCAGCGGGACCAGCATTCCCTCTCGCCTACCCAGGACGAGAACCGCGATCAGGGAGACCATGGCCCCCAGGAAGGCTGCCACCGGGACACCGATCGACAGGCCGGTGCCGATGCCGGTCGTCATGATCAGTACTGCACCGAAGGATGCTCCGGAACCCACGCCCAGAATGTATGGATCGGCAATCGGGTTGCGCACCAACGCTTGCAGCACGGCGCCGGCCAGCGACAGCCCGGCGCCCGCCAACGCCGCAATCAGAATGCGCGGTACCCGCAATCCCCACACGATCCGATCGAGCAGCGGGTCGACCGGCGGACCACCGACGTGCGCGTACAGCACCGCGAATACGTCGGCAAAGGAGACCGACGCGGCACCCGACCACACCGCGACGGTGGAGACCGCGACAAGCACAACCGTCGTGGCCAACAGAAACGGGACGTACCCGCGCTCGCCGACGGGGTGTGCACGCGACGGCACTCGCGGTGCTGCCTCGCTGGTCAGCGTCATCGCACTCCTGAGTTAGGTGGGGTTCGCAGTCATGAACAGGTGGATCTAACCATAACGACAGTCGTTTTCATTAATAGTCACATGCTCATCTGTGCGGGTTAGGGTCGGTCCGCAGCGCACTCGCCCACGCGAAGAGCGCCCCGACCACCGCAAAGATGCACGCAACGAGGTAGGCGGTGCCGATGTCCCAGCGTCCTGCGATTGCCCCGGCAATCAAGGCGCCGACCGGCGAACCACCCCAGGCGACCATCCTCGCCGTGGTGTTCACCCGCCCCTGCAGACGATCCGGAGTCAGGCGCTGACGTGCACCGATGCCATTGAGGATGGTGACGGTCGCACAGCCGGAGTAGACGACGAGCGCCGTGATCGCGGCGCCGGTGTTGCCGGTTGTCGCAACGACGAACAGCACCACCGGGGCGATGGTCAGCGCACCGATCGTGATCGCCCCGACCGGCCACTGCGCCGGTAGGCGTGGAAGCACGAGCGCCCCGACCACTCCACCCACGGAGACGGCCGTCCACACGGCGCCGATCATCGGACTCGACGTCGAAATCCCCAGCCTCTCGGATGCGTACACCACCAGGAGCGCCGTAACAGCACCCTGCGTCAGCGAATTGACGAAGCCGATGCCGGTCAAGGCTCGCAGAAGCGGCATCTGCCAAAGGAAGCTGAGGCCCTCGCGTATGTCCCGCGCAATTCCAGGTTCCGACCTCTGCGCCGCAGCAGGGGCAACCGAGAACGAGGCTCCGATCGACGCCATGGCCAGTCCGGCCAAGACGTAGGCCAGCGCATCAGCGCCCAATGCGTAGGCCGGGCCGATCGAGGCCACAAGCACTCCCGCGATCGCCGGAAACGCAACATCGATCAACGTGCTTGACGTCCACAGCGCACTGTTGGCGGCCGGTATCGCGCGCCTTCCGACAAGCGCAGGCAGCGCTCCGAAAGCAGCGGCGTCGAACCACACGAAACACGTTCCGATGCACATCGATACGCCGACGGCATGCCACGCCGTCAATATGCCTAGTGCCTGCGCTGCCGGAATACTCGCCAAGGCAAGTGCAGCAACGGCCTGCGCACACAGGATAACCGTCCGCCGGTTGACTCGGTCTGCCACGGCGCCGGCAAACAAGCCGAACACGAGGTACGGCAGAACCGTCCCCGCAGCCGCGAGCGAGGTGAGAAACGGAGACCGACTGATGTCGAACACCAGAATCGGCATGGCCACGCCGGTGACCGCCGCACCGGCCACGGCAATGGTACGAGCCGTGAAGAACAATCGAAACGATCTGTCCCGAAACACATGTGGTTGCGTTTCGGCGGATCCCGTCGTCGGTGTCTCGCTCATGTATGCACTCTCTTGTACCTGTTGCTCTCCGTCGCGATCTTTCGTACGGTGGCATCGTAATGGAAATGGTTTCCATTACAGAAGGGATGACAATGAGCAACATTTCGTTCGACAGCGTCTCCAACTCGGCTCCGGCCAATGCACTCCAGGGCGTCGGCACCAACGCTCTCGTCGACAACCCGTTCACCTTCGAGCCGGTTGCCGAGGCAACGTCCGCACACGCTCTGCAGGGTGTGGGCACCAACGCCCTCGTCGACAACCCGTTCAGCTTCCAGAGCTGAAACCTTCCCTGATCCAGACTGTTTCGACAGTCTGATCTGCCGATGACCCCGCCCGCATCCGACTCGTCGGGTGCGGGCACCGACAAGGAGATCCGTGTACGCCCTCGCCGACGGACACCAGCTGTATCCGACACCGGACGGTACTTGGCATTACCTGACACCGGACGAGAACGCAGTCACGATCGGTGCTCCTGCCGAAGATCTCGCAGAACTCGACGACTTCCTCCGGCGGTCGAGTTCGCTGCTCGGTGCCGGCGCGAGCGAGATCGCCGACGCTCTCGTCGCTCGCGGCGTGCTGGTTGTTCCAGGCGACGTGCTGGAGATTCCGGGTCCACAGCGTGTGCTGATGGACGGGATCGGACCCGTAGTCGATGCCTGCATCGCTCTGCTCTCCAGGGCTCTTCCGGATCTCGACGTCGTATCCACCACTGCGCCTGACGAAACCGACGTGGCATCGTCGGACCTCGTATTCTCGGTTGCTGACGCTCCTCCTCACGACGAGTGGTCGGAACTCGATACCTGGTGCCGCCGAAACCAAACACCGTGGCAACGCGTCCATACGGAATTGGGTGAGATCTGCATCGGCCCGTTCTTCGACGGTATCGACAGCGCAAGCTACCGGGACGTCTGCGGTCGACGGCTTGCCGCGTCGCGTGTCCCGGAACATCTGCAGGCGCTGTGGAATCACCTCGCCGGCAGCGACCCTCGCCCGCTTGAACTTTCACCCACCGCAGCCGCAATGGCCAGTGCGCTTGCATGTTCGGACGTCGTGGCTGGTGCGCATGGCGCGCCGCCATCACACCTTCACCACCAGATCCGGATGAATCCGCGAACCCTCATGATGACTCGCCATCCCGTGCTACCACTGCCAGGCGGCGTTCTCGAACCCTCGCCGACGCTCCGGTGATCTCACTCGGAGTGAAGATCCCAGCGGCGGACGGTTCTTCGCTGGCTACGGATGTGCTTCTCCCATCAGAGTCTTCACCTCGCGGGCTGATCGTGATCCGCACCCCGTACGGGCGCGGGTGGCATCTGGCCGAGGGACTCGAATGGCGATCGCGAGGAATTGCCTTCATCTGTCAGGACGTACGCGGACGACACGATTCCGCCGGGTCTTGGGAACCGTACGTCCACGAGCGCGAGGACGGCGCCGCCCTCGCCGAGTGGCTGCAGGATCAGCCGTGGACTCCGAAGTGCGTCATCGCAAGCGGCGCTTCATACGCGGCAGGAACTGCCTGGGCGTTTGCCGCCGAGACCAACAGCGCCGATCGGTCATTTCGCGTTGGCGGCGTCGTCTCCAAAGTGCCGACCATCGGAAGTGATCGCGTCAAACGTGATCCCTCGGGGATACTTCTCCTCGCCGAGCATCTGGCGTGGTGGGGCGAGCACGGAGATTCGGCTTCCTCTCGTGAGGGTTTCATCCCTGCCCTGATGCGCTCGGATTCGTCATTGCTGGAACATCTCCCGGTGCAGTCGATGATCGAGAAAGTCGGTCTGACCTCCGATTCACCAGGTTGGAGGACGCCGATCAGCCGGGCTCGTGAACGCGAACCGTACGGCAGCGACGATCTCGTCTCCGCAGGCGAATTGTCCGAGCTCGATGTCGCCGGACTGCACGTCGGCGGTTGGGACGATGCGATGATCCGGGAGACGCTTCGGCACTTTGCATCCGTGGGGCACGGGCCACAAAGTTTGATCGTGGGTCCCTGGGCACATGACCTCCGCCCGGGAAGGGTCGGCGAGACAAGTTTCGGCCGCCTTCAGGTCGAGTGGATGGAATCGGTAATCGCTGCGCGGCCCCTGACCATCAATCGGGTATTCGACCGAGGCGCCGGCAATTGGTCGATCGCGCCGTATGTCACGGGTGCGAATTGCGTTCGTCTCGAACCAGATCGGAAGGATGCGGTCTACACCTTCCTGTATGACGCCTCAAGGGCCCGAAACGACTGTGTTTTCTGGACTTTCGATATCAAGCACGACTCCGTACTCTCCGGAACACCATCGGTGGAGCTGAAAGTGCACTCGCCCGAGGGCGAAGCCGATTGGATCGTCGAGCTGAGCGTTGTAGATGCCGCTGGAGTCACCAGGTCGATCGCACGGGGCGCGGGCGTCAGCCTGCAGCCGACGATGGTGACAATCGATCTGGATCCCGTGTTGCACACTGTGCGCGCGGGTGATGTCTTGACGCTGCGGATCGCCGGCTCGGACTTCCCACGACTCGCACGCAATCTCGGAGACGGTGATCGCTATCGAGGAACACGCAGTACCGCACTGCACCAATCATTTTCCGGGTCGTTGACCCTGCCGATACGCGGAGGAACTGACGGTGGATGACTTGCTGGTCGACGCCCGAAGCGGCGTGCTGACCTCACTGGAACTACACATTCGCTCGGACATGCCGACAGGCTGGGTCGGTTGGGCCGCGAGGGTGGCCGACACCAGAAACTTCGGTGGCAGCGGTTCACTGTTTCGCGCGGACCCTTACGGATTCGGGGCTTCGATACGCGACGATGCAGCAGCTCGCGGGGCGGCGACCGGTGAGGCCGTCGAAAGATATTGCGGCAACGTGGTCCCCGAGGATCTGGTCCGCAGCAGTGCGTCAGCGCTGGAACTGGCCGGCTCACGGGTCGTCGATCCCGCTGAATTTGCGTTGTACAGCGAGGATCAGTACCGCCTTCCCGGATTCCCCTTTGTTCCCTTCACCTCTGATCTGAACATTCGCTGGGCACTCGGTCACACCATGGACGAGAAAGTGCCCACCTATGTGCCTGCGGCCCTGACTTATCTCGGGTACTACACAGGCACCCGTCGCTGCGAGCCACCGATCGCGTCGTTGCAGTACGCCGGAATCGCAGCGGGACGCTCACGCGACGAGGCCGAGATGTCAGCTCTGCTGGAACTTCTCGAACGCGATGCCACCGCGCTGTGGTGGTGCGGGGACCGGTCACAGCCGGCGATCGAGCTTTCCGACTGGGAGCGGTTGCCTGCGCACCGCCAACTCGGGGATCTGGAGAGCCAGACCCGGAGCGTTCGAGTGCTGCTGCTTCCCTCCCCCTTCGGCATTCCCGTCGCCGCAGCGTGGATCCGCGATGACCGACGTGGACTGGTCGCGCTGGGCACAGCTTGTCGACCGACGGTGGATGCGGCAGTCTCGAAGGCACTGGTCGAGGCGTACGCGGTACTTGCCATCACGATCGACCTCGCCGACCCCGACGGGCCGACCTGGCGCAGCGTGGCGGACGGAACGCTGCCGGCGCACCTGTACAAACCCTTTCGGGCCGACCGTCGTTACCGGGACGAGTTCGATCCGCAATTGAAAGACGTCGTCGATCTGCCGACCGTCGCCCAGCTGTATCTTGATCCCACGATGGCGCTAGCCGCGGAGGAACATCTCTTCGACTACACCGAAACACTCTCGGTATCAGAGATTCCCGTCGAAGCGCCGGTGGATCTGGCTTCTCTCGTAGCGCTTCTGACCTCACGGGGACACCAGCCGATTTCCGTCGATCTCACCACCGGCGACATCTCGATTGCCGGGTTGCACGTCGTCCGCGTTCTGACTCCGGGCCTGTACAACAACGCCCCGGCAGCCTTTCCCCTTCTTGGAGGTAGCAGATTGACCAGCGCATCGACCACCCATCTGCATCTGCCGGTCCCCCTCGCATGACATCTTCGCTCGTCGACCGCCGAACTGGGATCATTCGAGAGCTGGTCGACGCCGTTGTTCCCCAGCACTTTCCACCCGAGTTCAAGCTGATTCACTCGTATGTCTGCGATTCGGCACGCTTTTCACCCTGGTCCAGTGACTCGGCCGGTGCCGGATACTGTTTCGACCTCGGCAACCGTGCTCGACCAACCGCTGCCGCGATAGGCGAAGCGGTGGAACGATATTGCGGCAACATCGTCGCCAAACCGATCGTCCGCGGGTCCGCTACCGCGTTGATCGGAGCAAGCATCGACCTTTCTCAGCTCGCGCGTTTCGACGCCACCCAGTACGCGCGGCCGGCGTTCCCGTTTGTCGAACCAACTGAGAATCTCGAGATGGACTGGACTCGCGGAATCGACCTGACCACGGATTCGGATGTCTGGGTACCGGCGGAACTCGTCTGGGGTTCGTATCCGCACTACGTCGCCCGGACCGGACGTGTGATCTCGCCAGTGGCTCAGGCGGGTCTTGCTGCCGGGCCCTCGGTGAAGTTCGCCATCGACAATGCCTTGCGCGAGATAGTCGAACGAGACGCGATGACGCTGTCCTGGACCGGGCGGCGTGGTGTTCGGATTGTCACCGGCGTTCCCGAGGTGCTTCGTCGGCTGGGCAATCACGACAGCCTCTCGACCAGATGGCTGGCATTCGAGAGTGATTTCGGGATCCCCGTCCTGGGCGCCCTGGTTTGCGATCGACTGACCGGATACTCGACGATGGGTACCGCTTGCCACGAAGACGCGCAGACGGCTGCGTTCAAGTCACTCGGCGAAGCGCTTCAGCTGCAACTCCTTTCCGCCGACTACGACGACCCCGACAGCGGCATCGGCCGAGCCGCGGCCTCCCCGACCAGCCCGCTTGCGCCTTGGCGGTCGGACCGCCACTATGCGGAGGTCTACCGATCGGACTTTGCCGACGTCATGGATTACGGGTGCCACTTGCAGCTCCACCTGGACCCGGAGATCCAAACACGATTCGAGAGTGAGCTGGCAGATGCCGTCGTCGGCGAGGTGGAACTCGACTCTTTGACGTCACCCACTGCTACCGAAAATGCCTTGACTGCAGCTGGTTTCAGACCGGCATGGGTCGATCTCACCACAACTGATGTTCTCCGCACCGGCCTGCATGTCGTCCGTGTCGTCGTTCCCGGCTGTCTCACCAATGCGGCCGCTGGATTGCCGTTTCTCGGCTCGTCCCGACTACTAGACAGTCTTGCCGGACGTCCGGCTCGCACCATCCCGTTGCCGCACTGACGCGTCGGCCTCGTCGAGTACCCGAAGTATGTTCGCTCCGTTCAGTTTGACCAGTTCGTCTACGGTCCATCCGCGGTGAACCAGTTCGTCGAGCAGGCGCGGATATCCCGACACGTCTTCGAGGCCGTCCACGAGGGCAGGGTAGCCGTCGTAGTCGCCGCCCAACCCGACGTGGTCGATCCCGACGACCTTGCGGGCGTACTCGATGTGATCGGCAACCTCGGTGATCCCGGCGGGCGGCGACGTTCCCTCTCTTCCGCCGTCGAACCAGCGAGCGTACTCGGCGGAGACAAATGTCGGCACGAAGGTGAGCATGAGGACACCACCATTGCCGGGCAGTCTGCGCAGTACGTCGTCGGGAACGTTACGAGGATGATCTGTGACTCCGCGAACCCCCGAGTGCGAGAAGATCACCGGTGCGGTCGAGACGTCCAGGGCGGCGTGCATGGTTTCAGGTGAGGTGTGCGAGAGGTCGACAAGCACGCCGGCGTCGTTGAGTTCGCGAATGAAATTGCGGCCCAGTTCGTTCAGACCATGATGGCGTGGGTTGTCGGTTCCCGAATCGGCCCACGCGGTGTTCGAGTTGTGAGTCAGGGTCACGTATCTGACGCCAAGTTCGGCGAAGATCCGCAGGATCGCCGGCGAACTTCCGAGTGAGTAACCTCCCTCGATGCCGAGCAGCGAGGCAATCTTGCCGTCGGCGATCGCGCTGCGGACCTGCGCGGAGGTTCGGGCAAGCACGAACGCATTCGGGTAGCGCGCGACGAGACGGTGGACAAAATCGATCTGTTCGAACGTCGCTTGGACCGCTTCGGCTTCACTGGTGTTCGACGGAACGAACAGCGACCAGAACTGCGCGCCGACGCCGCCCGCCCGCCCGCAGACGGGGAATGTCCGTGTGCAGATCGGGAACTCCGGTGTCCAACCCTTCCACCGAATAGTCCCGCTTGTACTTCGACGCGATCGGAAGATCGTTGTGCCCGTCCACGATCGGCTGAATGGAAAGTGCTTGTTCGGTGACGGTCTCTGTCATCGTGCTACCGCTTCCAGGCTGGGGATGGAATCGAGAAGTTCTCGGGTGTACGGGTGGGTGGGTCGGGCGAAGATGTCTTCCGCCGATCCGCTTTCGACTATTCGACCGTCCTTCATGACATGAACGTGGTCGCTGATATGGCTGATGACGCCGAGATCGTGGGAGATGAACAACAGCGCGAGCTTTCGAGTGGAGCGCAGTTCCAGGAGTAGGTCGAGAACTTGCGCCTGGATCGAGACATCGAGGGCAGAGACGGGTTCGTCGCAGATCAGGATCTCCGGATCGGTGGCGAGTGCCCGTGCGATGGCAACGCGTTGACGTTGACCGCCCGAGAGTTGGCGCGGATACCGGCTCAGATGTGCGGTCTCCAAGCCGACCTGCTCGAGTAATTCGACCGTCCGGCCCCGGTGATCGCCGTCGACACCGGACTCGGTCAACGCACGAGAGATCAGGCGCGCCACGTCGAACCGTGGATCGAACGAGCCGAGGGGATCCTGCGAGATGGGTTGAATCCGGCGGCGGTGCGGACGACGATCTTTCTCTCGGACAGCACCGGACGAGGAGTTCCAGAGCGTTCCATCCAAGGTGACGTTTCCGGAATCCGGAACGAGAAGCCCTAGCGCGATTCGGGAGACGGTGGTCTTGCCAGATCCGGATTCGCCGACAATGCCGACGACCTCGCCGCGCCGTAACGTCAAAGACACGTCGTCGACCGCTGTCCTGGTCTCACCGCGGCGACCGTGAAAGATCTTGCTCACTCCCGAGACGCTCAGCACCGGTTCGGCAGAGAGATCTTCGCGTGTGAACGCCCCGTTGCCGGTGAGGCGTCGACCACGGGTGTGAGAGCTGGGACTGGCCGCGAGCAAGGTCCGAGTGTAGGGGTGCACAGGTGCCGTCAGGATCTGTCGCGACGGCCCCTGCTCGACGATGCGCCCGTGTTGCATGACGGCAATCCGATCAGCCAGTGCCGCCACCACGGCGAGGTCGTGGCTGATGAGCAGTAGTGCCGTACCTTCTTGTCGCAGTCGGTCCAGAAGTGTGAGGATGCGCGCCTGAACTGTGACGTCGAGGGCTGTCGTCGGCTCGTCGGCAATCAGAACCTTCGGCCTCGCGGCCAGCGCCGATGCGATGAGTGCGCGCTGCCTGAGTCCCCCGGACAGTTCGTGTGGGGACGACGCCATGCGAGAAGCAGCATCGGGAATGCCGACCCCGGACAGCAGTTCCACTGCGGCATCGACACGTTCGTGCCGGGGGTGGGTGCGGTGGATCGACATGGGTTCGATCACCTCGCGGCCGACGGTGCGAAGTGGGTCGAGTGAAACCAATGCATCTTGCAGGACGAGACCGATCTTTCTGCCACGCAACGCTTTGAACTGTTTGTCTCCGTACCGGGAGACGTCGTCGCCGTCGATCACGAAGTTGTCGGCGCTGACCTGGGCGTCGCCGCCGACCAGACCCAACAGAGAGCGTCCGGTGACGGATTTTCCGGAGCCGGATTCGCCGACGAGCGCCAGGCATTCACCGGCCGCGAGATGGAAGTCGATGCCGGCAACTGCGGTCACCGCGGGGTGGTCGCGCCTCGCAGGAAAGGTCACCTGCAGATTGGTGACGGAGACTATGTCGTTCACGCGAGTCCTCGTTCGGCCAGGCGGCGCTGCGCGTGACGACCCAGAGTTGTTATGGAGACCACGGTCAGCACGACCGCGAGACCGGGAAACAGGGATGCCCACCAGGCCAGCCGTAAGAACTCTCGTCCCTGGGCGAGCATGACACCCCACTCGGCGTCGGGCGGTCTGACTCCCAGACCGAGGAAGCTGAGCGACGCGACCGAGATGATGGCCGTTCCGACGCTGATGGTGGCAACTGCGACGAGGGGAAGCAGTGCGTTGGGCAGAATGTGCAGGCCGACGATCCGGCGACGGGGGGTGCCCAGCGCTACGGCCGATTCCACGTATCCCGAAGCGGCGATCGGAAGTGTCTGAGCACGAATAACTCTCGCGAAACGCGGCACCATGCCCAGTGCAACCGCGATCAGTGTGTTGCGCGGGCCCGGCCCGAGGACGGCGATGACGAGCAGGGTCAGGAGCAGATCGGGAAATGCCATCGTGATGTCCACCATTCGTAGCAGACCTGCTCGCACCCAGCGTGGTCCGAGCACCGCCGATATTCCGACGAGAGTGCCGAGTAGCACCGCGACAGCGGTGGCACCCAGTCCGATGAGCAACGAGAACCGGGCGCCGTGCACGACTCGGGAGAAGATGTCGCGGCCCAGGTTGTCGGTACCGAACCAGTGCGCCGATCCCGGTCCGGCAAAGGGCGCGGCCGGGTTGGTGGCGTTCGGATCGACACCGGTGAGCAGTGACGGTGCCGCGACCGCCACGAGAGCGATCGCAGTAAAGAGCAGAGCGAGCGTCGTACCGAGGCTCGGGCCCTGCTTGTTTCGGAAGACGAACGACGGACGCCGCAGTACAGCGGTGAGAGTGGCCACGGAATCAGCCCTTTCGCAGGCGCGGATCGATTACCACGTACAACAGATCGAGAAGCGTGTTGACCACGATGAACACGAGTGCAGAGAGGACAACGATCCCCAACACGACCGGCATGTCCTTCGCTCCGATCGCCTGGAGTGTGACACGTCCCAGACCTGGTCGTGCGAAGACGGTTTCGGTCAGCACGGCACCACCCAGTGTCGCCCCGACGAAATAGGCGGCGAGGGTGGTGGCGGGCAGCAGAGCGTGCCGGAAGACGTGTCTGAGCAGGACCGTGGCACGGGAGGCCCCGCGAGCGCGGGAAGTCACGACAAACGGCTGCGCAAGTGCGTCCTCCACCCCGTCCCGGAGAACTTGCGACAACAAACCGGCGATGGGCAGAGCCAGAGTGATGATCGGCAGAACGAGAGAGATGTCGGTCTTGGCGCTCGAGGCCGGGAACCAGCCGAGGGCGAAAGCGAAGATCCAGAGCAGGAGAATACCGATCCAGAACGTGGGCACCGACACGGACAACAACTCGAACCCCGACGCGACAGTCCGCAGACGCGGTCGGCCGGCAGTCAGTAATGCGAGCGCCGAGGCGATCACGATTGCAAGCACGACGGCAGGTACGGCGAGCGCGACGGTAGGCCAGAGTTGTTCTCCCAGAACCTCCGTCACCGGCCTTTGCAGCTGGTACGAGTTTCCGAGGTCGCCGGTGAACACCCGCTTCAGATAGGTGAGGTACTGGACGACGATCGGCCGGTCCAGTCCATACGAGACGCGAATTGCTTCGCGGTCGCTCGGACGGACCACCGAATCGCCGCCGAGAATGATGTTCACCGGATCACCCTTGATGGTGTGCAGAGCGATGAAGGTGAGAGTGCCCGCGCCCCACACCACCAGAACCGCTGCACCGATCTTGGCGACGATCAGCCGCGACAGGGTTGCCGCGCGTCGACGCTGCTCAGTTGGTGAGGAAAGCATCGTAGAAGAGCGGTGAGGCGTTGGTGGCAAACGAGATTCCGTGAATATTGTTGTTCGTGCCGAGGCGGTACGCCTGGACGTAGACGGGAACGACGTACGCCGAGTCGATGACGTGATGCTGAATCGACGAGTAGATCGCCTCGCGCTCCGGGCCGTTGGGAACGGAAGCGGCCCGGGTGAGATTGGCGTCGAGTTCCGGGTCGACGGCGCGTGCATATGCACCACCGTTCGGCGGTACGTATGCGCTGGAGAAGACGGTGCGGAGGATATCGGGTTCCGGTCGCACGAAGAACAATGCTGCCGCCTCGTAGTCCCCCTTCGCCGCACGATCGGACAGCGTTCCGGTGTCCACGGGCTCGATGACCAAGTCGAATCCCACATCCTTCTTGACCTGATCCTGGAAAGCCTCGAGCAGGGGCGCGTTCTCGGCGAAGTAGCTGGACGAATCGTAGGGGAATCGGATGCTCAGACGTTTACCGTCCTTGGTCCGGTACCCGTCGGAATCGCGTGATGTCCAACCTGCTTCGTCGAGAAGCGAATTCGCCTTGTCGACGTCGTATCCCCAGTCGCCGGCGACGGTAGCGTCGTAGTACGGCGTCTTCGGTCCGAGGATGTTGTCGGCGGGTCGCAACTGGTCGAAGTAGACGCTCTTGACCAGGTCGGTGGAGTTGAGCGAACTCTGGAAAGCCTGTCGCACACGAATATCCGTGAACGGTGCGGCTTGGGTGTTGAGGAAGATGCTGTAGTTGATGCCTGGGTTCTCGTACTTGATCAGACGGAGGTTCGGATCCTTGTCCACTTGCGGCGCATTCGCCGACGGAACGGCCGCGATGGCATCGACCTCTCCGTTCTCCAGAGAGCCGAGGCGCGTGGCGTTTTCGGGCAGGATGCGGAAATTTAACTTCTCCAAATAGGCTGCACCTTGATGTTTGGCGTATCCGGGGCCCCAGTTGTAGTCGTCTCGGCGATTCAACTCGAATCCCACGCCCTTGGTGTAGTTGCCCAAGGTGAAGGCCCCCGACCCGACCAGAGTGGTGCAGTTCGCGTTGTCGGTCGAGCGCAGATGCGTCGGCGACTGAATGCCGAGGAACGGCAGTGAAGCACCCTGCAGGAACGACGGGTACGGCGCGGTGAACGCCACGCTGACTGTATTCGCGTCTACCACCGTAACCGTATCGAGCGGTCCGAGAAGCGATCTGGCGTACGCCGACTTGGTCGCCGGGTTGGAAACACGATCGAAGTTGAATTTCACGGCCTCCGCGTCGACCGGAGTTCCGTCGGAGAACGTGACGCCGTCACGCAGGGTGAAGGTGTACAGCTTCGCGTCCTCGGATTCGGTCCAGGAACTGGCCAACCACGGTGTGAACTCGTTGTTCTCGCCGTGCGCGACGAGGGAATCCACCACGTTTCGTGAGACCAGCGCTGCCACGGAGCTGCCGGTTTGTTGCGGATCGACGCAATCGACGTCGGAGTTGAGACCGAACGTGGACGTGCCGCCTGAGACCGGCGTCGCATTCTCGTCGAACGGCGTGCTGTCTGCCTTGGACGAGCAGGAGGTCAACAGTATCGCGAAGGTAACCGCCACAGCTCCGGTCGCACCAACGCGTCGATGAACACGAGTCAAGGTATTCGCTCTCTACAAAGGGCTCTTTCAAAGCCAGCGCTGACCGAACGGGGGTGCCCGTCGGCCTGGTCGTCATCCGGGGCACCCCGTCGCGTCGAAGGGTTGCCGACCAGCGAGCCGGAGCTTGTCACTGATTCTCATGACCGATTGGAATTCTAAGGCGACGCATAAGAGTAAACACGGATTAAACTCAGCGTGAGTGAGAGAGCTGTTCCATGCTCGCGCCAAATCTCCGATATGTCACCAATTTTGGCTTGCCCACCACTGAACCCGTCAATTACCCGCGACTGGTCGTCGATCTGGTTCGGTCGTCACGGAACGGCCAGGTTCAGAGCGATTGGCCCGGCAGCGGAAGGATCCCGAGATTGGCATCGAGGCCCCCGTCGACGACGAGTGTCGTGCCGGTGATGTAACTCGCCGCGGGGGACGAGAGGAACCAGATCGCCTCTGCCTGTTCCACAGGTTCAGCGAAGCGGCCCAGAGGGATTCGTCGCTCGATAGCGGAAAGCACCGCCGGATCGGAGGTAACGTTCGCGGTGATACCGGTCCGGGTCAGACCGGGCGCGAGGGCGTTGATCCGAACGCCGACGCCGGCGTAGTCGATTGCGAAGGCGCGCACCAGATTCACGAGTGCGCCCTTGGTGGCGTTGTATGCCCAGTTGCCTGGATCGCCCCGCAGGCCGGCGACGGAGGCCGTGAAAACGGCAGAACCCTTGCTTGCGCGCAGGGCCGGAATCGCGGCCCGTAGTCCGTGGATGGGACCCCGAAGGTTGACGCCGATGATGCGGTCGGCATTCTCGACGGCATCGGGAGACTCCAGCGGAGGTGTGCCTCCGGTCCCGGCGTTGAAGACGGCAGCGTCGAGTCGGCCGAAACGTTCGAGTGCGGTATCGACGGCCGCCTTGTTGACCTGCTCCTCGGTGACGCTACCGACCACCGTGACGACGCCGTCGAGTCGATTCAGAGATTCCAGTCCGCGTTCGGAGACATCGACGGCCACAACTGCATGCCCGCGTGAGACGAACAGTTCGACGGTGGCCCTACCGATTCCCGAGGCGGCTCCGGTGACCAGAGCGACCCGACGTGTGTCGGCGGACGATGTATTCATGGTGCGCCCTTCTGCAGGTGGAATGGACCGGGAACAGCCGCTTGCAACGACTCTGCCGTCTCCACCGAGTGATACCACGTCGGCTTCGAGATCGTTCGGTCTCGAATCAATTGCACGGCGCGCGCGGCGATAGCTGCCGTCGCTGCCGACTGGCTCCGCCCCGAAACCCACAGCGCCGGACCGGTGTCCGTTCGGGCCATCGCGACCCAACGATCAGAGCCCCACAGCTTCTTCGGTACTATCTTCCGGAGCGCGGGTACCCACGTCATGACAGCGAGCCCGAGCGTCGCAGCGGTCGTGTCCAATCGCAGGTACGTCCTGACCGGCACACCGAGGTCGCGCGTCAACGCATGCTGGTCCGAAAAATCGGCCCGCACAGCAGGACCGGTGCGGTACCCGGTCGCGTCGGCCGGCATTCGAAACGTCTTCATCCCGGAATAGTTCCGGATCGATCGACCGTCTGGGTCCGGAAACCTGGTGCCCAACATCCCGTAGGTCCACGCCGTCGCTGCTGGCCCGTGTAGTTCTCCGCCGCCAAGTCCGATCACGATGTCCACTGGCCCGTCGCCGAGTCGGTGCGCCGCTGCTGCGAGGACGCTGGTCAACCCCGGCGCCAAGCCGACGCCGATCAGAACGGGTCCGTCGACCGCTTCCAATTCTTCGCAGTAGCTCGAGGTCGCCGTGATGTCGACGAATGCCGCCCCGCCGCGTACCGCTTCGTCGGCCAGGCGAACGTCCTCGAAACCCGACGCGTTCACCACGACATCGAAGTCTCGAACCACAGTCGAATACGCGCCTGGTTCTTTAAGATCAACGACGACGTCCGCGCGGGCAGGATCACGGCCGGCGGAGTACGCGGAGATTTCGGGGACCTTCGCGAGTTGTTTCATCAGGGGAATCCCGACGGCACCGTAGCCACCAAGTACAAGAACCTTCGTCATTTTTTCGCCTCCCGAGTAGCTAGAGTTCGACTCTAGAGTTAGACTCTAATCATGACTGAGGTTCTTCGGGAAGATACGTCGGCGCGGCGCAAGATCATCGAGGCAGCGCGCGAAGTTTTTGTCGATCCCGGCTACGCGGCCGCCACGATCAAGCAGCTTGCCGCGGCGGCGGGCGTGTCGGTGCAGAGTGTCTATTTCGTGTTCGGCAACAAGCCGAGCGTGCTGTCAGCACTGCTCGACGTGGCTGTGGCGGGCGATGAGGAAAAGACGGCAACTCTGGACCGACCGTGGGTGGCGGCGGCACTCGGCGCCCCACATCCCCTCGGGCAACTCCGGATTCAGGTTCACCACGGGCGGCTGATTCTGGAGCGCACCGCGGACATCCTGTTGGCACTACGCGCCGCTGCTTCCGCGGACGACGATGCCGCCCGCTTGTGGCAAATCAACCGCACGCAGCGACGCACGGTGCAGGAACATCTGATGGTCGGCATCGTCGAAAAGGCGCCGACCGTCGACCTCGAGACAGCCGTGAACGTGGCACTGACACTGCTCAGCCCCGAGACGTACACAGACCTCGTGGTCGGCGCGGGTTGGACCGGGCAACAGTACGAAGAATGGGTGGTCAACACCCTTGCTGCAACCCTCGGCCTGGACCGAACCGTCAAATCCAGGAAGTAACTCGAACTACTTGGTGGGCTTGTCGTCGATGTGCCGTGGGTTGTTCCACAGGCGCTCCGTCAGATCGTGGAGGACGGCAAGGGTGATCGTGTCGTCGTCACGGCGAAGCAGCGACTGGCTGACCGTCGCCCGCACCAAAGTGCTGTCCGAGTGCACGAACTCCTTGACCGAGCCCGGTTCGGAACTCAGTTCACGATGGGCCTGCTCGGCACTGACGTCGTCGGCATCCTTGTCGTAAAGAATGTCCTGCAAACGCAACGCCGAGACGGCCTTCTTGGGGTATCCCAGCATGTCAGCGAAGGACGGATTGGCAAAAACGATGCTGCCGTCGCGGTGAACGGCCATGACCGGCACCGGAAGCCTGTCGAGGAGAATCAGGGCAGGCATCTGCTCCAGATCCGCAATCGGCGATTGTGGCGGCTGCGCAACGTTGCGGCGGCGTTCCATAACACGTCCTCTCAAGTTGCCCGAGTCGACAACAGTCTAACTGCCCAGCAAATCGCGGGTTGACTTCCCGCCCGGATGCAGTGACGAATGCCCGAATCGTGCCCGCCTGAGTTACGCCGCGAGCGCCTCCTGGTCCTCCGCCAAGGAACCGTCAACAACACGATAGACAGTATCCATCCGAGACAGGTGACTTCGGTCGTGTGTCACGAGAAGGGTTGCCGCCTCGTGTTCCCGCACCACCCCGATGATCAGATCCATGACGGCAGCACCGCGCTCCTGATCGAGCGCGCTGGTGGGCTCGTCGACCACCAGAAGCTGCGGATCGTTCATCAATGCCCGCGCGAGATTGACCCGCTGCCGCTGCCCGCCCGACAGCTGGGACGGCCGTTTTCCGCTCTGATCCGCCAGTCCGACAGCGTCCAGCAAATCCATCGCTTTTGATTTCACGGCCTTGCGACGGGCCCGCGACGTGAACACGGACTGCCCCAGATGCGCCATCACCTCGAGCTGCTCCAGTGCCGTCAACGACGACACCAGGTTGGACTGCTGGAAGACGATCCCGATCGACGAGCGTCGCAGCTCCGACGCAGCCCGCCGACTCAGCGCGGCAATGTCGGTGCTGCCCTCCGGCGTCCGGAGGTAGACGTGCCCGGAATCCGGACGGATCAGGGTCGACGCCACCGCCAACAGGCTGGACTTACCCGAACCCGAGGGCCCGGTGATCGCGGCGATCTCGCCGCGGTGCAGCCGCAGGGACACGTCGTCCAACGCTGTCACCCGCGATTGCCCGTCGGGAAACGTCAGGTCGACGTTCTGGATGTCGAGAACTGTGGTGCCGGTAGTCATGGTCATCGTGCGCTCCCCAATGCTGTGAGTGGATCGGTGGTCGAGAGGAATCGAAGTGCAAAGGCCGCGCCGAGCAGACCGAGTCCGATCAATGCCACGGCAGGTACGACGGTCGTAGATGCGTCCAGGACAAACGGCATGGCGTCACCGATCAGCGAACCGGCCACCGCTGTCAGCCCGATCCCGACGGTGACTCCGGCGATCAACACGATGAGTGCCTGACCCAATGCGTCGCGCACCAGAGAACCGGTAGTCGCGCCGAGTGCTTTCAGCGTCGCGATGTCCGGGGTTCGCTGGATCGTCCACACCGTGAAGAACGCACCGATCACCAGGGCCGAGATCGCGAACAACATGAGCGTCATCAACGTCAACGACCCGTTCTCCGACTTGTACGAACCGATCGCGTCGAGCGAACCGCTGACCGTCGTCGACGTCGTCGCGGCCGACTTGTCAGTTGCGGAAGCGTCAGAGGCTCCGCTCACAGCCAGCACTGTCGCGACTCCGCCGCGCGGATTGGCCGCCTGCCAGTCGTCAAGCGTCATCCAGACGACGGGTGAATGGCTGTACCAGTCGTCACCGCGAACGGCGCTGACGGTGAACTGCTGCGTACCGACGCTCACCTGATCGCCGGCGCTCGCCGCCAGATCGCGGGCGGCACCTTCGCTCAGCACCACCGTGCCTGGCGCTGACGGCGTCACGTCCCCGAAACCGCCGTCAGCACCGAACAGGGCGACCGACTTCTGATTTCCGCCGGCCAATCCTGCTTTCCCGCGGCCGATTCCAACGGGATCGACGTCCTTCGAGGTCGAGGTCCAGGCGTTGACCTGGTCCTGCGTGAGCGCCGATTCGTCGAACGACGCACCCGCGCCGGTGTCGGCGAACACCACCGTGTCGGCATTCATGGCCTCGATGGCGGACACGTTCTGATGGCGAAGTCCCGCAGTCAATCCGCTGAGAAAACTGACCAGAAGTGCAACCAACAGAACCACCACGGAGATCAACGCGAATCGACCTCGCGCTGCCCGTAAGTCCCTCATTGCGACAAACACTGTGAATTCCTTTCCTGTGCTTGCCTCTACGCTCCCGCGGATGCAGACTCTTTCCATCGCACCTCGGATCGACATTCCAGCGCTCGAAAGAACCATCCCGGTTTACAACTTTTGATGGATGATCCGAGGGCGAACCTCGCTAAGCTGGGCGAGATGCACAGATCTCCGCTCACGCCTGTCTTCGCCGGCCTACAACTGGGCCTGCATGTCCTTGTCATGGCGTTGGCCGGTGTCGTGTTTCTCCGAGCGCTGATCGACGAATCCGACCTGACCGCAACCATCACCGCACTGTCCGTGATCTTTGTCGCCGTCTATCTGTTCGGGGTCGCCAAAAGGTTGCGCGGCAACGCTGCCCGCTGGTGGCTGGCCATCCTGACCCTCGTCTGGATCGCGACGATGGCGGTATCCGCCGACGCCGCCTACCTCGCGTTCGGACTCTTCTTCCTCTATCTCCATCTTCTGCGACGCCCCTGGAGCCTTCTCGCCGTCACCGCGGCAACGGCTGTCGCCGTGATCGGCACCGGCCTGCATCGTGGATGGACGATTGCCGGCGCCGTCGGTCCGATCATCGGCGCCGCCGTAGCCGTTGCAATCGGCCTCGGATATCAAGCGCTGTACCGCGAGGCAGCCGAGCGCGGACGTCTCATCGACGAATTGATGAATACCCGTGAAGAATTGGCGTCGACGTCCCGCGATGCCGGAAAATTCGCGGAACGTGAAAGACTCGCCGCCGAGATCCACGACACCGTGGCCCAGGGACTTTCGAGCATTCAGATGCTCCTTCACGCTGCCGAACGCGCCGATCCGGACAGCCCGGCCATCCGGCAGATCAGCCTCGCACGGGAAACTGCCGCGGACAGTCTTGCCGAAACCCGCCAACTCATAGCCGAATTGACACCCGCGGCCCTCGACGGTCAGTCGCTCGCCGACGCGCTTCGTCGAATCTGCGAACGCGCGAGCAGCCCGGAACTGGAAGCGCGCTCCGTGGTCGAAGGCGAGGCAGTCCGGCTGCCGATGCCCCTCGAAGCAACATTGGTGCGCATCGCTCAGGGTGCGGTGTCCAATGTTCTCCGCCATGCGGATGCAACCAGAATGGCTGTGACACTGACGTATTCCGACGATACCGTCAGCCTCGACGTGGTCGACAACGGTCGCGGCTTCGACGTGGCAGTTCTCGAACGTGGGCCGGCGGAATCTTTTGGTCTCAATGCAATTCGCCGACGCGTCGAACTGCAGGGCGGGACTTTCTCCATCGAGTCCGAGCCGGGACACACGGCCGTCGCAGTGACGTTTCCCCTCGAAGTAGGTGAACAGTGATCCGCCTGCTGCTCGCCGACGATCACGCGATCGTGCGCGCCGGGTTACGAGCGCTGCTCGAAAGCGAAGCCGACATCGAGGTAGTCGGCGAAGCGGGCACCGCCGAGGAAGCCATAGCCTTCTGCGCCACCACGCCGGTCGACCTCGTGCTGATGGACCTGCGATTCGGCCCCGGGAAGACGGGCGTCGACGCCACCCGCGCGGTGTGCGCGTTGCCGAATCCGCCGCACGTACTCGTCGTGACCAACTACGACACGGACGCGGATATCTTGAGCGCCGTCGAGGCAGGGGCCAGCGGATACCTGCTCAAGGACACACCACCGGTCGAGTTGCTGTCGGCCGTCCGCGCCGCTGCGAGCGGGGACAGCGTTCTCTCCCCCGCGATCGCGTCGAAGCTCATGACCCGCGTACGTAAGCCCGAAACAAGCCTCAGCCCAAGGGAAATCGAAGTTCTGAAGCTAGTGGCGGCGGGTCGGTCCAACCGAGAGATCGGCAAAGAACTGTTCCTCAGCGAGACCACGGTCAAATCGCATCTGGTCCACATCTTCGGCAAGTTGGGAGTGAAGTCGAGGACGTCGGCCGTCGCCCGTGCGCGGGAGTTGGGTTCGATCTGACGTTTTGCCCGAAATGTCGAAAGTCGCTGAACAGCAGTCTATTTTGCGCATTTCAGCGTCTCATTGAACTTCTGTCGAACCTGACATCTCGTCGATCAGGTCCAAACCTTTCAAAGCCCAGTCGATTTCTGCCTGGGCCAGGGATATCATCCCTTCGTACGCAAAGGCTTTGAATGCCACGATGCGCTCGTGCTCATCCGATGAATATTTCTCGATTCTCTTGATCATCGTCGCGTTGGTTCGATCGAGGACACTCCCGAGGATGACCTTCCACTGAGCGAGCTGGGCAGTGTGATACTCGATGTGATGTCGGAGGTGCGCTCGGGCCTGATCACTGTCGGTCCACTCGAAATAGGCCGCCTGGAGATGGTGCACGTTGCGCGCGGGCGCGTACTCGATGGGTGTGCGCATCCATTCGCGAAACGCTTCGATGCCCTCGTCAGTGATCGAATACTGCTTCTTCGTACTCTTCGGACCCCAGGGCACGAGCTTGCCCTCAACCAATCCGTGCTGCTCCATACGCCGCAATTCAGGGTAGATCTGCGAGTCCGGCGCGTGCCAGACATGCCCGACAGACCCACTGAACCGCTTTGCCGCGTCGTAACCGGTCAGCGGTTCTGCCGTCAGCAGCGCCAGCAATGCGTACCGAAGGCTCATCCCCTCACTGCCACCCTCTCCGAAATCGCTGTTGCCAAACACTACATCGAGAGATAACGTGGCGCCGGTCACTCACTAACTATGTCGATAGTTAGTTTGTCGAGTTCGGGAGACACACACAATGAACAATTTCGGACCTACTGGGACAACCGCCAAAGTCAGGGCCTATCCGCTCAACACCTGGTACGCGGCAGCCTGGGCCCACGAGGTCACCAGCGGCGAGATCCTCGCACGCAATGTCGCCGGAAAGCCCCTCGCCCTCTACCGCACCACAACCGGACGACCGGTCGGTGTCGCGAACGCCTGCTGGCATCGCCTGGCGCCACTCTCCATGGGCAAGCTCGTCGGAAGCGACGAGATCCAATGCCCCTACCACGGCCTTCGCTTCAATTCCGCCGGTCGATGCACCTTTATGCCAGCACAGAAGACGATCAACCCCAGCGCCATGATCACCTCGTACCCCGTCGTCGAGCGTCACCGCTTCATCTGGGTGTGGACCGGTGACCCCTTGCTCGCAGACCCCAGCACCATTCCCGACATGTTCCAAATGGACTCCCCGGAATGGGCCGGCGACGGGGGGACAATCGAGGTCGACGCCAACTACCAGCTGATCATCGACAATCTCATGGATCTCACCCATGAGGAATTCGTACACACTTCGAGCATCGGACAGAACGAACTCAGCGAATCCGACTTCGAAGTCACGCACGACGATCGAACCGTCACCATGACTCGTTGGATGCATAATGTCGACGCCCCGCCGTTTCTGCTTCAGAACATGCGCGACAAGTTCCCCGGCTTCGAGGGCAAGGTCGATCGATGGCAGATCATCGAGTACCAAGCACCGAGCACGATCCGCATCGATGTCGGAGTTGCCAAAGCAGGTACCGGCGCACCCGAAGGAGATCGCAGCCAGGGCATCAACGGCTTCGTCATGAACACCATCACCCCCGCCAGCGAAAGAACCGCACACTATTTCTGGGCGTTCATGCGTAACTGGAGTTTGGACAGTCACGTGATCACCGTCAGAACTCGTGACGGCGTCGCACACGTCTTCGGCGAAGACGAAGACATGCTCGCCGCGCAACAGAAAGCAATCGACACCAACCCGGATTACGAGTTCTACAGCCTGAACATTGATGCCGGAGGCATGTGGACGCGTCGGCTGATTGAGCGGATGCTCGAAGCAGAACAACAGCTCGCCCTCAGCAATGATTCTGAAAAAACCAATGCCACAACGGAATCGGTGATCTAACATGAGGGGATACACCGAATCCTGGCGTGTGGGGCAGGTCGAAAGAGTCGACGACGCCGCTCATGGAATCCGAAGGATCGTCATTTCGACCGATCACGCCATTCGTGCCGAACCCGGATCTCACCTGGACGTCCGCATCGGCGCCGACCGCATTCGCTCGTACTCGATCGTGGAATGTGCAAATGGTGGAAGCACTTTCACTCTGGGCGTTCACCTATCCGCGACTTCACGTGGAGGTTCGAGATACATGCACAGCCTCCAAAGCGGAGACGAAATCCAGATCAACGGGCCCCTCCAGAATTTTCCGCTGCGGATCGGCGCGCAGAAATATGTACTCCTTGCGGGTGGGATCGGAATCACAGCTCTCGTGGCAATGGCGGCAACACTGGCTCGGCAAGGCGCCGACTACACCTTGATCTACCTGGGGCGACGACGGGAAGTCATGGCCTTTCTGCCGGAATTGACTGCTGCACATGGCGAACGCCTTCGACTCCAGATCGACGACGAAGGAACCCCGGTCGACGTCAAAACGCTGGTATCCGAATTGGCTGATTGCGACGACGCGCATGATACCGAGCTCTACATGTGCGGTCCGATCAGTCTGATGGACGCCGTGCAGCAGGCTTGGCGCAACGAACACTTACCGGCGGCGAATCTGCGCTACGAAACCTTCGGGAACAGCGGCCGATATCCCTCCGAGGAATTCGTCGTGCGAATCCCGCGCCTCGGCGCCGAGACCACAGTGCGCAGAAACGAATCCGTCCTAGACGCACTCGAGCGCAGCGGCGTCGAGGTCATGTACGACTGCCGTAAAGGCGAGTGCGGCCTGTGCCGGGTCAATGTCATCGACCTCGACGGTGAAATCGACCACCGCGATGTTTTTCTCGACGAGGAACAAAAGTGCGAGTCGCGTCGAATGTGCGTCTGCGTCTCACGCGTTGTCCGCCGATCATCCTCTCTCCCAATCGGTGTGCTCACTCTCGACCTCCCCTGACACAGAAAGCAGACAGATGAACTTACGTGAACGAATCGACGAATCTCCGATGGCGCCATATCAGTGGCTGATCGTCGGCCTGTGTGTCCTTCTCAATATGATCGACGGCTACGACGTTATGGCTCTCGCATTCACCGCCAAGAGTATCGGCGCTGAATTCGGTTTGAGCGCATCTCAGATCGGGCTTTTGTTGAGCAGCGGTCTGGTAGGAATGGCGGTGGGAGCTCTCGTCCTGTCCCCTCTGGCGGACAAGCTCGGACGTCGACCCATGGTTCTCACCTCAGTCGCACTCTCGACCGTCGGCATGGCCCTCTCCGCGACCGCCATTTCCGCCACCCAGTTGGGTATGTATCGATTCCTCACCGGACTTGGAGTAGGCGGAATCCTAGCCTGTGCAAACGTGATTGCCAGCGAATTCTCTTCGCGTAAGCGCCGAGGACTCGCCATTGCCGTCTACACCTCCGGCTACGGAATCGGTGCCACGCTGGGCGGCCTCGTCGCAGTTTTTCTGCAATCCGAACACGGTTGGCGGTCCGTCTTCGTCTTCGGCGCCGTCATCACCGGGTTCGCACTCCTTACAATGGTATTTCTTCTACCCGAGTCCGTAGACTTCTTGTACTCACGCCGAGACCGCGTCTCCCTCGATCGCATCAACCGCATCGCATTGCGCATGAAATACGAACCAATTGACAACCTGCCCGTCATCACAACTGATGCACCGAAACCTGCCGGCCGAATCTCTGACCTGTTCACCGGCGAAAACGCGCGCGCAACACTCCTACTGTGGACTGCCTTCTTCTCAGTTCTCTTCGGTACTTTCTTCGTGACGAGCTGGACGCCGAGTCTCCTCGAAACCGCAGGCCTCACAAAGCAACAGAGCACCACGGCCGGCATGATGCTCACCCTGGGCGGTACTGTGGGCGCCCTCGCCTTCGGCGTGGCCGCGAGCCGCTGGTCCGCCAGAATCCTGCTCATCGTGTTCACAGTGCTTTCTTCCGTCGCGATGGCGGTGTTCATCGTCGCCACGACCTTCCTCCCCCTCGCATTTGCAGTAGGCATCATCCTCGGAGGACTGTCGTACGGGTGCATCGCTGGGCTGTACACCCTTGGCCCTACCCTCTACCCGACACAAATTCGCGGTACCGGCGTCGGGTGGGCTATCGGTATCGGCCGCGTCGGTGCAATCCTCGCTCCGCTCGCTGCGGGCAAACTTCTGGATGCCGGCTGGAGTGCATCGAGTCTGTATGCGGCCGTCGGAGGTGTCGTACTACTCGGGGCGGTAGCCCTTGCCTTCATTCGCCCGCCCGTTCATTCCGAGGAGAACATCGCCTCGGGAGCGACCGTTGGTGGAACGGGTGTCGGACCGGTCGCTCACTGATATCTGCTCCTCGCCTTCGGCACCCCTCCCGATCCGGCGGAGCGTCAACCTCTCACTCGCACTGGTACACCCGACGGTGTTCCCGCGTCCAGACGACAAGGATCCCTCCAATGCACACTTCTGATGCTGAACCAGTCGATAATCCCGACCTGTATCAGCTCTACAAAGACTTCGAATCCGAGCACCTGGAACCGCTGTGGACCCAGCTTGGCAGTTTGATGCCGATCAGGCCGAGACCTAAAGCCGTTCCGTACGTGTGGAAATGGGCAACTCTGCATCCCTTGGCGCAGCGCGCGGGCAACCTGGTGCCGGTAGGGCGCGGCGGAGAACGGCGGGCGATCGCCCTCGCGAATCCGGGCCTGCCCGGCGTTCCGTACATCTCACCGACACTGTGGGCGGCGATTCAGTATCTTGGACCGAGGGAAACAGCACCCGAACATCGACACGCCCAGAATGCCTTTCGCTTCGTCGTCGAAGGCGAGGGGGTGTGGACGACCGTCAACGGCGACCCGGTTGCCATGCGCCGGGGGGACTTCTTGCTCACTCCCGGATGGCACTTCCACGGCCACCACAACGACACTGATGGTCCCATGGCTTGGATTGACGGACTCGACATTCCATTGGTGCATTACACGGACGCCGGATTTTTCGAGTTCGGATCCGACGGAGTCACCGACGAGTCCACCCCGGAGATATCACGTTCGGAACGATTGTGGGCTCATCCAGGTCTCAGGCCTTTGGTGGGTCTGGACGCCAAAACTTCCTCACCGATAGCAGCCTATCGGTGGGAGCATACCGACGCGGCGCTACGCGAGCAGTTGGCACTCGAAGACGAGGGATATGCAGCGACCACCGAGCCCGGGCATGCTGCGATCCGCTTCACGAATCCGACGACCGGTGGTGACGTGCTTCCGACCATTCGGGCCGAGTTCCACCGACTCCGTGCCGGCTCCCACACGCGCGCGAGACGCGACGTCGGATCCGCCGTCTTCCAAGTATTCGACGGCTCGGGCCGCGTGCATCTCGAGGACCAGGTGCACGCGCTCTCCAAGGGCGACCTCTTCGTGGTCCCGTCATGGACACAATGGTTAATCGAAGCCGACAGCCAGTTCGACCTGTTTGCATTCTCCGATGCGCCCGTCATCGAACGTCTAAACCTCGATCGCACCCAATTCTCCGAAGGAGCATGAAAACTCGTGAAGCTCGCCACTATTCGTCTCGGCGGTGGCACCGTCGCCGCGCGCGTCGACAGCGCCACCTCCGCCACCATTGTGGACGGTTACGCGGACCTGTCCGCGCTGCTATCCGACTCGGACTGGAAGAACATCGCTCAGAACGCATCCGGCAGAATTCTCGACCTCGACGACAGCACCGACTATTCCCCCGTGCTCCCGCGTCCCGGCAAAATCGTCTGCGTAGGCCTCAACTATGCGACCCATATCAAGGAGATGGGCCGCGAGTTGCCTCGATACCCGACGTTGTTCGCCAAGTTTGCCGAAGCACTCACCGGCCCGTACGACGACGTCATCGTTCCTGAATACGCAGCCGCGCAGCTCGATTGGGAAGCCGAGCTTGCCTTCGCAATCGGGAAACGTGCCTACCAGGTCACTGAAAACGATGCGAACGAATACATCGCCGGCTACTCGGTGATCAACGACTACACCATGCGCGACTACCAATACCGCACGCTGCAGTGGGACCAGGGCAAGACCTTTCAGAGCACCAGTGGATTCGGACCCCACTTGGTCACGGACTATGTACTGGGTTCTCGCATCGAAACTCGTCTCGACGGCGAGGTCATGCAGTCCGCGACGACCGACGATCTAGTCTTCACCCCGGCAAAGCTGGTGGAGTACATCTCGCACATCGTTACCCTGCAACCAGGCGACGTCATCATTACAGGGACGTCCGGTGGTGTCGGACACGCGCGTAAACCCGAGCGGTACATCCAGGACGGGCAGACTGTCGAGGTCACAGTCGACGGACTCGGATCTGTGAAAAACAAGACGATCGTCAAGTAGAACAGTCAAGTAGAACAATGGAAAACTTTCACGAACTGTCACTACCTGAGCAATTGTCGATAGCTCGACGCGGCACGGCGTACTTCGCGCAACGATTAGCTGCACTCACCGACAGTCAACTGTCCGCACCGTCGATATTGAACAGTTGGTCTCGTCGACACCTGCTCGCTCACGTCGGATACAACGCGGCGGCCTTGTGCCGACTGCTGGACTGGGCGGCCACCGGAGACGAGACCCCGATGTACGAATCCACCGCCCAGCGCGGTCGAGAGATCAAGGAAGGCGCAACACTCAGCGCTGCAGCGCTGCGAAATCTGTTCGACCACACAGTCGCTCGACTCGACGAGAAGTGGCGCCATCTCCCCGATTCTGCCTGGAATGCGCAAGTGCGCACCGCTCGAGGACGATTGGTACCGGTGTCGGAGACTGTATGGATGCGCAGCCGTGAAGTGTGGGTCCACGCTGTCGACCTCGGTAACGGCGGTCGGTTCGGCGATTTCCCGCAGGTCGTCCTCGACTCCCTCCTGACCGATATCGTCGGAACGTGGCGTCACAATGGCCTAGGTTGTGAGCTCGACTTAGCTGTGGACGGATCTTCGACCATTTCCGTGCAAACGGATTCGGCCCCACGGACTACTGTTGTCGGCCCGTTACCGGCCGTGGTGAGGTGGGCGGCCGGCCGTGGAGCTGTCGGATTAGGGAGCGTGGAAGCCCTCGGGACTCCTCCACCTTGGTTGTGAACGACACAGGCCGTTCATGGCTTTCCGACCTCGTCTTTGTCGGAAAGCAGTGTTCGATCTACCGGTGTCCGTCTTGCGACAGCATCTGTCTCCACTTCGACACGCAGGACCCATAGGGTCGAGGCATGTCTTTCTGTGAACCCGCCCGCGTTGTCACCGTCACGTCTCTGACCCCGCACATGCGGCGAATCAGCATCGAGGCAGAAGGCGACTGGCACTGGCCGACCGGCGGACAGGGCGACGAGCGCATCGACCTCGCGTTCCCGAAACCCGGTGAAACAGAAGCAGAATACGACTACTTCAACAATCCCGACTACGGCAAGGCCGACCTCGGAACCGAGCCACCGTGGCGGCATTACACCGTGCGCAAGGTGCACGACGGCGGCCGACGTCTGGACATCGACTTCGTCGTGCACCCTGGCGGTATTGCAGCAGATTGGGCCCTGCGGGCCGAACCAGGTCACCTACTCGGCGTCTTCTGGTCGGACAGTTCTCGTTCCCATTACCAAGCTCCGGCGGGTCCTCGCTGGCAGCTGCTGGTCGCAGACGCCACGGGTCTCCCCGGACTGGGCAGGATTGTCGAAGAACTTCGTGAAGGCGATGTCGCACAAGCGATCATCGAGGTCGAAACCGAAGAGGATCGACAGGAACTTGTCACTCGCGGCGATGTCACGTACACGTGGCTCGTGGGGAGTGGCCTCGGAAAGGCGCCGAGCGCGCTCTTCGAAGCTGTGGAGAAGGTCGAGTTTCCCGAATCCGAAACGGCCGACGTCTACGCGTGGGTGGCGTGCGAAAGCGCAACCAGCCGTCGTATTCGTAAGCATCTGAGGGAAGTTCGAGGAATTGCTCGCGACAAGCACAATGTTGTCGGGTACTGGCGAGAGGGCGCCGACGGCCACGTTTCCGGCATGAACAGCGAGGAAGTCACCGTCGGCGCCTGAGCGCCGTGATCACTCTGCCGGCAGTGTGTCGGTAGATTCTGCGGCTGTAGCTTCTGCGTCAGTCGGTTGTACATCGGCCGGCTTTTCCGCCAGCATCTCGAACAGTGCTCGGCGTGCCTCGGCAAGGATTGCCTCTGCCTTGGCTACCTGCTCAGCGGTCCCACCTGCGGCTACCGCGACGGCGGCACCTCGGAGTAGACCCATCGCGGGGCGGAGAGTTGCGCCGGCTTCACCGAAGTGAGAGCGGCCGTGTCCGCGCTGGTCGGTTCGACCGAATCCACGCTGGTCGGGCCGGCCGAATCCGCGCTGGTCGGGCCGGCCGAATCCGCGCTGGTCGGGCCGGCCGAATCCACGCTGACCGCCGCGGCTGCGTCGGCCTTCGGGGCGTCCTTCTTCTCGGTCTTCGAAGCGACCCTCGGGTCGCTCTCCCTCGAATCCTCGACGGAAACCGTGTCCACGATGCGGGCCTCGGCGGCCATGCTCGCGACGTTCTTGCATTTCTGGGTTGTTGTGTGGGGCGTACATGTTGTCCTCCTGGACTGTCTGTGTTTGTTTGACGTATCGACGATATATCGACAATAGATCGAACGCAAGGGTCCGGAGATTAATTCCCGCACCCTCGTCCGGATACGCTGAAGCCGTGAACACGGATCTACAAGCCCAGGCCGCGGACGTCCTTCGCCGCCTCGCACTCGACGAATCCCTGAAAGAACGCACCATGGCGGACGCTGCGACGGCAGCACTCGCACGGAAGGTCGCCGCTCGCTACATCGGCGGCGAAACCATCGACGACGCTTTCGACCGCCTCCCCTCGATCTTCGCGCGAGGACACAAGGCGAGCATCGAATACACCGGGGAAAGCGTCCGGGATCCCGAACTCGCGAACGCCGAAACCGATGTGTTCGTGGAATTGGCGGAACGGATCGGAACATCGGGCGTGGACAGCACCGTGTCGTTCGACCTCTCGCACATCGGCTTGGTGATCGATCCGGAGCAGTGCTTTCGCAATGTCGTGCGCCTGGCCGAGACCACGGAACGCGCCGGTGCTGAGCTGATCATCTCCGCCGAAGCGTCCGACCGCACCGCCCTGGTCCTCGATATGCACGCGCGACTGGCCGAGCGGTTCACTCACGTGGGGATCACCGTTCAGGCCCGACTGCACCGCACCGCAAAGGATCTCGCCGCGCTGCTCGACCGACCCGGCCGCATCCGGCTCGTGAAGGGCGCCTTCCTCGAATCCGAATCCGTCGCCTACCCGCGCGGTAGTGCCGAACTGCGCGACGCGTATCTCGACTACGCAGCCCGGATCGTCGACTCGGGTCACCAGGTTTCCATCGCGACGCATGACCGCGACATCCTCGAAGCGTTACGCGCCGAGCATGATTCGAAGCTCAGAGGCGAGCACGTCGAGTTCGAGATGCTGCTCGGCCTCGGCACCGAGCAGCTGGACGCCCTCCGAGCAGCGGGCTTCACCACACGCGAATACGTCATCTTCGGAACACAGTGGTGGCTGTACGTACTCAATCGCATCGCCGAAGAACCGGAGCGTGTCTACACCGCGCTCATCGACGCTGCGCTCATCAGCACTGCAAACTAGATCTCCAACAACAGGAGTGGGGCCGCACTCGAATCGAGTGCAGCCCCACTTGTGTCAGTTTCTAGCTCTCCAGAAACGCCTTGATGCGCGCCAGAGTGGTTTCCATTCCGGTTTGCATCAGCTGATCTCGACCCCGACCGAGCAGGCCGCTACCCGACATCATGCGCACGTAAAGCGCAGGCGTCGCGTAGATCTCACGAGTCTCGGTGAGCACAGTGCCCGTTCCCGAAGGCTCGAGCACATAGGTCCACCGCGCTTTCGGCTCGTCCGATTCGAAGGAGAACGTCCGGCAGTCGACGACGTCGACCACCGTGCAGTGCGTGCTCCAGCGAATCAGACCATGCTTGTTGGTGCCCTTGAACTTTGCACCCACAGTGCCCGGAGTTCCGGAAGTCCACGTGCCGCCGGTGTTTTCAGGACTGAAGCGACCCATACCCTCGATGTCGCTGACAACCTTCCACACCGATACCGGCGTTGCCTCGATGTAGGCGCTGGCGGTTTCCACCCGTTACCGGCCCGGAACCCAGGACATGATCTTGATGGCGTGAGGCATGAGCTTCGCCCACACCTTGGCCGGAAGTCCGCGCGGTCCACCGAGATTCATGACGCGAGTGGTGGCAACGGTCTGCGGTTCGGTGTACTTGATCAGACCCTCGGCGCCGTGACGACGACCGACGCCCGAGACACCCATGCCGCCCATCGGTGCAGCGGTGCTGCCCCAGGTGGGAGCGTAACCCTCGTCGACGTTGACGGTGCCGGCGTGAATGCGCGCTGCGATGGCTTCACCGGCAGCCTTACTTCCCGCCCACACACTGGCGTTGAGGCCGTATTCGGTGTCGTTGGCCTGAGCGATGGCCTCTTCGACGTCCTTGACCGGGTAAATCGAGACGAGCGGCCCGAAGGTTTCGTCGCGGTAGCACTCGGCGTCCTCGGGAACCCCGGTGAGCAGGGTGGGCTCGTAGAACAGCGGTCCGATGTCCGGGCGGGCCTTGCCGCCGGCAATGACGGTGGCGCCCTTGACGACTGCGTCGTCGACATGAGCGGAGATTGCCTTGACCTGTGCCTCGGAGACGAGGCTGCCCATCTCGATTCCGAATTCGTAACCGGCGGCGAGGTTCATCTTCTTGACGCGATCACCGAACATGCGGATGAACTCGGGTGCGATGGACTCTTCGACGTAGATGCGCTCGATGGAGATGCACAGCTGACCGGAGTTGGAGAAGCACGCACGTACAGCGGCGTCGGTGACCTCGCGCAGGTCTGCGCCGGCGGCGACGATCATCGGGTTCTTGCCACCGAGTTCGGCGGAGAAGCCGATCAGTCGACGGCCGGCCTGCTCGGCGAGGAGCTGACCGGTCGCGGTGGAGCCGGTGAACATGAGGTAGTCGGTGTTCTCGACCAGCGCGGTGCCGACGACGGAGCCCGGTCCGGGAACCACGGCGAAAAGGTCGCGGGGCAGGCCCGCCTTGTAGAGCAGTTCGACGCAGGCGAGCGCGCAGTACGGCGTCTGGCTGTCCGGCTTGAGGACAACGGCGTTACCGGCGAGCAGCGCGGCGATGGCGTCGGACACGGCCAGCGTCATCGGGTAGTTCCACGGCGAGATGACGCCGACGACACCCTTGGGCTGGTAGCGGACGACGGTCTTCGTCAGGCCCGGGAGCATGCCGGAGACGCGACGCGGACGCAGCAGCTTCGGCGCCACGCGTGCGTAGTGACGCGACGTCATCGAGATGTCGAGGACTTCTTCCTGAGCTGCGGTACGCGACTTTCCGGTCTCGGCCTGAGCCATGTCCATGAGTGCGTCGCGGTTCTCGAGGATGAGGTCGCGGTAGCGGTGGAAGACGGCAGCGCGATCGAGGACTGAGCGCTTGGCCCATTCCTTCTGGGCGACGCGCGCACGGGCGATGGCCGCAAGTGCGTCGTCGGCGGTGCCGACGGGGATGGTCGCCAGCTCTTTGCCGGTGAACACCTCGGTGATGGACTTCGTCGGGCGATCGGCAACATTGTCGATGGCGATCAGATCGGCGAGCCGCGAGAAGGTCGCAGCGGACGGAGCAGGCATTTCAGTACCCCTACTGGTGAGTAGTTCTTGGAGTTACACACAACTTACCCCGTCGGTGGTACCGATCACAGTGCCGAATCAGACAGAGTCAACCAATACTGCCTCTTTCGGACGTTTTGCGATCAACAACGACATGACTGCAGCGATCGCACACAGCGCGCCGGCCACGAAGAACGCGGCGTCGTACGAGCCGATCTGGTCGCGAACGAGACCGGCCAAGAAGGCCACCAGACCCGCACCGATCTGATGGGATGCCAGCACCCAACCGAACACGATGGGAGCGTCGGCGCCGAAGTGCTGACGGCACAGAGCGACGGTCGGCGGAACCGTCGCCACCCAATCGAGCCCGTAGAAGATGACAAACGCGATCATCGGCGGATTCACGGTGTTGGCGAGCAGCAAGGGCAGAAAGAGCAGCGAGATTCCGCGGAACAGGTAGTAGATGCCAAGAAGTTTTCGCGAGTCCATCCGGTCGGTGAACCAACCCGAAGCGATGGTGCCGACCATGTCGAGGATTCCGATCAATGCCAACAGTGACGCGGCCGTGGTGATCGGCATTCCGTGATCGTGCGACGCCGGAACGAAGTGCGTTCCGATCAGGCCGTTGGTGCTTGCGCCGCAGATCGCGAAGGTACCGGCGAGAAGCCAGAACACCTTGGTCTTCGACGCCATGACCAGCACCGAGATCGCGCGGGCTCCGGCACCCCCGCGCTGGTAAACAGGCTTGGCCGGTGGGGTGTAATCGGCGGGCGCGCCGTAGGGCGTCGCACCCACGTCGGACGGATAGTTGCGCAGGAACAGCAGAACGAACGGCACGACGGCCAGTGCGGCGAACGAGACAGTGAATGCGACGCTCTTCCAGTCGTAGGTTTCGGCGATCTTCGCAAGGACGGGCAGGAACACCAGCTGACCGGCCGCACCACCGGCGGTGAGGATGCCGGTCACAAGTCCGCGCTTCTCGACGAACCACCGATCGACGATGGTGGCAACAAACGCGAGCGCCATCGAACCCGTACCGAGGCCGACAAAGACGCCCCACAGCAGGATGAGCTGCCAACTCGAGGTCATGAATATCGTGAGACCACTGCCGAGTGAGATGAGCGCCAATGCCGAGGTGACGACCGCCCGGATACCGAACCTCTCCATCAAGGCAGCGGCGAACGGCGAGGTCAGCCCGTACAGAATCAGGTTGACCGAGACTGCGGCGGAGATGCTGGCGCGCGACCAACCGAAATCCTCGTGCAGCGGATCGATCAGCACCGAAGGGGCGGCGCGGAAGCTCGCTGCACCGACCAATGCCAGGAACGCCACGATCGCGACGGACCAGGCGCGGTGAAAGCGCGGCTGGCTCACCTGCTGTGGGCCTGATTCGGGGAGAGCGGTCTCAGAAGTCACAGAGAGAATTCTGCAGTTCGGATTCGATCGAGAACAGTGGCCAGATTGCCAATATATGAAAGAATCGAGCCATGTCTGGTCCGCATCGCGTAGTCGTCCTGGCTCTGAATGGAGTCATCCCCTTCGAACTCGGGATCCCCGCGCGCATCTTCGGGCGTGCCCTCGACGTCGAGGATCGGCCGCTGTACGAGATCCTGACCTGCACCGTCGACGGCAATCCCGTGAAGACCGACGCGGACTTCAGCATCTCGGTCGACCACGGGAGTGAACTGCTCGCCACCGCCGACACCGTCGTCATACCCGCGTCGTACGAGTTGGGTCCGGCCTACGAAGACGGTTACCTCTCCCCCGAGTTGGCCGCAGCTTTCCAACACATCCGGCCGGGCACTCGGCTGGTCTCGATCTGCACAGGCTCTTACATCCTTGCCGCGGCGGGTTTGCTCGACGGACTCCGCGCCACGACGCACTGGCGCAACACCGACCATTTCCAGCGTGTCTATCCCAAGGTGAACGTGGATCCGGACGTGCTGTTCGTCGACGAAGGCCACATCCTGACCTCGGCCGGGGTGGCGTCGGGAGTCGACCTCTGCCTGCACATCGTCAGGCGTGACCACGGCATGGAAGTGGCGAACACCGTCGCGAGGCGTTGCGTCGTACCGCCGTGGCGCGACGGTGGCCAAGCGCAGTACATCCGGCGCCCCCTGGCCGACAAGCCTTCGGAATCGACTGCCGACGCTCGGCACTGGGCCCTCGAACATCTAGGCGAGCCGATCACCCTGGCGGACCTGGCGACGCGCGCCAACATGAGCGTCCGCACGTTCAGCCGTCGATTCCGCGACGAAGTCGGAACCACACCGAACCGCTGGTTGACCAGCAGACGCGTCGATCGGGCGCGGGAACTACTGGAGGAATCCGATCTGTCGATCGATGCGATTGCTGCTCGAACCGGCTTCGGGACTGCGACATCCATGCGTCAACACATGAACGAGGCCCTCGGCGTTTCACCGAGCGCCTACCGACGCACGTTCAAGGCACCGGTGTAAGCGGCAGTACCAGGCACTATCCTGGAGGCCATGGCCGAACAGACTCGCCCGAACTTTCCTCAGTACTGCGGATACCTCCTGGGGAAGACGCTCCCCGACCGGTATCAGGACTGGGTTCGGAACGATCTGGTCGGCCCGGGTGCGCAGGCCCGCTACATCATCCGCTTCACCGTGCCGGCGACGCTGATTCTTCTGCTGTTCCTCTTGATCCCGGGACCGATCTGGATTCCCTTGGCCATGATGGCCTTGTTGCTCATCCCGCTCGCGTACTTCGTCGTGGCGCTCGGGACCATCTACCGCCGTCACCGCCTGCTGAGCCACGGACTCGATCCCGAACTGCTCGACGAGAAGGCCCAGCGCCGTGCCGATCGCACTCGCGAGGACTACGAGAAGCGGCACGGTCGCTGAGCACCCCTCAGCGGAACATCGTCACTGCGGCCTTGGCGAGGACCTTCGGATCCTTCTCGTAGTGATGCATCTTGGTGAGCTTGTCTTCCGGAATCCCCAGGAACTTGTAGACGGCCACCTGAGCGCAGCGCACCGAGTACTGCTCGGTGAACACCATGTCGAACGGCAGCTCCGCGAACTGACTGATGAACGCCAGGTTCTTGGAGTGCTTCGGCACCACCAGCGGCCGGTCGCCGACGGCGCGCCGATTGAACAGCGCACTGGCGTAAGGCATATGGCTGGGAATCGAATTCACGACGCTGTCCATGATCTCTTGTCGGCGCGCGGCGAGCGCACCGCTCTCGTCGAGCGCCTCGAGGTGTCCGAGCGTCTCTTCCAGCATTTCCCGCCCGGTCATCTCGATGAACGGCTTCTTCACGTAGTCGCCGTCCTTGCGCGGGAACAGACAGTAACCCCAGAAGACTCCTTCGTTCTCCTTCTGCGCGTGGTAGTGCGGCTGATGGTGGACCACGATCGACAGAAGCACGTTCGAGTCCACGAACGTGTTGAGCGCATTTCCGGGGAGCTGCTTGGTGATTCGGGAAATCTCGTTGATGAGTTCGTGTGACGACGTGGTGACGGTGAAGCTGGTCCACTCACTCTGCTCCCGATCCCCGAAGAACTTGTCGGGATTCCCGAGGTCGTAGAAATGCTCGGTAGCCTGCTTCCACAGCAGTGCACTCGGCGCGTACCTCATATCTTCCACGATCGGGGTATCCAGATCGCCGATCGACGAGCTGTCGGTGATGCTGCCGTTGGTGTCGAAGACGAAATCGCCCTCCGCTACGTCGATTCGGCCCTTCTCACCAGTGCGGACGTTTTCGTAGTCGAGTCCCGTCACGATGATCTCGTCTCGTAGCGGAGTGTCCTTGAACACGAACTCCGTGATCTTCAATTCGTTGACGAACTTCACGCCCTTACCTTCGAGGAAGGTCCGCATCGGCACGATGATGCTCTCGTACTGGTTGTATGGAGACCTGGTGACACCGGCGAGCGTCTGAATGCGACTGAACTCGAGAATCATTCGGTTCATGTACCGGCGAAGCTCCATCGCCGAACTCACCCGCTTGAAAGCAAATGTGGTCTCCCACATGTACCAGAAGTTGGTGGTGAAGAAGTGCGGAGTGTCCTCGAACCACTGCTCGATGCTGATGTCGTCCAGTTTTGCCTCGTCCGACTCCGGCATCGTCATCAGTTTCGTCAACAAGTAGCGATCCTTGTTGTCGAATTGCATGTGCTTGTAGTCGTTCTCACCCTTGTTGCGAATGCCGTCTCGGTCGATCAACCGTGCAACGTCGTGCGTCGGATGTGCGTGGTCGAAATCGAGGATGTCATCCGTCACCGATTTTCCCGGGTTGTCCAGCGACGGAACCGCACTCAGCACGTCCCAGAGGTTCTCGTAGGTCTCCTCGTTGAGCATGCGCCCGCCACGATTGATGAAACCCGCGTCGTTTCCGAGCTCGCGATGACCGTACTGGTGCTGGAAGGTAGCGGCAGATTCGCCGTCGTTCGCTCCATGCATGTCCAGCCCCATGATGGTGATGTCCGCACCATCCCACTCACCGTCTCGAATCAAATAGATCGCCGCCGAAAGGTTTCCGATGCCGGCGCCGATCATGTAGGCCTTGTGAGACAGCTTGGAAGACATTAGGTTTCGTTCCTTACTCGAGTCGCGGTACGGATACCTTCCAAGCATGGACCCGTTTGCGCGCAGGCGCATCACCCGAACCGGATGACGTCCGTCACGGTCTTCGGTAGCGCACCAGATCGAGCGCAAAACGCGCATAGTCGCGTGCGATTTCCTCGGGCGTTTGTGGTCCGCTCGGCCGATACCATTGCGCGACAGAGACACACATCACGACGATTGCACGCGCAGCCTGTCGCGGTCGATCCGTCCCGAACACACCGGCGGCGATTCCGTCGTCGACTTGCTTCGTCGTCAACCACTGCTGGTAGTTGCGTGATTCCGTGATGCGCAACCTGTTCTCGTCTGTGAGACTGCGCATTTCGCTGGCACCCAGGAAACCTTGATCGCGGCGATAGATATGGAACAAGGTCACACATTCGACGAGCAGAGCCAGCCTTTCAGAGGGACTTTCGCCCTCGTCGATTGCGGCCAACGATCTCGTGTTGAGTTCGGCCATGGTGAGGTCGAGAATTTCGGCCAACATTTGTTGCTTGCTGGAATAGTGGTGGTACAGACCCGGCACACTCATCTGCGCGCGCTTGGCGATCTCACGCATCGCAGCGCCGTGATATCCGGTCTTCACCATCTCCGCGAGCGCGGCCGCCAACACCGAATCGAATGAACTCGGGCCGAACCTTCGCCACTCGTTCGGTCGCATAGGTGCGCTCGGGTCCGCGTCGTCGCCACCCCATCGTGGCTGTTCCGGCGGACGCACTATCGCGGCCGGGAGCAGTGCGTCGAAACGCACTCCGAGGATCCCCCCGATCGCCGCCAACCTGTCGACGCTGACCCTGGTCTTTCCGGTCTCGACGGCGCTGAGGGTAGCCGCGCTGACATCGAGACGCCTGGCCAATTCGCGCAGCGAGAGCCCGCTGTGACGCCGCGCCTGCCGGATCGACGCTCCGATCAGGACGGCATTCTCGATTTCGGTCACGGTGTTCAGTATTGCCGAACATTGGATTTCCAACAATGCGATGACCACGGCAATCGGTGAACATGTTGACTACTGATTATCGGCCTGAACATGATGTGGATCACAGAGAACCAGGTCCGCCCGAGCGATCGTTCGGTGTCGGTAGCGAGAGGATCGAATCACCATGACCGAGGCGCCATATCTTGGAGAACTCCTGCGCGACGCACCCAGCAACTGGGGCAAGTGGGGAGAGTCCGACGAGGTCGGTTCACTGAACTACCTCGACGCCGGACAGGTGCTTCGTGGCGTCGGAACCATCAAGCAGGGTTCCGTGTTCACACTTCAACGGCTCATCGGCGATCCCAAGGGAGATCCGGTCTGGCCGGGACGCAGCCCTGCCGAGCGCACGCAGATCTTCGACGAGAGCAGCTGGGACGGCGACGACGCCCCCAACTTCCCCGGCGGCCTGCATTACGCGGACGACAAGATCGACGCATTCCTGCAGGGTTCGACGCAGTACGACGCACTCGGCCACGTCTGGTACGACGGTGCGCTGTGGAACGGATACTCCGCTGACACGACTGTCGGCGGCCTCGAGAAGGCCAGCGTCGAACCGATTGCCGACCGCGGCGTCGTCGGACGCGCAGTACTTCTCGACATGGCAAAGTTCCGCGGCAAGGAAAACCTCGACAAGGCCGAAACATTCACGCACCATGATCTTTTGGCCTGTGCCGAAGCGCAGGGCGTCACCATCGAGAAGCGTGACATCCTCGTCATCCGCACCAACTTCCTCAAGCTGTTCTTCGACCAGGGCGAAGCCTTCTACGAGGGCTTCTGCGAGCCCGGCCTGATCTACAGCCCCGAACTCGTCCAGTGGTTCCAGGACATGGAGATCCCCAACCTGGTCACCGACACCATCGCCAACGAGGTCACCACCGACCCCGAAAACGGTGTGGCACTGGTACTCCACAACGCTCTCATGCGCAACCTCGGAGTGGTGTTCACCGAGATCTGCGATCTGGAGAAGCTGGCCGCAGACTGCGCGGCCGACGGCCAGTACACGTTCCTGTACGTCGCCGCGCCACTCAAGGTTGCCAAGGCCAGCGGCTCTCCCGTGAATCCGGTTGCCATCAAATGACATACGAAGATCGCCCTTGGTTGGCGTTGTACCGCAACGACGTTCCCCCCGACATCGACGTCGAACACCCCACGATGCTCGAAATGTTGGCAGCGGCGGTCCGCTCTGATCCGGACGCCACGGCTGTGAAGTACTTCGACGGTCAACTCAGCTTCGCCGAACTGGATCAGCAGAGTGACGCGCTGGCCCGAGCACTCCGAGCCGGCGGACTCGTGAAGGGTGACCGCGTCGCCCTGTTCCTCCAGAATGTTCCGCAGTTCGTGCTCGCCCTCGCCGGAATCTGGAAAGCCGGCGGCGTCGCAGTCTCGATCAATCCCATGAGCCGTGAACGAGAACTGGGATACCAACTCGAAGATTCCGGAGCAGCGGTTCTCATCGCTCTCGAGGGGCTCTACGAGTCCGTGGGCCGCAACGTCGTCTCCGACTCGCCGGTCAGGCGAGTTATCACCACCTCGGAACTCGAGTACCAAAGTCGCAACGATCCAAGGATTTTCGACGGAATCGTCAAGAAGGACCTCGGCACGGACGATCTTGCGACCATGATCGACGAACATCGGCTCGGCGATCCGGTCACCACTGACGTCGCACCGGAAGACATCGCGGTACTGACCTATACGTCGGGAACCACCGGTCCGCCGAAGGGGGCGATGACCTCTCACGCGAACATGACCTTCAATTCCCAGGTGTACCGGGACTGGCTGGGGCTCACCCCGAAAGACACCGTTCTCGGCGTCGCACCGCTCTTCCACATCACGGGGTTGATCGGCCACATCGCTGTGTCCGTCCTGACGAGAATGCCGCTGGTGCTGGCCTACCGATTCCAACCCGAGGTGATGCTCGACGCGATTCGTGAGCACCAACCGACATTCACAGTCGGAGCCATCACCGCGTTCACCGCGCTGCTCAACACTCCGGGCTGCGCGCCGGAAGACTTCACCTCCATGCGGTTGCTCTACTCCGGCGGCGCACCCATCTCGCCGACTGCCGCCGAGGCCGTCCGCGCCATGACCGGTGCTGCGCTGCACAACATCTACGGGCTGACCGAGACCACGTCGCCCACTCACGCCGTTCCCGTCGGGGCGGATACGCCCGTCGACCCCACGTCCGGGGCACTGTCCGTCGGCGTTCCAGTACCCAACACCGTGGTCCGCATCGAAGACGAGGGCGGTGCGGTCCTGCCGATCGGAGAGATCGGCGAATTGGTCGTCCGTGGTCCACAGGTAGTGCGCGGTTACTGGAACAAGCCGGAGGAGAGTGCGTCGGCCATTCGCGACGGGTGGTTCCACACCGGCGACGTGGGGTTCATGGACGAAGCCGGCTGGTTCTACGTCGTCGACCGTAAGAAGGACATGATCATCGCGTCCGGCTACAAGGTGTGGCCACGCGAGGTCGAGGACGTTCTTGCCGAGCACCCCGCAGTCCGTGAGGCGGCAGTCGTCGGTATCGCCGACGAATACCGCGGTGAGACGGTGAAGGCGTTTGTCAGCCTCGTCGCGGGGGCATCGGTGACGCCGGACGAACTGATCGATCACTGCAAACAGCGGATGGCGGCGTACAAATACCCACGATCCGTGGTGCTCGTGGAGGAACTGCCCAAGACCGTCACCGGCAAGATACTGCGACGGGAACTGCGCACAACCTCCTGATCGACAACGGCAGGCGGGCCTCTTTCGGTCCGCCTGCTGTCTGATCGCGCACAGTTTCCGGTCGACCGCGCCATTGGGGTAATGGAACAGTAATATGTGCTGAGTACCCACAGACAAACGGGAGACATCAGTGAGCAAGTTCGGACGTAAGAAGCAGCCCACACCCAAGAGCTACCAGTGGCTGGCCATGACCCTCATAGCGTTGTCGCTCTCCGTGTCGATCGGGATTGCCGCCAAACCCTCCTGAGCTTCGCGAATCCGAAACTTGTAACCCCGCGTCCATCTGCACATGGGCAAATAGGAGCAATTCGGACGCTTAGCTGTTCTAACTTTCCTTCCGTCGTGTCACCTCGGCACCGACGGAGAGGATCAACTCACCATGCGAAGCTCACGCTTCGGCGTGCTGGCCGCTGCCGGCGCTGTCGGACTAGTGCTTGTCACCAGCAGCGTCCAGTCCATCGCCACGGCGTCACCGTTCGGTTCGCTCGAGGCCGGTTCGAGTTCCGGTTCGGCCGAGACCCCGGCGTCGACCGACGGCGGCTTCACGTCCAAGACGCCGTACTCCCCCGGCCAACGCATCGCCGATTATCAGGCCCCGCCGACGGGATACTCCCCGGTGTACACGGAAAGCGTTGCACGCCACGGTTCCCGGGCACTGTCGAGCCTGAAGTACGACGATCTGAGCCTGCAGCTGTGGGAAATCGCAGAAGCCGAGAACGCATTGACTCCCGTCGGCAAGGAGTTCGGCCCGGCGCTTCGTGATCTCATAGCCGCCAACAAAAAGCTCGGATACGGCAACCTCAGTGGACTCGGGGTCACCGAGCATCGGCAACTCGGAGCGCGGGTCACCGAGCGCCTCCCGCAACTGTTCGACGCCATCGCAGCGCGACAGGGAACCATCACGTTGACCTCGTCGGGTGTCGACCGTGCCGTGGACAGCGCTGACAACTTCGCTCAGGGCATGACCGGTGCGTTTCCAGCCGTCGCCGGCGATGTTGCACCGGTGACGACGGATGCCGATCTCCTCTACTTCCACGATTCCGACGCAAATGCCGACTACAAGGACTACGAAGAGTCCGATCCTCGACTGAAAGCCGTCGACGACCAGATCGCCGATCTGCCGCGCACCCGCGAGGTTTCACGGCACATGATGCTCAGGCTCTACTCGGAGGACTTCGTGAACCGCCTGAGCGCGGGTGAGTTCTCACTCGTCGACCGCGGCAAGGGTTCCAGCACGATCGACAACGAGGTCGACGCTGCATACATGCTGTACAACACGTACATCATCACTCCGGGCATGGCCGAAGAAGGCAAGTGGAATTTCGAGCGATTCATCGAACCTGCCGACGCACAATGGCTCGCGTACACGAACGATGCCGAGGACTTCTACGCCAAGGGCCCGGGCTTCACCGGTGAAGACGTCACCTATCGGATGGCAACCGTCCTGCGCGACGAGTTCCTGCGTGCCTTGCAGGAACACACCGATGACGACGCCGTACCGGGAGCGGACTTCCGGTTTGCACACGCAGAAACGATCATCCCCTTCGCCGCGCTCTTGAAACTGCCGGGAAGCACCGTCTCGCAGGCGGAGGGCGACCTCTACACCTATGCGAACAACCCCTGGCGCGGATCGCAGGTCAGCCCGATGGCTGCCAACGTGCAGTGGGACGTCTACGCCGGGCCGGACGGGAAGCGTCTGGTCCGAATGCTCTACAACGAGCGTGAGACAGCCTTTGCGGCGCCGTGCACTCCGGTGAGCGCCGGAAGCTTCTACTACACGCCGGACGAACTGACCCGCTGCCTACCGGAGATTTCACCAGCGGCCTGAGATCCGGCAACTCGGGATCCAGCCAGCGGTCGACGAGGGCGCGCCCATGCCTGATGCAATGCCAGCATGCGCGCCTTCTCGTCGTCTTCCATCAACAAGGCGTCGCAGATCCTCACGATGACCGGAGCCGAAACACCCACGGACGTACCCTGTTCCAACCGTTGGTAGTGGTTGAAACTGATGTCGGCGATCTGTGCGACATCACGCCGACTGAGGCCGTGCATGCGGCGAGCACCCTCGCATCGCATGCCGACCTTTTCGGGTGCAAGGCTGTTTCGTTTCTCGACGAGCATCTGGCTCATCAACTGACGCGCGCTCGACCCGTTCACGTCGCCACCTTTTCCATCCCTGAAATATGCCTTCACCTAACACGTTTCAGAATATGGGATTGGATGGGCGCGGCGGTATCTCCGAGATGACAGATAATCACGCGATACCGCCAACTCTGTGCCTGTTCAGGCTGTGAACCCTGTGACGATCAGGCTATGAACCTGCCGATCGTCGGATTCGACTGGCAGATGGGACTACTGCCCCAGTTGATCGAACCGAACGCCGTCGCAACGACATTGCCGACGCCGGTGTTCACCGTCGCGGAGAGGTACGGGTAAGTCCCTACCAGGTCGACGATTCCGGACTTGCCGGTGTCGGTGTTGACCCACGCAACGGTGACCTGTCCGGCCGCCGGGATAGGCGCAGCTGCCGGGAACGAATCGAAGCGAATGTCGCCCTTGGCAATGGGCGGATTGGCCTCTGGTCCGGACTGGCCGGTGAGACCGGTCAACGAAGCCAGCGACCCCTGATTCGGACACCCGATGGTGACGGCGGCGCCGCCGAAAGGATGTGGCGGATCAGCCGAGGCGACTCCGGCGAACATGACGCTCGCGGCAATCGGTAGTCCGATGGCCGCGAAAACCCCGGCCGTGCGTGTGACGCTCATAGCTGCTCCTCGGGTCGACAACACTTTCCGGATACCCCTGGTACAACGCCCGAAACGAAGGAAAGTCGACTATTCACACCCCCTAGACAACGCGTGTTGTCAGAACTACAGTCGGTGGTGCAGCTCACACCTACCTCTGCCGCATGCAGACCAGCCCCATGGAGTGTTCAGATGAAGCGCTACGACCTCCGCAGTCGCACGGATCGACTCGATCCCGAAACCGATTACGAAGAGATGTCGCGCATTCTCGCGGCACAGGAGTTTCCCTGGGACATCAATCAAGCGCTCAGCTTCGCGCTGTTTCGCACGTACGCAGTCCCCTCCATCGGCAAGCTCCTCTTCTCCACGGGCGAGTTCACCGACAAGGTTCAGAAACGCTACGACGACACCAGCCTGATCCTCGACGCCATCCTCGAGCACGGCCTCAGCAGCACCGAAGGCCGCAAGAGCGTCCGCCGAATGAATCAGATGCACGGCTCGTACGACATCTCCAACGACGACATGCTCTACGTCCTGGCCACCTTCGTCGTCACGCCGGTCAGATGGCTCGACGCATACGGCTGGCGAAAGATGACCGACAACGAGATCCTCGGGTCGACGAACTACTACCGCCACCTGGGTCGGTACATGAACATCAAGGACACGCCTGACACCTACGAGGGATTCGTCAAACTTCTCGACGACTATGAGCGCGAACACTTTTCATTCGACCCCGGCGCGCGAGCCGTCGCCGATTCCACCCTCGAACTGATGTGCACCTTCCCTCCCAACAACCTGGCACCGAAGGCTCTGGTCAAGGGATTCGCATTCGCCCTCATGGACGATCATCTCCTCGACGCCTTCCACTACAAGCACCCGAGCACCGCGATGCGCGTCGTCTCACGCGGAGCGCTGAAGGTCCGAGCGCGTCTGCTGCGATTCTTCCCGGTGCGCACGAAGCGGAAATTCGCCCGCGAACTGCCCAACATCCGCAGCTACCCGAGCGGTTACAAGGTCGAAGACCTCGGCACCTTCCCCGCCGGATGTCCGGTCAAGCACCTCCAGGCAGACCAGCAGGCTCAAGCGTAAACACGCTGGAACGCATCGGATTCACTCACGATTTTGTCCGCGGAACGTTCAGGAGGTGATGGTCATCATTCCGATACCGCCGTACGGACTCGGCGACAGTTGGAAGATCTGGACTCCCTGGTTGATTCCCATCGTGGAGTGGTGGAACTCCTGGCACCCCGCGCTGGGCTGAATAGCCTCACTCATGCCTGAATGCGGGAGGAGTCGCGACCAGTACGACGCAGGGTGATCAATTCATGGTTCGTCTCGGCGTCGTGTCGACGCCCCTCTTCTTCGAAGTCCATCAGTTCATAGAACCTGCGGGCGCGATCGTTGAGGGTGTAAACCTCGAGTGTCACCTCGCCGTGCAGGGTGGCAGCGTGTTCGACCAACGCCCGCCCGACACCCAACCCTTGTGATGCCGGCGCGACGAACAGTCCCCCGATTTCGGAGCCGATCATTCCCAACAGGCCAACGACTTCGGAGCTGTGCTCAGCCACCCAATTATCGGCCTGAATCAGATACACCTCTCGCATCTTCTGCTCACGTTCACCGGTCCCCTCACCCGCAAGGAACGGATGGGCTTCGCGGGCTGCACGAGACCACAGGTCGACGACCACGTCCTCATCCGAGGGCTGGTAGCGGCGAATGATCAGATCCTGGTTCACAATCCGACCATACCCTCAGGCAATTGAGGACTGTCCGGCACTGAAACTGTTCAATTCGCGGATCTACGCACGACGGCCTCGACATAAATCAGTGGGAACAATTCGATTCGTTGCCGCTCCGCAGACAATCAGCTGTGCAAGGGTTATCCGATGACTAGCGGCGATCCGATGACCGACGGTGGAGGCCCGGCATCTTGGTGGAAGGTGACAGCGATTGTCGCCGCAGTGCTTGTCGCCCTCACGTGCGGCGTCATCGTGTGGTCCTTCATGCCGCCGGTTGTGTACTTTCCGTTCTTTGCGCTCGCCGCCTCAGTATTGCTCGGTTTGGGCGGAGTGTGGTTGATACTCAGCCTGATTGGTTGGATGAAGTACAAGACACTGCGTTTGAGCACAATCGCGCCGGTGATAGTCCTCGTCACCGGCGCGCTCGTGACATTGTCCGTCCCTTCGCGTGTTGCGTTTGCATTGTCGAAAGATTCCCTCGAAGCAGTGGCCGCGGATTGCCAGAAGTCGATGGACAACCAAACAATTGGCGTCTATCGGGTCCTCCAGATCTGGCCCGTCGGCAACGGGTGCCGCTTCCACATCGAGGGTGGTCTGATCGATTCGATCGGATTGGCGTACTTGCCTGACGGCGCACCATATCTCGGCAAGCCCCGCCGCGACGGCGAGATCGGTTACCAGGAGTTCGACGGCGACTGGTACACCTTCGTTCAAGCGTTTCAGCAGCGTGAAACTAGCCGACCAGCTTGGCCTTCAGAAGCGCGATCGTGTCCGGGGTGAGTCCGAGACCTTCGGTGAGATAACCGTCGACGGTTCCGTAATCGCTGGTTATCTGCGCGAGTCCAGCTTCCAAATATGACGCGTCGACACCGAGGGCCGGCTCGAGATTGGCCGCTACCTGCGGGCTCAAGGCCTGAGAGATCTGCGCAAGGATCTTCTCGTTGGTCGCCTGAAGGTAGGTGTTGCTCAACAGATAGTCGTCCATGATCGTCTGGGCGGGGACACCGGCGATGGACTGCAGCAACATCGCGGTCCAACCCGTGCGGTCCTTGCCTGAGGTGCAATGGAACAACTGCACCCCGTCACTCGCAGCGATGTCCGAGAGGACCTGCTTGAAGCCGGCACGGCGAACGGGATCGGTGACAAAACTGCGGTTGGTATCGACCAAGAACTGCTTAGCCTCTTCCGGCGACTTGATGGTTGTGGCGAGCTGGGTGAGATCCTTGAACTCGATCGGGATGTTCGTGTACGTCACGCCCTCCGGAAGCTTATCTGCGCCACCGATGAACGGGTTGGAGGTCTCGGTTGCACCGCGCAGGTCATAGGCGTCGGCAAGTCCGAGGCCGGTGAGTGTCGCCTTGTCGGCGTCGCTGGTCGCGGTCAGCGCATTGGACCGGTAGATGACGCCGCGCTTGAGATGCGAGCCATCTGCGGTGGCGTATCCCCTCCCGTCGTTTCCTGCGATGTCGCGAAAGTTCGCCACGGAGGCCAAGTTCGGTGTCGGCGCGAGCACCGGTTCGAGCGAGCCGAGATCGACCGACCCGAGCGATCCCGTGTTCAGAGAACCCAAGTCGAGCGGGATGGCCGTAGCGGGAGCGGCAAACAACAGACCTCCGGTGACAACCAGTGCGGCGGCCTTCGCAGTGCGAGCGAACAATATTCGTGTGCGTGTGGACATGTGGCAGTACCTCTCTTTGTGGTTTGGTGATCTGTAGTCAAGGTGCGACGTCACCGATGCCGGTAAATCCGTATCGCTGATGGGGTCCGATGACTGCTGCCTCGAACAGGCCTGTCCCGGTGCGGGTTACGCCGTCCTCGACGAGGGTGAACCGGGCCAAGTTGTCAACCGGACACAGCATCTTCTTCCACGGTTCGATGTCCGAAACCTTCTCTCGCAGGCCCTGAACCACTAGCTCGCCCTGCCACATCCCGTGGCGCCAATCCTGCTCGAGTCCGTAGCCCGTGCCGACACCGATGTAGTTGGGCAGAATCGGTTCGCAGGTGATTTCCAGAATGTGGTCGGACTCGCCTGGTGCACCGGGACGCCGGAAGTACAGAGTTCCGCTCTTCACCTCGCGTGTACCGGAAATGAAGGTGAGTTGGTGGTCGGGTCGACCCAACCACTCCGGCTCCCGCGAGCGGTCCGCCCAGACGCGAGTGGCATCCTCGAGGATTCGGCGGCCCTGCTGATCTTCTTGAACGATCGTGACGACGGTGAAGTCGCCGAATTGCATGATCGAGTAAATCCAGAAGAAGTTCTGACTGCCTGCTATCGCCGGATCCGCTTTGCGCCCAGGCGGTTCCGCTTCACCGACCGGTCGAACACCCCAAGACCGATCGCGATTACCCCGCCACGTCTCCGGCGTGACGGGAATGACGTCGCCGTCCACGGTCAGAGATCCGGACCACGTGCCTGTCTGCACGAATCGTTGGGTGTCGAAGGTGACTCGTTCCAGCTGACGGTGGAAATGCCTGGCCTCGAGATTGGTCGGACCGTCGGACTCGAAGGTGAGGTCGAAGCTCAGATCCGGCGCCTCGGGGCTCGATTCCAACACCACACGTAGGCGGTGCAGACCCTCGATGATTTCGATTCGCAGTGGGCCTACTGACAGGTCCATTCGGTCGTCACCCAAGGCTCGGGATGCCCGGAAGACTATATGGTCTTCGCCGCGCCGAAGAACCGCAAAGCCGTCGCATACACCAAGATTGGGGTACTGACCGAGACCGATGATGAGAAACATCGGCTCGGTGTCGCCGTCGACGCCGGCATGAGCGTTGAAGTAGTAGCGATCGTAGAAGTTTCGATCCGAGGTGCCCACGTGGCGGATGGTCTCCGCGATCTGATGTACCGGGTAGTCGTCGAGCGGGGACAGTGTCATCGCGCTTCTCCTGTTGTGACCGGGGCTGATGTAACCGGTACTGTTGCGAGCGACTCCCAATAAGTGCCGTCGAGCATGGCTTCGAGCGTCTTGTGGTGCAGGATCATCTCGTCCGGGTTGTCGGGGAACTCTGCCTGACCGAAAGCCACTGCGCGGCTTTGGACTCGGAACATGATCACCGCATGCCGCAACGCGGCGTACACAATGTAGAAATCGAGATCCGCTACCTGGTGGCCGGACAGCGAGCGGTAGGCATCGGCCACGTCCTCACGACGCAGGAAGTCCGGCATCCCGGGGAGGCCGGCCATGGCCGCAAGATCCTCGAAGAACCTGTGCTGGAATATCATCCAGCCGAGGTCCAGCTCACGCGGCCCTAACGTTGCCATCTCCCAATCGAGGACCGCCGCCGGTTCGAAGTCGCGGTAGATGATGTTTCCGATCCGAGAGTCACCCCAGCAGAGCACCGCGGAACCGGCGTCGGCGGGGAAGTTCGCCTCGATCCAGTCGAAACCGCGCTCGATCAACGGGGATCCTGGTCCGTCGGCGGTTGCCCACTCGTAATAGCGGCGCTGCTCTTCGAGATGGGCGCGAAGTGCTTCTGTGCCAGTCGGTTCGGCACCGTCGCGACACAGTTCGGGGAGAGCCAGGTGCGGATCGGCCATCGCGTGCAACTCCGCAAGTACACGGACCGATGACTGCTGGAGTCGAGAACAGTCGTCGGCTGAAGCCTCCGAGAGCCAGGATCCGAACGTGTACGGCATGACGTCGGGCGGGATTTCACCGTCACGCCGCTCCATCACGAAGAACTCGCCGCCGAGCGCGTCCGGATTGCTCTCGGACCAGTACACCCGCGGGACCGGCACCGAAGTGTGAGCAGCGACGGCGCTCATCACCTGAAACTGCTGGTCCAAGTTGTACGAAGGGAAGATCGGCACCGCACTGTCTCGTGGAGCGATGCGGGCGACAAGGCGGTGCTCGGCTCGAACCCCGTCCTCGATCCATGTCGCATCGAAGAGCACAGTTTCGTTGGACATGCCGTTCGCGGCCGGCACCTCGACCGAGGTCACGGAAGGTTTCGAGCCTCGCCACAGCACGGTCGCGAGCCAGCTTTCGAGGCTGCGCCGCATCTCGGCTGGGTCGTTGCGGGATTCGCCGGGTCTGGCGAATTCGGCGTAGTCGGGATCTCCGCCTGAGGTTTCTGTTTCGGTTCGAAGGTTCATCACCACTCCTCGTGGTTCGGTGGCGCCGATGCGCAGGTGCCGATAGTCGATACAATATGTATCGACTAAAGCCGTGACAGAATGTAACGGCCATCACAGCGATACCGCAAGGGATTTGCCGAAAATGTCCAAAGATTTCGAAACTCAGCACCGCCTGGGCCCGCAGCGAAACCCTGCAATCGACGACGCAGTACTGGACGCGACCAGGCAACTGTTAGAAGAAAAGGGGTATGCGGGCACGTCCATCGACGCCATCGCCACCCGTGCCGGAGTAGGACGTCCAGCCATCTACCGTCGGTGGCCGTCGAAGGCGCACATCGTCAATGACGCGATTTACCCGGTGCTCGACGTCGAACAGGGCGCCGACATCGACACCGAACTCGGCACCGAGGGCACGATCACGGATCAGATCCGCGCGCTGGTGCACGGCGCGGTTGCACTGTTCGCAGCTCCCGCCACGCGAGCCGCTGCACCCGGGCTGATGAGCGAAGTGCGAACAAACGCGGAATTGCGTGAGGTTCTGGTGGTGCGGCAACTGGCCGGAGTCCGCCTCGAGCTGAACCGTCGATTGGACGCGGCGAGCGAACGCGGCGACATCCGAAGCGGTGTCGACGCCGACGCTCTTCTCGACATCATGGCGGGCGCTGCCATCTTCGCGATGTCCGTTCGGGACGTCCCAGACCCGGGACCGTATGCCGACTCACTCGCCGACATAGTGCTGAACGGCATACTTCCCGACGACAACTAGGCGCGAACCCCGCCGACTATCCTGTGGGGCATGACCGAGCCTGTAGCGACCGCTGACCTTGCCGACGAGATCGGACCCGACATCCGCAGCTGCGACACGCAGTTCACCCAGTTCGGTGGACGTGAAGTTTTTGCCGGCCCCATCACCACCATCAAGTGCTTCCAGGACAACCTGCTCGTGAAGCAGACCCTCAGCGAACCGGGCAACGGCGGAGTCCTCGTCGTCGACGGTGACGCAAGCATCCACACCGCCCTGGTCGGCGACATCATCGCCGGCCGCGGCGTCGACAACGGCTGGGCCGGCGTGATCGTCAACGGTGCTGTCCGCGACTCGGCGATCCTGCGCACCCTCGACATCGGCGTCAAGGCGTTGGGTACCAACCCGCGCAAGAGCACTCAGACCGGTTCGGGTGAGAAGAACGTGCCGATCGAAATCGGCGGCGTCACCTTCAACCCCGGCGAGATCGTCTACAGCGACCAGGACGGCGTCGTAGTTCGCGAAAGCTAGTCAGAAGTCGCGCGATCAGGCGGGGGCTTCCACTTTGGCGGCCATCCCGCCGATCTCGACGACATCTCCGTCACGAAGCTGACGGCCGCGGCGATCTTCGACCTCACCGTTGACCGAAACCATGCCGTCGGCGATCACTTCCTTGGCCTCCGCGCCCGATTCGATGAGGTTCGCGAGCTTGAGAAACTGACCGAGCCGAATCATTTCGTCGCGGATGGGTACTGCTGGAATGTTGTCGGTCATGTCAATCATCTTCCTCCTCCCACAAAACTGGACACGACAGACCACACTTAGCGTGAGGATCTGATCGACCGGTAGGAGAGGAAGCTCGATGGCACCATTGACCGAGGTATCGGACACCACAGCAGAGTTGGTGGAATCGCCACCCGAAAATCCGCGCCAGGCGCGTCGATTCCGCAAAGGGCGGTTCAGCCAGGTTCCCCATATCTCGGGATTGATCCTCGGAGTCTTCTCCGTACTGGTGTTCCTGTGGAGCATCTCGCCGGTACTGCGGCACATCCTGCGCGTCCCACGCGAATACATCGACAGCTACTACTTCGACGCACCGGATACGAGCCTGTCGTGGGCGCTCGTCGTCGCCTTGCTCGCCGCGGCTCTCGCGAGTCGCAAGCGCATCGCCTGGTGGCTGCTGACGATCTACCTGGCGCTGATCACCCTCACCAACATCGCCTCCGCGATCGTCGACAAGAACCCGAACAACGCCGTGGCCGTTGTGGTTCTGCTGATCGTGATCGGAATCCTGATCGCTGCGAGGCCCGAGTTCTACACACGCGTACGACGCGGTGCCGGCTGGAAAGCTCTCGGCGTACTGATCGGCGGCATGGCTGTCGCGACCGTGATCGGTTGGGGTCTGGTCGAACTCTTCCCGGGCGACCTGCCGCAGAACCAACGATTCCTGTGGGCTCTGAACCGCGTCACCGCTGCGGCTTCGGTCGACAACGAGGTGTTCGACGGTCACCCGCGCGTCTTCGTCAACACGGTCCTCGGTCTCCTCGGCGCCATCGCCCTACTCGCCGCCGTCATGACGCTCTTCCGCGCGCAACGCTCCAACAACGCCCTCACCGGAAACGACGAGTCCGCGATTCGCGGATTGATCCAGAACTTCGGCGCCGACGACTCGCTCGCCTACTTCGCCACCCGCCGCGACAAGGCGGTCATCTTCGCACCGAGCGGCAAGGCCGCCATCACGTACCGCGTCGAGATCGGCGTCTGCCTCGCCAGTGGTGATCCCATCGGCGATCCCGAAGCGTGGCCGCACGCCATCGAAGCGTGGCAGGGGCTCGCGTCGCAGTACGGCTGGGCGACGGCCGTCATGGGCGCCAGCGAAACCGGAGCGACGGCGTACAAGAAGGCGGGCCTGAGCGTCCTGCAACTCGGTGACGAAGCGATCCTGCGCACCCGCGAGTTCAATCTCAACGGACGCGACATGCGCCCCGTCCGTCAGGCCGTCACCCGAGTGAGGCGCCACGGCGTCACTGTCCGGATGCGACGCCATCGCGACGTCCCGCCGGAGGACATGGCGGCCGTCATCATCCGCGCCGACGACTGGCGCGACACAGACACCGAGCGCGGCTTCTCCATGGCGCTCGGCCGACTGGGCGATCACCTCGACGGCGACTGCCTCCTCGTCGAAGCCGTCATGGGTGAAGGCACCGAGGACGAAAGCGTCGTCGGCATGCTCTCGCTCGTGCCGTGGGGACCGAACGGCGTTTCGCTCGATCTGATGCGTCGCAAGCCGACTGCGCCCAACGGAGTCATCGAATTGATGGTCGCGGAGTTGGCCACACGCTCGGACGAGATCGGCGTCGTACGGGTCTCGCTCAACTTCGCAGTGTTCCGCTCGGTGTTCGAGGAAGGTTCGCGCATCGGCGCCGGCCCGATCCTCCGCATTTGGCGCTCGGTGCTCGTCTTCTTCTCGCGCTGGTGGCAGCTCGAAGCGCTGTACCGCTCGAATGTGAAGTACCAGCCTGATTGGGAGCCACGCTTCCTCTGCTTCGAAGACAACCGCGAACTGCCGCGCGTCGGATTCGCGTCGGCCATCGCCGAAGGCTTTGTGGTGCTGCCCAGTTTCGGGCGCAAGTCGAGCCAGGTCGTCAAACACACCGGCACGCATGTGGCGGTGCCCGCCGCTCTGGTGACGTCCGAAGGACTGCACGCCGACGGCAGTCCGCCGGACTCGGCGCCGTCGTTCACCACCAACGGCCCGCGTCGACCCGAACAGGTCCGAGTGCGCATGAACAAGCTCGCGCAACTCGCCGACGAAGGGATCGCCGCCTACCCCGTCGCCTACCCGCCGACGCACACGATCGCGGCCGCAGCAAAGTCACCGGAGGGCACCCGTGTACGAATCGCGGGACGCCTCCTGCGAGTCCGCGACTACGGCGGAGTCGTGTTCACGGACGTGCGCGACTGGTCCGGCGACATTCAGGTTCTGGTCGACCAGGACAACGTCGGCCGCGAGAAGTTGGCGGAGTTCGCCGCCGAGTTCGATCTCGGTGACCTGATCGAAGTCAGCGGAACCATCGGACGCAGCCGCAAGGGCGAGCTGTCGCTCATCGCCGTCGAGTGGCGCATGAACGGCAAGTGCCTGCACCCGCTGCCGGACAAGTGGAAGGGCCTCTCGGATCCCGAGACCCGAGTCCGCCAGCGGTACCTCGACATCGCCCTCAACCCGAAGGCCCGCGAACTGCTCGAGGCCCGAAGCGCCGTCGTGAAGTCGCTGCGCGATTCACTCGGTGGTCGCGGATACCTCGAAGTCGAGACCCCGATTCTGCAGCAGGTGCACGGCGGCGCGAATGCCGCTCCGTTCCTGACACACATCAACGCGTACAACCTCGACCTCTATCTCCGCATCGCACCCGAGCTGTACCTGAAGCGCCTGTGCGTCGCCGGTATGGAGAAGGTGTTCGAGATCGGCCGCGTGTTCCGCAACGAGGGCGTCGACTTCAAACACAATCCCGAGTTCACGATCCTCGAGGCGTACGAAGCCCACAGCGACTACGAGGGCATGATGCGGATGTGCCGCGAGCTGATCCAGGCGGCGGCCGTCGCAGCGTTCGGTCGCGAGATCATCATGCGTCCCGGCCCGGACGGCGAACTGGTCGAGGTCGACATCTCCGGCGAGTGGCCGGTGAAGACGATGCACGGCGCCGTCGCCGAAAAACTTGGTGTCGACGTCTCCCCCGAGACAAGTCTCGAAGACCTGCAGAAGCTGTGCGACGCCAACGAGATTCCGTACCAGTCCAGCTGGGACACCGGCGCCATCGCGCAGGAAATGTACGAGCACCTGGTCGAGGACTACACCGAGTTCCCGACGTTCTACACCAACTTCCCCACCTCGATGTCGCCGCTCACCCGGCCGCACCGCAGCATCCCCGGCGTCGCCGAGAAGTGGGACCTGGTGGCGTGGGGTGTCGAACTCGGAACCGCGTACAGCGAGCTGACGGACCCCGTGGATCAGCGCAACAGGCTCACCGAGCAGTCGATGCTGGCGGCCGGCGGTGACCCCGAAGCAATGGAATTGGACGAGGATTTCCTCCAGGCTCTCGAACACGCGATGCCGCCGACGGGTGGTCTCGGGATGGGCGTCGACCGAATCGTCATGCTGATCACGGGTGGCAGTATCCGCGAGACGCTGGCCTTCCCCCTCGCGAAACCGCGTCAGTAGTCCGGATTCTCGCGTGCCGGAATTGTTCCACGTGAAACCACCGGGCGAGATCTTGCAGGTCGGCGAGAGCCGACTGCATGTTCTTGCCGAAGGCGAGGGCCCCGTCGTCGTCCTGTGCGGCGGGCTGGCGGGCAACTGGTTCGACTGGGATGACTGCGCACGTCATCTCCAGTCGGACCACACCGTCGTCCGCTTCGATCGCCCGGGTTTCGGACTCAGTGAGCCGTCACCCGAAGTGCCGACCGTGCACGGTGAAGCTCAGCGGATCCTCGATGTTCTCGACGCTCTGGGGTTGGCGGGGCCGGCCGTCGTGGTCGGCCACTCCATCGCCGGCTTCTACGTCGAAGGCTTCGCGCGCCTGTTCCCCGATCGCGCGGCGGGCATGCTCCTCCTCGACTCCAGTGCCGAGAAAGAGCCGAAACGTCTTTTCCCCCGCGACCTGCTGCTGATCGCCTCCCGAGCCGCCGCGGCTTCGTTCAGCACCACCGGGCTCCAACGACTCCTCGGCACCACGACGCGCAAGATCCTCAACCAGTCCGTGCCGCCGAGCGGGTCGTCCGAAGCCACTCTCGAATGGGTCCGGAAGATCTACCGCGAGCCTCATTATCTGGAAGCGGCGATGATCGAATACGTCGCGTACACCGATATGGCGCTGGAGCTCACCGCTTTACGACGCTCGAGCAAGCATCCACTGCCAGACATCGACCTCAGCGTCGTCGCCGCGCACACGGGCCACACCACTCCCTGGTCCATCGCCTGGATGGCAAAGCAGCAAAAACTCGCCACCTACCTCGGCGGGAGTTTTCACGTCCTGCGTCCGGCGCATCACCACGCCATGATCGATCAGCCCGAGGAGTTGGCGGACTTGATTCGGCGTCTCACGCAGCCGAACCGTCGAGGATGATGCTTCAACCTACAACTCGGACAGTAGCCGGATCATTGCTAGTCTCGGACAGCTTCTGCTTTCTACGACAGGCTGACCATGGACCGTTCGACACGTCGGGTGCGCTCGTGCCTTATTTTCGTGGCGATCCTCGTTGTCGCCCTGGCGGGCATCGCCGCCCGTCCACCCGGGTTTCTGTCGACCTTCTGGCCCGCCAACGCGATCCTTCTGGGCATTCTCCTCCGTAACCCTCGCTCGTTTGCGCCGATCGGACTCGCCGTCGGCGGCGCCGCGCTGCTGACGGCGGATCTTTCGACCGGAAGTTCGGTGCAGCGGGCATTCGAATTGAACGGCATCAATCTGGTCGGGGTGACGACGGGATTGATCGCCGCGAACTTGCTCGGCTGCTTTCCGAGGCGGATCCCCGAGACCAAGTACACAACCAGAATCTTCCTCGTCTCCGTTCTGGCGTCGTTCACGGCCGGGTCCGCGAGCGCGCTACGCACTCAACTTCACGAAGGAAGCGGTGCGGCAACGGAATTGGTGGGGTGGTTCTTCGCCGACCTGTGTACGTATCTGATCGTGCTGCCGATCGTCCTTTCTGCACCGACGCTCGAACACATTCGTAGGACTTTCGGGCCGTCCGTGCGGCAGAGTCTGCGCTTGCGGCGGCTCGCACAGATCCTGGCACCTCTGGCCGCTTTACTGGCCTGTCTGCCACTCGCCCTGGAGGTTCAGGGAGCCCTTGCGCTGCTGCTGCCGATGCCGGCGCTCCTGTGGTGCGCAATGCGTGTCTCACTGTTCAGCACTTCGCTCCTGGCAGCCGGATGGGGCGCGTGGGCACTGGTCATGGCAGGCCAGGGGCGACTGGCACTCGCAGATCCGGTTCATCTGCTCAGCGAGGGTGTGACCACCCGGATCTCCGTCATTCTGATGGCACTCTCCCCCATCGCCGTAGCCGTCGCCACGGGCGCACAGCGACGCGCCGAGCGAGAACTCCAACGCATCGCCGAGTGCGACGCTCTGACCGGAACACTGAGTCGCCACGCGTTCTGGACCCAATCGCAGGAACTCCTCGACGCCCAGCACGCGGCGCAACGACCGATCGCCGTCATGATGCTCGATCTCGACCACTTCAAATCGATCAACGACAACCTCGGCCACCTCGCCGGCGATTCCGTCCTCGAACAGTTCGGTAACACCCTCCTCGCCACTACCGAAGGCCTGGGACTTTCCGGCCGCCTGGGTGGTGAAGAATTCGCCGTCGCGATAGCCGACTGCACCTTCGAGGAAGCAATCCAGCTCGCGGAGAAGATTCGGCTGACTCAGGAGTCCCACGCGCGATCCATTCGCGGTTTCGCGGGGACGGTCAGTATCGGCGTCGCCTGGGTCGACCGGGCGATGCCGGGGATGGAGACTCTGCTCGACATCGCAGACAACGCGATGTACCAGGCAAAACGCGACGGCCGAAACCTCGTGGTGGCGTTCGATCTCTACATGGCAGGGTGACGTAGGTGCAACTACTCCTGATCCGACACGCGCTCCCCGAACTAGCCGAGGTCACCGAAGGCCGCGCCGATCCCTCGCTGACCGACGAAGGCCGTGCCCAGGCACTTCGTCTTCCCGCAGCACTGGCGCCGTACCGGATCACCGGACTATTCAGCAGCCCGCAGAAGCGCGCACTCGAGACCGCGGCCCCGGTAGCGCAGGTAGTGGACCTTCCGGTCACTCAGCTCGAGGGTCTGGCGGAATACGACTACGAGCAGCCCCACTACATCCCGATGCACGAGGTCCTGGAGCGGGCACCGGAAACCTATGCGCGTATCAAAGCCGGCTGGCTCCCGGAGTCGGTGGACGGCGACGCATTTCGTGCGCGAGTCCTCGGTGCGATCGACGAGATAGTCGCGGCGACCGACAACGACGCCACCGTGGCGATCTTCTGCCACGGCGGCGTCGTCAACATCGTTTTGCAGGAACTGCTCGAGCTGGAACGCCCGTTGACCTTCCCGATCGAGTACGTCTCCGTCACGCGAATTCTTGTTTCCCGCAGTGGAAGCCGAAGGGTCGGGTCCATCAACGAAACAGGTCACGTGCGCAACATGTTGCGCGTCTAGCTCACACGTGATGGCACGCCACCTGATGGCCGCCCTCGACGAGACGAAGTTCGGGAACTTCCTCGGCGCAGAGATCAGTGGCCAGCGGGCACCGCGTGCGGAAGCGGCAGCCACTGGGCGGATTGAGCGGCGACGGCAGTTCGATGACCTTCTGCTCGACGTTCTGCGCCGCGGTGACGGTGGCGTCGGGATCGGGAATCGACGCCAGCAGTAGCTGCGTGTACGGATGCAGCGCGCGGTTCTGCATGTCTTCTGCGGGAACGATTTCGCACACGCGGCCCAGGTACATGATCATCACGCGGTCGCTGATGTTCTTCACGACGGCCATGTTGTGCGCGATGAACAGCAGAGACAGCCCGTGGCGCTTCTTCGCGTCCTCGAGCAGGTTCAGAATCTGCGCCTGCACGGACACGTCAAGGCTCGAGACCGGCTCGTCACAGATCAGGACCTTGGGGTCGAGCATCAATGCGCGGGCGATGCACACGCGCTGGCACTGACCACCCGAGAGTTCGCGTGGGGTTCGATCCCACACCATGTCCGGGTCCAGCCCGACCTCGGCAAGAACCTCGCGCGCCCGAGCTTCGATGGCGGCCTTGTCTTTTCCGCCCCAGATCGACGGACCCTCGGTGATGAGAGCCTTGACCTTGCGACGGGGGTTCAGGGAGGAGATGGGATCCTGAAAGATCATCTGCAACTGAGTGCGGCTGCGACGCAACTCCTCCGCACCCAGTGCCGTCATTTCCGTCTCTCCGAGGCGGATCGAGCCCGACGTCGGTGAGGGCAACTGCATGATCGCCCGGCCTGCCGTGGACTTGCCGCAGCCGGATTCACCGACCACACCCAAGGTTTCACCCGGAGCGACGGTGAAGCTGATCCCGGACACGGCGTGAACCGTCTGACCCTTGCCGACGTTGAATTCGACGACCAGGTCCTCGACGGTCAAGGCCGCGTCCACCGTCTCGGGCTTTCTGGTATCCACTGATGCAGTCATCAGACCATCTCCTTCACCGCGAGCGTCAGGCCCGCTGCGGTAGTGCCGGCCTTCTCGTTGGCGACCAATGCCGTTGTGCCTTCCGGGGTATCGACCGGGTAGTGGCACGCGAACGTATGACTTTCGGTTGTGTTGTCCCCAGGTCCGCCGGGAGCCAGAGCCGGGTCGCCGGTCAGGCAGTCGTCCTGGGCGTACCGGCAACGCGCGGCGAAGCGGCAACCGGTGATTGGCTTCGTCATGTCCGGGAGCCCACCCGGAATCGTCTGCAGCACTGTGTGCGTCGGCGATTCGAGTCGCGGAATCGCGGCCATCAACGCTTCGGTGTACGGATGACGCGGACGAGTGAACAGCTCTTCGGTTGCCGACGTCTCCACGACGGAACCGGCGTACATGACGGCGACGCGATCCGATCGACCCGAGACCACACCGAGGTCGTGGCTGATCAGGATGACGGCCATGTTGAGCTTGTCGTTGAGCGAGGCGAGCAGATCGAGGATCTGCTTCTGGACCGTCACGTCGAGGGCGGTGGTCGGCTCGTCGGCGATCAGCAGTTTCGGCTCGCAGGCCAGAGCCATGGCGATGACCACACGCTGTCGCATACCGCCCGAAAGTTCGTGGGGGTACTGATCGAGCCGACGCTTGGGCTCGGGGATACCCACCATCGACAGGAGTTCCGCAGCGCGATCACGGGCCGCGTCCTTCTTCAGACCAAGGTGGAACTTCAAGGATTCGGTGATGTGCGTACCGATGCGCTTGAACGGATTGAGCGAGGTCATCGGATCCTGGAAGACCATGGCGATCTCCGGTCCCCAGAAGTGCTTCATCTCCGACTTCTTCATCGTCGACATGTCGCGGCCGGCAAACGTCACCGTTCCGGTGATGTCGAGGGCCGGACCCTTCTGCAGCAGACCCATGATGGTGCGCCCGAGAACCGACTTGCCGGAACCGGATTCGCCCACGATGCCGAGAGTTTCACCAGCGGAGACGTGGATCGAGACACCGTCGACTGCTCGCAACTGGCCACGCGGAGTGGCGAATACGGTTCTGATGTTGTCCGCCTGCAGCAGCGGAACGCCGTTCTGAGCTGAAGTGGTCACAGCTTACTCCGATACTTCTCGCCGATGAGGTTGAAGGAGAACACCGTCAGGAAGAGGAAGACACCCGGCACCAGGACGATGAACGGATGCTTCTCCACGATCCCGCCCTGACCTTCGGCAATCATGTTGCCCCAGGTCGGATCGGGTTGTGCGATACCGAGTCCGAGGAAGCTCAGTGAGGCTTCCGCGACGATCAGACCGGAGACGGCCACCAAGCCGAGCGCGGCGACGGGAACGAGGACGTTGGGAACCAGCTCGCGCCAGATGACACGCCATTTGGTGGCGCCCATGGCACGGGCGGCCAGCACGAACTCCCGTTGGGCGACAACGATGGTGTTGGCCCTCGCGATTCGAACCATGCTGGGAATGCAGAGAATCGAGAGTGCGAGCGTGATGTTGCGCAGGTTCGACGTCAGCACCGCAGCCAGTGCGATGAGCAGGACCAGGGAAGGAATGGCCAGCAGCGAGTTGGTCAGGATTCCGACGACGGCGTCGACCTTGCCGCGGAAATAGCCGGCCATGACGCCGATGGTGCCACCGATGATCATGCCGATCAGTACGGCGCAGATTGCCACGGTCAAGGATGCTCGAGCCCCGAACAGGGCGCGGGCGAGGAGGTCGAGACCGAAGTTGTTGGTACCCAACGGGTGCTCGGAGAGCAGGCTCGGCGAGGCGAAGCCCGGCTCGGCCAAGGTCTTGACCGTGTCCTTGTACTCACCGAGCGGCAGCAGCGGCGCGAAGATCGCGGCCAGGATCAGGGCGACCAGCCAGATGCATGCCAACCAGTACGAGAGATCGAACTGACTGCCCCACTTGGACGTACCGAGTTTGCCGAGACCCTTGAAGAGGAAAACCAGGGCAACGAGCGCGAGCACGATCCGGACGGTCATCATGATGGCCGAACCGAAGAGCGCGGTGCCGAGCAGCGCAAAGCCGACCACCGTGAGAATCGACCCGATCAGGACCAGGTTCTTCGGCTGTTCCAGCGTTTCGACGGGACCGGGAGCCAGCAGGACTGTCTGCTGCCGGTATGTCATCACCTCGGACGGGGCCGGCGACGGGGCCGCTCCGTCTGGCGTCACTTCAGACATGGACACGACGACTCCTCGGGTCAAGATAGGTGTACAGAACATCGATCGCGCTGTTGACGAGGACGTAGATGACGGCGATCACGACCACCGCGCCCAGCAGCATCGGCGAATCACCTTGCTGCGCTGCGCGGACGATGAGCGTGCCCATTCCGGGCAGTGAGAACAGCGTCTCGACGATCACGGTGCTGCCGATCATGCCGCCGAGAGCCAGACCCATCATCGTGATGAGCGAGAACGACGACGGGCGGAGCGCGTCACTGAAAAGCACTCGCAGCGTGGGCATTCCCTTGGCCTTCGACGCGAGGATGTAATCCTCACGGAGCGTCGTCACCAGGTCGGATCGGAGAACGCGAGTGAACATCGCCATCTCGAGGAGGCTGATGGTGATCGCGGGAAGTATTGCGTGTGAAAGGTTTCCGGAGAGGCTGTCACCGATGCGCACCCACTGTGATCGCGGGAACCAGCCGAGCCAGTTGACGGTGACCATGATCAGCAACAGACCGGCAAGGAAGCTCGGGACAGACAGAACACCGAACGTCGCGGCGCTGATGACGCGGTCGATGACGCCGCCTTCGTGGTGTGCCGACCAGAGTGCCAGCGGAACTGCGACGACGAGGGCGATGACCAGACCCATCACTGCCAACTGAACGCTGACGGGGAGAGCGGAACTGATCGCCGTGAGGACGTCCTGCTGCGGGGGAACGAGCGAGTTGCCGAGATCGCCCTGCAGAGCACTGGTCAACCAGTCCCAATAACGAACCAGGAGTGGATCGTTGAGGCCGAGCTGCTGGCGAACTTCCTCGTACTCGGCTGGCGTGCGCCCCTCACCGAGGACGGAGACAGCGGGATCGCCGGGGATCAGTGATGCCAGCACGAAGGTTCCGAAGCTGACGATCAGGATCACAATGACGAGCTGGCCCAATTTCTTACCTATTGCGCCGATGTTCATCGATTTCGTCTCCTTCGGACAGCGAGCTCGCAATACACAGCAGTTCCTCTGATTTCATTTCTTCGTTCGCAGCCGGCCCCGATCCGCTGCAGTACGGGCGCGGGGCCGGCTGTGAACTTCAGGCTCTCTAGGACTTCCAAGCTCCGTCGAAGAGCACGATTCCGTCGAGGCTCTGCTCGAGTCCGTGAACGTTCTGGTTCCACACGTCGAGTGCGGCGACGTTGCCCCACACCTGCCACGGCACGGTCTCGTTGGCGCGTTCCTGGATCTGCGCCAGGACTGCCTTCTTGTCATCGTCGGTGGTTGCGACACCCAACTTGTCCAGGAGAGCATCCATTTCGGCGTCGGAGTAGCCGGTCGCGTTGTTGCGGCCACCGGACTTGATGCCCGTGTACAGACGCTCGAAGGGATCGGCCTCGGCGAGGCTCAGTGCTGCGGTGCTCATGTCGTAGTCGTGATCGGCATACATCCGCTTGACCAGATCGCCTGCACCGGTGACGTATTCGATCTGAGCGTCGAAGCCGACTGCGTTGAGCATCGCCTGGATGGCCAGAGCCGTTGCCTGCGCGGACGGTTCCTGGATGGACAGGAACGTGATCTTGCCGTCGTACCCGTCGGCCTTGGCCTGATCGAGCAGTTCCTTCGCCTTGGCGGGATCGACGCCGATCGGTGCGACGTCGTTGTGCCAGCGCGAGGTGTCCTGGAAGATCTCCTGGCCGGGCAGTCCCTTGCCGTTGTTGACGCGCGTGTTGAGCGTCTCCGGATCGACGGCCAGCGCCATCGCCTGTCGGACACGGACATCCGAGCCCGGGCGACCCGGGGCCATGTTCACGTTCGCGATGTAGCCGAGCGACGGGATGTCCACGAAGCCGGGGTAACCCGACTCGATCAGATCCAGGATCGGGGTGAGCGTACGCATGTATGCGGCGTCGATGCCGCCGGTCTTGAGGGCTTCGGCGGTGGGCTGAGCGCCGACGATGCTGATCAGCTTGAGCTTGTCGATGTTCGGTGCGCCGTCGTAGTAGTCGGGGCGAGCAGCCAAGAGCAGTTCCTCGTTGGGAGCGAACTTCTCGAGGGTGAACGCGCCGGCACCGATCGGGGTGAACTGGTCACCCTGCTGGGCGCTCGGGGCGACGATCATGCCGGGTCCGGTGGCGAGCATCGACTGGATGCCCGTCCACGGATCAACGAGGTTGAAGACAACCGTCGTCGCGTCCGGGGTGTCGATCGAGGCAACCTTGGAAGCCCAGAGGCTCGACTGAGGTCCTTTGTTGGTGACGTAGCGGTTGATGCTGTCGGTGACGGCCTTGGAATCGAAAGCTGTTCCATCGCTGAACTTCACACCGTCGCGCAACTTCAGCGTCCAGGTCTTGCTGTCCGCACTCGCCTCGAGCGACTGGGCGAGCTTGGGCTCGAACTTCTGCCCGATGGGGTCGTATCGCATGAGCACGTCGTAGATGGCGCTGAGCTCGCTGCCACCGGTGGCGCCGGCAACCTGAGCCTTCGCAGGATCGAGAGTCGTGACCGCGGAGTAGCCGCTGAACGTCAGCGTGCCGCCCTTGGTGGGAGTGCCGGGGTCGGCCTGCTCGTTGACCATGCCGATCTTCAGCGAGGAACCGGAATCAGCGGATTCGCCGTTGCCCGTGCCGTTGTCGGCGCACGACGCCAGGAACATACTTGCGGTGATCGCCAGCGCAGCCGCAGCCAATCTGCGACTTCCGCGGCGGGAACTACGACTCATTCGAATGCCTCCAAGGCGGGGTAAGACCATGACGTGATGTTGAACACGAAACAGTCTGTGACGGGAGGCACAGAAAATTGGATCGAGTCTCGCTCAGTGGAATCGGTTAAGTTGCAGGCCTCAACGGTCGGGTAAACCGACCCTGGCCAGCGAATACCCTCACCGAGATCAGACCAGCCGGTCTAGTCCAGATCTAGTCGCGATCCAGCGTCGCTTCCTCGAGATCGAGCTCTCGAAGTACCTTTCGGAGCACCTCGTCGTCGATCCGGCCGGCATCGCGCTCGGCGATGAAGACACCTCGCTCGGCATCGATCATCTCGAGGCGCAGCGAGCGGAAGGCATTCGACGGGCTCTCCCCCAGATCCTCGTCGCTGCGTCCCAGTCGCTCCCAGGCCGAGTTCGCCCGGTGGGTATTCCAGCTTCGCAAGATGTCTGCGGCACGATCCCGAACCTGTGGAACATCGTCGACGTCGGCTCCGACCAACTCGTCCAGCCGCGCCGCAGCAGCCCGCGCAGCCTTGTCCTGTGCTGCCGCCTCAGCGCGTGCGTCGGACTGCGCTTCGTTGCCCTGCACGCCGAGGACTCGGATGACCCACGGCAACGTCAGACCGTGCAGCAGTAGCGTGCCGACCACAACGACAAATGTCAGGAAGAGAATCAGCGAACGGCCGGGGAAGTCTTCGCCACTGTTGACCGTCAACGGAATCGCGAAGGCGGCCGCCAGTGACACGACCCCTCGCATACCGGCCCACGACACGACGAACACTGCCCGAGCCGAAATCTCCGGCTCCCTCGCTCGGATGCGAGGAGACAGCCAGCGCGGTACGTACGTGAACGGGAACACCCAGGCGATCCGCACCACCACCACGGTCACGAGCACGGCAACCGACGCCCAGACGACGATCGAGGTGCTGTACCCCTGCAATCCGTTGACGACGCTGGGCAATTGGAGACCGATCAACAGGAAGACGAACGACTCCAGAATCAGGTCGACGGCCTTCCACACTGCCGTGTCCTGCAAACGCGTCGCATAGCTCGCACGGGTGGAGCGCTGGCCGAGGAACAATCCGGCCACGACGACGGCGATGACGCCCGACGCGTGGACCTCCTCCGCAGCCAGGTAGGTGAAGAACGGCACCACCAATCCGATTCCGCTCTCCATCACCGGATCCTGGAGCTTGCCGCGAACCTTCGAGATGACAAACCCCACCGCGAGGCCGATCACCGTTCCACCGACCGCCGCGACGAGGAAGGTCTCGAAACCGCCGATCAGCGTCGCACCCGTACCGACGGCAGCCGCGAGAGCGACCTTGTACGCCGTCAGAGCGGTGGCGTCGTTGAGCAAGCTCTCGCCGCCCAGCAGGGTCATGATTCGGCGCGGCAGGCCGAGCTTGCGTCCGATTGCGCTCGCGGACACCGCGTCCGGCGGCGCCACGATCGCGCCGAGAACCAGAGCAGCCGCTATCGAGAACTCCGGCACGATCAGGTAGGCGACAAAGCCCACCGCAGCCGTCGTCGCCAGGGGAAGCCCCACCGCGAGAAATCCGATCGGACGCAGATTCGAGCGCAAAGCCAGGTATGAACTGTCCAGCGCTGCCGAGTACAGAAGTGGGGGCAACACGACAAACAGGACTAGGTCGGGATCGAGTTCCAACTCCGGAACACCCGGTATCTGACAGGCGATCAAACCGACCAGGACAAGGATCAGCGGCGAAGACAGCCCGAACCTTCGCGCGACCGCCGCCACCAGCAACGCCGCTACTACAACCCCCAGTAATATGCCGTTCACCCTGGCAGCATGCAGTATGGAAGGCGATGAAGAAAATCCTGAAGCGAGCAGCAGCTCGCACACAGCAGCCCGCACCCGCTCCGAGCGGTTGCGAGGAACTAACCAATGCGCCCGAAACGGACCCGGCGGCGCTGACGCCCGGCGTCTGCCAGGAGTGCGCCGAGTTGGGCGAGGATAACTGGTCTCACCTGCGCATGTGCCTGTCCTGCGGCCACGTCGGATGCTGCGATTCCAGCCCTCATCAGCACGCCACCAATCACTACCGCGAAACCGGGCACCCGGTCATGCGCTCACACGAGCCCGGCGAATCCTGGCGCTGGTGCTACGTCCACGATCTGATGGATTGATCGCTCTCGACACGCAGCGCACTGCGCATAGTGCCCACCTGTCACGGCACACAGCCCTCGGTGTTGCGCACATTGCTCAATCCACCGGGTAGCTATTGCCCAATCTGTATGCCGATGATGGACTTTGACGCAGAATCTGCACAACAGATCGACAGGTGCGGCTGGATTTTGCCGCACCGAACGGTTCGGCCTCAGGAAGTCCTGCCAAACATCACAACCACATCGTCGGCCCCACGATCTGGGGTACAGGCGGTGCGGTGATCGATGTCCACTATTGAAGGCAGGACCGGCCGTGAACAGCCCCAGCATCAACCAGAACGCTCCCGAGTCACTGGCGGAAATCGAGAAGCGCGTTCTGTGGTTGTCGACCGCGATGATCCATCACGCCAACCGTGTTCGGCCGAATCCCAGTGGGCTCAAGGTCGGCGGCCATCAGGCCTCGTGCGCGTCGATGGTCTCGATCATGACGTCGCTGTGGTTCGGCCAACTTCGTTCCGGCGACCGGGTTTCCGTCAAGCCGCACGCGGCTCCGGTGCTCCACGGCATCAACTATCTGCTCGGTGAACTCGACGAGTCCTACCTGACGACTCTGCGCGAGTTCGGGGGCCTGCAGAGCTACCCGAGTCGATCAAAAGATCCTGATCCGGTGGATTATTCGACCGGATCGGTGGGCATCGGCGCGACGGCTCCCATCTGGGGCGCCATTGCTCGCCGATACGTCGACGCCTCCCTCGGCGGCGCCGGAACCGGGCGTCAGTACTCCCTCGTCGGTGACGCCGAACTCGACGAGGGCGCTGTGTGGGAAGCAGTTCTCGATCATTCGGTTGCCGAACTGGGTGAGATCGTGTGGATAGTCGACCTCAACCGCCAGTCACTCGACCGGGTGGTGCCGAACATCGCGGCAACTCGCCTCGAGCGCATGTTCTCGGGCGCCGGCTGGCAGGTCATCACCGTGAAGTTCGGCGCTTTGCTGGAATCACTGTTCACCCGGCCAGGCGGCACCGCGCTGCGCGAACGAATCCTGGACATGCCGAATCCGGAGTACCAGCGTCTGCTGCGATGCACGGCCGACGAGGTTCGTCTGAGACTGCCCGGCGACGCGGCGGACGCCGACGCGATCACGGCGCTGATCAACGACCTCGACGACGCCACTGTGCTCGAGGCCATCCGCAATCTCGGTGGCCACGACCTCGACGCTCTGCGAGAGGCCTACGAGCAGATCGACGACACCCGCCCCACTGTGATCATCGCGTACACGATCAAGGGTCGGGGTCTGCCGACGCAGGGCCACCCGCAGAACCATTCGTCGCTGCTCACCACCGAGCAGTACGAGCACCTGGCGGCGGAACTCGGTATGGATCCGTCGAATCCCTGGGAACGGTTCGAGACCGACAGCCCGTCGGGCCGCATCTGCGCCGAAACCGCTGGGCGCCTGACTCGCCCGAAGGTGGAGCATCTGGTGCCCCCGGCAGTTCCGGAAGACATCGGCCGTACGCCCTCCGGCACGTCCACCACTCAGGCAGCTCTCGGCCGGGTACTACTCGACCTCAGCCGCGAAGCGCCGGACGCCGCGAAACGTGTTGTCACACTGAGCCCGGACGTCAGTTCCACCACGAACCTGGCGGGGTGGCTGAACAAGGTCGGGGTGTGGTCACCCAACGAGCGGCACAACTGGTTTGCCGACGACGCCGAAACGATCATGCACTGGCGTGAGAAGCCCACCGGTCAGCACATGGAACTCGGTATCGCCGAGACCAACCTGGTCGGGCTGATGGGCGAACTCGGCGCGACGTGGAGTCGTTGGGGCCAGCCGCTCTTCCCCATCGGCGTGATGTACGACCCCTTCATCGAGCGGGCTCTCGAACCGTGGTCGTACGGCATCTACGCCGGCGGACAGTCGATCATGGTCGGCACACCATCGGGCGTCACCTTGGCTGCCGAAGGCGGTGCGCACCAGTCGATCAAGACCCCGTCCATCGGACTCGAACAGCCGGGGTGCGTCAGTTTCGAACCGGCGTTTGCCGTCGACGTCGAGTGGACGCTCCTCGACAGCATCGGACGCCTGGGCCGACCGGACGGCAGCTCGTCGTACCTGCGTCTGTCGACCCGTCCGGTCGATCAGGCCATGGCCGCAGTACCGACCGATCCGGCGGCGCGAGAACGCCGTCGACGTCAGGTGGTCGCCGGGGCTTACACGCTGCGGCAAAATCCTGATCCTGCCGTCACTCTGGTCGGCATGGGTGCCACCGTCACCGAAACACTGGTCGCAGCCGAAAGACTCGGCGAGCAGGGCATTTCCGCCGACGTGGTGTGCGTGACCAGCCCGGGCTTGCTCTTCGAAGCGCTCCAGTCTCGGCGCGGCCTCGCGGACGGTCCGTCGTGGATCCTGGATCAGGTCTTTCCGAGTAGCCGGTCCGCGCCGATGGTGACCGTTCTCGACGGACACCCGCACACCCTCGCGTTCCTGACGGGAATCAACAACGTCCCGGGCGCTGCGCTCGGAGTGAGCCGGTTCGGTCAGGTCGGCTCACTCGAGGACGTCTACCGGTACCACGGCCTCGACTCCGACAGCATCGTCCGCGCCGCCCTCGATCTCACTTCTTGATCAATCACACTCTCTGATGCCGAGAAGCGTCCCCGCGGGGACGCTTCTCGGGTCAAGTCAGTTCTTCAGTTCTTCAGAGGCCTTCAGTTCTTCCAGGCCTTGTCGAAGAACATGATTCCGTCCAGGCTCTGCTGAATGCCGTGGACGTTCTGTCCCCACACACCGAGCCACGGGGTGTTGCCGTAAACCTGCCACGGCACAACCTCGTTGGCGCGCTCCTGAATCTTGGCGAGCACCTCGATCTTCGCGTCGGTCGACGTCGCGACACCCAACTGATCAAGCAGCGAATCGATCTCCGGATCGGAGAAGCTCGTGGCGTTGTTTCGTCCACCCGACTTGAGGTTCGAGTACAGACGCTCGAACGGATCGGCTTCCGCGAGGTTGGCGGAACCAGTTGCCATGTCGAAGTCGCGGTCGGCGTACAAGCGCTTGACGACGTCGGCAACCGAGTTGACGTACTCGATCTGGAAATCGAATCCGACGGCGTTGGCCATCGACTGCAGTGCCAGAGCCATCGCCTGCGCCGAATTCTCCTGCAGCGTCAGGTATGTGATCTTGCCGTCGTAACCGTCGGCCTTGGCCTCGTCGAGCAGCTGCTTCGCCTTGGCCGTGTCGACGCCGATCGGAGCGACGTCGTTGTGCCAGCGGGAGGTGTCCTGGAAGATGACCTGTCCGGGCAGACCCTTGCCCTCGTTGAGCCGGTTGTCGAGTGCGACGGGATCTGTTGCGAGCGCCAGTGCCTGACGGATGCGCACGTCGGCACCGGGACGACCGGGAGCCGTGTTGACCAGCGACAGGTACGACAGCGACGGAATGTCGACGAAGCCCGGGTAGCCGGAGTCGATCAGATCCAGCACGTTCGGTAGCGAACGCATGTATGCGACGTCGGTGCCGCCGCTCTTGAGCGATTCGGTGGTGGACTGCGAACCGACGATGCTGATCAACCGCAGCTTGTCCACGTTCGGGGCGCCGTCGAAGTAGTCCTCCCGAGCGTCGAGGATCAATTCCTCGTTGGGAGCGAACTTCTCGAGGGTGAAGGCACCCGCGCCGATCGGGGTGAACTGATCACCTTGCTGGGCGCTCGGCGCGACGATCATGCCGGGGCCCGTCGAGAGCAGTGACTCGATACCGGTCCACGGGTCGACGAGATTGAAGACGACCGTCGACGGATCCGGAGTGTCTACCGACGCGACCTTCGACGCGTACAGACTCGACTGCGGTCCCTTGTTGGTGACGTAGCGATTGAGGCTCGCCGAGACGGCCGCCGAATCCACCGGCGTCCCGTCGCTGAACTTCACACCGTCACGCAGTTCGAGGGTCCACGTCTTGAAATCGGAACTCGGCTCCATCGACTCTGCGAGCTTCGGAACGAATTCCTTGGACGCCGGGTCGTACCGCAGGAGCGTGTCGTAGATCGCGCCCAACTCCGAACCGGCGACCGAACCGGCGATCTGAGTCTTCGCCGGATCGAGATTGGTGACGGCGGAGTACCCGCTGAACGTGAGGGTGCCGCCCTTGACCGGATCGCCCTCGCCGGACTGCTCGTTGACCGGGCCGATGGACAATCCCGAACCGGAGTCCGGTGCGTCGCCGCTCCCACCCCCGTTCCCGCTGTCAGCGCACGACGAGACGAACAGGCCGGCGGAGACTGCCAGCGCGACGGCGGCAACCTTGCGGTGACCGCGCCGAGAACTGCGACTCATTCAAAACCTCCAGGTCAGAAACTGTGATGTGAAGCGTTGTCGAGACAGTTTGTGACTTAAGGCACATGTATTAGTCGCAGGTCCCGCTCAGTGGAATGGAGCGCGACGATTGGTCAGTTTTCGAGCGACATTCGCAGGTCAGACCCTTAGCGAAGGTCAGGAATTCATTCTGATTCAGGCGCCTTTCAACGGATGAATCGCCGGAGCGCCGTCGAGGAGCGGACCGGCAGCGGCAAGCGCAGCCTGCAAATGCGGGGACTGCATGTGGGCATCCAACTCCGCTTGCCCGCGCCAAGTTTCGATCGTGACGAACGTGCCGGGCGCAGCCGCTGACTCGAACAGTTCGTACGACACACAGCCGTCCTCGGACCGACTCGCCTCCGCGAGAGTTGTCAGAGCCGATCGGACGTCGTCCTCGGAACCGGACTTGGCCGGGATGGTTGCAACTACACGAAGCTCGCTCATCGGATACCTTTCGCAGAGGGGAAGTCAGCTAGAGACACACGCCACAAACGTACACACGAAAAGGGCAACCAATGGGGCTACTGAAGGACGTCACCGGCTGGCGACGCGGAGCGAAGTTGCAGCGTCGACTGCGCGATCTCACCGGCACGCTGGTGGTGATCACCGGTGCGGGCAGCGGCATCGGGCGTGAAACGGCCCTCGCCTTCGCGGCCCAGGGAGCAATCGTCGTCGTCTCCGACATCAACCTCGAAAGCGCGCAGGACACTGCGGCGCTCATCAACACACCCACTCAGGCCAGCGGAGCCGAAGCGGTGTTCGGTGGCGGTTCGCACGCCTACCAGGTCGACGTGTCCGACGAACAGGCCGTGATTCGTTTCGCGGAGACGGTCGCGGCACATCACGGCGTACCGGACATCGTCGTCAACAACGCCGGAATCGGGTTCTCCGGAACTTTCGCCGACACCGAGCAACGCCAGTTCGAGCACGTCATGGACATCAACTTCTGGGGAGTTGTCTACGGCTGCCGCGCCTTCACCCCGATGATGATCGACCGAGGAACCGGCGGGCACGTCGTCAATCTGTCCTCGGCCGCCGCGTACACGCCTCAGAAGGCCCTCACCGCGTATTCGACCAGCAAGGCAGCGGTATTCATGCTCTCGGATTGCCTACGGGCAGAACTGCTTCCACACGGCATCGGCGTCAGCACCATCTGCCCCGGCCTCGTTCACACGAACATCCTCAAGACCACCGAATTTGCCGGGACCACCGCCGAGGAGCAGCTCGAAAACCAGACCAAGGTCGACAACTTCTACCGCAAGCGCAACTTCACGCCTGATCGAGTGGCCAGCGCGCCATCGTGAAAGCAGTTCGCACGAACAAGGCCGTGGTACCCGTGACCGTCGAAGCCAAGCTCGGACGCACGATCAGCCGGTTGTCCCCCGGGTCGATGCGCGTCGGAGCTCGGTTCGAGATCTAGGTCAGCTGCCGAAGCTCAGGCTGCCCGTGAAACCCTGCTGCACATCGGCTTCCGAACGGGGAAGAACCTCGTAGGTGCTGGCGTACTGGCCACTGAAACCGGTGACGGTGATCGGGCGTCCCACTGCAATGGCGTCGACGTCGATTCCGGTCTGGGTGTTGACGAAGATGACAGTGTTTCCGTCGACGCCCGAGACCAGGATCTTGTGGCCGTACGGCAGATCGTCGACGACGGGTCCGCTCACGATTCCGGACACCGTCACGAGGCGCCCTTCGCTGGCCTCACCGATTGCATTGAGCGGCAGTCGCGCCGGGCTGATCTGGGTAGTCGTGCCGATTACCTCGACGGCAGTCGGGCGGACGACGAGCAGGCCTTCCTGATCCGCGAGGACTCCGGTGACCTGAACCTCATCGCCGAGAGCAATCCCGGAGTTGTTCGGATCGCTGATGTAGATGCCCGAATTGCCACTCTGGAGACCAAAGCCCTTGTCGTAGAAGCTGGATTCGAATACTCCGGACGGTGTAGTCGCGGTTCCCACGACGGTGACCGTCGTTCCGATGGCCTGCGCACGGGCTGCCGCGATGGAGTCCGCGGACACCTCACCGGCGACCGCTGTGGGCTCCGCCGTTGCTGCAGTGCCGACAAACATCGTGGCTGCGGCCGCCACTGCCAGTGCCGTCACACCCCGACGCAGGACCGGACTGGCAAGAACGCTGTCTCGAAACATGTTTGAGGACTCCCCTGTGATTTCGTGGCCGCGCAGGTCCTCCTGATGGAGTCCGCCTTCGCCCACCCTGAGGCACAGGTTATTACAGGTCGGACGCCGCAGCGGTGGTGACATTCCGTCACCACCGCTGCTTCAAGGCATCCGGGTTTTCAGGAACCGGAGCTTCCGGACGAACCGCTCGAGCCACTGGAACCGCTGGATCCTGTTCCGCCACCAAGATCGTCGAGAGGATCGCTACCGGTGAGGCCGCCCGGGTACAGGTAGGCGTCGGAGATCGTGCTGAGCGAGGTTCCGGACGTGGCCGGCACCTTTGCTCGCCAGTTGACGATCGGATTCAGGACGCCGAACGGTCCGCAACCACTGGCGGCGGGCAGCGCGAAGCCGGTGGCCTCGTTCCCGACCGGGCTCACCTTCAGCGCAGTCGACGGCAGCACCGTGTAGGTCGGTACCACCGACGGGTCAGGCGCGAGACGGAGATTCACCGGCGCAGCCGCGGAGCCCAGGTAGCAGTTGTCACCGAGGAACGCGTTGTTGATCTTCATCCGCACCGGGATGCTCAGATCCATGTCGGTGATGATGCCGTTGAGGGTCGGGGCAGCGGTCGCCTCCACCTCGGCGGTGACTGCGGCGAGGCCGAACAGATTGCCGAACGGGAGGTCGATTCCGAGAACTCCACCCGGAACGGTCAACGGCTTGGAGTAAACACCGTTATGTCCGTCGTCGCGAGGGAGTAGAACGGTGGACTCACCTTCACCGGAGCCGGCCTCGGCGGCGATAATCATGTCGCCTTTTCCGATCGGGAGGTTGAAGCCGTTGTTGTCGAAGGTTCCGCTCTGAACCACAACCGACACACAGGATTCGGCAGCAGCCGGACACACTGCGGCACCGGGTACCGAATTGTCGACCGGATCCTGAGCCGAGGCCATCGGCGCCGCGAACGCGAGGACCGCACCTGCGGTACCTGCAATAACGGCCACGCGCGTGCCGAGACGTCTGTTGCCGTTCTTGTGAGATTTCTGCACTGATTTCTCCCTGCCGTTTATGTGATGGGGGACGAAACTCGCAGTCATTGCTTGTGTTTCGACCGCCGCCGACAAGGTCTTGCGGTGTGCTCCTACTCACAAGTAACAACTGAACAGATGTATATCACAGGACTTCGACTTAAAAACAGGGCAAAAGGGAGTTTCCTTAAAACGGACAAACTAAGCGGTACGGTGTGTAACACTCACGGGTGATGAACACGAACAGACTGGTCCTCTGCGTCGCGGCAGCGGGCCTACTCCTCAGCGGCTGCAGCAGCCAATCCGACAGCGATGCAGCGGAATCCACATCTGCTGCTACCAGTACCACGGTGGCGGCGACGTCGAGTTCGACTGCCCCCAGTACGCTGTCCGAGCTGCCGACCAGCCCGCTTGCCGTAACTCCGGAAGCCGCGCCGAGCGTGGTCGAATCGACGCCCCCACCGGTAGCGCCACCGGCGAACGCAGTGCCCCTGCCAAACGCACCGATCGACGCACGCTCACCGGAAGAGATCGTCGCGAACGCCGGTGAGAAGGGGCAGCGGTACATCGCCGCCCTGCGTCTGGCCGGGATCCCGCCCGCCGGAATGGATTCCGCAGAGATCCTCTACGCCGACGGCACCTGCAAGGCTCTTGCCGACGGCATGCCTAGGTCCGAGGTGCTGGCGGAGTTCAACTCCGTGGGCGAGGTGTACTCGCAGATCACGCCGATGTCGTCGCAGCGCATCGCCGAGATCTACGTCGACACCGCGCAGCAGACGTACTGCTGATCAGGCCTTGCCGGCCAACCAGCCGTGCAGCCAGGATGTAGCCGAATTGCCCGCGCCGTCAACGACGTAACGCGTGTAGTCGGTGTGGACCTGCGAGCCGTAGAAGTCGACCAACTGATCAACGCGCCGCGAATTCGCGCCCGGATCGAGCTGAGCGATCAGCGCGGGGAGCCCACCAGCGGTCACCAGGTCGTTGACGATCACGGCGGCCTCGTCGCGCAGCGCGAGCGCACTTGCGGGAGTGGGATCGGACGCCTGAGCCATGAATCCGGCCAGACGCATCACAAAATCGTCCTTGGGCGTCGAGCAGTACAGGTCACCGACCGCGCACAGCGTCACCGTTTTGCCTGACAGCCAACCGAACCCACCGATGCGCGGGCCACTGGCGCCGTTACCACCGACAGCGGGTCCGATCAGGACGTCGGACTCGGAACGACGGGGATCGGACAGCAGGCCGACGCCCTCCACGCGAGTCGGGGGGACAACGCCGATGCCGGTTCCGATCTCGGCGGCGAGATCGCCTGCCGCGTCGGCACCCTGGCTGTATCCGACGATGGCGAAGCGAGTGTCACCGCACGAGGCTGCCATGGCGCCGATCATGCCGCGGGCATTGTCGACGGCCTGCTGCTTCGACTTGGCGTAGACGTTGGATTCCCAGGGGAACGCCGTCGCCGAGTAGGTGACGTAATCGGTGCGCACGGAGCCCGGAAGCCCGTTGGTCACCGGGGCAAGCATGCCGGCGCCGGGCCTGGTGCCCGACGGCTCCCACGTTCCCGGGATGGCCACGACGTAGAGGCTGGGGCAGGGATCAGCCGACGCCACAGGAGCACTGACAACCGGTACCACTACTGCCGCAGCAAGTGCCGACAACACCGCAACGAGACGCCTCGCACGCATGAAACTCCCCTGATTTACCTGAAACAACCCTTACACCACTGTCGATGCTCAGGAATCATACTGCCTGGGCGGTATGTCTGTCCGATGCACGATTGATGAAGGTTTGTTACAGATCGTACGAATTACGGGCAGAAACAAGTCCGCACCCCACCGTTGCGGTGGAGTGCGGACTTGCAAGAGCCTCTAGCGCTGCGGAGCCGCTGTCGGGTGGATCGGTGACGGAAGGGCGGTGACACCCTCGAGGTAGGTGTCCACAGCGGCTGCTGCGGAACGTCCCTCGGCGATGGCCCAGACGATCAGGGACTGACCGCGGCCCATGTCGCCTGCCACGAACACGCCGTCGACGTTGGTGTTCCACTTGGACGTGCGGGCGACGTTGCCGCGCTCGTTCAAGTCGACACCGAGATCGGTGAGCAGACCCGGCTTCTCGGGACCGACGAAGCCCATCGCCAGGAGAACGAGATCGGCTTCGAGCTCGAAGTCCGAGCCCTCGACCTTCTCGAAGCGACCCGACTTCATCTCGACCTCGTGAGCCTTGAGACCGGTGACCTTTCCGTTTTCACCGACGAAGTTCTCGGTGTTGACGGAGAACAGACGCTCGCCGCCCTCCTCGTGAGCCGAAGCCACGCGGAACATGAGCGGGTACGTCGGCCACGGAGTCTGCTCGGCGCGAGTCTCCGGCGGACGCGGCATGATCTCGAACTGGTGGACGCTGGCCGCACCCTGACGGTGCGAGGTGCCGAGGCAGTCCGCTCCGGTGTCGCCGCCGCCGATGATGACAACCTTCTTGCCCTCAGCGGTGATGGTGGGAGCGTCGAGGTCGCCCAACTGCACGCGGTTGGCGATCGGCAGGAACTCCATCGCCTGGTGGATGCCGCCCAGTTCGCGGCCCGGGATCGGAAGATCGCGAGCTGCGGTGGCGCCACCGGCCAGAACCACTGCGTCGAACTGCTCGCGCAGCTCGTCCGCGGTGATGTCCACGCCGACATTGACGTTGGTCTTGAAGACGGTGCCTTCGGCTTCCATCTGCTCGAGACGGCGGTCGATGTGCCGCTTCTCCATCTTGAACTCGGGGATGCCGTAGCGCAGCAGGCCGCCGATGCGGTCTGCCCGCTCGAAGACCGTCACTGCGTGACCGGCGCGGGTCAGCTGCTGCGCTGCAGCCAGACCGGCCGGACCACTGCCGACAACTGCGACCCTCTTGTTGGTGGCGTGCGCGGCGCGCACCGGCTTGACCCACCCTTCGTCGAAGGCCTTGTCGATGATCTCGACCTCGACCTGCTTGATGGTGACCGGATCCTGGTTGATGCCCAGGACACAGGACGCCTCACAGGGTGCGGGGCACAGACGACCGGTGAACTCCGGGAAGTTGTTGGTCGCGTGCAGACGCTCGATGGCGTCGTGCCAGTGGTCCTTGTAGACCAGGTCGTTCCACTCGGGAATCAAGTTTCCGAGAGGGCAACCGTTGTGGCAGAAAGGAATTCCACAGTCCATGCAACGGCTGGCCTGGGTCTTGAGGGTTTCCTTCGGGAACTCCTCGTAGACCTCTTTCCAGTCGAGCAGGCGCAACGGCACCGGCCGGCGAACCGGAAGTTCGCGCGACGTGTGCTTCAGGAAGCCGCTTGGATCACCCACGAGCTGCCTCCATAACTGCCTCGTCCACGTTCTTGCCATCCTTCTCTGCGGCCGCGATGGCCAAAAGAACCTTCTTGTAGTCGCGGGGCATCACCTTTGCGAAGTGACCCACCTGCTGCGACCAGTCAGCGAGGATGCGCGTGGCAACCTCGGAGCCGGTTTCGTCGCGATGACGTTCGATGGCGCCCTTCAACCAGGTGAAGTCGTCGCCCGAAAGATCCTCGAGGTCCACCAGTTCGGTGTTGAGGTTCTTCTCGAATGCCTTGTCGGGGTTGTAGATGTACGCGACGCCACCGGACATGCCGGCGCCGAAGTTACGTCCGGTGGCTCCGAGGATGACCACCTTTCCACCCGTCATGTACTCGCAACCATGATCGCCCACACCCTCGACGACGGCAGTGGCGCCGGAGTTACGGACTGCGAAGCGTTCACCGACGACACCGCGAAGCAGAGCCTCGCCGCTGGTGGCGCCGAACAGGATGACGTTGCCACCGATGATGTTGTCCTCGGCGACAAAGCCTTCCGCTGCATCCAGCGGCGGGCGTACGACGATGCGTCCACCCGAGAGGCCCTTGCCGACGAAGTCGTTGGCGTCGCCGTGCAGGCGCAGGGTCATACCGCTGGGCACGAAAGCACCGAAGCTGTTACCGGCGGAACCGGTGAACGTGATGTCGATGGTGCCCTCGGGCAAGCCCTCTCCACCGAACGCCTTGGTGACCTCGTGGCCGAGCATGGTGCCGACCGTGCGGTTGACGTTGGTGATCGCGGACTCGAAGGAGACCGCCTCACCCTTGTCGAGTGCGTTGCGGGCCGAGACGATCAACTGCTGATCGAGCGCCTTGTCGAGACCGTGATCCTGCGTGCCGGTGCAGTGGACGTCCTGGTCCATGAACGCGGACTCGACCTGGGTGAGGATCGGCGACAGATCGAGATTGCCTGCCTTGCTTCCCTTCCAGTGCTCGAGGGCGCGCTTGGTGTCCAGCATGTCGACCTGGCCGACTGCTTCGAGCAGCGTGCGGAAACCGAGTTCCGCGAGAAGCTCGCGAACCTCTTCGGCGATGAACATGAAGAAGTTCTCGACGAATTCCGGCTTGCCACTGAAACGCTGACGCAGCAACGGGTTCTGCGTCGCGACACCCACGGGGCAGGTGTCGAGATGGCAGACGCGCATCATGATGCAGCCCGAGACCACCAGCGGTGCGGTGGCGAAACCGAACTCCTCGCCGCCGAGCAGGGCAGCGACGACGACGTCGCGACCCGTCTTGAGCTGGCCGTCGACCTGCACGACGATGCGGTCACGAAGACCGTTGAGCAGCAACGTCTGCTGGGTCTCGGCGAGGCCGAGCTCCCACGGTGCGCCCGCGTGCTTGACGGAGGTCAGCGGGGTGGCACCGGTGCCACCGTCGTGACCGGAGATCAGAACGACGTCGGCATGTGCCTTGGAGACACCGGCCGCGACGGTTCCGACGCCGACCTCGGAGACCAGCTTCACGTGGATGCGGGCCTGCGGGTTGGCGTTCTTCAGGTCGTGGATCAGCTGAGCGAGATCCTCGATCGAGTAGATGTCGTGGTGCGGCGGCGGCGAAATCAGCCCGACGCCAGGTGTGGAGTGCCGAACCTCGGCCACCCACGGGTACACCTTGTGAGCCGGAAGCTGGCCGCCCTCACCGGGCTTGGCTCCCTGCGCCATCTTGATCTGGATGTCGGTGCAGTTGCTCAGGTAGTGCGAGGTGACACCGAAGCGTCCCGACGCGACCTGCTTGATGGCACTGCGACGCAGATCGCCGTTCTCGTCCGGCGTGAAGCGCGACGGGTTCTCGCCGCCCTCACCGGAATTGGAGCGAGCGCCCAGACGGTTCATCGCGATAGCGAGCGTCTCGTGAGCCTCGGCGGAGATGGAGCCGTAGCTCATCGCACCCGTCGAGAAACGCTTGACGATCTCGCTGGCCGGCTCTACCTCGTCGATCGAGATCGACGGCCGCTTGCCGATGTTGAAGTCGAACAGACCACGCAGAGCGGCAAGGCGCTCCGACTGGTCGTTGACCATGGTCGTGTACTCCTTGAACACCTCGTACTGGCCTGTGCGAGTTGCGTGCTGGAGCTTGAAGACCGTGTCCGGGTTGAACAGGTGGTACTCGCCTTCACGACGCCATTGGTACTCGCCGCCGACCTCGAGCTCGCGGTGAGCGCGCTCTTCGGGGCGATCCAGGTATGCGACGGCGTGACGTGCCTGGACGTCGGCTGCGATCTGGTCGAGGCCGATGCCACCGAGCTGCGACTGCAGACCGGTGAAGTACTCGTCCGTCAGCTCCTGCGAGAGGCCGATGACCTGGAACAGCTGAGCACCGGTGTACGACGCGAGCGTCGAGATGCCCATCTTGGACATCACCTTCAGGACACCCTTGCCGGCTGCCTTGATGTAGTTCGCGATGCCCTTCTCGAGGGTCAGACCCTCGAGCTCGCCGTTCTGCAGGAACTCGTCGATGGTCTCGAAAGCCATGTACGGGTTGACCGCTGCTGCACCGAAGCCGATGAGGAGCGCCATGTGGTGCACCTCGCGGGCGTCGCCGGCCTCGACGATGAGGCCGACCTTGGTGCGCGACTTCTCACGAACCAGGTGGTGGTGCACGGCCGAGGTGAGGAGCAGCGACGGGATCGGCGCGTAGTCCTCGGTGGACTCACGGTCCGAGAGCACGATGATGCGTGCGCCACCCTCGATTGCCTGCGAGACCTGGTACTTGATGCCCTCGAGCGCACGACGGATACCGTCGCCGCCTTCCTTGACGGGGTACAGGCCGCGGATCACGACACTGCGGAAGCCGGGAAATTCGCCGTCGTCGTTGACGTGAACGAGCTTCGACAGATCGTCGTTGTGCAGGATCGGCTGCGGGAGCGCAATCTGCTTGCAGGAGTCCGCATTCGGGTGCAGCAGGTCGCCTTCGGGGCCGATGGTCGCGCCGAGGCTGGTGACAACCTCTTCACGAATCGCGTCGAGAGGCGGGTTGGTGACCTGAGCGAAGAGCTGCGAGAAGTAGTCGAACAGCATCCGGGGACGTGACGAGAGCACGGCGATCGGAGTGTCGGTACCCATCGAGCCCAGTGCCTCGGCACCGGAGAGTGCCATCGGCTTGACAAGCAGGTTGACCTCTTCGTTGGTGAAACCGAAGAGCTGCTGGCGCAGGACGACGCGCTCGTGCGACATGTACGTGTACGGACGGTCCGGCAGGTCGTCCATGTGGATCAGACCTTCGTCGATCCACTGCTGGTACGGGTGCTCGGCAGCGAGTTCGTTCTTCAGTTCCTCGTCGCTGATGACCCGGCCCTGCGCGGTGTCCACGAGGAACATGCGGCCGGGCTGGAGGCGGACCTTGCGGACCACGGTGGACGGATCGATCGGCAGAACGCCGACTTCCGACGCCATGACGACGAGGCCGTCTTCGGTGATCCACAGACGCGACGGACGCAGACCGTTGCGGTCCAGCACGGCGCCGATGACGGTGCCGTCGGTGAAGCACACCGACGCCGGTCCGTCCCAGGGCTCCATGAGGGCCGAGTGGTACTCGTAGAACGCCCGACGAGCGGAGTCCATGCTCTCGTGCTTCTCCCAGGCTTCCGGGATCATCATGAGAACTGCGTGCGGCAGGCTGCGGCCGGCGAGGTGCAGCATCTCGAGCACCTCGTCGAAACGAGCGGTGTCACTGGCGCCCTGGGTGCAGATCGGGAAGATCTTGTCCAGGTTCTCGCGGCCACCGAAGACGTCACTGTCGATCAGGGACTCGCGAGCTCGCATCCAGTTCTCGTTGCCGGTGACGGTGTTGATCTCACCGTTGTGAGCGACCCGGCGGAACGGGTGCGCCAGCGGCCACGACGGGAACGTGTTGGTGGAGAAGCGCGAGTGGACCAGGCCCAGTGCGCTCTCGACACGATCGTCCTGCAGGTCGAGGTAGAAACCCTTGAGCTGCGGGGTGGTGAGCATGCCCTTGTAGACGAACGTCTGGCCGGACAGGCTGGGGAAGTACACGGTCTCGCTACCCGGGCCACCCTTGCCGGCGCCTTCGGAGCCGAGTTCGTGCTCGGTGCGCTTACGCACCACGTATGCACGACGCTCGAGATCCATGCCGGTGTACTTGTCACCCTCGGAGCCGATGAAGATCTGACGGAACGTCGGCATCGCGTCGCGCGCCAGTGCGCCCAGCGATGAGTCGTCGGTTCCGACTTCGCGCCAGCCGAGAACCTTCAGGCCCTCTTCGACGACGATCTTCTCGACTGCAGCAGCAGCCTCGTGTGCATCGGCGTCGCCCTGCGGGAGGAATGCGATACCGGTTGCGTACGCGCCTTCGGCGGGCAGCGCGAAGTCCACGACAGCTCGGAAGAACTTGTCGGGAACCTGCAGCAGAATGCCCGCACCGTCACCCGTGTTGGGTTCTGATCCGGCAGCGCCGCGATGCTCGAGGTTGACCAGAGCGGTGATCGCCTTTTCGACGATGTCCCTGCTGCGGCGACCATGCATGTCGACAACAAATGCGACTCCACAGGAGTCGTGCTCATTGGACGGGTGATAGAGGCCCTGGGGGCCTGGAAGTTGCTTCATACCCAGCCTTCGTATGCCATAAAGATGCACCGACGACCAGCAGCGCTGATGGCCATCAACTTGCAATGCAAGTCCTTCAAAGCACCGACACGACGATGTGTTCGGTACCACCGAAGTAGCCGCCCTGCGCAGACGCGATGGTGTGCGTTCTGGCACCCGGCGACGTGAGTCTTCGGTCGGTTGAAACTTTTGTGAGTCAACCGTGTAACGAAAACGATAATTCAGAACCCCGGCACGGGCGCAACTAAGGTAGCCCTATAATTGCTCTGAACTGCGGCGATGCAGGGAGCCAGAAGGCCCCTCGACAGATTTCGGAGCTGCGTCTGTGCAGAGAAGTTCCGATTCACAGGATACCGAATCCGCAGGAAACAGGCGCGATGGGCAATGAATGCAACAACTGGCCGCAGCGATAAGAATCAGCTGCGGCCAGTGCGCCTCGAACTGTAACAAAAGTTGATCGATCAACCAAGGTCTAGGCCTGAATTGTTTGCTCGCAGAATGCCATCGCTGTAATTTCCGTAGGCTCACCCTTGAGAAGACGGGTGGCGAAGAGCAAATGACGACAGCAGTAGTGGTGGGCAGTGGCCCCAACGGCCTCGCGGCGGCGATCGAACTCGCCCGCGCCGGAATCGACGTCCATGTCATCGAGGGTGCGGACAAGATCGGCGGTGGCACCCGCAGTAGCGAATACATAGTCGACGGACTCGTCCACGACGATTGCTCCGCCTTCCATCCCACGGCCTTGGCTTCTCCCTACTTCAAGGAACTCGACCGCGAATTCGGCCTCGCCAAGCATGGCCTGACGTGGCTGTGGCCCGAGATCGATCTGGTCCATCCACTCGACGACGGCACCGCCGGGGTTCTGTGGCGCGATATCAACCGGACCGCTGAAGGACTGGGTGTCGACGGTAAGCGGTGGCTCGACGTCTTCGGATACCTATCCGAGAACTTCGACGAGTTGGTGCAGGACGTCTTCCAGCCCATCGTGCACGTCCCGAAGCACCCGCTGATGCTCGCCCGTTTCGGGACGGGCGCTCTGCTTCCCGCGACGGGTTTCGCGCGGATGTTCAAGACTCCACAGGCGCGGGCGCTGTTCGGTGGTGTCGCGGCGCACATGTTCGGGACGCTGACCCTTCCACTCTCCAGTGCTGTCGGCTCGATGCTCACTGCTGGAGCCCATGCTCACGGTTGGCCTGTGGCACAAGGTGGTTCGGGCTCAATTGCAGCCGCCCTCGCCTCGATCCTGCGCAGCCTCGGTGGCACCATCGAAACCGGGAACTGGGTCACCAACTACTCCCAGATCGCCGGTTACGACATCGTGATGCTCGACATCGCACCAGACGCTGCCGGTCGTCTGCTCGACGGCCGGCAGCCCGACCGCATTGCCCGGGCCTACCGCAAATTCCGCTACGGCACCGCCGCGTACAAGGTCGACTACGCCGTGCGCGGTGACTCCGACGGAAGCGTCGTGCCGTGGACGAATCCGCACGCCCGCAAGGCCGGCACCCTGCACCTGTCCGGGACGATTTCGGAAACTGCTGCTGTCGAACGCCAGACCGTTCGGGGTCAGATGCCGGACAAGCCCTTCATTCTGTTGGGCCAGCAGTTCTTGGCCGACCCTTCCCGTTCCGTCGGAGACATCTACCCCGTGTGGGCGTATGCGCATGTGCCGCACGGCTATCCGGGTGACGCGACCGATGCGATCACGCGTCAGATCGAGCGGTTTGCGCCGGGGTTCCGGGACCGGATCGTGGGCGTCCACGTGCGCAATGTGCCGCAGATGCAGGCGTACAACCCAAACTATGTGGGCGGCGACATCTCCGCGGGGGCGAACACTGCGCGGCAGATCATCGCGCGCCCCCGGTTCGGGCTGGACCCCTATGCCACCGGGGCCCCGGGCGTCTACCTCTGCTCGTCCGCAACTCCCCCGGGCGGCGGGGTCCACGGGATGGGTGGGTTCAATGCGGCGCGGGCGGCGCTGAAGGCGCGGGGTTGAGGCGTCCCCGATGGGGACGACATTTCGGACAAACACCTTCGGAGAAGTCCCTAACCCTGCCGGCCAACACGGACGAAACGAAGATGCCCGGCCCAGTGGCCGAAGCGAACCCACGACAGAGCAACTAATGGCATGAGACGCAGGACAGGCATTGCTGGTCAGGCACCTCGCGGTTAGTGTCGAACCACCCCGCTCCGACCTCGAGAGACTCCGCGACAAGAGTGCGGATGCTGCGGATTCCCATGCTGTCGAACTCGCGCTCGGATGCCTCGATCTGGTCGAGTCCGGCGACTGCCGCCGGACCGGAGCCGATGACATCGGTGCGCGCGACAAACGCGAAGGTGGCCGGTGATCCGGTGCGAGCGATCATCACGACGGAATTGGCGGGGACGAATCCGAGCGATGCCGGGATTGCGGTTAAGACGTCGGTGGCGGTCCTCAAACGGATGTTCTGCATGTCGTTCCCCTTGCTGTGAAAGTGACCGGGCCTGCTGCCCCGCCAATTTTTCGCCTTCTGGCAAAGGGGTATCGCGTCGGTATGAGGGGTCGGAGTGCCGCCCCCCTGGGCCGAGAAAATTTCGGTGGGAGCGTGCGAGTGGCGAAAATTTCTCGGAGCCATCGGCCGGCGTTTGCGCCGCCAGGGGTTGCGCGCAGGTCACCGACGACGAGAAGCGGAAGGCCAGAAGTGAAAACAAATCTGCTTTTCACCGAACGGGGCGCAGCGGAGTTCATTACGGGGGACACCGAAGGTGGCCAACCGCCGGACAGGCGTCACCTTTCCGTCGTCAAGCGGAGACAATCATCGAAGCCCGAAAGCATTTGTGGGAGTCGCGGTTACATGCTCGGCCAGCTCGTACGCCAGGTTCAGGCTGAATTCATTCCTACGACACCGCGCTTATGTTGAAGCCGAATGCTTCCAGAGGGCTCAACGCTCGTCCTGTATTTTGGTTGTTCACTGCAAAGACGGTGATTCGTCCGCTCTCATCGACACTCGAGGCATAGAAACGCATGTGGTAGGCCACGAGGTCGTTCTGCATCTTGAAGTTCGAGTCGTATTCGAGAATGAAAATGGTCTCGCTACCGGTGGTGATGCATGTCGCGCCACCAGTCGCACCGGCGATCGTGGTTCCGTCGAAGAATTTTCCCGGCGGGCACACCGCTCGCAACCAATCCTCGGCACTTCCGTCAATCGCGTTGTCGTCGATCGCGGCCACGGATGCAGTGGAATCCCTGGTGTCACTGTTCTTATCTTCTGATGACAGTGCAAGGCCGGCGAACACGGCGCCGGCCACGAGTACGCCCGCCGATCCGATGGCGAGAGTACGTACATGCGTTGCCCGCCCCGCGGCCGGGCCGAGTGGATCGTGACGGGCCTTCGTGCGTGACTTCACGTAGAGGAAGAAGCCGCAGGCAGCCGCCACAACGGGAAATATGCCGAGCCGGATGTAGGTGCCTTGGGTGCTTGTGCCCCTGACGATCTGTCCCAATGCGATGAAGACAGCCCCCAGGGACAGCGCCATCAGTATCAGTGCGATCGACACGGCAGCAATCGTCGCCCAATGCCGATCTATCGGCTTCTGCCCGTGAGAGGTCGGAGTTGGACGCGTCGGCGCGGCATCGAGAGGCGCGGTGTGCGACGACCACGCTGTTCCGTCCCACCACTCGAGCACGTGGGAGTCGTGATCGGTATACCGGCCGGGACTCGCCTTCGGACCAGCGATGCCCGCCGATTCGGAATCTATGGATCTATCCCACAGATGTTGGAAGTTGCTGTGCGAGGACGTGTCACTTCCCGACCCCGAGGTGATTGGGTCACGGAAACCAGGGGTGGCTGGCATCTTCGGATCGGGGTGGGAAGTCACAGCTGTTGCCTCCATTTCAGGTGTGGTCGTATTCAAGCTCGAAATATGAATCAAAGCTATGCAATGAAGGGCGTCAGGTATCTGATCCATCCGTCTCCCAGCAGCGGGCCCTATAGCGACGGTTATCAGTTCGAGTGGCGGGCGATGGTGGCTTGTTTTGCTGCCGCGAATTCGGCGGCGTCGAGGATGCCTTGATGATGGAGATCGGCGAGGTTGTGGAGTTCGTCCGCCAGACTTGTCGAAGGCGCCGCGGCGGTAGCACCGGGGCTGTGCTGTACGTGGAATGTCGGGCGCTTGTAGTCGATGATTTTCTTCTGCAGTTCGGTCAGGCGCGGGAGCGCCAGTTTGTGCTGCGCTTTGGGGAGAGGCAGGCAGTTCGACAGAGTGAAGGGGCTCTCAGCGGCCTTGTTGGGGCTGGTGCCGGCCGATCTCCAATAGTCGTGGTTCGCGGTTCCCTGGTAGCTCGGGGTAAGTATTTCGAGAACACCGCTCATCATCCCGCTGTTGTATTCAATGTTGGTGATGTCGGAGTAGGGGAAGGTGGTAACTCGTCCACCGCCCATGGATCCGGTCATGAAGCCTGCCATGCCGCCGACTTTCGCAATGAGGAGACGGTCTTCGAATGCAGCGAGGATTCCTGCAGACCCGGAGTTGATGACGAACCAGGGCAATTCGTCTGGGGCCGTGTGCTCGTCGATGGTTCGCCACGCGACATCCTTGAGCGGCGCACCGATGATTTCGACGTCAAATCGTCCGGCTGCGCGTGCACGTACTGTGTCTGTGGCGGCAGCATCGCGGGCTCGAAGAGTCTCACGCATCCCGGGTGGGAAGCCCGCCGAAGCCAGATGGTGGAGGTAGTGACTGACGAAGTCGATGTCCGCGTCAGTGATCGCACCGAACTGATGCACCTGCTGAGCGAGATCGGTGACGTGGAGTTGCTTTCCTGTCATCTTTTTGACGAACTCGAACCGGGAAATATTGTCGGCCTCGACAGCGACTCGGGGTCCGCGGGTAGCTACGTCGATGCTGCTGAATGCCATGACACGGGCATTGGTGATTGCGAGTCCGTCCAGCACTGGCCGGACTTGATTGGTTTTCGACAAAGCCCAGATTTCCTCACCAGGAAAGAGCTGCCCCCGCAAGTTCGCCACCCACTTCTCGGCTACTTTTTCTTTCAACTTGGGGGCGTACTGAGGCGCCAAGGCTGCTCCTTTTGTCAAGGATTTCGAGATGCCGCGGAGCGGTCGATAGTCTCTGATCGAATACCTTATCGCCGGATCCGGCCGTGTTGTTTCGATCTTCTCGAAAAGCGCTTTCTTGCAGGATCTCTCCTACCGGTCAGGGGTCACACAGGACAGTCGATAGATCGCCGCGTCGGCGGCGTAGGCCGAGATAGGCCGAATCACCGCGAGTTTTCGCGTAGAGCACGACCTCCCACTGCCATAGTTGCCGGTGGAAATCATTCAGCCGCCTCATCGGTGGTCCAGGCACAAGAGGACGGCACCAATTCCGTCCGTTGACAGTGAGCCACTGTTGAACAGGGATCGGAAGGCCTTCCACTATCACGGCGTAAGAAAAGGCGTCGGAATGAACATGGGCAAAGGTGTCGGAAAGAATTGGACCGCCATCACCGCACACCCAACACCCAACACCCAACACCACAGACGATCTCGCAGGTCAGCGGCTCGGGTACGGCCGGCGGCTCGTGCTCACAATGGCGCCAGTGCGACCTGACGATGACCGATCCCTGATCGCTGACATTCGGTCCGCACGTTATGGGCAGCTTCCGCTGGAGTGTGTGAAACAGGACCAGACCGATATCGGCGAAGGCTCGGAAGATCGAGGCGGTAACCAATCCGCCGCACCGACCGATCCACAGAGGACGGGACGTCGGCAAGCCAAAGCGACTCTCTAGCGCAATCCGGTCCGTGCGATGAGGAGCTAATGGTGAAGAAGTTGGACTACGACCTGGTCGGTGAACGGTTGTTCTCGAACTACAAGGTCAGGGCGAGGATCGAGAGGGATTACAGCCTCCCGACAGATGCCGCCACCTCGTCGCAGTTTCTCGACTACGCGGTGCGCTATCTCGACCAAGAGGCAATGGACAACCCCCTCGCTCAGACGTACAGCAACCAGCAGGTCTTCAAAGCTGCAGTCAACGCCCTCGGCAGCAACTCCCGGAACTGGGCGAGTTTCGTCAAGGCCCGTGACCGGCACCTCGAAGGACTTCTCTACGACTTCGACCCCGACAAAACGCACACCGCCGTCCTCGACGGGACGTTAACGCTCGCCGACATCCGGGAGCATTTGAGCGGGCAGGGGGGCGCCGGTGATGCAAAAGCGATCCTCCGCTGGGCGAAGCTGCTGACCGATCATCCCAATTACTACGACCAGATCCTCGGAATCGCACGCGCCTTCGTCGCCCTCGCAGAGGATGCCGGCTACCAGCTCGGCAACCAGCATCTGATGATGATCCTCGCCGGCTACCTGATCTCACCCCCACGCCGGTGGCCCGGCGAAAAGCATCTCGACAGCGGCCTCGTTCGGATGACTCACCGCGAACGGGACCTACCGGGTATGGGGTATCCGCTCGCCAGCGAATTCCTCCGCAACCTGCATTGGAATGGTTTCAAACCCGACCGCCACGTCACCAGACTTCTCGGACTGTGGGTGCCCGAAATCAGGGAAACGGCAGAAGAGGACGTTGATCGTCTCTGTGCGTTGATCGGAAGCAAGGACCGATCACTCAACTACTTCCTGAGGTACTCACTGGTCGGAGTTGCGGTCACGCCGGACGGCAACTACTCACGCGCCGATAACCTCATCTGGATGCTCGGCGCCTATCTGGAGAAGAAGAACAAGGAATCGAACGTGGAGTACATCCACGAATGAAGATGTCGGACGGCCATCAGCCACACGGATCTCATTCGATATCCAGGCGACAGTGGGCGTGCATCGCCGTTGTCGTCATCGGAGCACTGGCTCTGGGAACAGGTGGCCCTTCGCTCTATCGGTGGGTGAGCACACGATCAGAACCACCCGCGACGGAGATCTCACGGTACTGCCGGGAAGTGAGCCCCGAACTGTGCATCGTCCCTGTATCCGCTTTCACCGGAAGATCGACCAGCGTCCCCGTCGAAAAGACCATGCCTCGCAGGAATTCGACATAGATTTCGACACGAATTATCGACAGATCCGAACAAGTCTGAACTGCACAAATCCAATCACCGACCGGGTGACGAAATCGGATCGATTTTCGACAGCCTTTAAATGAAGCGAAGTGGGGACTGCGTCCAAATTACGAAGTTGTACCCGATCCGTCTAATGTCCCCGGCAATGGGAATGTGGTGGGTTACGCAGCGACTTTGAGTGAAGACCTGCTCGCTATGCTTAGGTGTGAGAATAGCGATATGCGGCCATCTCAATTGCGCCGACGAAACCCCATCGGAGCAATTAGGTCGAGTTGCTGTCGAGCAGTTGCTTGGTGATCACGGTCTGCAACGCGTCTGCCAGAACGAACATCCAGGAGCGACCCTCGACTACCGTTCTTCTCAGACAGCTGTCGAAGTCAAGGAAATGCGAAGTGAGACTCTTGAGGCGTTTGATAACGCTTTCCAGGAGTCGGTAGGCGGCGTAATAACGTTTCCTGACCTGTCTCAAACGTGGTGGGTAATGCCCGATACCTCGGCAGCTGCCGGAGCATTCAGCGAACGTGTACCCGTCCCGAGACTAAAAGGGATCGCCCAGAGGCTTGGACCAATCCTCGTCGAGCTTGAAAAGAACGGCATCCGAGACGCACGTAAGGCGGACTGGAGGACCCAAGTCCGGATCGGGGCATTGCTGCATGGTGGTGCATGCTATGTCTTCGATAACGCCCCATTTGAACCAGGAATATTTCTCGCTGGCCATATGCACGGCCACGAACGGCCTTACGATATCGACACTGCGATACGAGACCGAGTTCAACACTGGCTCGACACCGAGTCGAGCAACATGCGGGCCTCCCTCGCAGAGGAAGTGGGTCTGCGATGCGGCGTCGTCGTAGCCCCCTTACGCGGCGCAGCCTTCTCTCTTGTGCGATCCCTCACAGAAGACTTCGACGCCCTGTCTGCCCTACCTAGCATGCCGCTGGATCTGCCCGGTGAGATCCAAACGCTTGTCGTTGTTGCTGGCTGCCACGCGCTGCGCTTCACGCCCCCGAATACATGGCATCGCAAGATTCTCGCTCTGTGACGGGTTACACGCCCTCTCATCGGCTGCGCGATCCCCGAACTACCGGACGGGGCCGTCTAGCAACGTCGGAGCGATCTCGGACTCAGGCTTGTGAGCAAGTCGCCCGTCGCAATCCTCAAGCTCCGGCATTAGCCTTCTCCTATTGGACTCCACAAGTAGGCATTCGCGGTCGTATTGCTCGCACCCGGCAACGGCCGCATTGCGTGCCCTATACCGCAATATTGTCTCGGTTCCGGTCGCAATTCTTTAACGCGAGTAAACCGGCGTGACCTAGCTTCACTCTCGTTTGTCTTGCCCGCGGAGCTGAGCCAGGACGGCGACTGACCTCGTTAACGGGCCACAGGCCGCACATGCTGTAGTTGAGCTGCGAGTCATACGTCTGGCACAGTCATTAAAGGAGATCGGCTTGAGCAAACTGGGGAACTTCGTCTGGGGCATCGCGGACCAGCTCCGCGGCGTGTACAAGCCGCATCAGTACGGCGGCGTGATCCTGCCCTTCACGGTCCTCCGACGTCTCGACTGCATCCTCGAGCCCACCCGTAGCGAGGTGCGGGCACTGGCCACGAGGTACGCAGACGGCGCCCTGGACATTCAAGTAAAGCGCAAGACCGGCCTGGCCTTCTACAACACCAGCCCGTTCGATTTCGAACATCTGCTTGAAGATCCCGAGGGATTGCGGGCTAACCTGATGGACTACATTGCCGGGTTCTCGGCCAACATCGACGTCTTCGAACGGTTCAAGTTCGAGAACGAGCTGGCGACCTTGGACGAGAAGAATCGCCTGTACCTGGTGACGTCACAGTTCGCCGAAGTCGACCTGCACCCGGACGTGGTGTCGAACGCCGAGATGGGTGACCTATTCGAGCACCTGATCTACAAGTTCGCGGAGGCATCCAATGAGGAGGCCGGAGAGCACTACACGCCGCGCGACGCGATCCGGCTCATGGTCGACCTTCTCTTCGCGGAGGACAACGAGGCCCTGCTAGAGCCGGGCACCGTCCGGACGATCTACGACCCCACCGCAGGCACTGGCGGGATGCTCTCTGTCGCGGAGGAGCGGCTGCTCGAGCGTAACCCGGACGCGCGGCTGCGACTGTACGGGCAGGAGATCAACGACCAGTCCTACGCAATCTGTAAGTCCGACATGATCGCCAAGGGTCAGGACGTCGGCAACATCAAACTCGGCGACACCCTGGCCGACGACCTGTTTTTCGACCGAACCTTCGACTTCTGCATGTCCAACCCGCCCTACGGCGTTGACTGGAAAGCCTCACAGGAGACCGTGAAGAACGAAGCGCTCGCACAGAACTCCCGCTTCTCCCACGGGCTCCCCTCCGTCGGTGACGGTCAGATGCTGTTCCTGAGTCACCTCGCGTCGAAGATGCGCCCCACACACGACGGCGGCGGCCGAGCCGGGATCGTCCTCAACGGCTCCCCCCTTTTCACCGGCGCCGCTGAGTCCGGCCCATCGAAGATTCGACAGTGGCTCCTCGAGTCCGACCTGGTCGAGGCGATCATCGCGCTGCCGACGAACATGTTCTTCAATACCGGCATTGCCACCTACATCTGGATCCTCGACAACACCAAGCGCCCCGAGCGCCAGGACAAGGTGCAACTGATCGACGCCACCTCGTTCTGGACCAAGATGAGCAAGAGCCTCGGCGCCAAGAGCCGCGAGCTCGATAAAAAGGCCCGCGACCACATTCTCGCCCTGTACGACGCTTTCGACGAAGCTGACCCTGACTACTCCCAGACGTTCACCGCCGCCGACTTCGCCTACTGGACCATCGCCGTCGAACAACCGCTCCTCGACGAGGACGGCAAACCGCTCCTCGACCGCAGCGGCAAGCCAAAGCCTGACACCAAAAAGCACGACACCGAAAAAATCCCCTTCACCTACGGCGGTAACACCGAAGGCCACATTGGCCGGGCGACGACTATCAAGGCGTACTTCGAAGCCGAGGTTCTGCCGCACGTGCCCGATGCCTGGATAGACACGAAGAAGACCAAGATCGGCTACGACATCCCATTCACCCGCCACTTCTCCAAGTACGTCCCACCCCGCCCGCTCGCCGAGATCGACGCGGATTTGGAGAAGCAGGTCGCCAAGATCATGAACCTGCTCAGGGAGGTCGAGGGGTGATGCGATCGACTCGATACCCTGCTTACACGCCGCATGATCGCCCCACGTTCAATGAACTCCCGTCACACTGGGACGTCGTTCGCGGGCGTCACCTTGTCAAAATTCAAACTGGCAGCGGCGACACGGTCGACGCCACCCCCGAGGGCGACTACCCGTTCTACGTTCGGTCCGACCAATCGCTGCGGTCGGACAGGTGGGAGTACGACACGACAGCTGTCCTTACGGCGGGCGACGGCGCTGGCGTAGCGAAGGTGTTTCACCTAGTGCACGGCCGTTTCATGGCACACCAACGGGTCTATGTTCTCAGTGAGTTCCGGCGTGTGACACCGCAATACTTTTACTTCGCCTTCAGCAGCATGTTTCATCTGATAGCCCTCGATGGGAGCGCTAAATCGACCGTAGACTCCGTGCGCCGCCCGATGATTGCTGATATGCCATTTCCCGTACCTCCAGTTGAGGAGCAGCAGCAGATCGCGGACTCGCTCGATCGCGAGACGGCACGGATTGACACGCTTATCGAGGAGCAGCAGCGGCTCATCGAGATGCTGTTGGACCGGCGCGGTGCTGTTGCTGATCAACTATTCAATCCAGATGCTCCTGGATTCCCGCTGAAGCGCTTCGTGGAAGAGGTGACCGTAGGAATAGTGGTCAATCCGTCGGCCTGGTACGTGCAGGAAGGCGTCCCGGCGCTTCGCGGCCTCAATGTACGCCCCGGGCATATAATTTCGGAAGATCTCGTCTACTTGTCACTGGAAGGTGATGCGCGGCACAAGAAGTCGCGCCTGCGGGCCGGCGACGTTGTGGTGGTACGTACAGGTCAGGCCGGTGCTGCTGCAGTGATACCACCGGATATGGCCGGAGTGAACGCCATTGACTTGCTGATCGTCCGACCGGGGCCTCACGTCGACTCCAACTTTCTTGCCGCCTACATCAACGCCCCGTCGACTAAATCTAAAATCACGCAGGGCTCCGTCGGAGCTATCCAGGGACACTTCAACGTGGGGGCTCTCAGGGAACTGGAGTTCCCCACGCTTGACGTTGTCGAACAGCGTCGTTGTGCCGAGGAATGGCTGGCGCGTGCGAGCGCGATCGACACCCTGATCGCCGAGACCAAGAAGTTCATCGGGCTTTCCCAGGAGCGCCGGAGCGCGCTCGTTACCGCAGCAGTGACCGGGCGGATTGATGTGCGGGAGGTTGTCTGATGGCGCAGCACAACGAGGTCGAGTTCGAGAAGGAGATCGCCGAGCATCTGCACGCCTATGGCTGGCAGTACTCCACGAATGACTCCGGCTATGACCGTGAACGTGCGATGTTTCCCGAGGATGTGCTCGGCTGGCTCACCGACACACAGCTGACGCAGTTGGACAAGGTCATCAAGCCCGGCTCGGGTGACGTCGCCAAGCAGCAGGATCAGTTACTGGACCGGGTCGTAAAGATCCTCGATACCCCATTGGAGAACGGTGGCGGAACGCTGAACCTGCTCCGCAAGGGCTTCTCACATCTGTCCGCAAAGTTCCAGATGTGCGTGTTCCGGCCGGAGTCGACACTGAACGAGAAGCGGAACGCCGAGTACGCGTCGGTGAGGCTACGGGTGATGCGGCAGGTGCACTTCTCAACCGCCGACAACCGCTCGGTCGACCTGGTCTTCTTCGTCAACGGCCTGCCTGTCGCCACGACGGAGTTGAAGACCGACTTCACCCAGACCGTCACCGATGCGATCACCCAGTACCGCACGTCGCGGCTGCCCAAGGACCCCGGTACAGGGAAGGCTCAGCCGCTGTTCGTGTCTGGTGCCCGCGCGCTGGTGCACTTCGCGGTGTCCAACGACGAGGTGTGGATGACCACCAAGCTCGCTGGGGGCAAAACCTATTTCCTTCCGTTCAACCGGGGCACGGAGGACGGCGGTGCAGGGAACCCGCTGAACCCGAACGGGTCGAGGACCTCATATTTGTGGGAGCGGGTGCTGCAGCGCGATGCCTGGCTGAACATCCTCGGCCGGCTGATGTACATCAAGCATGAGTCCAACACGGACCCGATCAGCGGCAAGACCAGCAAGTCCTCGACGCTGCGGTTCCCCCGGTTCCATCAGTGGGAAGCAGTCTCCGAACTCACCGCGACGGTCACCGCCGAAGGCGTCGGTAAGCGGTACCTGATCCAGCACTCCGCAGGTTCCGGGAAGACGGACTCGATCGCGTGGACCGCACACCGGATGGCGCGGCTGCAGGTTGAGAACAAAAAGGTCTTCGACTCGGTGATCGTAGTGACCGACCGCAACGTCCTCGATGCACAACTGCAGGACGCGATCAAACAGATCGACAACGATCAAGGCATCGTCGTCGCAATCGACCGAGATGAGGCTGCGAGAGCCGGCGGTTCGAAGTCGGGGCTGCTCGCGAAATCGCTGACCGACGGCAAACTGATCATCGTCGTCACCATCCAGACATTCCCGTTCGCGATGGAGGAAATCCGCAAGAACAAAGGCCTCAAAGGCAAAAAGTTCGCCGTGATCGCGGACGAGGCCCACTCGTCGCAGTCCGGGCAGGTCGCCGGCAAGCTGAAGGCCGTCCTAACCGCGGAGGAGCTGCAAGACATCAAAGACGGCGGCGATATCGACGTCGAGGCGGTACTCGCGACGGAGGCTACCGAGCGTGCAGCGTCGACGAACATCTCCTACTTCGCGTTCACCGCCACCCCGAAGGGCAAGACCCTGGAGCTGTTCGGACGCGAACCTGCGGCTGGCGGGAAGCCTGTGCCGTTCCACGTGTACACGATGAAGCAGGCCATCGAGGAGGGGTACATCCTCGATGTGCTGGCTGGCTATCACTCGTTCAAGCTGGCATTCCAGATCGGGCAGAACTCGGCCAGCGAGGACGAGGTGGACCAGTCGCAGGCCACCAAAGAAGTCATGCGCTGGGTAAAACTGAACCCACAGACCATCGCCCAGAAGGCCGCGATCATCGTCGAGCACTTCCGCGCCAACGTTGCCCACCTACTCGATGGGCACGCGAAAGCGATGGTCGTCACCGACTCCCGCAAAGCCGCCGTTCGCTACAAACTCGCGATCGACGACTTCATCGCCAAGAAGGGCTACGGATACGGCACCCTGGTCGCGTTCTCCGGCGCCGTCCAAGACCCAGCGTCCGGCCCCAAAGACTTCACCGAGGCCACCATGAACCCCGGAGTTCACGATCTGCGGACCGCTTTCACCGGTGATGCGTACAGGGTGATGATCGTCGCCAACAAGTTCCAGACCGGGTTCGACCAGCCCCTGCTTTGCGCGATGTACGTAGATCGGATCCTGTCTGGGGTCACCGCGGTCCAGACTCTTTCGCGGCTCAACCGAACGTACCGCACCCCGTCAGGAGTCTTGAAGACCGTGGCGATGACCCAAATCGTGGACTTCGTCAACGAGCCAACGGTGATCCGGGAGGCGTTCGAGCCGTACTTCACCGACGCGTTCCTCGAGACCGAGACCGACCCGAACCTGGTACACGATCTCGCGGCGAAGCTCGACACCGCCGCGATCTACACCCAAGCCGAGGTCGACCAGTGCGCGGAGGCGTTCGTCAAGGGCAGAGGCAACAGCGCTCTCGCCGCCGCGGTGGACCCGGGAAAGAAGCGGTTCGCCGAGCGCTACCAAGCGGCCTTGATTCACAATGGCGGTGAGGGAGACAAGGCGGCACTCGCTGAACTGGACATGTTCCGTAAGGACATCGGTTCGTTCGTGCGGCTCTACGACTTCATGTCCCAGATCATCGACTACGGCGACCCGGAATTGGAGAAGAAGCAGATCTATCTGCGCCATCTCGACAGGGTCATCCGGCCCGAAAACTACACCGCACCCATCGACTTGTCCGATGTTATTCTTCAGCGCGTCAAGCAGGTAGACCAGGGCAAGAGCGACATCAGCCTGGGCGCCAGAGTGGGGCTCACAGGTGTGACAGCGTCCGGTTCAGGAGAGAAGCATGACCCGACGATGGTCGCCTTCCGGCAGGTGCTCGACCGCCTCAACGACCTGTTCGGGTCCGACGACTTCACTCAGTCACAAAAGCTCTCGTTCCTCGAGGCACTGCTGCGGGCTCTGCTCGACGACGACTCCCTCGTACAGCAGGCGAAGGTCAACTCCACCAAGCAGTTCGTCGAGTCGCCGGACTTCGACGACGCTGTCACCGGCGCAGTAGCCGACAACCAGGGGGCTCACGTGAAGATGAGCGACTACTTCTTTACCAACGCCCCCGGCCGCTCTCACCTGATCTCCGACATTGCCAAGTGGTTTTACCAGGTCGTCGCCGAGGAGAACGTGGGCGCATAACGGGTACCGCTGGGCGCATAACGGGTACCGCCTCGCCGTGTGGTGAGCCCAGGACCACCCACCGAACGAACGCCACACCATCTCCGCGGATCGATCGACCCTCTAGAGAGGTATCCAAATGATCTGCGATGTTGCGCTGCAGAATCTAGGTGCTCGCCGTCGCAGCGGACCGTGTGAATCCCCCAACCGTTTCCATGTAACCCGCGACCCGCCGAGGACCAATCACACGTCCATCTGACGCTGAACATTCCACCACCGGGTGCTGCCGGTCTCGGCCGATTGGGCTCCCCTGGGGCCTCGCATAGCGAATGTTCTCAGCGCCAGCGGAACCCGTTCCAGACGAGGACGGTGACGCGCTCCTGGGGGTCCGTCTTCAGTTGCCGCTGCGGTCCGTCGACGATCGGCTTACGGACTGGCGACAACAGGCGGCCATTGTCAATCTTGTTGGCACGAGTGGAACAAACCCGAATCCAGAACCTCAGCTACGTACAACTCAATTTAGTCCAATCGTGGCAGGCGGAGCCCAGTGATCAAGGCCACCGAAAATGGGGGACGTAAGATACTCGAAAACTAATAACCAGGAGAGATGCATGTCAATCGACAACCCCGAAGATGGCCGTTTCTCCACTCCAGGACCAATCTCACCTGAGCCAACCTCGGGAGATTCGGTACGAGAAACGGAACACACGATCGCTGTCGCTCAAGTAACCTTCGAGGGCTTGTTCGCCCCCGACTCAGTCAGGCAGGCGGTCAATGAATCGTGGACTCCTGGACTGAACAAAGATCTTTATCGCAGGCGATGGATACTCACAAAAATTTTGGAGGAGTCAACTCAGGGGTACTTCGGAAAAATTGGGTTCGTTCGTGAAGATGAGGTCAACACACTTGCATACGATGAAGAAAAAGGCGACTTCATTGAGGGCCAAGCCCCTACAGGTGTTACGGTACCCTTTTTCCTCTCAAGCGATGGACGGATTAGCTTTCAGCTAATTTCGAACGTTGTACGGGAATCTACTTTTATTCGCGCATTCAGTGAACTTATGAACTCCAGCGATGCAAATTTTGATTGGGTTCTTACCCCTCTCGCGTACGAGTTCGAATACGATAACTGGATACAAACCGTGGAGCGCGTCACTCGATTTGATTTCACTCTCGATCGCCCCAACCCCCACTATGGAGATGACTATTTAATCGAAAAACTGGTCGAAGAAACTCGAGTCGAGCATCTGCGGCTGGCGGGAGTTGCACCGACCGATGGAGAGATAAATACAGATTCAGAACCTTTTTTGCAGGCACTGGATCATGTAATTCGTAACTATGGGCGAGCCACTTTGACTGGAGTGGACGACAAGAATGATGAAACAGTGTGGACGAAAGCTAAGGGAGTCGCATCCAAGACGCTGGCAAAAATTAGGACACGCGGTCCGGGCCCTCAAGCAACCCAAGACGAGCTCATATACGCTGTATCGACTTTACCTGCTGGTTCAACCCCCATGGTCATGAACGATGCTCCCGATGAAATCGCCGGGTAAGCAGGGCTGGCACGCACTTACGCGAAACTGGGACCTTTGCGTAAGTGCCTTGTTAGCCATTTCCTTCTGCGTCACTTCGTGGATTCGGGGCGAGGAACTCAAGGGAATTGGACCCATCTTGATCGCAGGAGTTGCGGCTGGCGTTGCAATTGGGGCGACAACACTAGTTGCGAGTCGATGGGTCACCGACTTACTTACTAAGGGGGAGTATGGCGAATTAGTTCGTGCGATCGATTGGGATGAATCAAGAGTTCGACACCCCTACGAGATTGTTTCTACCGCTTCGTTCTCCATGGCAAGTTTATCCATTGTCAACATCCTAATATATCAGGCAATCCCATCCAATCTTCTCATAATTTTAACTTCGATCATACTCGGATTGGGAATGTATGCAATTTTGGGATCAATTACACTTATTCGAATAACGCGACGCCATTCATCCCGTGCTGCGAAAATTAGATCCATCAAAGAAAAAAATGTTCGAGATCAAAGGATGTACAAGCGAAATAAGGAAAATGATAAGTAATTCACTTATCATTTTCGCGCAGGCCTTCCCGTCAAGGGAGACCTCAATGTCGCCAATCCTGTGTTGATCGGTTTGCGTCGAGATCGTCGACGAGTCGGCGAGTCGGCGAATGGCCATTCGGACACAGCAAATTCTCATCGCTGAATGCGGAATGAGTATCTCGTTACTATTATATGCAGTATCAGATACATCGATTTGTTTATTCTGTCGCCTCACCCACCGCTCACCACGCAGTCGGCCTCGAGCGCGCCAACAGCGGTCTCGGCAGCCGATCGGACCCGACTTTCGGCGTCACCGAACGATGTTTCATAAACGACCGTTTTTGAAACACCAGTGATCGTTGGCTGAGGAGGCGGCCTGGCGGCGTCTCTGCCAGAATCAGATCTATGCCCGACTCTGACGCTCAACCTACCGATCCCATCGCAGTCGGTTCCAGGGTCACCGTGATCCGGACCTCCGGATCACGGTCTCGCGATACCAAACCGCAGGTCGGCACCGTGGTCGAGGACTTCGCCGATACCGTCATCGACGACACTGACCTGGGTCGGGATTGGGCACCGGTGAAACGGTGGGCGATCGCCCCTCGACGACGGTCGATTGGTCTTCGCCGCCGAGGGCGGTCTCGAACTAGCCTGATATCAGCAAACGACGATGCGGTTCACAAGCCTCAGTGTGCGGCGTCGAAAGCATCGATGACGTCGGCTCTGACTCTTCCGCGTGGGGAGACGTCGAAGCCGTTCTTGCCAGCCCATTCCCGGATCGCTTTGAGCTGTTCGGCTGATCGACCGGAGCCTGACGGCTTGGTCGCAGCGGAGACTTTCGCACGGGCTTTGCCGGCAGAGGAGACTTTCTCGGCGACCTTGATATACGGGGCGAAGGCAGCTTCGATCTTGTCGGCATTGGTGGGCCGAAGATCAATTCGATAATCAGCACCCTGATAGGAGAAGGTGACCTCGTGCCCTAATCCCGTGTCGATAGGTTTCCCGTCGAGATCGTCGATAAGTTGACGAATAAATAGTTCAGCCACAGGGATTCCTCTTCGTTGCATGCCGAATGAATATCACGTTCATGTTATCCGAATTATCAAATAATATTGGACACCCTGCTGTCGCCGCGCGGGTCAGCAACCGTGCCGGCGACCTCAAGCACACACTCGTGTCGGGTTCGGCAGTCGATCGGCTCCGATTTTCGGCGTCATCGAACGACGTTTCATAAACGCTCGTATTTGAAACATCGAAGACAATTTTCTGTGAGCTGGTCGAAGATCTGTTCCGAAACTCGTGTCCAAAACCGATGGTCCAATATGTAGCCTGTCGGTGAGTTCTGGAAATTGCTGTCTCATGGGTGAACTTTTGGGCTACGCGAGGGTCTCGACTACCGATCAGAGCGTCGATCCGCAGAGCGACGCTTGAGCGCCGGCTGTTTCAAGGTCTGGGCCGAAACCGCATCCGGCGCAACCACCACCCGGCCGCAACTGATGGATCTCCTGTCGCATCTTCGCGACGGAGACACCCTTGTCGTCTGGCGCCTCGACCGGTTGGGACGCTAACTGCCCCACCTGCTGCAAACTGTCGAAGATCTCGCCGCCCGCGGAGTCGGCTTCAAATCGTTGACCGAAGCGATCGACACCACCACCTCCCGCGGGAAACTCATCTTCTCCTATCTTCTGCGCACTCGCAGAATTCGAACGCAACCTGATCCGAGAACGCACCCAAGTCGGCCTCGCCGCCGCACGAACCCGCACCGGCGGCCGGCCCCCGAAGATGACATCGACGAAACTCGCATAGGCACAACGTATGCGGGAAAATGGAATGCATCTCATCGACATCGCCGAAATCATCAGCGTCGGACGAACCACTCTGTACCGACACTTCAAGTAGATATGCGCACTTTCAGCCGGGCGGTTCGACGGACGCATCTCCCGGTAGTCCTAGGTTCCAGTACATCGTTCGCCCTGGGGGTATCGCACCAAAGGAGGACATATTTTCTTCATCCACACAGGGAACACTCTTACGATCCACTCCTCGCCAGCCTTCCAATACCATTTCGACGCGATGCCTCCTACCTGGCTCCGTGGTGATCCAGTTGGCCGGCGTCTTATTAATCGTCGTTCATGGTCGAATCTCTTTGTCGTTCTCGTGGCCTACGTCCATCCCCACAACTCCAGAACGGCGAAGCACTTCGTGCCGAACCACCCCACCATGGAGTGAATGTCCGTTATCTTCCTCGATAGTGGTTGCAATCTCCTGGCTGCTTGGCATCCCGCGCACGGATGCTGTCACCACGAAAGGGAGCACATCTGTGAATGGACCCGCAACGCCTACTCGTTTGTCCCGGACCACCGCGGCCCTCGGTGTCGGCGCGCTCGCTGCCGCGATCACCTTCGGCAGTGCAGTTGGTACTGCATCAGCCGACACCCCGGTCGCTGACTTCGGCAGTATCTCGTTCTCGGTGACCAACGGCCCCGACAACACCATCTACGACATCAACGCCATCATCAATCTCCCACCCGGCACATTGCCGCCAGGGATGATGAACCCTCAGATCACTGCGCCCGCCGCGGCCACTCAACCAGTCAACGACTCCTTTGAAGGCACCGCACTGGACTTCGTTCTGAGCTTCATTCAGGCTGCGGCCAGATAGCCGACAACAAAAACGAGGCTACAAACTCGCTAGAGTTTGTAGCCTCGTCTTGTGGTGGGCGAAGGGGGACTTGAACCCCCACGTCCCTAAGGACACTGGCACCTGAAGCCAGCGCGTCTGCCATTCCGCCACTCGCCCGAGCAACGCCGAAACATTATCACGACAAACTTTGAAAGTTCTATTCGTGCAGCTCAGGGCACGAATAGGTGAACACCGAGCACCCGAAAGCCCAGAACCGATACCATGCTGAAACAGCGGCCAGGTACTGCCGAAGCGACATTTGACAGTACCGTGGAACCTGTACAGCAGTTTGGACGACACGCGACAAGGCGGTGCCGGCGCTACTTGCCGAGCATTTTGCCGTCGTAGATGCGAGGCGAGAGGAGGGCCCGATGGGCATCGTGCAGCGTTTCGAACGAAAGCTCCAAGGAGCTGTCGGCGACGCATTCGCGCGGGTCTTCGGTGGTGGTGTTGTGCCGCAGGAAGTAGAGGCGGCGCTCCAGCAGGAGGCACGTGACCGCGTCGAGCACCTCGGCGGCGGAATCCTTCTCGCCCCCAACAACTACGTGATCACCATCAACAACTCCGATCACGAAGAGTTGGCAGCCGATCGCGAACTGACGACCAAAGCTTTCAGCCGACACCTGCAGGATTTCATCCGCGATCAGGGTTGGCAGACGTACGGCGACATCTCGGTCACTTTCGAGCCTTCGCCTACGCTCCACACCGGTCAGTTCCGCACCCGCGGAACCGTCGACCCGGATGGTGACGCCGAGCAGGCATCGCCGCCGTCGCATGTTCCGCAGGTTTCGTCGCGGCCTCCACAACGGCCGCCTCAGCGACCCGCACCGATTGTTCCCCCTGTTTCCAATCCAGTCCCGTCACAACCAGGAGCCGGCCCCATGACGCAGAACTCAGGCTACGAACCAAGCCGCGAACCGGCGGGTCGCCAGCCCGAACCGCAGCAGCCGGCACGGAACGGGTACTCCCACGACGACGGCGGTTACGCCGCTCCGCAGGGCCAGGAAGCGCCGTACCAGAACGGTTACGACCGCGGCGACGGTTACCGCACGGGCGACGACCAGCAGGGCTACAACCAGCAGCAGGGTGGCTACGACCAGCAGGCGTACCCGAACCAGCAGCAGCCGTACGAGCAGGCCGGTTACGACCAGCAGGGCTATGACCAGCAGGGCGGCGGCTACGACCAGCAGGGTTACCAGCAGCAGCCGTACGACCAGCAGGGCTACGGCCAGCAGGCGTACCAGGGTGGGTACGACCAGCAGGGCTACCAGCAGGGCGGCTACGACCAGCAGGGTTACCAGCAGCCGTACAACGGCCAGTCCTACGATCAGCCGGGCTACGACCAGCAGAGCTACCAGCAGGGCGGCTACGACCAGCAGGCGTACACACAGCAGCCGTACGAGCAGGGTGGCTACGAGCAGGGCGGCAACTTCGAGCAGACGCAGGCCTACCCGCAGCAGGGCTACGCCCAGCCGCAGGGCGGTTACGCACCGACGGCCCAGAGCCTGACGGCAACCTTGCAGCTCGAGGACGGCAGCGGACGTCACTTCCAGCTTCGCGACGGCAGCAATGTCATCGGCCGCGGCCAGGAAGCTCAGTTCCGCCTCCCGGACACCGGCGTCTCACGTCGCCACATCGACATCCGTTGGGACGGCCGCACCGCGATGCTGTCCGATTTGGGATCCACGAACGGCACCACCGTCAACGGAGCACCGGTCCAGGACTGGCAGCTGGCAGACGGCGACATCATTCGTGCAGGTCACTCGGAGATTCTGGTTCGCATTCTCTGAGCTGAGAAACGGACGCCAGGATTTTTCCGATAACAATCGAACATTCGGCGGTCCGTCGGCGCGCCGCCGTCACGCGGCTGTCAGTATCGTGATCTTCGGGGCCCAGAGCCCCCTATGATGCTGCCAGTCGACAATGCTCGAACCCCGCTGCGGCGGGGCTCGAGCCATAGAAGGAGGTGGACAGCCGTGCAGGGCCTGATTCTGCAACTCACACGGGCGGGCTTCCTGCTCCTACTGTGGCTGTTCGTCTGGGCAGTCCTCCGCACTCTCCGCTCCGATATCTATGCCGGCTCCGGGGTCAGGGTTCCGCCGCGGTACACCCGCGCCGGAAAGGTCCTGCCCTCGCTGGGCAAGGCGAAGGTGCCTCGGTACCTGGTGGTCACGCAGGGCGCCCTCGCCGGTACCCGCATCACCCTGGGTTCTCAGCCCGTCATGATCGGCCGCGCCGACGACTCGACGCTCGTTCTCACCGACGATTACGCGTCGACGCGCCATGCGAGGCTCTCGCAGCGCGGAGCTGATTGGTACGTCGAGGATCTCGGGTCGACCAACGGCACCTATCTGGACCGCGCCAAGGTCACAACTGCGGTGCGCGTCCCGCTGGGCACTCCGGTTCGCGTCGGCAAGACGGTAATCGAGCTACGCCCGTGACCCTTGTTCTCCGCTACGCGGCGCGCAGCGACCGCGGTCTCGTGCGCTCCAATAACGAAGATTCCGTGTACGCCGGTGCACGCCTGCTGGCCTTGGCCGACGGTATGGGCGGACACGCGGCCGGTGAGGTCGCGTCGCAGTTGATGATTGCCGCTCTGGCGCATCTCGACGACGACGAGCCCGGCGAGGATCTGCTCGGCAAGCTCGAGGCAGCCACCCGCGAGGGCAACGATTCCATCGCCGATCACGTCGAGGAAGAACCCGAACTCGACGGCATGGGCACCACGCTCACCGCGATCCTCTTCTCCGGCAGCAAGCTCGGCCTCGTGCACATCGGCGACTCGCGCGCCTACCTGCTGCGCGACGACAACCTGACGCAGATCACCCGCGACGACACGTTCGTTCAGTCGCTGGTCGACGAGGGCAGGATCACCGCCGAGCAGGCCCACACTCACCCGCAGCGATCCCTGATCATGCGGGCGTTGACCGGCAACGAGATCGAGCCGACGCTCACCGTGCGCGAAGCCCGCGCCGGCGATCGTTACCTGCTCTGCTCCGACGGCCTCTCCGACGTGGTCAGCGACGAGACCATCGAGAACACGATGCGCGAGGGCTCGCAGGAGCAGTGCGCCGACCGTCTCATCGAATTGGCGCTGCGCAGCGGCGGTCCCGACAACGTCACCGTCGTCGTCGCCGATGTCATCGACCTCGATTACGGCCAGTCGCATCCCATCGTCGCGGGTGCCGCGTCGACGGAAGAGGAAGAGGACTCTCCTCCGCCCAACACCGCTGCCGGCCGCGCCGCTGCCATGCGTCCGCCGCGCGCGACGCCCAAGCGAGTTGTCTCCCAACCCGAACCGGAACCGAAGAAGAAGCGGAACCGGTTGTGGTGGGCGGTTCTCGCCGTGGTGCTGATCGCGCTGGTCGGCGTCGGCGCTGTGATCGGCCGCGCCGTCATCCGCAACAACTACTACGTCGGCGAAGACAACGGCCGCGTGACGGTGCTGCGCGGAATCCCCGGTTCGGTGCTCGGATACTCGCTGCAAGACGCGGATCTGGTGGGTTGCGTCGGCGACGACGACGTCCTGACCCTCGTCTCCCCCGACGCGATTCCCAGCAACTGCAACATCCTCGAGGTGACGGATCTGCAGCCGTCGGCGCAGGAGCAGGTGCGCGCCGGGCTGCCGTCCGGCAAGCGTGAAGATGCGCAGAGCCAGATGATCCGTCTCATCGGCGGCGATCTGCTGCCTCGTTGTGAGCCGGTTCCGACGACGACGGCCACGCCCACTCCCCCGCCGGCACCGGAGACCACGCCGCCCCCCGCACCGCCCGCGGAGCCTGTTGCGCCGACAACGGCGGCACCCACAACTACGCCTACGCCGACCGAAGTTCCCGGTCAGACTTGCAGGACGGTCAACTGATGTCGTCCAACGCAGCTGCGGGGACTGCTTTTCCGAGTCCGCCCGGAGGTTTTGCCCCGGCGCCGGTCCAGTCGACCCGTCGAAACATGGAGCTGCTGCTCCTGGGCTTTGCCGTCATCATCACGACGGTCTCGCTTCTGCTCGTCGAGGCGAGCCAGGAACAGAAGATCACTCTCGATCTGGCCAAGTACGCGCTCGCGTACACGGGCCTGTTCCTGATCGCGCACTTGGCAATTCGGCGGTATGCGCCGTACGCCGATCCGCTGTTGCTCCCGATCGTCGCCCTGCTCAACGGCCTTGGGCTGGTGCTCATCCACCGACTCGACCTCGCCGACGAACAGACAGCGCTCTACAACGGCGTCGAAGCACCGTCTCCGGATGCGAACCAGCAAGTCATGTGGACTGCGCTGGCGATCACCGGTTTTGTGCTGCTGCTCGTGTTCTTGAAGGACTACCGCCTGATGGCGCGGTTCAGCTACACACTCGGCCTCGCGGGCCTGGTGTTCCTGGCGATTCCCGCGATCCTGCCGGCGAAGTTCTCGAGCGTGAACGGCGCGAAGATCTGGATTCGCCTGCCCGGTTTCAGCATTCAGCCAGGTGAGTTCGCGAAGATCCTGCTCATCATCTTCTTCGCGTCAGTGCTCGTCGCCAAGCGCGACCTGTTCACCTCGGCCGGTAAACACTTCCTGGGCATGGATTTTCCGCGTGCCCGCGACCTCGGCCCGATCCTGCTCGCCTGGATCGTCTCGGTGGGCGTTCTCGTCTTCGAAACCGACCTCGGTACGTCGCTGCTGCTCTTCAGCACCGTGCTGGTGATGCTCTACATCGCGACCGAACGTGTGGGCTGGCTGGTGATCGGCGGCGGACTGCTCGCCATCGGATTCTTCTTCGCCTACAAGATGTTCGGTCACGTGCGCGTGCGCGTCGACACCTGGCTGGACCCGCTCGGCGACTACGCCAACACCGGTTATCAGATCTCGCAGTCGCTGTTCGGCCTGGCCACTGGTGGTATCGCCGGAACAGGTCTGGGTAGTGGTCGGCCCAACCAGGTCCCGTTCGCGAAGACGGACTTCATCATCGCGACCATCGGCGAAGAGCTCGGCCTGATCGGCCTGGCGGCTGTGCTGATGCTGTTCCTGCTTCTCATCGTGCGCGGCCTGCGTACGGCGTTGGCGGTGCGCGACAGCTTCGGCAAACTGCTCGCCGCCGGTCTGTCGTTCACGATCGCGATCCAGATCTTTGTCGTCGTCGGCGGCGTCACCAAGCTGATCCCGCTGACGGGTCTGACAACACCGTTCATGTCGTACGGCGGCTCGTCGCTGCTCGCGAACTACCTACTGCTGGCCATCCTCGTCCGGATCTCGGACGCGGCTCGTGCGCCGGTAGTGACGAAGAAGAAAGGCCCGCCCCCAATCGCTGACGCCAATACCGAGATGATGCCGCGCGTATGAACACTCCACTGCGCCGCGTCGCGATGGCCGTCATGGTGATGGTCGTCGCGCTCCTCGCCAACGCCACGTACGTACAGGTCATCAAAGCTGACGACCTGCGAGCCGACCCGCGCAACTCACGGGTGCTGCTCGACGAGTACTCACGCCAGCGAGGTCAGATCTCGGCGGCCGGACAGGTACTGGCGGCCTCCCAGGCCACCGACGACCGGTACAAGTACCTGCGCCAGTATCCGAATCCGTACCCGTACGCACCGGTCACGGGCTTCTACTCGATGCAGTACGGCAGCGCCGGCCTCGAGCGCACCGAGGATCCGATTCTCAACGGCTCGGACAACCGGCTGTTCAGCCAGCGCTTCTTCGACTTGGTCTCCGGACGCGATCCGCGCGGCGGCAACGTCGTCACGACGCTCAATCCGGCCATGCAGCAGGTGGCATACGACCAGTTGACCAGCAAGGGCTACACCGGTTCCGTCGTTGCCATCGAGCCGAGCACCGGACGCATCCTGACGATGGTCAGCACCCCGAGCTACGACCCGAACCTGCTCGCCAGCCACGACGGCGCCGAAACCACGAGGGCGTGGGACGAGCTCAACGCCGATCCCAACGATCCGCTGGTCAACCGCGCGATCTCGCAGACCTACCCGCCCGGTTCGACGTTCAAGGTGCTCACCACCGCCGCAGCACTGGGCAACGGTGCGACCCCGGACGACCAGCTGACCGCGGCGCCGCAGATCACGCTGCCCGGCACCAGCACGACCCTCGAGAACTACAACGGCAGCACCTGCGGCCCCAATCCGACGGCGTCGTTGCGTGAAGCGTTTGCGCGCTCGTGCAACACGGCCTTCGTCGAACTGGGCATCAAGGACGGCGCCGACGCCATCAAGGACGAAGCCAGCGCTTTCGGCATCGGACCCAACACTCCCGCGATCCCGCTGCCGGTCGCAGACAGCACCGTCGGCGACATCTCCGACGACGCTGCCCTCGGCCAGACCAGCATCGGCCAGCGTGACGTCGCGGTGACCCCGCTCGAAAATGCGGTGATCGCCGCGACCGTCGCAAACGGTGGTGTGCGGATGCAGCCCAACCTGATCTCCCAGTTGCAGGCACCCGATCTGACCGATCTCAGTACGCCGTCACCGGTGTCGATGGGTCAGGCGATCTCGCCGGCAGTGGCGGCAACGCTGACCGATCTGATGATCGGCTCGGAGAACTTCACCGGCGGCGACGGCAAGATCCCCGGGGTTCAGATCGCGTCCAAGACCGGTACCGCCGAGCACGGCGTGAATCCGCGGGAAACTCCGCCGCACGCCTGGTACATCGCTTTTGCACCGGCGCAGAATCCGACGGTCGCCGTGGCCGTCATCGTCGAGAACGGTGGTGACCGCGGACTTGCCGCTACCGGTGGCTCGGTTGCTGCGCCGATCGGTCGTGCAGTCATCGCAGCCGGAATCCAAGGGGGCTGAACCGTGGCGTTGAACAACGGCGCTTTGATCGCCGATCGTTACCGATTGATCCGTCTCATCGCCACCGGTGGGATGGGTCAGGTGTGGGAAGCCACCGACTCCCGGCTCAACCGTCGCGTCGCCGTCAAGGTACTCAAGTCCGAGTTCTCTTCCGATCCGGAGTTCTTGGAGCGCTTCCGCTTCGAGGCCCGCACCACCGCACAGCTCAACCATCCCGGTATCGCCGGAATCTACGACTACGGCGAGACCCGCGACAGCTCGGGTGATTCCACGGCGTACCTGGTGATGGAACTCGTCAACGGTGAACCGCTCAACGCTGTCCTGGCACGCGTCGGCCGCCTGGCGGTTCCGCATGCCCTCGACATGCTCGAGCAGACCGGCCGCGCTCTGCAGGTCGCACACGACGCCGGTGTCGTGCACCGCGATGTGAAGCCGGGCAACATCCTCATCACACCGACGGGCCAGGTGAAGATCACGGACTTCGGCATCGCCAAGGCCGTCGAGAACTCACCTGTCACGCGCACGGGAATGGTGATGGGCACTGCCCAGTACATCGCGCCCGAGCAGGCTCTCGGTCAGGACGCGACCGCGGCGAGTGACGTGTACTCGCTGGGAATCGTCGGATACGAAGCACTTTCGGGTCGACGCCCGTTCACCGGTGACGGCGCGCTGACCGTCGCGATGAAGCACGTGCAGGAAACTCCGGCGCCGATGCCGGCCGACCTGCCGCCGAACATCCGCGAGCTCATCGACATCACGTTGACCAAGGATCCGGCCGGCCGCTACGCCAGCGGTGGCGAGTTCGCCGACGCCGTCGCAGCTGTCCGCGCGGGTAGGCGTCCGCCGCCTCCTGGCGTACTCGCTACCGGCGCCGCGAGCGCGTTGCCGGCTACGGGTGCCACGCAGGTCATGCCGCCGACGTACGCGGACCCGGTGACGGGCGCAGCTGTTGCGGACGACGCGGCAGCCGGCGGAATGACCAGTGGGCAGAAGGCCGTGGCGTGGGCCGGCGGCGGATTGATCTTGTTGGCGTTGATCATCGGTGGAGTCTGGATCGCGACCGACGGTCCGAGCGACCCGACGCCGCCCGTCGTCACGTCCACGACGTTGCCGACCACGACGACGACCAAGCCCACCACGACGACGACTCGGCCGACAACGACGACCACCGAGCCGACCACCACGACGACTCGGCCGACGACAACCACGACCGAGCCCACAACCACCACAACAACGCCGACCACGACAACAACCACTCCGACGACCACAACCACCACCACGACGACAACGACGACCACAACGACCACTGAGCCGTTGGCGGATCCCGGAGACGCTGAAGAACCGCTAGGACAAGACCAATGACGACACCCCGCAATCTCTCCTCCCGCTACGAGCTGGGTGAGATTCTCGGCTTCGGCGGAATGTCCGAGGTTCACCTGGCGCGCGATCTCCGACTCAGCCGCGACGTCGCGATCAAGGTGCTGCGTGCAGACCTCGCGCGCGACCCCACGTTCTACTTGCGGTTCCGTCGTGAGGCGCAGAACGCTGCCGCGCTGAACCATCCGGCGATCGTGGCCGTCTACGACACCGGTGAAGCCGAGACCGACGCCGGGCCGCTGCCGTACATCGTCATGGAGTACGTCGACGGCGACACGTTGCGTGACATCGTGCGCAGCACCGGGCCGATGACTCCGCGCAAGGCGATGGAAGTGATCGCGGACGTCTGTGCCGCGCTGGACTTCAGCCACCGCAACGGCATCGTGCACCGCGACGTCAAGCCCGCCAACATCATGATCAACCGCGCCGGCGCCGTGAAGGTGATGGACTTCGGTATCGCACGCGCGATCTCCGACGCGTCGAGCCCGATGACGCAGACGGCGGCCGTGATCGGCACCGCTCAGTACCTGTCGCCGGAGCAGGCGCGCGGTGAGCAGGTGGACGCGCGTTCGGACGTCTACTCGCTCGGTTGTGTGCTGTTCGAGATTCTGACGGGCGAGCCGCCGTTCAAGGGTGATTCACCCGTCGCCGTGGCGTACCAGCATGTTCGTGAGGATCCGCAGACGCCGTCGGAGATCAATCCCGACATTCCGCGCGAGCTGGATTCGATCATTCTCAAGGCGATGAGCAAGAACCCGGCCAACCGCTACCAGAGCGCCGGCGACATGCGCAGCGACTTGGTGCGTGTCCTGGGCGGTCAGCGTCCGAGTGCGCCGATGGTGATGAACGACGAGGACCGCACCACCATCCTCGGCGCCGTCGGCTCCGACACCGGGAACTACCGCACTGCTCCTGATCCGGTCGAGCCGGTTGCTACGAGGACAACTCGCGCTGCCGAGCCGCCTGCCAAGAAGAAGGGCGGACGCTACGCCCTGATGGGCATCGCGGCGCTTCTGGTGATCGGTCTGGTGACGTTCTTCCTCATTCGGGTGAACTCGCCGAAGGTCGAGATGGTGACCGTTCCGGGTGACCTGACCAACCAGCCCGCCGACGTCGCCGAGGCGACGCTGACAAACGCCGGATTCCAGGTGGAGCGTCAGCAGAAGACGGACAAGGTGATCGCCGCCGGAAACGTCATCACGACGCGTCCGGTTGCCGGGGTGCGCATCGAGAAGGGCAGCACCGTCACCATCGACGTGTCCACCGGACCCGAGCAGGTCGCGATCCCGCGCCTGACCGGCCTGAGCCAGGACGACGCCGAGAAGAAGCTCAACTCCGTCGGACTCCGACTTGATCCGACCATCGGCAAGGCCGCGTCGACCATTGCCGAGGTCGACAAGATCGTCAATCAGGATCCTGCCGTCGGAGTGTCGGTTGTTCTCGATTCCGCGGTCTCGATCACCGTCGGCACCGGTCCGGAGCAGGTTCGTGTCCCGGATGTGACCGGTCAGCGTGAAGAGGTGGCGAGGCCCAACATCGAAGGGGCCGGGTTCGTCGTGCAGATCACGGAGATCGATTCGGGTCTGCCGAAGGGACAGGTTGTTTCGACCGACCCGACTGGTGGCACTTCGGCCACCAAGGGTTCGACCGTGACGCTGCGAGTGTCCAACGGCAACCAGGTCTCGATGCCTGATCTCACGAACAAGACTATTTCGGAGGCGTTGACCGCGCTTCGGGCGGCCGGCTGGGCGGGAACCGCATCGCAGCTGGTGCAGAACCAGACCACGACGCTCGTCCCGGAAATGGTGGGCAAGATCGCCTCGCAGACGCAGCCTCCGGGCTCGGAGATCTCCAAGGACGCGGTCATCACCGTCAGCGTCGGAGCGCTCGGAATCCCCGGCCGCTAGCAAAGTGAAAAAAGTGCCTCCCGGAGATTTCCGGGAGGCACTTTTTTGTGGACGGGTGTCAGAGAATTGCGGGCAATGCGCCACCGAGCGCCGACGCGACCTCGGCCTCGAGGGCTGCGACGAGTCCTTCCGGCGGCGCCTCACCGCAGACTGCGAGCCAGTTCGCGAGCATCCGGTGTCCACCCTGGGTGAGGACGGATTCGGGGTGGAACTGGACGCCGTGAATCGGCAGTTCGCGGTGACGCATCGCCATCACGACGCCGCTCTCGGTGTGGGCAGTCACCTCGAGTTCCTCGGGAATGGTGTCCTCGAGAACTGTCAGCGAGTGGTAGCGGGTAGCGGTGAACGGATCGGGCAGTCCGGCCAGGACGCCGACGTCCTTGTGGTGCACCAGACTCGTCTTGCCGTGAAGCAGTTCGGGAGCGCGGTCGACGGTTCCGCCGAAGGCCGCACCGATCGCCTGATGTCCGAGACAGACGCCGAGCAGCGGGGTCTTGGTGTCGGCGCAGACCTTCACCAGATCCATTGTCGCTCCCGCGCGCTGTGGAGTTCCGGGGCCCGGGCTCAGGAGAATGCCGTCGAACTGAGCTACTGCACCTTCGAGGTCGGCCGTCAGTTGTGGATCGTCGTTGCGCCAGACCACGGCTTCGGTTCCGAGCTGGCCGAGGTACTGCACCAGGTTGAACACAAAGCTGTCGTAGTTGTCGACGACGAGAATCCTCATGAGAGCAGGGTAAACGCCCGTGCTATCCGCCGGTATAGGCGGGGACCGTGATCTGCGACGGCGTTGCCTGCGTGTACCCGAGGCCGAAGCGGGTCGCGTACTGCTTGTAGATCCGAATGCCCGGTTCGGCAGCGAGGGCCGCCTCGAGGCGAGCAACGTCGCCGATGGCGCTCATCACGTACGGCGGGCTGTAGGTACGTCCGTGAAGAAGGAGAGTGTTTCCGATGCACCGCGGCGCCGACGTACTGATGATCCGTTGGTCCTGCATGCCCACCGCTTCGGCACCGCCCGCCCACAGCGCGTTCAGGACGCTCTGGACGTCCTGCTGATGCACGACGAGGTCGTCCGGGGTGGCGTCGACCGGATACTTGCCGTCGGCGTTGCGCGGAGCGTCCGTCATCGTGACCACGACACCAGGGCCGGTCATCTCCGTCAGTCCCGCGTCGGCGGAGATGTTCTTGATGTCACCGAGCGCCGCTGCCACGCCGGCATCGGACCGAGCGGCGTCCTGCTGCAGCGAATCGAGCTGGGCGGCAAGTTCGTCCCGGTCGGCCGAAACTTTCTCGGCATTGGCCTGGGCACTGCGAACCAGATCGGAGAGCCTGGTGCTTTCGGTGACCTGCAGCTGGTTTTCCTCGGCGGATCGTTGCGCCGTGGCGACCATCAGACCGGCTACCAGGCAGACGGCAAGTACACCGATGTGCCAGACGGTTCGTGAAGATTCACCCGAAGACACGTGGCTCCTCCCGGATTGTGCAGGTCGGCCGGTGACCAACTGGACACAGCTACGTTAGCGTGTAGGTAACACATGCAGGTCACACCGTAGAGCGAGGACGTCATGCCCAAGTCGAAGGTCCGTAAGAAGAACGACTACACAGTCAACCCGGCAAACCGCACTCCGGTGAAGGTGAAGATGGGTCCGTCGAGCACGTTGTACGTCTCGGTGATGCTCGGATTCATGCTTGTCGGCCTGGCGTGGCTGATTGTGTACTACTTGGCCGCGGATTCGATCACGTGGATGAACGACTTGGGAAACTATAACTTCCTCGTCGGCTTCGGTTTCATGGTTGTCGGCCTTGTCATGACCATGAGATGGCGCTGACCAGCGAGTATCTGATTCGACCCGGATCGTGACCGTCTTTCAATTACATGGGTGTCATTCATCCCCATTGTGGATAACTCCTGTGGACAACCTAGGAAGTTATCCACATGCTCGAGGATGAATTTCATCCACAGCCTCGTGACAACGCCACGGAGGTCGTCTCGTGGGCCACTCCGATGGGTGTTGTCTACGCGATGTTCGGCGGCGGAATTGCCCTCGCGATCGCCTCGATCGTCGCGCCCACGGAGCCGGCCGGACGCTTCCTGCTCGCCCTCGCGGTGATCGGGCTGTTCGTGATGGGCGGCCTCGCCCTGCGTCAGCGTCCCCGCCTGGCCGTGATCGAAGACGCGGGAGCCAAGTCGATCGCGGTGCAGCGACTGCGCGCCCGGCACACGTTCACTCGCGAACAGATCGACCGCGTGCGGCTTGTCCGCTACCCGCGTCTGGGTCGACGCGTCCCGATGCTCGAGATCGACATCGTCGACCGGCCCACCGACACCGAGAGGCTGTTGATCTTCGGACGCTGGGATCTCGGTACCTCGCCGGAGGACGTCCTCGACGTGCTCGCTGTCCACGGTTTGGTGCCGCCCGAGAAGTAGGGTCGAGCGGTGAGTAGTCCACCCGGGTCGCAAAGCGGTTCAGAACGCGACCGCCTTCTCGACCTCGCCGCCGACTACGTCCTCGAGTTCGGCGTCTCCTCCGCAACGCTTCGGGGGCTCAGCCGCGCACTCGGTTCCAACAATCGCATGCTTCTGTACTACTTCGGGAGCAAGGCCGGACTGCTCCTCGAGGCACTGCGCCGCGCCGGGCTTCGCTTTCCCGGGATCGCCCATCTCCTCGATCTGATCCGCGATTCCGAGATCCCCATCGCGGACCGTCTACACGACGCGTGGGGCATCCTCGCCGACCCCGAACTTGTTGCCTACCATCGACTCTTCTTCGAACTCTTCGGTGTGGCCGCATTCGACTCGGAGCAGTACCGCCCGCTCCTCGAGGGCGTAGCCAACGAATGGGCCGACGAAACTGCCCGCGCCATAGCCGAAACCGGCGTCGACGCCGAGCTTGCCGAAACGCTCGGACACGAGATCGTCGCCGCCTGGCGCGGTTTCCAGATGACGCTGATCGGTGGCGGCGACCGCGCAGTGGTCGACCGTGCCGCCCGGCATCTGACGGAATCGATTGTTGCCACCGTGCATTCTGCGGCGAGGTCGATCACATAGCGAGCGCCGCCAGGTCTGGTTGCACGATGTCGAGAGCCTGCTGCGGCACTGCCACGGCGTCGCTCGACCATCCCCAGATCGAGTACAGCTCACGGCCGGGGTCGGTGTATCCGTCGCGGCCGTGAAGCACCCGGTAGTTGTCGATGCAGATCATCTCGCCGGCTTCGGCACGGAACATCGGCCCGCTGTCTCGCACGTGAATCACGGCCTCACTCCACTGCTTCACCAGCGGCCACTGCGCTTCTTCCGATTCGCCGGCGATCGGCGCGAGATATGGGTGATACCGAACCTGGTTGCGTCCACTCGGCACCGTCCGGGCGATCGGCGCGAATGTGTTCTGCGGGAAGTTCGGTTCCGAATGGTCGATGTCTGTGCTCCAACAGAATTCGGCCAGCTCCGCAGTTGCGGGATCGAAGGCGAGCAATCGCGTCAGTTTGACCGCATCGATGAGAAACGAGTCGCCGCCACTCGGGTACGCCGGGCGCTTGCACCACAGAAACAGATAGTCGGGCGCGTAGTCACCGAACGCAAAACCGTCGTTGTGGGCAGTCATCCGCTCGCCGGAGATGCCGAACGAGCGCTTCCTGCCGCGTTCGTCCACCGGTTGGGTGTCGACGACGGCGGCCTCGGCATCCTGACTTCTTGCGCTTGCCTCGAACTGTCGGCCGACGCGAATGTACTTCTCACCGAGCAACTTCGACGCAAAGGCAATCGCGTCCTCCTCGGTGTGCAGCCCGCCGTAAACCGCGGCGCCGTCGAGTGCGATCGCAGCCCGAACCGCTGCCACCGTGTCCGCGCGCCGGGGAACGACACTTGCCTGCGTCAAGTCGGAAGAGAACATCCGTGACTCCTTACATCGAGTTGAACCAAGTGGTTCAACTCAGCGTAGGGACTCGCCGTTTCGGCGGTGTAACTCCGGAAACCGATTCGGTTACGGAGCCGGCTCTTCAGATCACCTTGCCGGGGTTCATAATTCCGTGTGGGTCGAGTGCGCCTTTGATCGCGTGATGCATCGCAACAACCGCCGGAGATAGTTCCTGCGCCAGGCCGCCCATCTTCAGCAGGCCGACTCCGTGCTCGCCGGTGACGGTTCCGCCCAGTTCGAGAGCGTTGTCGATGATCTCGGCAAAAGCGGCCTGAGCGCGTCGACGTGCCGCCTCGTCGTCGTGGGGCGTGATCAACAGCGGATGCAGGTTGCCGTCACCCGCGTGCGCGATGTTCGCGATGTGTGTGTCGTGACGGGCCGAGATGGCTTCGATCCGCGCCAACATTTCCGGGACGGCTGCCTTGGGGACGCAGATGTCCTCGGTGAGCACCGGGCCGAGCCGCTCGAGGGCGGGGTATGCCAGACGCCGGGCGGAGAACAGGGCGTCGGCTTCCTCCTGGTCGGTGGATCTCGCGCTCCAGGTTGCCCCGGACCGGTTGAAGCAGGCCAACATTCGCTCGGCTTCGGCGTCGCCGATCTCGCCCGGTGTGTCGATGCGGCCGAGCAGGACCACCTCGGCGTCGGCCGAGAGGCCCATGTTCTTCCAGGCGTCGACGGCAAGCAGGCACTGTCGGTCGATCAGCTCGAGAGCAGAGGGCGTGAGACCGTCGGCGGCTACGGCTTCGACAGCCTTACCCGCAGCGACGATGGAGTCGAAGTACCCGACGATGGTGCGTTCGGGATCGCGCTGAGGACGAAGTTTGACGGTCACCTCGGTGATCACACCGAGAGTTCCTTCGGAGCCGACCATGAGCGCCGAGAGATCAAACCCGGCCACGCCCTTGGCAGTTCGACGCCCGAGCCGAACCAGCTCGCCGGTTCCGGTGACCACCTGCATGCCCAGCACGTAGTCCTTGGTGACGCCGTACTTGACGCAGCACAGGCCGCCGGCATTGGTCGCGACATTGCCGCCGATCGTCGACCAAGGCGCGCTGGCCGGATCGGGCGGGTACCAGAGTCCGTGCTCGGCGCAGGCGTCGCGGAGGTGATCGTTGACCACTCCGGGTTCGACCACAGCCAAACGCTCGAGGGTGTTGATCTCCTTGATGGCATTCATCGCGTCGAAGGCGATCACGACGCCACCAGCGACCGCGTTGGCTCCGCCCGACAATCCGGTACCGGCGCCGCGCGTCACGACGGGCGCACCGTGGGCGATGCACGCCTGCACAACCGTCTGTACCTGCTCGGCTGTGCGCGGACGGACCACGGCGACCGGCATCTCGTAGGGAGCCCACTCGGCGTCGTCGTGGATGTAGCTCGCCATGATGTCGGGGTCGGTGATCAGTCGATCCGCATCGATCTGCGAGCTGAGCGCCTCGAGGAGTGTCATGCCTCCACGATAGTGACGGCGGCTACACCACCCCATGTAGATTTACTCCGCGAAACCGGAAACCGTATGGACATTCTCTCCATACTCATCGTTGGCCTGACAAGTTGGCCTTACAAGGGAGTGCGGATGCACGAGAACTGGCTACAGCTTCTCTTGGCCGAGGCATCCACCGAGGAACTGATCGAGCATCGCGATCAACTGGCCGCAGGCTCAGGCCCCGAGGCCGCCGCCGAGATCGAGCGAGAAGCCCGCTCGGCACTTCAGCTACGAAGTCTCCTGGCTCAGCGCCGACAGCGCGCCACCGAACTGGGGGCACTCAACGACATCGCGTCGCTGCTGACCACGATGCACGATCACCATGCCCTCCTGCAAGAGATCGTGGACCAGGCCAAACGACTACTCGGCGTCGACCTTTCGTACCTTGCTCTGATTCACGACGACATCTTGATCATCGAGGTTACGAGTGGGGCGTACACGTCCCAGCTACTCGGCCTCACGGTTCCCTTCCACGAAGGTCTGATTGGTCGCGTAGTCGAGAACTCTTCTCCCGCTTGGTCTTCCGACTACCGCAACGATCCCTCGTTTGCACACATCGGACCGGCCGACGACGCAGCGCGAGCCGAGAACATGCGCGGCCTGCTGGCCGTGCCACTGACATTGAACGGCAAGATCCTGGGTGCGCTGTGCGCCTGTAAGCGTCAGGAGCGTCGATTCGGCAATGAAGAAGTTGCGTTGCTGTCCGCACTCGCAGCCCATGCCTCGGTGGCCATCGAGAATGCCCGCTCTCTCGAACGCTATCGCGCGACGGTTGCGGAAGTGAACGCCGCGAACACCGAACTCGCCGAGCGCACAGCACTTCTCGAACAGACCCTGACCTGGGACCGTTCGCTCACTCAGGTTGTCCTGCGCGGCGGTGGTGTGCGCGAACTCGTGGAGGAAACCTCGGCGTCGACGGGCTCTCCGGTGTTCTTCGTGACCGGAACATCCGAGGTCCCGCCAGGGTTGCAACGGGTGAGCGAGAGCGTGCATCGGGTCTTCGACATCTTTTCCGCAGACCGACGCGAGCAGGAAGTGACGCTGATTGTCGGTGAGCAGTTCCTGTTCGCCACCGAAGTACGCAGTGCCGGTGACCAACTCGGAGTTCTGTTCCTACTCTCGCGCCAGGAACCCACCGCCGCAATGAGATTGGCACTCGAAAGGTCTGCTCCCGCCATTGCGCTGGCACTGGTCGGCGAGCGGGCAGCCCGCGAAGCCACCCGCCGAGCACGCGACGCGTTCCTCGTCGATCTGATCACCAGGCCTGCGCCGACGCCGGCCGAAGTCACCGGGCAGTTCCGCCTGGCCGGGCTCAATCCCGACCGCTCGTACACCGTCGTGGTGGCCCGCCCGGCCGACGCCGTAGACCGTACGCGTCGCAGTATCGAGGAAATTACATTCCCGTCGGGAACCGTTGTTGCCGAGCATGGTTCACGGGTCATCGCTTTGATTCCGGGGATGTCACCGTCAGAAGTTGCGGCAGCGTGGGTGCAGCCGGCGGAGAACCCGACCGTCGGAATCGCCGATCCCGCGGTGGGAGCGGAAGGTCTGGCGCGAGCGTATGTCGAGGCGCAGCACACCGTCGACGTCCTCGAGACGCTCGGACGGGCCTCACACGTGGAACCGGCAAGTTCACTCGGTATCTACCGAATTCTCCTCAGCCGCACCGGCCGCGACGAACTCGAATCGCTGACGCAGCGTTCCCTCGGCCCACTCCTCGAGGAGGAGCAACGACGCGGCGTTCCACTATTGGACACCCTGGCGTCATACCTCTCACACAATTGCAAGCACTCCGCGACCGCCGCCGCGCTCGCGATTCACGCCAACACCCTGTACCAACGCCTCGAGTCCATCGACAGGTTGATCGGAACACAGTGGCGTCAGCCGGACCAGGCGCTCGATCTTGCGCTCCTGATCCGGCTGCGTGCCAGTGCGGGGAAACTCGGTCAGATCTGAGCAGGCTTGCTCGATCGCTTCGCCAGCACCACTACAAGGATTGCGGCACAGAGCATCACGGCGCCCACCACCCACAGACCTGCCTTGGCATTTCCGGTCACATCGGTGAGCCAGCCGGTGATGTACGGAGCACCGAAGCCCGACGCATTGCCGATCGAGTTGATCATGGCGATACCCGCGGCCGCACTGGCACCCGTCAGGAACGTGGTGGGCAGGTACCAGAAGACGGGGAGCGCACAGAGGACACCGACAGCGGTGAGCGAGACCGCGATCATGACGGTGAACGGCGAATCCAGATACAGCGCAATCGGAATGGACACCGCACCCAAGAGCGTCGGGGCTGCGACGTGCCACATTCGTTCTCCGGTCTTGTCGGAATGGCGGCTCCACAGCACCATCGCGACGGCGCCGATCGCGTAGGGGACCGCCACGATCAGGCCTGTCTCGACGAGCGAGAAATCGGTGTCGAACGTCTGCTTGAATCCCGCGACGATGCTGGGCAGGAAGAAGCTCAAAGCGTAAAGGCCGTATGTAATTCCGAAGTAGACCAGACCGAAACCGATGACGCGGGGATCGCGCAGGGTCTTACCGGCCGACTGGTGACCGGCGTCGCCGAGTTCTTTTTCCTCGTCGGCCATCGACTTCATCAGCCAGGTGCGCTCCTCGAGGGTCAACCACTTTGCGTCGGCGGGACGATCGGTGAGGTAGAACCAGACGACAAACGCCAAGATCACGGCGGGCAGACCCTCGATCAGGTACATCACGCGCCATCCGGCCAGGCCGAACAGACCGTCGCCGTACTGGATGATGGCGGCCGAGAGTGGGGCGCCGAGCGCCGACGAGAGCGGAAGCGTCAGCAGGAACAGGCCCATCAGGCGTACGCGGTACTTCTTCGGGAACCAGAAGGTCAGGTAGAGAAGAACTCCGGGGAAGAAGCCGGCCTCGGCGATTCCCTCCAGGATGCGCAGGAAATAGAGACTGCCCACGTTGGGTACGAATGCGAGCGCAGCGGCGAGGATGCCCCAGGTGAGCATGATGCGCGCGATCCACAGCCGGGCGCCGAAGCGGTGCAGGGCCAGGTTGCTCGGCACCTCGAACAGCAGGTAGCCGACGAAGAAGAGTCCGGAGGCGAGCCCGAACATCGTCTCGGTCATCCCGAGGTCTGCGCTCATGGTGAGCTTCGCGAAAGCGATGTTCGTACGATCCAGATAGTTCACGAAATAGAGCAGGATCAGGAAGGGAATCAGCCGTCGCGCTACCTTCTTCACCACGCGAGATTCGATCTCGCTCGGCGCAACCCCACCGTCAGTGGTGGTGCTATCGGTGGAGGTCATAGCAGGGGTACTCCTCGGAAAAGGTCAGTGGTGCTATCTACGAAGTGACTCAAGCCACAGTAGAAGGACCACCGAGCTCAACCTATGTGGACAATCTCTACAGAAGCCGTCCTCGCATGTGCGTTTACTCCCAACGATCCGGAGGACGACCAGCAGCAGCCTGACGAACGCCCCTGAAACAGTCGAAGACGACAAACCCGTCTGAGCTGGGGGTTTAGAGCTACGAGCACCGAGTCAGTGGTTAGTGTTGTCGCCGAAATAGCCAGAACAAGTGCGGACGCACCGCGTGACTTGAAGGACAGAACATGACGAAGATGGTTCGGACCACGATGACCCACCGGTCCTCCACCGCTTTCGCTGCCACCATCGCGGCGGTCGCTCTATTCGCCTCCGCCTGCGGCAGCGACTCCGACAAGACTGGCTCGGACGAAACCGCTGCCGTCGCTTCCTCCGCTACGTCCTCGGTCACCGTCGGCGGGGAGACGCTTGACGCCACGTTCGAGACGAAATGTGCAAAGGACGGCGACACGACAGTTATGACACTGCTCGACGCGGAAAATGCCACCTACGGCAGGTTGACCGTCTCTGCCATCGTCGATGAATCCGGCGCGGTTCAGACTGCTGGAATCGCCGGAAGCGAGGGTGGATCGAACGGTCTGCCGTACACCGCCGGATTTGCACCGGGCCTGCCCGGCGGGTCTGCCAGTGCCAAGCAGGACGGCAATACCTTCGTGGTGACGGGCGAGGGAATCGGCGCCCGGGACAGGAGCAACCCGACCGCGACTTCCAGCTTCGAGATCACGTTCGCCTGCAAGTCCGTCATCGGCGGCTGAGCGATAGAACGGCTGGGCCATAGATTCTTGCTAACTGATTCCCAGCTGTTCGCGCAGTTGGACGACGCGCAGCACTATGACTCCCAACGTCACCACGGTGACGGCACCAAAAGCGATCCAGCCGATACGTACGGCCTTCACGCGGTTCTCACCGGCGCCCAACCACTGCGGGGCGTACAGGAAGGCAGCGGCCGTTGCGGCACCTGCCACCAGACCTCCCGCGTGACCCCAGAACGAGATCCCGGGCAGCGAAATGCTGATGATCACATTGATCGCGATCACCGAGATGATCGGGACCGGGCTTCGACGCAAACGCAGAAGAAGGACGGCCTGTGCGCCCATGATGCCGAAGATCGCACCCGACGCTCCAGCGGTCCAGGACAGGGCCGTGAGCGAGGAGAACACCGGCTGGAACGCCATCACGGATGCAGATCCGCCGAGGAGCGAAACCAGATAGATGCCGATGTACCGCGAGCGGCCCATCACGATTTCGGTGTCGCGCCCCAGAATGTAGAGGGCGTACATGTTGACCGCGAGGTGCAGGATTCCGAAGTGCAGGAACCCGGAGCCGATGAGCCGGAACCAGTCACCGCTGGCGACCAGACCCGGATTGAGTGCCCAGTTCGCGAAGATCGACGAGCCGACCTGATTGTTCATGATGCTTCGCGACTGCGCGAAGGTGGCGAGGAACGCCAGGACGTTGAGCCCCATCAAGGTGTACGTCACGACCGGGACCGCGCGGGTGGGGCTCACGGTGTTTCCGGCGACGCCCCGAACGGGGCGGACATCACGCTGACCGGCAGCTACACAGTCAACACATTGGTATCCCACCGCCGCCTCGCGGAGACAGTCCGGGCACGCCGGGCGTCCACAACGATTGCAGGAAAGTGCGGTAGGTCGATCTGGATGGCGGACGCACCGCGGTTGGGGCGGGATGCCCTCACTCGCACCGCCGCCCCAACCGGGGTTCGTCATCTGCTTGTTTTACCTGTTCAGGAGATGGTGATGCTGTTGATCACGACGGGCTCGACCGGACGATCGCCACGATCGACCGAGGTGGAGGAGATGGCGTCGACAACCTTCTTGGAATCGTCGTCGAGAACCTCACCGAAGATGGTGTGGCGACGGTTCAGGTGCGGCGTCGGGCCGGTGGTGATGAAGAACTGCGAGCCGTTGGTTCCCGGGCCTGCGTTGGCCATGGCCAGCAGGTAGGAGCGGTCGAACTGCAGTTCCGGGTGGAACTCGTCACCGAACTTGTAGCCCGGGCCGCCGGTGCCGGTTCCGGTGGGGTCGCCACCCTGGATCATGAAGCCGTCGATGACGCGGTGGAAGATGGCACCGTCGTAGAACGGGCCGGTCTTGGTGCCGGCGGCGTTTGCGGTGGTGTACTCCTTCGAGCCGTCGGCGAGGCCGACGAAGTTCTCGACGGTCTTCGGCGCATGGTTGCCGAACAGAGCGATCTTGATGTCGCCGCGGTTCGTGTGCAGCGTTGCGGTTGCGGTCTGATGAGTTGAAGTCACACCACCATCGTGCCATTGCCGGCGTTCTCGTGGATGTGAGCCTGCCAATTCCGTGCGACGGGGCACGCGTCACTGCAGTTCGATGTCGGCGGCAACGACCGGATCGGAAATGTCGATTCCGTCCGCAGCTGCGCGTTGGTACAGCCGGTACAGAGCATGATCGAACTCGTCGCGCGTTCGCCCCGCCGACCAGTACGGCAATGCGACAATCCGGGACGGCGGTAGGCCGTTTTCGATCGCTTGGCTGCGCAAGCGGGCGACACAGCTTTTCTCTCCGCCGATCCACAACATTGTCGATTCTGCCTGCGCCTCGGTCCGATCGACTATGTCCACCCACTCGATATCAGGGAATCCGTGCTCGCCTGACGGACCCGTGAAACTGTGTATTCGGACTTGTTCGGCGAGATTCGTCAAGGATCCGACAGCAGGGCGCGCAGATCTGTCGCCGACTGCAACGACGTCAGTGACGCCCGGAACAAGGACGAGTTCGTGTTTGAATCCGATCACCCCAACGCGACTGCCTACGCCCGTCCGGTTGAGCCACCAACCCGGCTTCCCGAGATCCATGACATCGAACGTGATCCTTCGATCGCCAGGATTGAAATCGATTGCTGTGTAGGAACGCCCGATCGGACGCCGGGGGTCGGCCTCCCAACTGGGAACCGCGAGTTTGTCCGACCCCAAGGTGGGGAGCATCATCTCGTCCGCCGGCTCCCGAGGCACGAACACCTTGAACACCGGCGCCGCCCCACGAACGCTCAGGTTTCCGAACTCGCTCGACTGCAACACAACTCGAACGGTGTCGTCCGCGCGCTGTTCAACCTCGGCAATCGAGGCAACGGTCATGACCATGCCCGCAGGTAACCGGGATACTCTCGCCCTGTCCATGCTCGACTAACCCAACTGTCCCAACGCGGTACCCAGGTTTCCCGGCAGCCACGTCTTTCCAAGTACACCCGCATTGTTGATCGCCTCACCCTGCGCATCACTGAGCCATACGACGCGGGATTTCAGATTCGACTCCCAGAAAGGCGATTGTTCGAGGTTCGCGATGGAATCCCGTGGCGACGGCATCAGAAGTACCGCTTCACCGTCGACGTCACCCGCGGTCTCACCCGAATACGTCACCGGAGTTCCCGTCGATTCCACCGCGGATTGGTCCTCCGCCGGCTTCATTCCGAAGAGGCGCAGTATGTTTCCGCCCGATCCCAACGAAATCTGCTCCTTGTAGTAGAGCCCGAATGAGTACGGCCGCTTCGCAAGTCCTGGGTTCGACTCAGCCACACCCGTAAATTCGTCGACTGCCGAGGTGATCAACTCGCCACCCTGCTCGGATTTTCCCAACGCATCCGCGACCTGCTGAACGCCGACTCTCCAATCGTTGTCTGCGTCCTGCATGTCGAATATCAAAGTGGGAGCGATCGTTCGGAGCCGCTCCAACGTGGCGGGCTCGGTGAAAACCGGCCAGGCAGGCGCGATGATGAGATCCGGTTCGACCGCAAGCATCCGCTCGAAATTCACTTGCCCCGCATAGATGTCAGCCAAGGACTCGTCGAGCGCCTCGTTTCCCACGTAGTCCGCCAGATAAGGAAGCTTGTCGATGTTGGTCACGCTCGCGGCCACGGGGTGCGATCCCAGCGCCACGACGTTCTCGAACGCCGGGTTCCCCAAGGTCACGATCCGTTCAGGTGCCGACTCGATGATCACGTCTCCGGATTCCGTGCTCACGGTCACCGGATAGCTTCCCCTCGCTGCGGGACTTCCGTCAGCGTCCGGGTTCGTGTTCGATGACGAACATCCAGCGAGCGCGAGCACTAACGCGGCCCCGGCCGCGCCGAGGAATCTTGGCCTCCACCTGTGTCTATTCATAATTGCCACAGTAGCAATAATTAATGTGGGTTGCCTTACCTTCCTGTCCAGGAAGGGCATCAGTGATCCGAAATGTGAGTCCAAGAAGCGTCAGGAGTTGGAACGACCGTAGGAACGAGGCCGGAATCGATCATCTTTTCGGCACCGACAAGGAAGGCGTCGAGCGTCCAGGAAACAACAGCCGAGAGAGTCTCAGGCTTCGGATACTGCGAATCCGGGTAACGATTGCGCGCCGGTGTATGCAGTGCCGCCGAAATGATCAGTGTCCGAGAGCCGAGCAAATGTGCTGTTGCACGGTCGAATTCAGGCTTCCGTAGAAGTACCTCATTCATGATTCGCTCGAACTGCTCCAGAGTGCGCTCTTCGTAAGGCCCTCGAAGCACGTAGTCCTCGAGCCCAGGCGTGGCAGTCACGAGTTCAGCGAAGCGCTGACCTAACGTCCGAAGGTAGTCCTGCCAGGACTTCGAATCCGAATCCAACTGCAGACGTCCGAAAGCTCTCGCACACGCCAACGAGTACAGACGATCGGTCGAGTCGACGTGATGGCGAATCGTCGCAGCGGAAACGCCCAGGACCTGTGCGACCTCCGCCCGCGTCAGGCGGTCCAAACCCACCCGTTCCGCTGCATCGAGAATCTCGTCCGTCGACGTAATCGCAGGTCGGCCTGGGCTTCGACGGGACCGTGCAGGGGAGGTCGACATTCATCCATCGTAAGTCCGATCTGCGACCGACCTACCCCGGTACAGCCCTTGTGGCAAAGTGAAGTCATGACACGAGTGACCGAGTCCCTCAGCACGCAGTTGCCCGACACCTTCGATCACGCGCGCGCCCGCGTCGAGGACACCTTCGACGAGACCGCCGCCTACCTCGAAGAGACAGCGGCTCGTATCAAGGAGTCCGAGGCAGCCGACAACGCTCGCCGTATCGCCGCGGTGGTCGCGACGTCGGTCGCTCGCGGCGCCGGACAGGTCGGGTTGTTCCTGGGTCGTCAGGGCAAAGTCCTCGCCAAGAAGGGCGTCGAGCGCGCCAAGGCCATCCCGGCAAAGTCCGCGGAACGCGCCGAGAAGCCTCGCGGCCGCAAGCGCGTCACCGTGTTCGTCATCGCCGGTGCTGCGGTGATCGGTGGCGCGGTGTTCTTCAAGAGCCGCCGACGCGAACATCCGCCGGTCGCTTCCGCACCCCCGCGCCTCGAGGAGAACTCGGCCGAGAAGACCGCTTAGTCGACATACAAAAAGCCCCGGAACACAGTGTGTTCCGGGGCTTTTCGATGCCTGGCCGTCAGCAGTTGGACGGTGCCGGGACGTTGTTGAAGCGATCGATCATGTACCCGACGGATTCGGGGGTACCGACCAGATACGGCGTCGCGTGATTGATTGCCAGTCCCGGAATGATCGGGGGCAGTTCGTTGACGGAGAACTGCACCGTCGCGCCCTTGCCGCACCAGTCTTGCGCCAATTGCTGTCCCTGGCCGAACGGAACGATGTCGTCGGAGCGGCCGTGCTGGATCAACACGGGCGACTCCGGCGTCAGCTTGCCGATCTTCTGTTCGTCGAGGATCGCCTGCGCCATGGGTAGACGCGCCAGAACTGCGGAGAGCGATTCACCGGAATTGGTGAAGCTCGACGACTGCTGGAAGCCGAACTGCAGACCACTTTCGGCGACGCACTGGTTCTTGGTGGCGGCCAACATCTGTCGGCCACGATCGTTGATCTCGGCGTCGAGCAACGGCTGGACCTCGGGGTACTGCGCAACGATTCCGTTGAGCGCGTAGCCGATCACTCCGGTGAGGAACGTGCCGTCGACCTGCTGAAGCGTCGCCGCCAGATCAGCGGGCGGTGCGCCTGCGTACGTTCCCTTGAGATCAAGTTCGGGAGCGTACGACGGCTTCAATTCCGTTGCGGCAGCGGCAGCTCCACCACCTTGCGAGTAACCCCACAGTCCGACGGGGCCGTCGGCGGGAATGCTCGTGTTCGGGAGTTGCTGAGCGGCGCGCACCGAGTCCAGAACGGCATGCGCTTCGGCTTCACGGTTGACGTAGGTGTGATCGCCCGGAGTTCCGAGACCCTCGTAGTCGGTGACGACAACGGCAATGCCGTTGAGCAGCAACGTGTTCACCCAGATGGACTCGTAGCCGACCATGACGTCCGTCGGGAACTGATACTCGATACCGGTGTTGAACAGCTTGGACGGTGCGCACTGATCGCCCTGTCCATGCGTTCCCACCGCTGCGGCAACCAGTGGACGCGCCCCCTGCCCGGTCCACGGATTCGACGGTTCGAGATAGGTGCCCGTCACGGCAACGGGGGCGCCTTTGGCGTCCTCGCTTCGGTACATGATCTTGGTGGCAGTCGCCGGCCATGCACCGTTCGATCCGGGCACGCTCAGCAGCAGTGGTGACGGCTCGCTCTTGATGAGATCTCCGTTGGCACCTGCCGGAAGCTCGGACGGCGGTGTGTAGAAATCTGCCGGCTCAGCCATTGCGGCAGGGGCCGTCACAGCACCCATGACCAGTGCTGCGACGGAGACCCCGGCCGCCCACCATGCTCTGCTCTTCACGTTTCGATCTCCCCACGTTCGCCTGCGCTGTGGCTTGGCACACAGCGAACGCAGAGTAACACATACCTCACGTAACACGTTTTCGTGAGGTTTTTGCCTTAACAGGCTGTATTACAACCCTTTACGACTACTTCGTGGGCTCCAGATTCGATGTCAGTAGCGAACGAAGCTTGTCGGTATCGGCCGGGGTCCACGCCTCGGGATGCAGGATCTTGGCCCACATGTCTGCCGCATCCTCGCCGTAGTTGTGACCGTGCCCGGACGGGACGTCAGCCGAGAACACCATGTCGAGGGTGACCTGCCAGAACGTCACGAGCGGCACCCACGTCATTCCCGGATCCACGTCTCGACCCAACGGTTCCTTGAGCCAATCCGGCTTGTTGAGCAGCAGGTCGAAGGACCACCACGTGATCGGGTCGCTGGCGTGCTGCCAGTACACGATGCGGTCGTCGTCCCAATCCGACTTCAGCTCCAGATCCTCCGGATCACCGGCAAACCGAATGGCGCGTCCACCGTCGATCACCGGCAGAATTTCCTTCGAACCCGAGTCACGACTGTCCGTGATTTCCTGCCACTGAGCAGTGAAGTTGGGGGTTCCGACCCACAGAGCGCCGTCGACGCGCGTCATCATGTCCTGGGCGCCGGCAAATGCGGCCTGGCCACCGTAGGAGCCGAGGCTCTCACCGAAGACAACCAGCTCGGGTCGCGTCTCCACAGGCAGGTCGATCCACTTGGCGTACACGGCGTTGAACAGCGCGCGCCCGGCGATCATCGGCGTCTCGCGGTCGGCGATGAAGGCCAACGGACTCGGAAGGAACGAGTACTGCATCGACGCGATTGCCGTGTCGCCGCCCTCGACGTACTCGAACGCCGACGCGACGTCCTCGTTCACCCAACCGCGGCCGGTGGTCGTCACGACTGCGAGGGTTCCGCGGTCGAATCCGCCGGTGCGCTCCAACTCGTCGACGACCCGCTGTGCCACACCGTTGATCGAGTCCGAGGATTCGCGTCCGGCATACACCCGGATCGGTTGCTTCGCTTCACGTCCGGTCAACGCAGAGATCTCGGCTGCGGTGGGACCGCTGCCCATGAAGGTGCGCCCCTCCTGGCCGAGAGAATCCCAAGCCTCGCCGGACATCGGTGAACCACTGCGCTCGGCGATCATGGGTTGTTCGATGCCGTCCGGAGTTTCGTGGTCGGCACCCGAGAAACTCCAGTTCGCAAACGCGACCAGCCCGTTGTACAGCGCACCGTTCACGATGAAGATTCCGAGAGCGAAGATGACGATCAAGCTGCCGACCTTCGCCGCTTCGAGGGGAACGAACCGAAGCGCGACTGCGGTGAGCTTGTTGGTGGTGAAACGAAGACCCCGACCGGCCTCGAGCAGGATGAACCAGATTCCGAGCGAAATCATTAGCACCAGAAGGTAATTCGCCTGATTGGTGCGTGGAGCTTCCACGAGATCGCGAACGATCTGCTGCCACCACGAACCGAGGACCAAGAACGTCGGAACCAGAATGACGGCCGCGACCAGCAGGATTCGCCAGCCGATCTTCTTGGTGCGATCGGACCATTGCGGTTCGACGCCGCACTTGCGGATCATCCAGGCAACCGTGACGCCGACGCCGTATCCCATCGCGAGCGAGATGCCCGTCGCAACGCCCTGGAGGTACCACGCGCGCGGCAACAGGGACGGACTCATCGACCAGGTGAAGAAGACCAGAGCAAAGGCAAGCCCGACCGGGTGCAGCGTCTTGCAATAGAGGCGCAGCCGTTCCCACACACGTTTCATGCCGGAATCGTATGCGCCCCGTGCCCGAATCAGGTCACGAGGCGCACACGCGTCCAGTCTGTTTACGGAGCGAAGCGCAAAATCGCGGCAACTGCGCCGCCGCCCGGAATGTCCTCCGCGCGAACAGCGAGCACCCGAGCACCGGTCAAGAGCGAACGACGAGCGATCTCGTCGACGACACCATAGGTGCTTCCGTTGGTCGACTCACCGGTCGTGAGAGCGCCCGTCTGGGGATCGAGACTTCCGGGTACGACGGAATCGATGTCGATGAAAACGGTGTCGATCTGTCCGTACGTCGCGGCTGTTGCCACGTCTGCGACGTCCGTCTGCGTGCGCCCCTGTTCCGTGCGCACATTGAAGGTGTCCCGCACCGCCGCAAGCTGCTCGGCATGGAAAACGTCGAGCGCCGGACGCGAACCGTCCGCCACTTCCTGCGTCGACAAGGCTTCCGGGTTTCCCTCGACGGTTTTGTCGACCAGGTGGCGGTACGAATTCACGGAGCGATACACCGACGCAATGGGTTCGGCAGCGGCCAGGATCAAGGGGACATCACGGCCGGCGAGTACACCGCGGACCTCGTGATCGACTGCGCGGGCGTACTGATTGACGCGCAACTTTCGGCTGTCCGACCCCGACAACCGACCCGCTTCGGTACGGCTGTTGATCGACGACTTGCCCGCGTGATCCGCAGCGTTCTTCGGCATGCCCTGAACACGGACCTCGTCGGCGGGCTGATCGGCGGCGATCTCGATCAGTCGCACCGAACCCTCTGCCAGGGCGAGAACAAACGCCGTCTGGGGGAACGTCACCGAACGGAGCAGTGGCTTGAGGTGGAACCGATCGCTGACCGTTTCGAGCGCCTGCAGACGGTTGGGGAGGCGGAAGGTCACCAGACGCTCCGGCGTCGCGTACGTGACCAATGAGCGCGACTGGAAGCGCCAGAAATCGTCGTCGTCGTCGAGCTCTGCGTATTCGGCCTCGAACTGCTTGCGCTCGGTGGGATCCTCCACCGATGCGAGTGCCGAGCGGACCTGGTCCTTGAAGGCTATGCGCGCTTTGTCGTAATCCTGAGGCGCATCTTCAGTCGGAGTAACGATGGTGATGCAGGTGGGCCCCTCCACCTCCGCGAGTGCGGCAATTTCACCGTGGCTGGGAATGTCGTTGTGAAGCACTACGAACCTCCTGAAATTGGGTTCTCCCCACGGTACGCCCAGCTGGTTATGACCACTAGACTTTCCGGAGAATTCGGGACGAACGGTCCATAGTGGGCGCGGTTCTGGCCACCCCACTCCGAGCGAACGGCATGTTCATCGCCTTCAGTGCGCCGAAAGTGCCGTTCGCTCAAAAACGGGGCACACAAGTCGGGCACGACTGGGCAGACAAGGCAGACGCCGGGTACATCGGCATACAAAAACACCCTCCCGGATCCCGGGAGGGTGTTTTCTTACTGTGGAGCCTAGGAGATTCGAACTCCTGACATCTGCCTTGCAAAGGCAGCGCTCTACCAACTGAGCTAAGGCCCCGTTCGGTTTTCTGACCGGAGTCAGAGTACCTAGGTTCTATCCTGTTTCCAAATCGTGCCAAACCTTGTCTCCGCGCTGACTTTTGATCAGCTTGGTGACCCCGAGAGCTACCAGAATTCCGGCCCCGACAAGCAGGAAAACCTTCATTCCAGCAACCCTTCTTCGGCACATGGGAGTGGGCCTAGGAGGACTTGAACCTCCGACCTCTTCATTATCAGTAAAGCGCTCTAACCACCTGAGCTATAGGCCCCTGAACCGATTCCAAAGATTACCCCACCGGGCCGCTGACACCAAAACGGGCCCGGCGGAGCAATGTTTTCGCAGGTCAGTCGCGGTCGGCGAGAGTTACCTCTACGCCGCCAACCAGGTCGCTGCAGAGGTTGTAGATGAACGATCCGATCGTGACGAGTGCCGTGAAAAGCACCATGTTCGCGATACCGATCAGCGCCGCGTAGCCGAACACCTGGCCCGCCGTCACCAGACCGTCGGAGCCGCCGTCGGCAACGATGTCGGTGAACGCGTTGTTCAGACGATCCCAGACGCCCATACCGTCGAGGACGACGTAGAGCAGCCCGACGGCCACCATCCACACGAAGAACAGCGACACCGAGATCACGGACGTGATCTTCAGCGTGGACCACGGGTCGATACGACGGATCTGAACCGTCGCGCGCAGCGGCGCACCGTCGACGACCGAAGCCGATACGGCGTGAGTTTTCTCACCCTTCACCGCAGCAGGCAACGGATGCTTGGCCTCGGAGAGGTCAGGCATGTCCTTCGGCAAATCCTTGCGATCGATGTGCCGGGTGGGCCCGTCGATCGCAGCAGCTTTTGCTTTCGGATTTGCGACCGTGGGATTGGCGACTGTGGCATTTGCAGCCTTGGGATTTGCACCCGAGGGTGTAACTGCCTTGGCTGCTGCCGCACCAGCGACGCCACCGGTAGCTGCGGCCGCCGCCGTTCCCGTCACGACGGGACGTGCCGATGGGTTGCCCGTAGGACGACCCGCCTGTGCACCCGTAGGACGACCCGCCTGAGGCTGTCCCTGCGGTGCACCACCCTGCGCGGGGTTTTTGGCCAGACCACCCTGCGCCGGGCCACCCTGCGCCGGGCCGGCCGCTGCAGGACGCTGCGGACCGGCAGGCGGCTTACCCCCGGCAGGAGCTGCCGGTCGACCCGCCGGAGCACCAGCGCCGGCTGGGCGCGTGATGTTGGTCTGCGGCTGACTTTGCGGTGCCTGATTCTGCGGTGCCTGAGCCTTGGATGCCGGACTCTGGGCAGCCGGATTCTGAGCTGGCTGCCCCTGCGGCTGCCCTGACGGCTGGGGTCCGCGTTGCCAGGGCGGTGCCTGGCTGCCACGAGCCTGATTGGAAACCGGTTGCGGCGGAGCCTGACCGTCACCCTTGGCCGGAGTTACCGGCGCAGCCGGAGCCACCGGAGGAGCGGAAGGAGCCTGACCCTTGGCCGCACCCGCAGCGTCGGGAGCCCCACCCGCCGGCTTCTGAGCCGATGGGCCGCGAGGCGGCTCAGGTGCCTTGGGCGCCGGAGCTGCCTCGGAAGCTTTGGGTCCGCCGTCCGCTGGAGCTGCAGGTTTCGAGGTCTGCGGCCCCGCCGGAGCAGTTGCCTGCTCCGGCTTCGGTGGCGTCGAACCTGAAGGGCTTCCGCTCTTCTGGTCACTGCCCGGCTGGTTGGGAGTGCTCACTAGGACTCCTTAGCTCCATCGGCATTGTCTGCGTTGTCGGTGGTCTCTGCAGCGAGCTCTTCGGGCTCGTCGGCGTTGCGCGCAATCGCGAGCAGTGTGTCGCCTTCGCCGAGGTTCATCAGACGCACGCCCTTGGTCTGGCGTCCCGCCTTACGAACCTGTTTGGCAGCCGTCCTGATGACGCCGCCGCCCGAGGTGATCGCGTACAGCTCGTCGTCGTCGTCGACGATGAGCGCACCGACCAGAGTGCCACGTTTCTTGTCGTACTGAATCGTGAGCACGCCCTTGCCGCCGCGACCCTGCACCGGGTAGTCCTCCATGCCGGTTCGCTTGGAGTAACCGCCCGAGGTGGCGACCAGGAGGAACGTGCCTTCACGAACAACGTTGAGCGAGAGCAGCTCGTCGTCACCGTTGAAGCGCATGCCCTGGACGCCGGACGTTGCGCGGCCCATCGGACGCAGTGCCTCGTCGGTGGCCGAGAAGCGGATCGACTGGCCCTGTGCCGAAACGAGAAGCAGGTCGTCTTCGGCGGAGCAAAGAACAGCGCCGACCAGTTCGTCTTCACCGCGCAGGTTGATGGCGACGATGCCACCGCTGCGGTTGGAGTCGAAGTCGGTGAGCTTGGACTTCTTGACCAGACCGTTGCGAGTGGCGAGCACCAGGTATGGCGCGTCTTCGTACGTCTTGATCTGGATGACGGACTGGATGCGCTCGTCCGGCTGGAAGGCCAGCAGGTTCGCCACGTGCTGACCGCGAGCGGTACGGCTCGCCTCGGGCAGTTCGTAAGCCTTGGCGCGGTAGACGCGGCCCTTCGTGGTGAAGAACAGCAGCCAGTCGTGCGTCGAGGTGACGAAGAAGTGCGAGACGATGTCGTCCTGCTTGAGGCCGGCGCCCTGAACACCCTTGCCGCCGCGCTTCTGCGAGCGGTAGAGGTCGGTCTTGGTGCGCTTGGCGTAGCCGGTCTCGGTGATCGTGACGACGACGTCTTCGCGGGCGATCAGATCCTCGTCGTTGACGTCTCCGTCGGCGGCGATGATGCGGGTACGACGGTCGTCGCCGTACTTGTCGACGATTTCCTTGAGCTCGTCACGAACGATCGCGCGCTGACGCTCCGGGCGAGCCAGAATGTCTTCGAGGTCCGCGATTTCGAGTTCGATCTCGGCCAACTCGTCGACGATCTTCTGACGCTCGAGGGCGGCCAGACGACGAAGCTGCATGCCGAGGATGGCGTCGGCCTGGATCTCGTCGACGTCGAGGAGTTCCATCAATCCGGCGCGAGCGATGTCGACGGTCTGCGACGCACGGATCAAGGCGATGACCTCGTCCAGAGCGTCGAGCGCCTTGACCAGACCGCGCAGGATGTGGGCGCGCTCCTGCGCCTTGCGAAGCAGGTACCTGGTACGACGAACGATGACCTCGAGCTGATGCGTCGTGTAGAGACGGATCATCTGGTCGAGGCGCAGCGTGCGCGGTACTCCGTCGACGATGGAGAGCATGTTGCAGCCGAAGCTGGTCTGCAGCTGGGTGTGCTTGTAGAGGTTGTTCAGCACGACCTTGGCAACGGCGTCACGCTTGACGGTGACGACGATGCGCATGCCGACGCGGTCCGAGGACTCGTCGTGGATGTCGGAGATGCCACCGATCTTGGCGTCACGAACCTGCTCCGCGATGGAGGTGATCAGGTTGTCCGGGTTGACCTGGTAGGGCAGCTCGGTGATGACGATCGTGGTGCGGCCCTTGGCATCTTCTTCGATCTCGACGACGCCGCGCATACGAACGGATCCACGACCGGTGGTGTAGGCGTCCTGGATGCCCTGTCCACCGACGATGAGACCGTGCGTCGGGAAGTCGGGTCCCTTGATGCGCTCCATGACGGCCGCGAGGGTGGCTTCCTCGTCCGCCTCGAAGTTCTCGAGCGCCCAGTAGATGGCGTCGGCAACTTCACGCAGGTTGTGCGGCGGAATGTTGGTGGCCATACCGACGGCGATGCCGTTGGAACCGTTGATCAGAAGGTTCGGGATACGGCTGGGCAGAACCGTCGGTTCCTGCGTCTTGCCGTCGTAGTTCGGGGTGAAATCGACTGTCTCGTGGTCGATTTCGCGCAGCATTTCCATCGCGAGCGGCGTGAGCCTGCACTCGGTGTAACGCATGGCGGCTGCGCCGTCGTTGCCTCGGGAGCCGAAGTTTCCCTGACCGTCGACGAGCGGGTAGCGCAGCGACCACGGCTGGGCCATACGGACCAACGTGTCGTAGATCGAGGAGTCGCCGTGGGGGTGGTAGTTACCCATGGTCTCGGCGACCGGTCGGGCAGACTTCACGTATCCGCGGTCGGGGCGATATCCGTTGTCGTACATCGCGTAGAGCACGCGGCGGTGCACCGGCTTGAGTCCGTCGCGGACATCCGGCAGAGCGCGACCGACGATGACGCTCATGGCGTAGTCGATGTAGCTGTTCTGCATTTCCTGCTGGATGTCGACCGGTTCGATCCGGTCGTGTTGCGGACCGTCCGGTGGCAACGTGGTGTCGGTCATGAGCTCACTTTCTTAAAAGAGGGGGCAAGCCCCTGTGCGCGGAAAAGGAGCCCGGGGACTCCTCAACCGCTCACAGGGCCGCAGGCCCTACACGTCGAGGAAACGAACGTCCCGGGCATTGCGGGTGATGAAGCTGCGTCGTGCTTCGACGTCTTCGCCCATCAGCACGCTGAACAGCTCGTCGGCAGCAGCCGCGTCGTCGAGCGTGACGAGACGCAGAACGCGCACCGTCGGGTCCATCGTGGTTTCCCACAGCTCCTTGGCGTTCATCTCGCCGAGGCCTTTGTAGCGCTGGATGCCGTCGTCCTTGTTGATCTTCTTACCGGACTCGAGGCCGGCCTTGACCATCGCGTCGCGCTCGCGGTCGGAGTACGCGAATTCCGGCTGCGCACCCTTCTGCCACTTGAGCTTGTACAGCGGCGGCTGCGCGAGGTAGACCTTGCCGTGCTCGACGAGCGGCCGCATGAAGCGGAACAGCAGTGTGAGCAGCAGCGTTGCGATGTGCTGACCGTCGACGTCGGCGTCGGCCATGAGCACGATCTTGTGATAGCGCAGCTTGGCGATGTCGAACTCGTCGTGGATGCCCGTGCCGAACGCGGTGATGATCGACTGGACTTCGGTGTTCTTGAGGACGCGATCGATACGCGCCTTCTCGACGTTGATGATCTTTCCGCGAAGCGGGAGGATCGCCTGGTACATCGAGTCTCGGCCGGACTTGGCCGAGCCGCCTGCGGAGTCGCCCTCCACGATGTAGATCTCGGACTTCTCCGGATCGTTGGAGCGGCAGTCGGCGAGCTTGCCGGGCAGGCCACCGAGGTCGGTCGCGCTCTTACGACGGACCAGTTCACGCGCCTTACGCGCGGCGACGCGGGCCTGCGCCGACGAAACAGCCTTGTTCACAATGGTTTTCGCGTCGGCGGGGTTCGCCTCGAACCAGTGCGCGAGGTGCTCGTTGCACGCCTTCTGCACGAAGGACTTGACCTCGGTGTTGCCGAGCTTGGTCTTGGTCTGACCCTCGAACTGGGGTTCGCCGACCTTCACCGAGATGATGGCCGCGAGTCCTTCACGGATGTCGTCACCGGTGAGCTTGGGATCCTTGTCCTTGAGCAGCTTCTTTTCGAGCGCGTACTTGTTGACCGTTGCGGTCAGTGCGGCGCGGAAGCCCTCTTCGTGGGTACCACCCTCGTGGGTGTTGATGGTGTTGGCGAAGGTGTGGACGGACTCCGAGTAACCGGAGTTCCACTGCATTGCGACCTCGAGCTCGTGGCCGGTGCCCTTGGCGGTGAATCCGACGACCGAGTTGTGGATCGGGGTCTTGCTCTTGTTGATGTGCCGGACGTAGTCCTCGAGTCCACCGGGGTAGTGGTAGACGCGGGTCTTGGACTTACGCGGCGCTGCATGAGCAGCTTCTTCGGCTTCTTCGGCAGCAGACTTGGGAGCCTCGGCTACCTCGGCAGCTTCGTCGTCGATGACCTCGGCGCGCTCGTCGGTCAGCGTGATGGTCAGGCCCTTGTTGAGGAAGGCCATTTCCTGCAGACGACGCGCAACGGTCTCGAAGTTGTAGCGGGTGGTCTCGAAGATCTCGGGATCGGCCCAGAAACTGACGGTGGTGCCGGTCTCCTTCGTCGGGTCGCCCTGTACGAGCTCTCCCGGCTTGGAATCGGTGTACGTCTGCTGCCACCGGTAGCCGTCGACCTTGATGTCGACGTCGAGCCGGGTGGAGAGCGCGTTGACCACCGAGATACCGACGCCGTGCAGACCACCGGAGACGGCGTAGGAGTCGGAGTCGAACTTGCCGCCGGCGTGCAGCTGGGTCAGCACGACCTCGACGGTGGGGACTCCGGAGGCGTGCATGCCGACCGGGATGCCACGGCCGTCGTCGATGACGCGGATTCCGCCGTCTTCGAGGAGGGTGACCTCGACCTTGGTGGCGTGTCCGGCCATCGCCTCGTCGACCGAGTTGTCGACGACCTCCCAAATGAGGTGGTGCAGGCCGCGTTCACCGGTGGAACCGATGTACATGCCTGGACGCTTACGTACCGCCTCGAGTCCTTCGAGGACGGTGATGGACGACGCGTTGTAGTCCTTGCTGGAAGTGCTTGTATCTGACTTCTGGGCAGCCACGGGTGGGTAGCTCTCCTTCTCCGTCAATACTCGAGCGCAGCCGTCAGCAAGCCCTTGCGGGTGTCGTCGGAGCGGGTTCGAGAATGTTGCCGCTAGTTACCGTTGACCATCTTACTGGTAAGCACCGACTAGAAGCGGCCAATGACACCCCTGGCTGCGCCGCAGACGAATTTTTACGATCCCCTGAAGGTGAAACGCTAGGAACTTTGCTTCTCCGAGCGACGCTCTCTCAGGCTCGCGATAAATGCCCGCGCATGTTCGGCAACCTCGCCCGGATGTGAAAACGGCGACCAGTGTCCCGCGGGAATTTCACGTCGCTGCAGGTCGGAGACCCATTTTTCGGCGTCCTCGTATCCCACCGGACGAACGGCTTTGTCGTACTTGTTCAAAATGAGCTGAACGGGCACGTCCGTGTACCGATCCCGCGGCTTGCCGAGAGACGGCCGGATGTTCGCGCGATAAAGCTTGAGTCCGTTCACCATGTCGTCGGCGATGGTGGGCGCGGTGTTGACCACACGGGGGTCCAGACCGTCGAAGAACCCCAGAAATGCCGGCCAGTGCTTGGAGAACCACAGACGCAACGGAAGGGTGCACAGGCCGGGAATCTGGAACAGAACGGTGTAGGCCGACGCAATTCCCTGCGCCGCCGGGCCGAGGAAACGACGCTTGGACGCGCTCGCCCGGATCCACTTACCGAGGTGATCGAGATTCGGGCCCGAGATGGACGAGAACGACGCGATCTTCTCTTCGGCACCCGGCTCGCAGACCGCTTCCCAGGTTTCGACGGATCCCCAGTCGTGGGCAAGGACGTGTACCGGCTTGCCCGGGCTGACCGCGTCGATGACGGCGAACAGATCGCCGGCCAATGCGCTCAGTTGGTAGTCCTGGACCCTCGAGGGGATCGTGCTCTCGCCGGCCCCGCGACTGTCGTAGCTGACGACGCGGAACTCGTCTGCGAGCAAAGGCACGACGCGGTTCCACAGTTCATGGGTGTCGGGCCAACCATGCACCAGAACGATGGTCTCGCCGTCCGCTTTTCCCTGCTCGAACACGGCGAGGCTGACGGAACCGTTGGTCACCCGACGCGCGGTCACGGCATGGACAGGAGAGTGCTTGGACATTGTTGAACCCTTCGGAGTTAATCCTTCGGACTGAGAAATCTAGAGATCGAGAACGAGACGTCCACCGTCGGAACGAGATACGCAGATGAGCATCTCCGTTTCCTGCTCGGTGTCGGTCAGACGCCTTTCGCGGTGATCGGGTTTACCTGCGAGTACCTTCACGCGACAGGTTCCGCAGAAACCCTGCTGACACGAGTACCCGACCCCGGGCAAGGTCTTCTTGATGACGTCGAGCGCGGACTCGTCGGCCGGCACGGTGAGCACCTGACCCGAATTGACCAGCTGCACTTCGAATTCCTTGCCGTCGATCACCGGCGGAGCCCCGAACCGCTCGAAATGCAAAGCGGTGGAGGGTGTATCGCGGAATCCGCGGCGGACGGCGTCGAGCATCGGCGTCGGGCCGCAGCAGTACACGGCACCGCCGACCGGTGCTCGTCCGAGAAGGTCTGCGGTGGTGGGTAATCCGAACTCGTCGTCCGGGCGCACGAAGACACGCTCGGGTTCCCAGGTCGCGATCTCGTCGAGGAACGGCATGGATTCACGGGATCGGCCCGAGTACACGAAGTACCAGTCCATCCCCAATTCTCTTGCCGCACGGACCATTGCGATGATCGGCGTGATACCGATACCGCCGGCGACGAACAGCGCACTGCCTTCACCCACAAAGGGAAATCCGTTGCGAGGGCCGCGTACCGTGACGTGCTCACCGGGCTGGAGAGCGTGCATCTCGATGGAACCGCCACCGCCGTCGGGGATCCGGCGCACCGCGACGCTGTATCCCGTGCGATCGGCCGGGTCGCCGCACAGCGAATACTGACGCCGCAGACCCGAAGGTAGATGGAAGTCCAGGTGCGAACCCGGATGCCACGGCGGAATCGGTGAGCCGTCGGCGGATTCGAAGCGCAGGCGAACGACGTTCTCGTCGGTGGCCACCACCTCACGCGTGCTGACCACCATGTTCATGGCCGTGTCAGGGTTGTGGCCCGCGATCTCGGGGTTGTAGTCGTAGGCCGTCAACACCCGAAGGTACTTGTCCGCCAACAACTCCGTGATGCGCATGGCGCGGTCGGGACGGTTCTTGCCGGACAGATCGGGTGGCGCCGGAAACCGCGGCAACCCGTCGTGACCGGAAATGACGTCCTTGACCCTCGAGAGTGAAATCACCGTGCAGCCGCCTGTGCTGCGGGTGACGACGCGAGGTACTGCACCGCCTGGGCGGTCGAGCCCTCTTTGCTGGGGTGGTACGACTTGCTGAAGTACGTCGACATCCGCTTGACCAGCTCGAACGAGGTGGGAACCGTGCCTCGCTTACCCGCCGCGATGAAATCGGACAGGTGGGGGCGTCGACGGCTGGGAGCCTGAGCGGCAAGTTCGGGATCGTTGCGCATGAGGAACCTGGTGCCACGAATCCACAGCCACACCAGTACCGGCGTGACGACAATCTGCGTTCGGATGCGGCGTGTCTCGCGCTTGTCGAAGTAGCGCATCACGTCGTACGCGACGGAGCGGTGTTCGACCTCTTCGGCGCCATGCCAGCGGAGCAGATCGAGCATGGTCGGGTGCATGCCGGCTTTGTCGAGTCCCTTGGCGTTGAGCACCCAGTCGCCGAGAAAAGCGGTGATGTGTTCGATGGCCGCGATGATCGCCAAACGCTCCACCAGGTGGTTTTCGGCGCGCAGTCCCGTCATCGGGCGCGGACCGAGCAGCTTCGAGAAGGTCCATTCCATCTGCTGCGTGTACGGCGTCGGATCGAGGCCGTTCTCCCTGAGATGGACCAGGACGCCCGAGTGCGCGTTGGAGTGCATCGCCTCCTGGCCGATGAATCCGACGACGTCTTCGCGGAGCTTTTCGTCCTCGATCAGAGGAAGAGCTTCCTTGAAAGTCTCGACAAACCATTCCTCACCGGCAGGGAGGAGAAGGTGAAGCACGTTGAGAACGTGTGTGCTGAACGGATCGCCCGGAATCCAGTGCATGGGCAGATCAGACCAGTCGAACTCGACATTGCGAGCCTGCAACAGGATGTGATCCGGCTCGGCGAACGACGAAGCGGGTGTCGATATCTTCTGCGACATCTGGCTACTCCTTCATGCCTGCCGAACGGTGGGGAACGACAGCCTTGTGACACAGTTCACTCACTAGCGAGTTTTAACTGTAACACGAAGTAATAGGTAGAACCAGGGCCTGGTTGAGTTTTCCTCAGCCGTACGTATCGCGAGGTCCGCGGCCTTTCACATGCCTTTCACCCTTGCGCCAGCTCGGCGCGCTCGGTCCGGTGATACGCAGCGTCTTCACGACGCCGTCACCCACGGCAGCGGCAATTTTCGCCAGGATCTGCGACTGCATCATGCGCAACTGGGTCGCCCACGCCGTCGACTCGGCGGAGATGCTGAGTACACCTTCTTTCAGCGAAATCGGCTCGGCATGTGCAGAGATGTCTTCACCGACAACCTGCGGCCACCGGCCGAGGACCGTGCCCTCGGACACCTTGGGGGACCACCCACGCGACTTGGAGATCGCACTGGTGAGGGCACCGAACGGCTGAGGGTCCCGCGCATCCGGGCCGGGGCCGGACCAACCGCTGCGCCGACGCGGGCGGCCGCTTCCGTATTTGGGCGACGAACGCCCCTGCCCGACGGCCTTGCCGTTGGCCTTGGCCGTCGCGCGCGCCTCCTCGAGGGCACGGCGCGCCAGATCGATCCCTTTGAGCTCGGGCTCCGGAGCCGTGCTGCTGTCTTCAGTCATCGAACTCGACCTCCTGATCTGTCGAGCCTACGGGCACTATCCGGGATATCCGACCGTCTCCGGTATCGGAGGCCTCGACGCCGAACTTGGCCGCCTCGAGTTCGTCCGGTACGTCCTCAGGAACAGCAGCCGTGATCAGTACCTGTTCGGCGGTAGCGGCAACAGCGGCGAGCGCACGACGGCGACGACGGTCCAATTCCGCGAACACGTCGTCGAGCATCAGGACCGGGTCGCTGCCGTCTGCCCGCAGTAAGGCAAAACCTGCCAGTCTCAGCGAAAGCGCAAAAGACCACGATTCACCATGGCTGGCAAAGCCTTTCGCCGGACTATCGCCGAGAATCAGCTCCAGATCGTCCCGATGCGGACCGACCAGACACACTCCACGATCGATTTCCTTCGACCGCATCTGCGCCAACTCGAGATGGAATCGCTCCTCGAGGTACGCGACGTCATCGATGCCGGAAATCCTTGCAGGGTCGGTGAATTCGGGATCCAACGACGCACCGAGGCTGCTCTTGTATCGAATCGACGCCGGCCGCGATTCGGGTGCGATGGAACGATACGACTCTGCCAGGTGCGGCGCCAGATCGTGGACCAACTCGAGGCGCCCGGCCAACAATTGTGCGCCGTGAGCAGCCAGATGCCCGTCCCACACCTCGAGGGTGGAGAGGACGTTGTCGGACTCGCCACCTCGAGAACCGCGACGCAAAGCCGCACCGGCAGTTTTGAGCAGCGCCGAACGCTGGCGTAGCACCTTGTCGTAATCCGCACGGACAGCGGCCATTCGGGGAATCCGGGACGTCAACAACTCGTCGAGATAGCGTCGACGATCACCAGGATCGCCGCGTACCAACGACAAATCCTCCGGCGCGAACATCACCGACTGCAGAATCCCCAGCACTTCACGCGGACGACGCGTCGGAGACTGATTTATCCTGGCGCGGTTGGACTTTCCCTCGATCAGTTCGACATCGATGGTCAGTTCGCGCCCGTTGTTGACCACCGTTGCACCGGCAAAGGCACTGGCGGAACCACTGCGGATCATCGGTGCATCCGCGGACACTCGATGTGACGACAGTGTCGACAGATACCCGAGCGATTCGAGGACGTTCGTTTTACCGTGCCCGTTCGAACCGAGGAACACGGTTGTTCCCGGCGTGAGGTCGAGCGTCAGCGAATCCCAGGATCGGAAGTCACGCAGCGAAAATCTACGAACGAACACTTAGCTTCCAGAAGCCGAATTCTTGGGCGAAGCACTCTTGACCGCGTGACCACCGAACTGATTGCGCAAGGCCGACACCGCCTTCATGGCCGGTGAATCATCCTGTCGTGAAGCAAATCTCGCGAACAGCGCAGCGGAGATGACGGGAGCGGGGACAGCGTGCTTAATGGCTTCCTCTACCGTCCAGCGGCCCTCACCGGAATCCTCGGTATAGCCCGTGATCTGCGCGAGCTCCGGATCTTCCTCGAGGGCGTCGACAAGCAGATCGAGCAACCACGAACGTACGACGGTTCCCTTCGACCAAGCTCGGAGAACACCCGGAACGTCCGCGATCAGGCTTTCCGCCTCGAGGAGCTCGTACCCTTCGGCATACGCCTGCATCAGCCCGTATTCGATGCCGTTGTGCACCATTTTCGCGTAGTGACCAGCACCGACCGGGCCGGCATGGACAAAACCGTCGGCAGCGTCGCCGTCGGGGCGCAGAGCGTCGAAGATCGGCATTGCCTTCGCCACGTCGGGCTCGGATCCGCCCACCATCAGGCCGTAGCCGTTCTCACGGCCCCAGATGCCACCGGAGACACCGCAGTCGAGGAAACCGATCCCACGGGCGCCCAACAGCTCCGCATGGACAGCGTCGTCGGTGTAGCGAGAGTTTCCACCGTCGATGACCAGATCGCCGCCCTCGAGGGAATCCGCCAGTTCGGCAATGGTGCTCTGGGTGATTTCACCAGCCGGAACCATCACCCAGACGACTCGAGGCCCCTCGAGGGAAGCAGCGAGTTCGGCAAGTGACCCGACATCGGTGACCTCCGGTCGAGGGTCGTATCCGATTACCTCGAGGCCATGCGCGCGCAAGCGCTCACGCATGTTGAAACCCATCTTGCCGAGACCTACGAGTCCGATCTTCATACTGTTCTCCCTGGTCAGGCGCGAACTGAAGTGCGGGGTACCACTCAGCCCGGAAGGCGAACCGGCATCAGCAGGTACGTGTATTCGCTCGAGGGCGCAGCGAAGTTACCGGACTCGTCTGCCGTGGGCTCTTCCTCGGCCGCGGGGCGAAGAACAGCCGGACGGCTGGGAGTGGTGAAGCCGAACAGAACGTTTTCGCTGTGAAGCGAGTTCAACCCGTCGATCAGGTAACCGGGGTTGAACGCAATGGTGAGTGCTTCGCCCTGGAACGACGCGTTGAGCGTCTCTTCCGCGCGGCCGGCGTCGTCGCCACCCGCAGAGAGGAGCAGGCCGTCAGCGGAGAACTGCATGCGAACCTGTGCGCCACGCTCGGCGACGAGTGCTACACGCTTGATGGCCTCGATGAGAGGCGTGACCTCGACGGTTGCCATCGCGGTGTGCTGAGCGGGCAGCAGCTGACGGAACTTCGGGAACTCGGCGTCGAGGAGACGCGTCGTGGTGCGGCGCCCGTCGTTGACGATGCCGAGGAGTCCGTCGTTTCCGATGGTCGTACCGGAACCGAGAGCCAACTCGACCGGCGAATTTGCATTGCCGGCAAGCGTTTTCGCGGATTCGGACAGAGTCTTGGCCGGGATGAGAACAGCAGCCTGGACGTCGGGATTGGCCGGAGTCCACTCGAGTTCACGCACAGCGAGACGGAAGCGGTCGGTAGCGGCGAGGACGATCGAATTCTGTTCGATCTCGACACGGATACCCGTGAGCATCGGAAGGGTGTCGTCCTTGCCGGCTGCAACGGCTACCTGGCTGATGGCTTCGGAGAACAGGTCGACGGGAATGGACCCGGACTGCTGCGGAAGCGTCGGAAGCTGGGGGTAGTCCTCGACCGGCATCGTGGGTAGGGAGAACTTGGCGCTTCCGCACGAGATGAGCACGCGAGTGCCCTCGAGGGTCACATCGACCGGCTTGTTGGGAAGCGACTTGGTGATATCGGCAAGGAGGCGACCGGAGACGAGTGCCTGACCTGCAGTTGTGACATCTGCCGAGACGCGGACCTGCGCGGATACCTCGTAGTCGAACCCGGAAACAGTGAGGCCGGCTTCGGTTGCGTCGAGAAGAACTCCGCCGAGAACCGGCACGGGCGGCCTCGAGGGCAGGCTACGAGCAACCCACGCTACTGAATCAGCGAACTCTTCCCGGGAAACGCGAAACTTCAGGCTTCCAAGCTCCATCGCCGGGTTATTCCTCTCGGTAGGCATGTTCGTCTGCTGCGGATCTGCATCAGTTCACTTGAAGTCTGACACAGACCAAGCGATGCCCACCGTATGCCCTCGAGGGCGCAAGTGGAAAGCCGAAGCCGGGATGAGCGCAGCCTGAGGCGAGGTTCTCAACAGGAGTTGTCCCCAGAACTATTTTCAAAGAGCTTTTCCTAGGAAATTCTCAGTAGTAGTAATAAGTCCTGTGCAATCTGTGGAGCGACGGTTGTCGACGCTGGTAGGTCCCCTCGAGGGCCTGTGCACTTCTCGAGGACAGACTCGAGGACCAATCGACCCCCTCTGTGCACTCTCTGAAAGTTTTCGGATTCCTCCTCGAGAACTCCACAGACTTCGAGAGTTATCAACACAGTTATCCACAGATGTGAATACTTTTCACAAGAAACGAAGAGTTTGTTCTCATCGGCGTGTCCGACTCCGGCGTGTCGCCCCTCGAGGTGGACAACCGCCCTCAAGGGGATCGCACATAAACCCTTCGAATACACCGATGCCGCTCGAGGGAAACCTCTGCCTCGAGCGGCATCGATCGAAATAAGTGCAGGTCAACGCTTGGAGCGCTGCTTGATCCTTGCGGTCAACTCCTGAACCTGGTCGTACACCTTGCGGCGTTCCGTCATTTCCTTACGGATCTTCTTGTCGGCGTACATGACCGTCGTGTGGTCACGGCCGAACGTCTGACCGATCTTCGGCAATGACAAATCAGTGAGCTCACGGCACAGATACATCGAGATCTGGCGGGCCTGAGCGAGCGGCCGGGCCTTACCCGGCCCACACAGGTCGTCGATCGACATGTTGAAGTATTCGGCCGTCACAGCCATGATCGTCGCCGCATTGATCTCGAGGCTCGACGAATCGGGCATCAGATCTCGCAGGACCACCTCGGCCAACGTCAGATCCAACGGCTGACGGTTGAGCGAGGCAAAAGCGGTGACGCGGATCAACGCGCCCTCGAGTTCACGAATGTTGCGCTCGATACGGCTGGCGATCAGCTCGAGGACGTCGTGCGGGACCTCGAGGCGATCCATCCTCGCCTTCTTGCTCAGAATCGCGATACGCGTCTCGAGCTCAGGCGGCTGAACGTCGGTGATCAGGCCCCATTCGAAGCGCGTCCGCAGACGCTCCTCGAGGGTTGCCAACTGCTTGGGCGGACGGTCCGAGGAAACGACGATCTGCTTGTTCGCGTTGTGCAAGGTGTTGAAGGTATGGAAGAACTCCTCCTGAATACCTTCCTTGCCCTCGATGAACTGGATGTCGTCGACCAACAGGACATCCGTTTCCCGGTAGCGACGCTTGAACGCGACCTTGCGGTCGTCACGAAGACTGTTGATGAAGTCGTTGGTGAATTCTTCGGTCGAGACGTACTTGACCCGCATTCCGGGGAACAGACGCTGTGCGTAGTGGCCCGCGGCGTGAAGAAGGTGCGTCTTGCCCAGTCCCGAAGCTCCCCAGATGAACAAGGGGTTGTAGGCACGCGCCGGCGCCTCCGCGATCGCGACCGCAGCGGCATGGGCGAATCGGTTGGACGAACCGATCACAAAAGTGTCGAAGGTGTACTTCGCGTTGAGGCTGTTGGCGCCGGACCCCGATGCAGAAGGAGTAGCGGGCGGCTTCGTGAAGTACGACGGCCACGATTCGTGAACGCTCGCGAGTGCTTCGCGGTCGTCGTCGACTTCTTCGGTCTCGGCAGTCTCGGAGTCCGAAGGTTCGCCGTCGCCTTCGGTGAATCTGCGACGACGGTATGCGCCCGATGAGTTGACCGACTCGAACTGACGGCTGCCTGTGCGCTCCTCGACCGGTTCGGCGGGTGCGTCGGCATCGTCTTCGAGTGCGATGCGGACACCGAGTCCTTCGACCTGGCCGCCGAGATGGCGTCCGAGTGCCTGCAGGATCGGCTCGCGTAGATCGCGCTCGATCGTTTCTTGAGCAAATGGCGATGGAACCGAGAGGAGTGCAAAACCCTGAGCAAGTGTGAGAGGCCTCACCAGACGGACAAACGCCTTCTGCTTACTGCTCAAAGCCGGAAGATTACTTCCGGGGTCATCACTCGTGAGTTCTGCAACCACGTCGACCCAGACCCGTGCGAGCGCGTTGGGATCGTCGTTCACGTGGTTCCTTCCCGTGTTTCGCCGACAGTGGGTGTGCTGCAGCTGCCGAGCGTATGGCTGCGGCGTCGAATGATTCGGTGGATTACCACCCGGGGTGAGAACCCCGTAACAGGCTACGAATATGCCACCTGGGCTGTGTTTCCACACAATTATCCACAGATGTGGACAAACCTGCACTGAGTCGGTTTTTTCGTCAACCAAATTCGCTGAAGTGACCGAGAAATTGATCTACCTGCAACTTTGTCGGAACTCGAGGCGTTCGCCACTTGGTGTCGGGGATGCGTCAACACTCACAGCCCTGTGGATGAATGTGGAAACTCGGGATTCGGGGTCGCGTCCGGCACTCGTGCCCGTATGTGCTGATGAGGCCTTGTCGAGAGCATGCGCAGGTGGAACTGTCCGGCTTGCCTTCAGGCCGCCTGCAGTCCGTAGCGGAACTGTTGCCAAGGTCACACTTGCCGCCTCGCTCGAGGTCACGGCCGTATGCACACGGGAATTGGAATCTGCGGAATAATGCAACTATCGGCGTGTCGTCGCTGTTGCCGCGGAAGGGCTTCGAATCGGGCTGGTTTGACCTTGGCAACGGTGGTAAGTAACCTCGAACGGTCACCCGCTGGTGGTGATCGCTTCGTGCTGGCTACATATGTCAGGTCGGATCGGTCTTCCAAGCCACAACGAGTGAAGTTGATTGTTCTGTACCTGTTGGATCCAAAGGCGCCGTAAGGCGTCGATCACTGAATGACGCCGGGAGGCGTCAATGAACTTCGAGGAGTGTTGACCGTGGCCAAGGGCAAGCGGACGTTCCAGCCGAATAATCGCCGCCGCGCGCGTGTTCACGGCTTCCGTCTTCGTATGCGTACCCGTGCGGGTCGTGCAATCGTTTCGGCGCGTCGCCGTAAGGGCCGCGATTCCCTCACCGCCTGATCTGATTTCGAGTTCAGGAGCTCGGGGTGTTGCCTGAGCCGTTCCGGTTGCGTCGCCACGCGGATTTCTCCGAGGCGGTGCGACGTGGGCGTCGTATGGGAAGACGCGACCTTGTCGTGCACGCGTTCGATCGCGAGCAAGTAGAGGCGCTGGTAGTAACAAATCACGGTCCCCGTTTCGGGCTGATCGTGAGCAAGGCTGTCGGGCCGGCGGTGATTCGACATCGAGTCGCACGCCGGCTTCGTCATATCTGTGCAGATTTCGTCGGACAGGTTTCGCCGGAGACAGACGTGGTTATCCGCGCACTTCCGGGCGCAGCTACCGCCAGTTCAGCCGAACTGGCCAAGCAGTTGCGTGGGGGCCTGACCAAAATGAACCTATTGGTGTCGGTAAGTGAAGAGCCATGAGTACTCCGCTCTCTGAGCAGATCGAGACTCCCAGAGCCTCCCGTGTCATCACGGTGTTGAAGGCTGTGCGTCGCGCTCCCGCCACTGTTCTCATCTTCTGTATCGAGTTGTACCGGACGTATGTGTCGCCCTTGAGGATGCCGACCTGCCGGTTCACCCCCACCTGCAGTGAATACGCAGTCGAAGCGCTGCGCACTCACGGGGCGATCAAAGGCCTTTTCTTGACTGTGGTGCGGTTGGCGAAGTGTGCCCCCTGGCATTCTGGAGGGTGGGACCCTGTCCCTGCCCGTCGTGACCGTGATGCGGGTAGCCGCCATAGCTGTCCGGAAGCACGCGCAGCGTGTCACAGTCCGACGGACGAACAGAGGAGTACTTAGAGCCGTGCTCAATTTCATCTACTATCCGGTATCCGCGATTCTGTGGGTCTGGCACAAGGTCTTCGGGTTCATTCTCGGCCCGGACAACGGAATAGCCTGGGCGCTCTCCGTGGTGTTCCTGGTGTTCACCTTGCGTGCGGTTCTGTACAAGCCGTTCGTGAAGCAGGTCCGCACGACCCGCCAGATGCAGGAACTGCAGCCGCAGATCAAGGCATTGCAGAAGAAGTATTCGGGCGACCGTCAGCGCCAGGCCGTCGAGATGCAGAAGCTCCAGAAGGAGCACGGATTCAACCCGATCATGGGCTGTCTCCCGGTCTTGGCTCAGGCTCCGGTGTTCATCGGTCTGTTCCACGTCCTGCGCTCGTTCAACCGCACCGGCACCGGCATGGGCCAGCTGGGCATGAGCGCCGAGGACAACCTCAACACCCCGAACTACGTCTTCTCGGCCACTGACGTCCAGTCGTTCCTGGATGCTCGTCTGTTCGGCGCGCCCATCTCGGCCGCGATCACGACGCCGGTTGCGCAGCTTCAGGCCTACGTCACCGAGAACGTTCCCGAGCTTCCGTCACGGCTGAACATCATCCTCGTGGCCGCTCCGCTGATGATCATCGCCAGCATCGCGACGCACTTCAACTCACGCGCTTCTGTTGCCCGTCAGAGCGAAGCAGCTGCCGCGAACCCGCAGTCCGCGATCATGAACAAGCTCGCCCTGTACGTCTTCCCGCTCGGTGTTCTGGTCGGTGGACCGTTCCTTCCGATCGCGATCCTCCTGTACTGGGTGTCGAACAACATCTGGACCTACGGTCAGCAGCACCTCGTCTTCCGCAAGATCGACGCGGAAGAAGAAGCCAAGAAGCAGGAAGCGATCACTCGCCGCAACGACAATGCGCCCAAGCCCGGCGCCCGTCCCGATCCCAGCAAGAAGAAGGGATCTCCGGCTGCGCTGAAGACCGCGGATTCAGCCGACGACGACGGTGACGCCCCGGAAGTTTCGCTCAAGAAGCCACAGCCGAAGCCCTCGGGTTCCAGTGGTGGTTCCACGTCGAAACCCAAACAGAACCGGCCACAGAGCAACCGCGGCAACTCCCCCAAGCGCAATAAACGGCGCTGATCCAGGAAAGAGAACGACCAATGTCCAGTGAAGCTGACATCGTTGTGGATGGAGAGAACGCAGACGTGAGCACCGAGACCACTGCGCCGGTTACCGATGTGGATGTAGACATCGACGATTCCGATGACGATTTGATCGAAGAGGGCGAGATCGCCGGCGACTACCTCGAGCAGTTGCTCGACGTTCTCGATTTCGACGGAGACATCGACCTCGACGTCGAGGGCGATCGGGCGATCGTCAGCATCGACGGCGGCGACGACCTGACTAAGCTCGTAGGACGCAAGGGTGAGGTTCTGGATGCTCTCCAGGAGCTGACTCGTCTGGCAGTTCAGCAGTCGACCGGAGAGCGCAGCCGCTTGATGCTCGACATCGCCGGGTGGCGTGCGGGCCGGCGCGAGGCACTCAGTGCTCTCGGTGCGGAAGCTGCACAGCGTGTTCTCGAGACCGGCGAACGCGAAGAGCTTGCTCCGATGACGCCGTTCGAACGCAAGATCGTGCACGACGCCGTCGCCAAGGTCGCCGGTGTTTCCAGCGAGAGCGAAGGCGCTGAGCCGTCTCGCCGAGTGGTTGTCCTCAAGGACTGACACTCCCCCCTTGATCGGATGCGGGCCCCGGATTTTCCGGGGCCCGCTTTTGTGTCCGAGAGTGTTTCACGTGAAACCGAATCCGGCGGCACGGTGAAGGTCAGGTGCCTATCGTTGTCGACATGCCCAACGAGCGCTCCGGATTCCCTTTCGGATTGATGACCCTTGGGGCCTTGATAGGGATGCTCGTGTGCGGCCTGAGCTATTGGCCCGTGGTCTTCGAACTACAGCAGAAGATGGAAGTCCAGTCCTTTCCGCCGGGCGGTCTGAAGTATTGGCTCTGCTGGTTGTTGCCGCTGGGAGTAGTCGCCGTCGTATTCATTCCACTTGCACTGGCATGGCGATCCGGAAGACCGGTCATGCTCAGCTTCGCGATTGCCTTCTTGTTCGTCGGGGGTGCACTGTGCATGTTCGGATATTCGATCGACAACATGCCGTACTACATGTGAGCCCCTCCCCTCCCCCAGACCGAATAGTCGACCTTCGTTTCACGTGAAACCGGATCGATGGTTGTTACCCCGAGCCCTCGAACTCCGCCCCGGATTGCCACCACAGTGGATCATCGACCGGATGTCGTCAGGCCTGCTGGCAAGGTCGTCACCTTCGGCGCTGGCATCCGATGACCGACAACCCGCCAGCCCTCACCTCCACGGCCCCCGCGATTGGGGCGTCATCAACAACGATCAAGAAGGAAGTTGCATCCACACATGCACGTCGACATCGAAGGCGCCACCCGGATCGCCCGCCTCGCCGCAGAATTCGACTGGACCTGGGCCGTCGACGACCTGGAACCCTTCTGCGCACAGGCTGGATGGGAGCTCGTCGAACTCAGGCATGCTGGCGCCTCGATACGGACGAACCTGCATGTCAGCCGGCCGAAGGCGAACATGTTTGGGCGGCAACACAGAATGGATTGGATCTCGATCTTCGTCACGGACGTGGCAGATGATGCTACGCCCATGACAGTGGTGCGCCCGCTGCGGAACGCAGGGTTCGCGAATCTCACTGCGGCACTGACTTCCGTCCTTCCGATACCCACGTACTCCGAGCCCGGACCTGAGGCAACTATCCGGTGGGACCTGCCCAAAGTGGTCGTCATACTCAGTATGAGCCCCAGCGCGATCCACCTGCGACTGACGAGTCCGGGATATCAGGCATGGGTGGATGAGCCCGAACCGGAGTACGAGGACGAGGACTAGCGATCGAGGTCGGCGAGATCGCATGCGGTGCGGGAACAGGTTTGCGCGCTCCTCACACGAATCGGACCACTCACATCGAATGGGCGTCGTCGCCACGCAAAGTCGATGATGCTGTTGCGGGCTTCGGGGTGAGATCGGCGGCGACTACTTTGCCAAGCAAACCGGAATCGACATCGCCTACACGGGCTCCGGTCCATACACTGCGGACCTGGTCGGGGTAATGACGGGATCGCCCTGAGTTCGGTTGACTCGCCGGGTGCGCGATTGGCGTCGCGCCCAGACATGCTGCTGGTGTCGGCACGAGGGAGGACCCGGGCTGTTCGAGGTGGAAGGACTTCGCGGTGCCCGGATCGAACTGGTAAGCGGTGATCTTGTTGGTTCCGGGTTCGGTATGCACCAACAGGTAGTCGTAGTCTTTGCCGTCCACTCCTGCACCAAACGCGGATCTTAATCGCGCATAGCGTGCAGCGCTTTCGAGTCCAGGCGCAGGAATTCATCCTGCGCATCGGCAGGTCACCTGCTCGACTTTGATCTTCCCACCGACACCGGTATCCACATCGAAGGCGAACTCTCCATGCGCACCTGTGGTGTGAAGCCCCTTGGATTGATTCGCGGTTTGTGATGCGAAGTCAGGTCTGCCGCAACAAGTGAGTCAAGTCGATTGATGAAGGGCTCGCGGCAGCCGGCGATGAGATACCGAAGCTGTCCGAGATCTGGAATCGAAGTCTGTTTTCCGAGTCGACTTACAGAGAGGATCTGACTGACCGAGTCCGTTCTGCAGTCCGACGCCGGAGATCTTTTGCAACTACTTTTTGTCGAAAATTGGTCTTTTTGGGTCAGAATTCCATCCATGTAACTACCCACGGCAGTTTCGTCACTGTGATGATACTCAGAATTGCACTGCTATCGGTATTCGGCCGGCCGGCTATGTTTCACGTGAAACGCGTCAGAATTGGAAGATTTGTCAGCGCGATGTTTCACGTGGAACGTGAACCCCTCCCCTCCCCTGCTTGAATTTTGGGCCGAATACTTCCCAAAGAATGAACGAGTCGGCAGACTCACAGCGAGTCGGTGTGCAGAAGCGAACACATGTCGGCTCCAGAGCGGATAATGATTTCGGTCTTGATTGTTGATTTCGCGGTTTACGCGGGAGGATGTTTCACGTGGAACAGAATGGTGCGGCGTCGGTTGACTGGGACGAACAAGAGACTGCGCGCGCAGTGTTCGGTGACCGATATGAGATCGCGGAACGGTATTACCAATCCCTGGCGACGGATGGTGTTGAGCGCGGGCTGATTGGTCCCCGTGAAGTCCCTCGACTGTGGGAGCGCCACCTTCTCAATTGCGCCGTCATCGGTGAGTTGATCGCAGAAGGCGAGTCGGTTGTGGACGTTGGAAGCGGCGCCGGTCTACCCGGTATCCCTCTCGCAATCGCCCGCCCGGACTTGAAGGTGACTCTGGTCGAACCGTTGCTTCGACGCTCGGTGTACCTTGCGGAGTTCATCGAGTCCAACGGATTGGACGTATTGGTTGTCCGAGGGCGAGCCGAGGAATCGGGTGTCGTGAAGGAAGCGGGCGGTGCGGACGTGGTCACCTCGCGAGCTGTGGCGCCCCTCGAGAAGCTCGCACGTTGGTCCCTCCCACTCATTCACGAGCACGGCCGGATGTTGGCACTCAAGGGTTCGAGCGCCGCCGAGGAGATCGAGCGAGACCGTACGGCGCTCACCAAGTTGGGCGCAGGTAAGTTGGAAATACTCGAATGTGGAGCCAAGATTCTCCGCACCCCCACTGTGGTGGTGAAGGCCGAACGCCTCCCGAAGCGTCGCCAGCGTTGATGATTTACACGCATGCAATCGAGAGCAATGTACAGATGATGAGAGCACCTAGTGATCGATTCCCAATCGAAGGAGCAGTCAATGTCGGGTCGATCTGAATCCGCCGTTTCACGTGAAACACCGAAGCAGCAAACGAGCGCGGGTGCGGATCAGATCGTCAACGACGACGACAATTTCACCGCCCCCTATGCGGCGATCTCTTCGGAGGAGACTCCCATCGGGGCCGCCGCACATCGAGCGAGCCAAGTGCTTCATCCCCATTCGGTGACGCTGCCGAAGCCGGCGTTCCGCCGCGTGATCACCATCGCCAACCAGAAGGGTGGCGTCGGTAAGACGACGACCACAGTGAACCTTGCGTCGGCGCTCGCACTTCAAGGCCTCACGGTCCTGGTGGTCGATTTGGACCCTCAGGGCAACGCCAGCACGGCTCTGGGCGTCGTCCATACCTCGGGCACCCCCTCCAGCTATGAGTTGCTCATAGGCGAAGTGAAGGCCCCGGAGGCGATCCAGACCAGCCCGCACAGTGAGCGGCTGCTCTGCATCCCCGCGACGATCGATCTGGCGGGCGCCGAGATCGAATTGGTCTCCATGGTTGCCCGCGAGAATCGACTCAAAGGCGCGCTCAACGACAAGGTGCTCGCGGAACTCGACGTCGACTTCGTCCTCATCGACTGCCCGCCTTCGCTGGGACTGCTGACCGTCAACGCGATGGTCGCTGCCAAGGAAGTTCTGATCCCGATCCAGTGCGAGTACTACGCCCTCGAGGGGGTCGGTCAGTTGCTCCGGAACATCGAACTCGTCCAGGCTCATCTGAACCCGGATCTGCATGTCTCCACCGTCCTTCTGACGATGTACGACGGGCGCACCAAGCTGGCCGACCAGGTCGCCGAAGAAGTACGCAAGCACTTCGGTGAGGCCGTCTTGCGCGCTGTGATTCCACGCAGCGTGAAGGTGTCCGAGGCTCCCGGATACGGGATGACAGTTCTCGATTACGACCCGGGTTCACGTGGCGCCATGAGTTACCTCGACGCCGGCCGTGAACTTGCCGCCCGCTCTGCCACGACGACGACCCAGGAGCAGTGAGATGAGTCAAGCACGCAAGGGTGGATTGGGCCGCGGCTTGGCTGCTCTCATCCCCACCGGGCCGGCCACGGCGCCGGGTCTGGGATCGGCTGCAGCGGACGTCGTAATCGGCGTCGACAAGCGCAACCCCTCCCCTCCCCCACCGACCAAAGCGGCCCCGAAAACGCCGAAAGCCACCAAGGCGACGGCCGCGAAGGCCCCTGCCGAAGCGGAGCCGGAGACAGAACTCGAACCGACCGGAGCGGTATATCTCGAGATCGAACCGAGCCTGATCGAGACGAACCCGAAGCAGCCCCGCAGCGTTTTCGACGAGGAAGCACTCGCGGAGTTGGTTCACTCGATCCGCGAGTTCGGCTTGATGCAGCCGATCGTGGTCCGTCGTCACGGTGACAAGTACCAACTTGTCATGGGTGAGCGTCGCTGGCGCGCGAGCCAGGAAGCCGGGCTGGAGAAGATTCCGGCGATCATTCGTGAAACCGATGACGACTCGATGCTGCGCGACGCGCTCCTCGAGAACATCCATCGTGTGCAGTTGAACCCCCTCGAGGAGGCAGCGGCATATCAGCAGTTGCTCGAGGAGTTCGAAGTCACCCACGAAGAATTGGCCAATCGGATCGGACGTTCGCGTCCCGTCGTGACCAACATGATTCGTCTGCTGAAGCTGCCGGTGGCGGTTCAGCGCCGCGTTGCGGCCGGTGTACTTTCGGCCGGCCATGCGCGCGCACTGTTGTCCCTCGAGGCGGGTGCCGACGCTCAGGAAGTCATGGCGGCGCGCATCGTCGCCGAAGGAATGTCGGTTCGTGCAACGGAGGAAGCAGTCACTCTCGCCAACCGGGCGGATAATGAGATCGCTCCCCAGCAGAAGCGGAAGCCGATCGTGATGCCGGGTCTGCAGGATGTGGCCGAGCGGTTGTCGGACTCGTTCGACACCCGGGTGACTGTCAGTCTGGGCAAGCGGAAGGGAAAGATTGTGGTCGAATTCGGCTCGGTCGACGACCTGCAACGCATCGTCGGGATGATGGAAGCGCAGAAATCCACGTAGTGAACTCGGAAGCCCGTTTGGTGACGTAATGACGATGAACGGGCACACCACCTATTTTCGTCACTGTGACAAATCTAGGTGGTCCGAGCTTCTCGAAATCTTGAACCGGGACGAAAGATGTTGAACAGCAATACATTAGGGCGATCAACTCTCGTGCCACTGCCGACTTGTCGCAGCTGGCCTATCCTGGAGAAGAAAAAAGCGGCGGGCGAGCATCAAAACCGCTTCGGGGACCTACGGAGAGTGAGTTAGTCAGTGTCGACTCACGTCATCACCTCGCTCACGCTCGACACCCTCGATCAGCTTTCCGCCCATGCGCGTCGTTGCGTGTTCTGGGAGATGGATCCGGGCGCGCTTCACGACGCCCGAGGATTCTGCGATCAGGAATTCGAGAAGGAAGCATGGCTGTCGATGGTCATGCTCGAGTGGGGTTCGTGCGGACAGGTCGCCGTCCGAGACGGAAAGCCGCTTGGTAGTGCATTGTACGCCCCTCCCCGCACGATCCCGCGCGCGCAGCTGTTTCCGACCAGTCCGGTCAGTTCGGACGCAGTGCTCCTGACAAGCCTTCGGCTCGAGCCTTCGGGCATCGAAGAAGAACTTGGGCCGAGCCTGCTGGCCGCTGTCGTGACAGATCTGGTTCGACGCGGAGTTCGTGCGCTCGAGGCATTCGGTATCCGCAGCGACGGCCTGGGGCCCGCGTCCGACGTGGCCAGCGCAACGGCGGCTCTGGAATGTTCACCCGCAGAATGCATGATCAGTGCCGAGTTCCTCGAGGACTACGGTTTCGAGGTCGTGGCTCCGCACCATCGTTATCCGCGGCTTCGTCTCGAACTCAATCGAGACCACGAATGGAAAGTCGACGTCGAAGAAGCCCTCGACCGTCTACTGAAGGCCGCAGCTCTCGAAATGGTGGAGATCAGCGAGCTCGCCAGAGTGTGAGCAGGTGCCGACCGCAGGACCTACGAAATGCGGTCGGCTACCGAAAGTTCTTCTGCGAGAAGCTCGGCGAAGGTGAAGGTACCGGTCGGCTGATCATCTTGGCCCAACAGATACAGCCGCTTGACCGAGATCAAAATGGCTTCGGCGATGGTGTCACGCATCCGCGGATTCGTCAGTACCGCAACGTCGGACGCGTTGGACAGGTAGCCGAGATCGATCTGCACCGTCGGCATGTTGGTCAGGCGCAACAACTCCCACGTACGTCCGTGAGTTCTGCAGTCCCGCAACGGGGTTCGCGCAACGATCTCACGCTGAACGAATCCGGTCAACACCTGCCCGATCATCGAGACCGAACCGTGCGAGTTACCGAAGTGGAAGCTCGCGACACCGTTTGCCGACGGGCTCGAGTTGCTGTCGCACCGCAAGGAGATCATCAGATCGGCGTCGAACGCGTTGGACGTCAGTGCGCGCTCGGCCTCGGTCGGATCGGCGTTGTGCGGGCGGGAGAGGAAAGTTTCCATCCCGGTTGCAGCCATCCGTCCCTCGAGGCGCATGGCCAGATCCCAGAGGATGTCCGCTTCGGAGATGCCGTTGACGATGTTGCCGGTGGACGGCCCACCGAGGCCTGGATCGATGACGATGCGCTTGCCGCCCAGCTGCGGGCCCTTGCGCCTCACCAATTCCTCTTCGCTGATGGCGTGTGGGGAACCACCGGTGACGCGGGTTCCCAACAGTTCCAGCGAACGCAGTGTCTGCGGACCGCAGATACCGTCGGCGGCGATACCGATTTCACGCTGGAAAGACGAGAGAGACTCGTGGGTCTGCGGACCGAAGAAACCGTCGACCCGACCCGCATAGAAGCCGAGGTCCTGCAATTTTGCCTGCAGAGCTGCGACGTCGTCGCCGTACAGCGGCGCGGACAGCTGGTAGATCAACGTACGGGCACCCAGGCGGTACGAGGCCTCACGAAGTGAGCGATACGTTGCCGGACCCACAATGCCGTCGACAAGGAGCCCACGCTGCTGCTGGAAGGCGCGAACGGCGCTGTCGAGTTGATGATCGAAGATGGCGTCGGGTGCAACCCAGTGGGCACCGTCGGCGCTTTCACGTCGAATGCCGGAAGTTCCGTGATGGAGGTATCCCAGCTTCGTCAATGTGCCCCGAATCTCGGCGACGGCCGGGCCGTGATCGCCGTGTCGGAGTCTGTGCATGCGTGAAAGCCTCTCGGATCGGTTAACGAATTCGATCGATGTGCCTGGTCGTAGACCCGATCAGGCACATCGATCGATTATCTCAGAAATTCTGTGGATTGCGAGAATCCACGATGCTCAACCAGCCGTCAGAGAACGTCTGCGAGGTCCTTGAGCAGTGCAGCCTTGCCCTTGGCGCCGACGATCGTCTTGATCGGCTTGCCGTCCTTGAACAGGATCATCGTCGGGATCGACATGACCTGGAAATCGCGGGCGGCCGCCGGGTTGGCGTCGATGTCGAGCTTCGCGACGGTCAGCTTCTCGCTGTTCTCACCGGCGATCTCCTCGAGGACCGGGGCGACCATCTTGCACGGGCCGCACCAGGTTGCCCAGAAATCGACCAGAACGGGCTTGTCGCTGCCCAGGACGTCCTGCTTGAAGGAATCGTCGGTGATGGTGACGGTATTCGACACTGTTACTCCTCGAGGGTTGGGTACGACAGCTTGATAAATCAGGGAGCGCCGACGGTGGCATTGTCGGCTACGCCTTCGACGTCGACCGTGTGGCCGGCAGCGTCGAGCGTGTTGGCGGTGATGTCGCCGCGGTCGGCCAGCCAGCGTTCGGCGTCGATTGCTGCGGAGCATCCGGTGCCGGCAGCGGTGATCGCCTGACGGTACGTGTGATCAACCAGGTCACCGGCAGCGAAGACGCCGTCGACGGAGGTCGCGGTAGAACCGGGAGCGACGCGCACGTATCCGGCGTCGTCGAGGTCTACCTGGCCCTTGACGAGCTCACTGCGCGGGTCGTGGCCGATGGCGACGAACATGCCGGTGATCTCGAGGGTGGAGGTCTCACCGGTGACGGTGTCACGCACGAGCAGGCCGGCGACACTGTTCTCACCGAGCACCTCGACGGGCTCCGTATTGGTCAGGAAGCGGATCTTCTCGTTCGCCTTGGCGCGCTCGAGCATGATCCGTGAGGCGCGGAACTCCTCGCGGCGGTGCACCAGGGTGACCGAGCGAGCGAAACGGGTCAGGAAGGTTGCTTCTTCCATCGCGGAGTCGCCGCCGCCGACCACGACGATGTCCTGGTCGCGGAAGAAGAAGCCGTCGCAGGTGGCGCAGGCGCTGACGCCGCGGCCGAGGAGACGCTCTTCGCCGGGAATCCCTAGGTAACGCGCTGCCGCGCCCATGGCGAGGATGATCGCGTGTGCGGCGTACGTTTCGCCGTTCGCGACGACCGTCTTGATCGGGCCGCTCAGGTCGATTTCCTCGACGTCCTCGGTGCGGATATCGGTATCGAAGCGAAGTGCCTGCTCACGCATCTGTTCCATCAGGTCGGGGCCCATGATTCCTTCGCGGAATCCGGGGAAGTTCTCGACCTCGGTGGTGGTCATGAGGGCGCCACCGAACTGGGTTCCCTCGAAGAGCACGGGCTGGAGCTCAGCACGCGCGGTGTAGACACCAGCGGTGTAACCGGCCGGTCCGGAACCGACAATGATGACGTCGTGGACCGCGGGCGTGTTTTCCAGCTGGGTGGTCATGCGAGCCTTCCAATAGTGAGTGCAGACCCTCCGCTTCTTGGAGAGCCGTACCGATCAACACCAGGATAAGGGGTGTTGTTCCCGCACTCGGCTGGAAAGTGGCTCACAGTCCGCAGCTCACAGCGCGGGGTTCATTGGGCAGAGCGCAGTGCCTCCCGAACGACCAGCGCGTCCCGAACCACACAGCGCGTGCCGGTGTAGATGGTGGGCATGCACTTGTTGCAGTGAATACACAGTCCCTCGTCGACGCTCTCGGCCTGAAATTTGTTGACCAGTTGCGGGTCCCTGAGGAGCGCACGCGCCATGGCGACGAACTCGAATCCTTCATCCAGTGCGTGCTCGATGGTGTCGACGCGGTTGATGCCGCCGAGCAGGATCAGCGGCATCTTCAGCGCCTGCCGGAACTGACGGGCGAAGGGAAGGAAGAATCCCTCTTCGAACGGGTAAGTCGGAAAGATTTTGGGACCGTAGAACTTCAGCCCGTACCCGACGAGCTTGGGTTGGGAAGCAACGAATTCTGCGAGTGGGACCTCGCCGCGGAAGAAGTACATTCCGTTGAGAAGTGAACTGCCACCGGTCAATTGCATCGCGTCAAGATGCCCGTCGTCTTCGAGGATCTGTGCGATCGGCAGGCTCTGGTCGAGCCACAGACCCTTCGGAACCCCGTCAGACATGTTGAATTTCGCGGTGACCGCCACGGTGGATCCAGCAACTCGTCGCACCGCTTCGATGACTCGACGCGGATACTCCGCGCGCTTGGCGACGCTGCCGCCGTATCGATCATGGCGTTTGTTCAAATTGGGGCTCATGAACGAACTGAGTAGGTAGTTGTGACCGAGATGGACCTCGATGGCGTCGAATCCCGCGTCCACGGCGACGCGGGCGGTCCGTTCGAAGTCGGCGACAACACCGTCGAGTTCGGCAAGTGTCGCGCCTTTGACGAGGCCCATCGCCGGCGGACTCAGCCGGGTCGACGGCGCCAGAGTCTTCGTCTTGTTGGAGAGCGTGTTGGCGACGAGCCCCGCGTGGCCGATCTGCGCCGCGGCCAGTGCGCCTTCGGTGTGGACGGCATCGGTCAGTCTGCGCAGACCGGGTAGTGCGCGCTCGTCCATGACAAGGGTGTCGCGGTGCACTCGTCCACCCGGTGAGACGGCGCAGTAGGCGACGGTGGTCATCGCGGCTCCGCCGCGGGCCACTTCGGCGTGGAAGTTGATCAGATCTTCGGAGACCGCTCCCCTGGGCATGACACCCTCGAAAGTGGCAGCTTTGACGATGCGGTTGCGCAAGGTCAGAGGGCCGAGACGTGCGGGTTCGAATATCGACGGTGTGGGCGCTGTGGTCATTTTCTGCTTCCTGCGGCGGCCTGATCATTACGATGCCAGTGGACTCGTATATGTGACGATATAGCGCCTTCTCCCAATCTGTCCGACAATTCGACACGATGAATGCCACAGGATCAGGTCGCCCACGAGACCCACGCATCGACGACACAGTTCTCGAGGTCACCCGAGCGATGCTCCTCGAGGTCGGTTGGGAGCAACTCAGTCTCCGCGCGATCGCGGCACGGGCAGGGGTCAGTCGGGCCTCGATGTCGCGTCGATGGCCGTCGAAGGCGCACCTCGTGCTCGGATCGATCCTGGGCGCAACACCTGACCTGACGCCGTTCGAGGGCACCGATCGCGACGGCTGGATCCGTTGGGTGGTGGAGGGAAGTGCCCAACTCTTCTCGCGGCCCGAGGTTCGCGCCGCGTCGCCGGGACTGCTGGCAGCATTGCGCGACCATGACGATCTGCGCAACGAATTGTGGCGCGGGTTCAGTGGGCCGAGTACGCAACTCTTCCTTCAGGACGCCGAAGATGCCGAATCGGCGCTGCTCGACGCCAAGGCCGTGCTGGTTTTGGCGGCCGGAGCAGCGATGTTCTCGAGTCTGATAGCGGTCGAGGACGATACGGATGCATTGCGCGGGAGAATTCTCGAACTCCTGCTACCCGCCGCAACGCCGCGCTGACCCTCGAGGTCAGCCGATGTTCTTGACCGACAACGTATTCGGATTGCTCTCGCTGCAGTCGGTGCCGACAGTCAAAGCAGTGATCTGACGCGGTTGCGATCCCGCGAAGAGTAGGACTATCGCCGGCGCCCCGTCGATGCGTACCTCACCCGAACCGAGCAGAGGCCTGCCCTCGTCGATGTCGTTGGCACGTAGGCAGCCGGCCAGTTTGGACGGATCATTCAGTGGTCCAAGATTTTTGGATCCGATGAGTGAGAGCAGCGACACCGAATCCGGATCGTCGACAGCAGACGTCGCCGGTGTGCTCGGTTGAGCGACAACGCTTTCGGCAGGTTCGGAATCTCGGGTTCCGATCACAACGATCACGAAAGCCACCGCTACGGCTGCAGCGGCACCGAGAACCCACGTTTGTGGGCGCCGCCGGAACGGCACGACGGTTGTCTCTGCAGGCGGATCGACGTGGCTGGACTGTGAATCGAGTGCCGAATTGATCCGCTCAGCAAGCGAATTCGGGATCCGGTCGTGAGGGGTCTCGCGTGAGTTCAGTGCCGCAAGTGATGCTGTGACACCGTCGAGAGTGGTGACAAATGCATGGGCGGCGGGGTCGGCGTGTACCAGCGGCCACAGCAATGCACTGGTTTCGGAATCGAGAACGCCGGCGTGAAGATCCGCCAAGAGGTCTTCCGAAAACGGAGGAGACGGAACGCGGACAGACGGATCTGTCATGAACCCTCCCTCGGCAGTCGGTGTGGACGCTTACAAGATAGGACGCGGCCGGTTCACGAATGGTTCCCGCCTTCGCGAAAGTCCTCCAACTGGGCGGCGAGGCGCTTTCGGGCGCGGGCGCAGCGACTCTTGACGGTCCCTACGGGCACTCCCAATCTTTCGGCGGCCTCGGCTACCGGATACCCCTCGACATCGACGGCGACGACGGCAGCACGCTGCTCAGGGGGCAGCGATGCCAGTGCCTGTTCGACGGTCAGGCTCATGTCCACTGTCGCTGCATAGTCGCGGTGATCTCGAGGTTCCTCCGCATTCTCGGAAGACAGAGAGAACGCGGCCCGTGATTTGTTGCGTCGGATCCGGTCAAGGCAGGCATTGACCACGCACGCGTTCTCGGGCGTTGGTGAGGATTGACTAGATGAGATCAGCCGTCTGACCTGCGGAGCAGTGTGTTTCTACCGTTGGCGAGGTTCGGCCCGTTTCGGATCTACTGCGTACCCTCTGCGTACTGAGGGCCTCAAAGATGGGAGCAGTAAAACGACTGCCCCCATCTCTCGAGCCTTACTAGCTGCGCTGCAGCGAGTGCTGGGCTGCGAGGATCTGACGCTCGATCTTCTGCATCTCGAGCACCTCTCCTTCCAGCGCGTTGCCGCGTGAAGCCGCCAAGCGCTGCTTGTTGAAGAGCTCGTACCGTTCGTTGACGTATTCATCGGCACGAGCTCGCGATACCCGGCCACTGTCGGTCAGGACTGGATAATCATTGAAGGCGATGAACTTGTCGGTTTGCGCAGCCCACGCGGCCATCGTCATCGAGTTGCGGCGCTCGGCCTGATCTTGGGCGTAGTCCAAGAACATCGTCGTGAACCTGTTGAGCACCCTCAATTCATCACTTGTCAGGTAATTCTTCGCTACCTTCGCTTCCTGCTTCGTGGGCCTGCCACCCTTGAAGTGTTGGACACCCATGTTGGGCGCTGAGGGATCGGCACGAAGTGCGATGATCTCCGGTGCGGTCTGGCCCGCGACCGCGAAGTGGAGCTTGTTCTGGATCTGCTGGAAGAAGCGTGCCGTCTCAGGACTTTTCTTGTCGTAGTCGGCACTGGTGGCGAAAATATCCCGGATCTGCTCGTAGAACCGAGCCTCTGAAGCACGGATGTCCCGAATTCGCTCAAGGAGCTCTGCGAAGTAGTCCTGGCCAACCGGATCCTTGAGGCGCTCATCATTCATCGCGAAGCCCTTGATCAGGTACTCACTCAGCACTGTCGTAGCCCACTGACGGAACTGGGTTCCGCGCTGTGACCGCACCCGGTAGCCGACCGCCATTACAACGTCGAGGTTGTACACGTCCACCTCGCGCGTGACTTCGCGCCCACCCTCAAATTGAACTATTCGGAATTTCCGAATAGTTGCCTCCGTCACACACTCGCCATCTGCGTAAACATTCTTGATGTGCTCATTTATCGTGGGCACACTCTTGTCGAACAGTTCGGAGATCTGTCGCTGCGAGAGCCACACCGTGCCGTCGTACGTCTGGAGATGGACCTTCGTACGTCCGTCCTCAGTTTGGTAGACGATGAACTCGCCGGTCGGCTGCTGTGCCGGTACCGAACTCACTTGATGGCCTTCTTCAATCCCTGTCATTGTCGAGCCTCCTACATGTAGGACGAGGAGACGCGAGTCGATGCACGAGTGGCCCACAGCACAAAACACTGCCCCCGGGGGTTACGCGGAGGCGCGCGTTCGCCTAAGCTTCGGGGCGTCCGACCAAAGACATCCCGATGCCCTGCTGGAGTCCGCTCTGGCAGGGCCTCGGCGTTTCCAGACCGATTGGTATCGGTCCGGTAGTGATTCTAGTGGTTACTGTCGACAGGGGATGCCGCGTCGTGGTCCAGCGCCTCACATGTGGCGGAGAATCTTCCTATTTGAGACACGTCGTTGCAGGCCGACGGTGTCTCAGGGAGAAGGCATCGACGCACAAGTCGGCCGCAAACTTCGCGGCTGTGTGGCGTCTTATGGCGCAGTATCGGGAAAATCGAATACTTGGCAACACGAACCGGTAAACCGATTGTCGTGTGTGGAAATCGACGCTTTTAGGTAACTGCGTCGAGAAGGGTGTCGGTTCTACCGACACCCTTCAGCCCGCCTTTTCGTGCCAGCGCGAAGAAGGTGAGTCGTGATATCGCGCGCGCGAGCCCGGTCATGGCCGAGGAGGGAGAGAACCAGTAACCGGTGGAAGTGGTCCGTCCAGCTGGATCGCCGTGATTGCGAGCCCCCTCCCTGCCTTGACAGCAAAGCACCCCGACTCGTTTCTGAGCCGGGGTGCTTCGTTGTGCGGCCGGGGTCAGGCTGCGGTGGCGATCTTCACGACGCCGAGTGGCTGGTACACCGACAGGTGGTAGCGAGACTCGACGCGGGCACGCATCAGGTTCTTGTCGAAGTTGTCGCCGGAGCTGTCCCACTTCAGTTCCACGTTCGCGTCAGTGTCGACGGCGAGGGCGGTCGGGTCGAGCAGCACTGCGGTCTTGGCCGGCAGTGCCGTGCAGATCGCGATGTTCACTCCCCACAAGGTGCGCTTCGCACGATCGACCGGGCCACCGAGTTCGAGACTGCCGGCCGTTTCGGTGCGGGCGAGTTCGAGGGTCTCCCAATCGGCGGGGCTGAGAACGAACGTGCCAGCGGTGTGGCCGATGCTCTCGACTGCGGTCACGGCCTTGCGGGTCGTGGTCAGCAGGTCCGTCACGAACGCCTGCGTCTGGATGCCGGACGTGTTCAGCAGGCCGGTCAGCTCGTTCTTGGCGGGCGGTCCGGTGACCTCACCGACACCGTTGAGAACCTGATTCTCGAGTGCGCGGTACAGGCCGTAGATCATCTCGTCGGTGACGAACTGTTCGAGGTTGGTCACGTCCTCGAGGCTGTACTTGTCGATGCCTTCGGACAGGTGCGCGATGACCTTCAGTTCGCCCTCGACGGGGGTCAGTCCGTACACCGAGGTCGGCTTGGTGTCACCGGATTTGACGACGGCCGCGTTGTTCGTGCGCGCAGTCTGGCGCAGGAACCGGAACACCGGCGAGGACTGCTTGACGACGGGGATCGTGGCGAGCAGCTCGGAGAGAGGTCGTGCGTCGGTGACGATGTTCGGGGACACCGTGACCGATACCGCGGTCTCACCGCTCGGCAAAAGAGCTTTGGTGCCGAAGGAACGTCGAGCGAGCGAGCGACCCTTGGCGCCGAAATGGGAATCGAGGATGTCGTCGTCGGGTCCGCCTGCGATCATGCCCTGAGCGGCGCGGCGGCCGAGCTTGGCGAACGACTTGGCGGACACGTTGAGGAATCCCTTAGCGTCTGCACTTCCGGTCTCGCTTGCCGCTTCGGCGCTCTCGTCGGCGATGGCGTCGAGCTTGCCGAGAATGGCAGCAGCATCGGAGGCTTTCGCGATGCTCGCGTCGAGGGTCTCAATTTCGGCAATGAGCACCTGTACCGCTTCGGCCTGTTCGGCGCTCAGTTCGGTACCGGCAGCCTTTGCGCCGTCGACGATGGCGTTGGCCTTGGTGAGCGCAGCGGCGCGCTTTTCCTTGAGATTCATGGTGTGTACTCCTGGGCAGAAATGAATGTGGGTGCGCCTGGGAGACGGGCGGATTGGAAGGCTTGACCGCTGGCCTCGCTGGGCGTCACGTTCTTTCACGTGACCTCAGGGGCGGACGGGTTGACGCTCTCCGTGTACCGATGGTCTGACACCGGGTCTTGTGGATTGTGCTGGCGTGCAGGCGAGCTGGTCGTGGTCACACCGGGCGTTCGATGATCGGTCGAACCTCGGGGACGGTTACCGCTCTGCCTACACCCCTGACAGCACTTGAACTTCCGCGATCAGCTTAGCAGTGTGTGGAGGTCGGAAAGCAAAGCAGTCTCGGCGTTTTCGGTTCCGAGTCCCTTTTCGAGGGCAACGGATGCGATGTCCGCCACGGCCATCGCGAGATTGAGAGCGTCGTCTCCGGTGTCGAGTTCGCCGAACACGACGTGCGCGGCGTGCAGATCTTTGCGTACGGCAGCGAGGACCAATCGCAGTGCGCGGGTCTTGTCGGTGTCGTTCATCGGTCGAGCGTTCTGGTCGGGCATGGGTTCACCTTCCGAGTGCTGTGGTGGAAAAAACTTCGGGGAGAGAAGACCTGACTGCCCAGCGAAGGGAGTCAGGTGGTAGAGGGCTCGCTTGAGATCTGAACCCCCTACCTCTCGTCAGGCGAGTCGGGAATCTGTAGCGGCTGCGAGGTCGCGAAGCGTTTCGCCCAACTGCTTCGCTTCGAGGGGGCTCATCGACCAGGGGCCGAGTTCCACGATGGTTCCGGTGAGTCCGTCGTCGACATAGACGCCGGCCACGCGCACGTTGACGAACTCGTCAGTGGCGTCATGTCGCAGTAGGCAGGTTCCCTGGACTCCGACCGGGTAGCGCGCCGCGCCGTCGATACTCGGGTGCGCGGGGTCGTCGGGCAGGCTTCCGTCTGCGTGGAGATCGATAGCAACCAGATGCTGTGGTCGGGTGGAGTTCATGCTGTGTCCTTCGTTCGTGTGGTGGATTCCTGCAGGCATCCGTTCCAGATGCCGGACGCGTCGTGTTCTGTTGCTGCGACGGTGCACTCGGCGCGGACCGGGCAGCGGAGGCAGATCGTTTTTGCGCGGTGGTGTCGGTACTCGCGTTGTTCGGTGGTCTCGTGGTCGACGTAGGCGTCGAACAGTGGTGCCATCCCTTGGCAGGCTGCGCCGGTGAGGCGTTCGTCCACGAGTGTGGCGATGAGCGGTATCGGCGCGGGTGCGTACTTCGACCCTCGCAGTTTGGGTTCGGTCATCGGATGCCGAAGTCGTTCGTGTGCACGGTGGTGCGCAAGTGCGGCTTGCATGTCAGGCACGGGATCATCCGGCCGTCGAGGTCCGCGCCGAGCCATCCGTTTCGGCAGGCTGGATTGTGGGCCAACTGCGATCGCGGTGCCGGGGTCGGTTCGTCGTCGATTTCCTCCCCGAATCGATCAATCATTTCTTTGCCTCCTTCGCTACTCGCACGCGGTCAGTTAGTTGCGTTCTCAAGCCGGGACTTTGAGTTGGTCAGTGGCTTTGTGATTACTGGTCTGGTGATATTGGTCTGGTGGGCGCTCATGGGTGAGCTCCAGACTTTGCTAAATGAGCTCCAGACTTGGGTCAGATGAGCTCCAGACTGTCTCCAAATGAGCTCCAGACTTTCTGGAGCGCAATAACTCTGGGACTCATGGGTGAGCTGTAGACCGTCACCTGTGGATAACTGTCTAGGGCTCATCAGTGATCTCCAGACTCAGTGCGTTCGTCTGGTGGCAGCAGATCCATATCGAGCAGATTCATGGGGATCGAAAGCTGGTATTCGTTGGCTTGTTTGGCCCACCGGTTCCCTTGCTTTACGAGTCCGATCAAGCCGTGTTTGCGCAGCCATGACAACGTGCGGCCGACCGTTGCGGGTGAGGTGCCAGTGACTCGCGCGAGCCGCTCGGAGCTAGGCCGGACGCGGGTTCCGTCGATGTCGGCATAGGTTGCCAGTGTCAGTGCCATGAGCATCGTCGTGGGCGGCATGCTCACACGCCGGATGATTCGCTCCCACTCGAATCGCTCAATCGGACCGGAGGTAAGAAGCCCCTCCGATGCGTCGATTTCCACTGGCTGGTCGGTCACGGTTAGTTGCCACCACCTCTCGGATCGAATCGTCGGTAGTCGGTGATGAGCCATGCGATCGACTGACCAACCAGGAGCGCGGCGAGAAGTCCCTCAGTGATGGTCACAAGACGGCCCTGCCCTTCTCGGCTTCCCAATCCGCCAACAGATCCCGTACCGATACCTCAAGAACGATCGCAATCCGTACGATCTCGTCGCACTTGAAAGGCACCCTGCCTGACGTCCGTCGACTCATCGACGAAGCGGTCAGGTCAATCATTCGGCCAACTTCGGCAATCGTCATGCCCGACAGCATGATTGCCGCTTTGACGGTCCGCCCCAGTGTCGCGCTCATGCGAAGTTCTCCGGGTCCAGATAGAGCCATGCCCGATGCATCTCAGTCAGTGTGTCGATCAGTGCGGGGATGCCGGACGGGTGAATCTCGGGATAGTTCGCATCGATGCCACGGAAGTTGAGGCTGAACACTGCGGGAATCGGCGCGCCGTCTTCATCGCGCTGGTCGTGACGATCGAGGACCACGACACACTGCTGCGCTCCTGACCCGAGCGGTCGAATGACAAGATTCGTCATCTCGCTGCTGTCGGGTTTCAGCAAGGCGAGCACCTCGGCAGATGTCGGAAATGTTGGTACAGTCACGGCTGAATCCGTTCTTTCGTGAGTGTTGGTGCGGGTCTCACTGCCCTCGATGCCCTGGTCGGCGTCGAGGGCGCTTTTCGTGGTGGGGATTGTGCGCACTACGCCACACCGCCGCGCACGTTGTTGTCCTCCTGCGCGGCCAGCCACTCATTCAGCTTCGACAACTTGTAGACGACTCGTTTCCTGCCCAGCGTCATTGACTCGGGCCCTTCTCCGATATGCCGCCAGTAGCGCAGTGTTCCGAGCGGAAGACCAGTCGTCTCACTGACCTGCTTCGTGGTCAGGTACCGCTCCACCACTTCGATCTCGACGGGACCGGACGCTTGTGAGGTTGTCACCAGTTCACTCCTCTGTTTCAGTGACGCAACAGTGATGCATGTTTGCAACAGGTTGAATGCTGGCATTGATTTGTGTTGCTGTCAAGCATTAGTGTTGCGCCCATGAAACATGCGAAGAGTGACGTTCAACGGAATCGCGCAGTCGACGAACATCCCCGCACGCTCGGCGACGCGATTCGGCAAGGCAGGAACAGGCTCGGACTCAGCCAGCGAGCGCTCGCGGTAAAGATGTCAGAACTTGGAGTGCCGCTCGATGCGAGTGCCGTGACCAGGCTTGAGAACAACCAGCGAGAACCTCGCCTTAGCGAGGGGATTGCCCTCTCCAGATTCCTGCAATTCGACCTGTTCCTATTCGCGCCGACCGGATTCTCGGAAGCAGGGCTTGTGGCGAATACGGTCGCTTCTTACACGCGCGCAGCGGACTCAATTGTTTCGCTCGTCGTCGACGTTGCTCACACGCTCGGAATGCAGGAGCTCTTCGATCGAAACGGTGAAGCCTCCCGCGAACAGGCTGCGGCCGACCTGTTGCAGGAGATACAGGACGCAACGGAGTTCGAGGGTGAGCTATTCATCGACGGAAGTTCGGCCAACATTGCTGTGGCAAGCGTTTCACCTGCGGAATTCAAGGCCGCCCAGACTGTTCTGAATCACCTACTTGATCGGCTCGGAATGGTCGGCGGCGATGACGCCGAAGCGTAACCGCCGCGCTGGCGTCGAGGATCTGTGGTGGAAGACGGTTCGCGTCGACGGCAAAGATCAAAAGGTCGAGTCGAAACTACATGGAGCTGGAAAGCGTTGGCGTGCAAGGTATGTCGATGACGAGAGCCGTGAGCGCACGAAGCGATTCGATCGCAAGGTTGATGCTCAGAAGTGGCTCGATGACATCGTGGCGAGTCAGGTCACCGGCAACTACATCGACCCCGTACGCGGTCAGATCACCTTTGGTAGCTTCTATGCCGAGTGGGCGCCGCGGCAGGTCTGGGTGCATCACACGCGGCGTGAGAATGATCGTCTCGACCGGACTGTTCCGTTCCGTGACGTAGCCATGGCTGACCTGCGGGCGAGCCACTTCGAGGCATGGGTCAAGAAGATGCAGGATCAGCCTCTCGCTCCGTCGACGATCAAGTCGCGGATGATGAACGTGCGCGCCATTCTCAAAGCAGCCATACGTGACAAGGCACTCGCGTCCGACCCGAGCCAGGGCGTCAAACTCCCCCGTACGCGGCGCGCTGAGGCTGCCATGGTCATTCCGACCAGCGAGCAGGTCGGCAAGCTAATTCTGTGCGCAGAGAATCGATTCACGCTGTTCGTCGCACTGTGCGCTTTTGCCGGCCTCCGATCTGGCGAGGCCTCTGCGCTGCAGGTCGCGGACTTCGATTTCCTGCGACGAGACATTCACGTCGAGCGTCAGGCGCAGCGGATCCGTAGCGGCGTCGTCGAGATTCGCCCTCCGAAGTACGGCAGCGAGCGAGTGATCGCGGCGCCCAAGGAACTCATCGACATGGCGGCCGAGCACATCCGCTTGCACGTACCCGGCGACAATCCGCAACGCTGGATGTTCGAGGGGCTCAACGGCAACCCGATGGAAAACAACATGGTCGGTGGGCGCTGGCGCAAAGCGAAGGCTGCGGCAGGCATTGCGGACGTCAAGCTGCACTCCCTGCGGCACTACTTCGCGTCGGGTCTGATTGCTGCAGGGTGCGACGTGGTGACCGTTCAGCGCGCTCTCGGGCACTCGTCGGCATCCGTCACCTTGGACACGTACAGCCACCTGTGGCCGAAGGCTGAGGATCGCACTCGCAAGGCCGCGAGTGGTCTTCTCGGTGAGGCATTTGGATCTACTGCGTACCCTCTGCGTACCGAGGGGCTCTCTTGAGCTTCTGACCTGGTATTCCAGGCGTTGACCACGATGGTGTGGAGCCAGCTTCGCACCGCCGCGTCGCCGCGGAACTTCGACGCCTTGCGGTGCGCGGACAGCAGACCCTCCTGGAGCGCGTCTGCCGCGTCCTCGTCCGAGTAGCTCGTACGCCGGGCAACGTGCCATAGATGATCCTGATGCCGGGTCAGAAGTTCACGGAACGCATGCCGATCGCCTGCCACATGAGCAGTCAACAATTCGAAATCCGTCGTCTCGAGATTTGTGTTCTCGAAACTTCTGGATTCGAATTTTCCGGCTCCGCCCCCGGTGCCCCCCCGATAACTGTGCACGGGCGGATATTAGCCCAGTCGGTAGGTTTCAGACGGGCCAAGGGCGATCACTTTGCAGCAGTGAATGCAATCTCCGAGATGGATGTCTGGTTTTGTCCGGATTCGGTGCTGAGCTGCGTAATCCAAACCAGGACATACTGACCCGAGCCGTCCGACGAGAGCGGAATGTCGGTCACACCGTTCTTCAGTACACCGGATCCGATTTCCTTGGTCTGATCCAGCGAAGTATTCGCAGAAGGGGCAGAACGGATTTCAACGACGGTTCCGGGCGAATCAGACGTGATCGCAATGTTCTTCAGGTTGGCCGCATCGGCGAGCGTCACCATCAGGCCGACGCCGTTCTTCAGTGATGGGAAGGGCTGGAAGTACGAGTCCGACGACCATGCGGTGGCTGGATTGCCGTCGATGGCGTTCTTCGCCGTCGCCGGCTGGTCCGGCGTGCCCTGGGGTGAGAACACTGTTACGGCCGAGGCGGCTACCGGCACGGTTGCCGCCGCCGGTGCGGGGGCAGGTGAATTGTTCTCGGGCGCAGTGGCTTCGGTGGTCAATCCGAAACTCTGCTCGCTGAGCGGGGTGTCGTTACTGCCGCCCGAGAGGAAGCTCGCAACCCACACCACAAGGAGAATCAGGACGATCACGGTGAAGACGCCGAGCGCCGTCAGTGCCGCGAGCATCCGCGTCGACTTCTTCTTCTCGGCCTCGATGGCTTCCGGGTCGTTCAGTGCATGACCCGACGCTCCCTGCTCGCGGTGGCCGAGACGAAGTGCCGGAATCATTTCCGTCTTGTCGTTGACGACGGACGCCTGATCGAGGATGTGCTGCACGGTGGCAGCAGTGCGGATTCCACTCTCCGACTGCAAAGCTCGAACCGCAACGGCCGAGATGTCGAACGGGACCTCCGGACGGACGACCCGAGGTTCGACGATGTTGCCGTCGGCGCCGCGGCCGGCGGGAAGCAGACCACCGACGGGACCGGCGGACGGTTCGGCGAGCGGCCAGCGTGCCGTGATGAGCGAGTACAGCATGGCGCCGAGGCCGCGGACGTCGCTGGTGGAATCGGCGTCGGCAAGCGTCGCGGGGAACGCCAGTACGGCGTCACCGTTGATGCTGATGCGAACGCGGTCAGGGTGATCGATGGACAGCGCACCGCCGGTACGATGAGCGGCCTCGGCAGCGGCCGCGAGGGCGCGGATGGCGCGCGCTGCACCGATCGGCGACGGCGTCGTCTCGGCCATTTCACGCAGCGAGCGACCGGGAGTCCATTCGGCGACGACGATTCCGCCCGAGCTTCCGCGGACGACGTCGAGGACGCGAGCCAGACCGGGCGAGTTGATTCGTCCCAGGCGCAGAGTGCGTGAGAGAACCGCCTGCGGTCCGGACTGGCTGTCGTCGTCGCCGCGCTGATCGGCGTCGACGAACGTCAGGGCTACTTCACGGTCGAGCTTGACGTCGAGAGCTTCCCAGAATTGCAGTCCGCGGGTTCCGCCGTGCGGGGCGAGCAGACGGTAGCGTCCGCCGGCGACAGATGCGCCGGGGATGAGCTTGGGTCCACGGGGCATCGGTCGCTGTGCCGGTCGTGATGCGGATCCGGCGGCAGACGTACGAGGCGCAGCGGGCGGAGTCTGAGCGGCAGCCGTTTTCTGAGATTCGGGTGCCTTTTTGTCCGGCGCAGGCGTCTTCGGTGCGGGTGTCTTCGACACAGGTGCTGAAGGTGCCTTCGACACGGGCGCCGAAGGTGTCTTGGACACACTGACCGGAGGCACCGGCGGAGCGGCCTTCTGCACCGGCTGCTGTGGCTTCTGGACCGGCCGCTGGGCAGGCTGCTGTGGCTTCTGACCCTGCTGCGGCTTCTGGCCGACAGATGCGGAGGAACTCGTGGATGCAGGTGTGCCCGACGATGCCGTTGACTTCTGTTCGGACGCTTTCACGGCAGAAGTCCCGGCACTCTTGTTGCCGGAAACGTTGTCGTCGCTCACCCTCGCTCCTTCTCCATCGATAGCCCGTCCCCGAATACGCGCGGGTTGCGATCCTGTACGCCCATGACCAGGGTACGGGAGCGCACCCGGTCGTTCGTGCTCGTTTGATTCCGTTCTGATTGCAGGAATCAGCTCGGTGACGTCGTCGTCGGTGTTGTTACGTGTGTCCGGTTCGGCGCGACCTGTCAGTGAACGAATCTTGCGGGAGACCGCAACCGTTACCGACAGAACTTCCGGAACCTTCTTGAAGTACAGAATCGTGAAGGTGATCGCGAGCATCAGGATGCCGCCGACGGCGACGCGAACCATCGAGCCGGGTCCGCCGAAACGCTCGGTGAGTTGATCGAATCCGAGGAATCGGTCGACCGCGAGCATGGTCAGCGAACCGGCCAGCGAGGCGAGTACGACGGACCAGACCGTCTTGCCCACGTTGGCCATCTGCAGGTTTCCGAGGCTGCGGTGCAGGAGGTATCCGCCGATGACGGCGCCAGCGATGTAGCCGAGGCCGTTGGCCGCACCGAGCAGGATCACGACCTGATCGCTGTTGGAGGCGAAGACCGGAGCCAGTGCCGAGAAAGCGATCTTCACTGCAGTGATGCCGAGAACGATCCACGTCGGCGTCCAGGCCTGTTCGCGGGCGTAGAACACTCGAAGTTGGATCAGGACCAGCGCGTACGGAATCAACGTGAACGCCGACCAGCTCACGGCGGTACCGAGTCGTTCGGCCTGTTCGGGTCCGAAGCGGCCGTAACCGTAGAGCGCTTCACCGACCTGCGGCCCCATGAAAGTCAGGAACATGATGATCGGAACCAGCGTGATCATGGTCAGACGCGTCGCGACCGACAGATCATCCACGACGGCCGGGGTGTCGTCGGCCGCAGCGTTGCGGCTCAGGCGCGGCATGATCGCGGTCAGAACCGTCACTCCGAGCACGCCGTACGGGAGCTGCAGGAGCAACCAGGCCTGGCTGTAGATGGCGGGGCCGGCCTCGTCGGCATGTGAGGAAATCTTGGTCGCGAAGATCATGCCCATCTGGCTGATCAGGACGTACAAGACGATGGCGACGGCCATGCCGCCGAACTGGCGCAGGCGATCGTCGAGACCCCACAGCGGCTTGAGTGAGATCTTCTCGCGGCGAAGCGCGGGGATCAGGCTGGCGGCCTGCACGATGACGCCGATGGTGATGCCGATACCGAGGGTGAGCAGTTTTGCATCGCCCATCGAGACTGGATTCAGCGAGATCTCACCCGGAGTCAGGCGATAGACCACGAGCACCACGAGGACGACGACGTTGTTGAGTACGGGAGCCCAGGCTCCGGGCTTGAAGATCTGTCTGGTGTTCAGAAACGCTGTGAACAGCGCTGACAGCCCGTAGAACAGGATTGCCGGCAGAAGCAGATACGACAGCGCGGTGGTCAGGTCGGTGCTGACCTTGCCGTCTTCGGACAGGAAGACGTATTTGGTGAGTACGGGTGCTGCCAGGGTCGCGAGCAGCGCGGCCATACCGAGTAGCACAAGCGACGCGGTGAAGAGGCGTCGGACAAACGCTTCGCCGTGATCGGTGTCCTCCCGTTCGGCGCGAACCAGCACGGGAACGACGATCGCGGTCAGCACGGCGCCCAGAACCAGTTCCGCGATCATGTTCGGGATCTGGCTGGCGACGGTGAACGAACTGGCGATGGCGGGGCCGAGGACCATCAGGATCATCAACTGCTTGGCGAACCCAGTGATGCGGCTCGTCAGCGTCGCAATCGCGATGGAACCGGTTGCCGCGAGGAGTCGAGAGTTGGTCTCCTTGCGCTCCCCGGCCTGGACATGAGCGTCGGTGTCGAACTCGTCCGACGTGGTCGTCTGCCGATCGGCGAATTCCATCTCGGCTTCGCGGTACCGGGGGTAGTCGCGGATCACCGGGATGGTCATGGTGGGTGCGTCGTCGAAACGTGCGTCCGGGTTGACCGGCTGAATCGGGTAGCCGCGCTCCCACGGTGGCATCCGAGGATGCGAGCGGGTCGTGGCACTCTTGCGGGTGATCGCCGAGCGGCGACCCTCCTCGGGTGGATTCCCGGTCATGAGCGTTCGTACCCTTCATCTGCTGGGTCCGGCTGACCCTTGAATCGATGCCACAGCCGTCGCCCTGCCAGGAACAGCAGCAACCCTCCCGCTGTCGCCGTCACGGCGGCCAGGGGACGACCGTACGCATTCGACCGTACGGTCACGCTGGTCGGCGTACCCAATTGGCGGCCATCTGTCGTGGTCAGCGAGAAGTTGACTTCCAGCTTGCGAGAATCGTTCATTTCCGCGGGCACAGTCAACTGTCGGCTACCTCGCGGCGGCAGCTGTTTGGGACCGATGTCACTGATCTGCATTTCGGGTGGGGCTTCCACACGCAGGTCGACGTTGATGGCGATGGGCAGTTCGTTGCGCGCGACCAGCAGGAGCGGACTCTGCCCCGACGCGAGTGTGTAGACGCCGCCCGGCGACACGACACTGACGGCCCGGTACATCCCGTCGACGGCTTCGGTGACGTTGTCGGCGCGGATGGTCGCAGCGCGCTCCGCCCGATTGACCGACGCGGAGTCGACGTTGCGGCGCCCGGCCAAGGTCATCGAGCGGAGTAGATCTTCGCGGAGCGGCGCCGTGAATCCCCGGGGGGTGAGCGAAGCCGCCGGATCGTCCACCAGCGATGCTTCGAGCCCGTCGATACGCGGAAGTTGGGTGGTTGCGGTCTCGACGACGGACGTCTGCGGACCGTCCTGGGTAGCCCGGTCCGGGTAGTCGAGAGTGGCGGCGTCCGTCGCGCCCGGTTGTCTGCCGAGCAGTGCCGGCAGGGCCTGAGGTGAGGCGAGCCCTGACCGGATGAGGGTCGCGAGCATCGAGAGCACCGCGGTGGCGTCGTTGCTGTCGGCGGTCCACAGTTGCGGCGGCGCGAAGATCTGATTGCGCGGCAGCGACGTCGGTGTCAGCGCGGCCCAGGCCATCGCCCCCAGCGCGTCCTGACGCCGGGCGCTGCGCGATTCGATGTCGATGGTCGGCGCGGTGTCGTCGGGGATGTACGACGGGACCTGCGGCTCCGAGCCGGTGGCGGCCAAGGCTGCGGCTGCCGAGGTGTCGAAGGCAAGCGCGTCGAGTGAGCCGGTTATCCGCGACGACAGTTGCGGGGCCGCCGAGTCGACGGAGGTGTCAGCCACCATCGCTGTGGTGGGATTCACGCTCAGCACCTCTGCAGTGGCCGAGTCGAGGACACCCGAATCGGGCCAGACGAAATCTCGCAACGAGGTCACGCCGAGGATGTTGTCGACGATGTCCGCCGGGCGTGCGAGCGCGGTAGCCGTCAACTCCGGATTGGCCACCGAGGTGACCGCGGCGAGATCGGCCTGCGCGAAGGGAACCGCCGTCGTGCACATCGAGGAGGCGAGCGTCTTCACCCGGCCGAGCCACTGGTTGGCGGCGTCGCTGCCGCGGCCTTCGTGCGACGGCCCGGTGGGATCGGACGAGTTGTCCGCGACGAGGTATCCGCGAGTCATGTTCTCGACGGTGATCAGAAGGTCGGGGTCGATTGCCAGGCAGAGCGCATCCGTGACGCGGCGATCGGTATCGCTTTCGGGTTTGGTGGCGTTCTCCACCGCATCGACCAACGCGTCCAGACGTCCGCCGTCGGAAAGTTCGGTGGCAAGTTCGTCGTCGATCAGGCGTACCGGCTCGTTGACCGCGCCCGGGATTCCGCCGACGAGTCGGGGAGCGTCGGCCAGCGGCCACATGAGCGTGACGCCGATCGGGGCGGATGTGTCGGGGGGAACGACGGCCGTGGCCGACGAACTGGGGGTTCCGGCTGTGGCGTTCGATTCGGCTGCGGCCGGCACACCGAGGACAGGGAGCAGGAAGCGTGCGTCGTCGAGTCGGGCGGCACCGCCGTACTCCGGGGTGCCGTTCACGTTGACGAGCATCGGGTAGACGCCGGGTTCGGTGATGTCGAGGGACAACCCGGTTGTGCTCCGGAGCGGCAGGGTGAGCGTGAACTGCTTGGACTGGCCGGTGTCGAGGGTGGTGGCGACGGTGTCGAATTCGCCGACCGTGTCGAAAACAGCCTGGTCGAAATCGAGTGCTGCGCGCACGTCCGAACTGGAGTCGATCGCGGGAGCGCGCTGCAGCCTCACTCCGACGTCCTCGACGGGACGGTCACCGACGTTCTTCACCGTGCCCTTGACCACGACGTTGCGGTCGCTGGTGGTCGTCACGGTGGTCGGTGCGGTGGAGTCGAGTGTCAGTTGCAGAAATTTGGCATCGTTGGTGTCTCGCGCCGGTGCGCGCTCACTGGGCTGGCTGGACGGCGCTGCACCTGCGACGGCCGTCGTTGCAGGCCCGAAACCGACAGCGGCCATCACCAGAGCGGCCACACCGGCCCGCCGCAGAGCCATTCTCATCCGGCGTCCGGTTCCTTCGGGTGCTGTGTTCGCAGAATCTCAGGTCGCTGGATTTCAGGTCTCGGCATCTCGGCGATCATCTGCGACGCGAGTTCTGCGAGTTTGCGCTCGTCGGCGTACGCGAGCCGCGAGTGCAGTTCCGTCAGCGGCACCCAGGCGACTTCGGTGACCTCGATGTCCTCGTCGGAGAGTTCACCGCCGAGAAAGCGGAGGAGATAGTGGTGCACGGTCTTGTGGACGCGTCGACCTTCGGTCACGAACCAGTAGTCGATGCTGCCCAGCGGCGCCAGGACGGTTCCCTGGATACCGGTTTCTTCTTCGACCTCACGCATCGCGGTCTGCTCGGCGGTCTCACCCTGCTCGATATGGCCCTTGGGTAGCGACCAGAGTAGGCGTCCGCGCCGGTCGGTTCGGCCGATCAGTGCAGCGCAGAGGCGTTCCGGGGGTCCGCCCCAGCCATCGACGACCAAGCCGCCCGCAGAAGTTTCACGGACGGTTCGCATCAAAGGTTTATCGGGGTTGCCGACGGCAGGTCGACGCCGCGGGTTGCGGCGACTCCTGTTTGTTCGTTCGGCACCAGACACCTCATCGATACTAGTTGGCCTTGCAGCGTTGCCCGGTAACCCGCGCAAAGCGGTCTATCGCGTTCGTATGCGCGTTCTGCTATTTGCGCACCTTAAGTAAGCTCCTTTCACGTGACTGTCCCTACCTCCGACGCTGATCGCCGCCTACGACTGCTTGCCGACGCCACTGCGACGCTCGGCACGTTGTCCGACGTGTTGAACCCGCTCGGTGAGCGTTTTGCTGCGGCCGGTCACGAGCTGTTCCTGGTGGGTGGCAGTGTTCGCGACGCAATTCTCGGCCGCTTCAGTGGCGATCTGGACTTCACGACGGACGCCAGGCCGGAGAAGGTGCAGGCTCTGCTCAAGGGCTGGGTGGACAAGCAGTGGGACACCGGCATCGAGTTCGGGACCATCAGCGCCATCAAGCACGGCCAAGAGATCGAGATCACGACCTTCCGGGCCGACGCTTACGACCGTGTCTCGCGTAACCCGATAGTCGAGTACGGCACGACGTTGGCCGACGATCTGGTGCGCCGCGATTTCACCGTCAACGCGATGGCCATGAAGATCGGCGCGGACGGTTCCTACACTTTTGTCGATCCACTGAACGGCATGGACGCTCTGCTGGCCGGAGAGCTCGATACGCCGTCGGCGCCGGAAAACTCGTTCAACGACGATCCGTTGCGGATGCTGCGCGCAGCCCGGTTCGTCTCGCAGCTTGGTTTCACGTTGAACAATCGCGTTTTCGAGGCCATCAAGGAGATGGCGTCGCAGATCGAGCGAATCACCGCCGAGCGCGTGCAGGTGGAGCTGAACAAACTGATGCTGGGCATGTACCCGGTGGACGGCATCAACATGATGGTCGACTCCGGGCTGGCCGCGTACGTGCTGCCGGAGGTTCCGCAGATGAAGCTCGAGATCGACGAGCATCACCAGCACAAGGACGTCTACCAGCACTCCCTCACGGTGCTCCAGCAGGCGATCGATCTCGAAGAAGGCGACCCGGACCTCGTATTACGTTGGGCCGCACTGCTTCACGACATCGGAAAGCCGGATACCAAGCGCAACGAGCCAGGCGGTGGCGTCAGCTTCCACCACCACGAGGTGGTCGGTGCCAAGCTGGTGCGCAAGCGCATGCGTGCCTTGAAGTTCTCGAAGCAGATGGTCGACGATGTTTCTCAGCTCGTGTTCCTGCACTTGCGTTTTCACGGCTACGGCAAGGGGCAGTGGACCGACTCGGCCGTGCGGCGGTACGTCACCGACGCGGGCGAGCTGCTCCCCCGGCTGCACAAGCTCGTCCGGGCGGACTGCACCACGCGTAACAAGCGCCGCGCTGCGCAGTTGCAGGCCACGTACGACGACATCGAAGAGCGGATCGCGCGCATCGCGGAGCAGGAAGACCTTGCTCGGGTGCGTCCGGACCTCGACGGTAACGCGATCATGGAACTGCTGAACATCCCGGCGGGCCCGCAGGTCGGCAAGGCATGGACGTTCCTCAAGGAACTGCGTCTGGATCGCGGCCCGCTCGATCGTGACGAGGCCGAAGCCGAACTGCTGAAGTGGTGGGCTACCCAGCAGGGGTAGTTTCTCGTTTCTTGCGGTTGATCAGCACCGCTGACAAGCCGGCGGCATAGACACCCGCACCGGCAATGGCGAGGCCGACGCTTTTGCCGTCGGGTGCGATCACCGTCGACGCGGCCGCGATCGCACCGATGAACGCGACGTTGAACACGGTGTCCTGCAAGGCGAATACCTGGCCACGACGGTCGTCGTCGATGTCGATCTGCATGGCCGCGTCGCCGCTGAGTTTCACGGATTGCCCGGCGATGCCGAGCAGGAACGCAGCGATCAGCAGCGATCCCTGAGTCAGGGTGGTCACGAAGACGAGTTGGACGAGAACCGCGCACACCAGGGCGTAGGTGATCGTCCGTGAGCGGCCGATCCGCGGGATCAGGAACGGTGTGATCAATGCCGCGATCAACATTCCGATTGCCGTGGCGCCGACGGCGACGCCGAATCCGGCCATCCCTCCAGGCAATTGGGAGCCGTTCGAGGTGTCGCGTAGGACCAGCACCATGATGAGGGTGTTGATGCCGAAGCAGATGCGGTGCGCTCCGATTCCGATCATTGCCGTGGTGACGCCGGGCGCCTCCCAGACAGCGGTTGCACCGGTTCGCAGTCCGGCTGTTACCGAACGCACAGCGCTGGCACGGACTACTTCGTCGGCCACCGGACCAAGTGAGCGGGCGGTGAACCTGGCCGCGGCGAGGGCAGCGATTACCGATCCCAGTGCTGCGACGGCCACAGCTGCGCCTGACGCTCGATCGCCCGCGCCGATCACACCGATGATCGCCACCGCTGCCGAAGCGCCCAGGGCGGCCACCACCGAACCAGCTGTTGTGAGAACGGAATTGGTGGCCACCAGCCACGATTGTCGGACGACCTTCGGCAGGGCTGCGGATACGCCTGCCCCGACAAAGCGGCTGATTCCGATCGCAGCCAGTGCACACGTCAACAAAAGAGTGTCGCCACCGCCGGCGACCAGCAGCACCGCGGTGGTCAGGATGAAGAGCCCGCGGAGCACGCTCGCCCACAGGAGCACCAGTCGGCGGTCCCAGCGATCCAGCAGAGCCCCGGCAAAGGGCCCGATCACCGAATAGGGAAGGAGCAGTACGGCAAAGCCGGCCGCTATCGCCACCGGATCGGGTTCGCGTTCCGGGTTGAAGAGGATTGCGCCACCGAGCGCGGCCTGGAACATTCCGTCGCCGAACTGGCTGGAAAAGCGGACGAGCGCCAGCCTTCCGAGGCCTGGTGATTCACGCAGTGTGTGCAGTACGCGCTGCCAGGCCTCGCGGCGGTTCGAGGCTCGGTTCATAAGCGGTCACTGTAGTGGGTGGGTCAGGCGCCGACCTTGACGGTGGCCCGCTCGAGGATCGGCGCGACGTCGACGCCCCTCGGCAGCGTTCCGAACACGCTCCCCCAGCTGTTTCCGAGCCGACTCGCGCAGAACGCGTCGGCCACCGCAGGGTGCCCGTAGCGGAGCAGCAGCGAGGCTTGCAGCGCGAGTGCCATGTCACCGACGATCTTTCGCGCCCGATATTCGATGTCGCCGAAATCGCCGAATGCCGCTTCAAGATCTCGCACTGCCTGATCGAAGTGGCTGTCCAGTCCACTCGCTTGTTTCAGTTCGTCGAAGAACACCTGCAGCGTTTCGGGTTGTTTCGCCATCGCCCGCAGTGTGTCGAGCGCCGCGACGTTGCCGGACCCTTCCCACACCGAGAGCAGCGGAGCCTCGCGATAGAGGCGCGGCATCCGGGATTCCTCCACGTATCCGTTTCCGCCCAGACACTCGAGTGCCTCGGCAGCGTGGATCGGTCCGCGCTTGCAGACGAAGTACTTGCTCACGGCCAACGAAATGCGTCGTAGTGCACTGGCGTGGGCATCGCCTGCGGTTGCGCGGTCGGTCAGAGCGGCCAGCCACATCGCGACGGTGGTGGACGCTTCCGATTCCACCGCCAGATCTGCCAGAACGTTTCGCATCAAGGGTTGGTCGATCAGGTTGGCGCCGAAAGCACTTCGATGCGTCGCGTGGTGAACTGCCTGCATGGTGCCGACACGCATGCCGGTGGCCGTGCCGATCGTGCAGTCCAACCGGGTCATGTTGACCATCTCGATGATGGTGCGCACGCCCCGGCCTTCTTCGCCGACCATCCATGCGAGAGCGTCGCGGTACTCGACCTCGCTGCTCGCGTTGGAGTGATTTCCCAACTTGTCCTTCAGGCGCTGCAGGTACATGTTGTTGAGCGAGCCGTCCGGCAGGACCCGAGGAAGGAAGAAGCACGACAGGCCACCCGGTGCCTGGGCGAGGACGAGGAACACGTCCGACATCGGCGCGGAGGTGAACCACTTGTGGCCCGTCAGCAGGTAGCTGCCGTCGGATTGTGTTACTGCCCTTGTGGTTCCGGCACGAACATCCGAACCACCCTGCTTTTCCGTCATCGACATACCGGCGATCAATCCGGGTTTGGTGAGGGGAGCTTTCAGCGCCGAATCGTAGTGCCGCGTGGTCAGGAGGGCTTCGTACTGCGCGGCCAGACCCGCGTTGTGCCGCAGCGCGGGGATCACGGCGTACGTCATGGAGATGGGGCAGCCGTGACCGGCGTCGGTTTGACCCCACACGGCCATCTTCGCGGCGCGGACGAGGTGTGCGTGTGGATTCGGGTCAACCCACGGAGCGCCGTGCAGCCCCAATTCCACTGCGGTGCTCATGAGTTGGTGATAGGCGGGGTCGTAGCGGACCTCGTCGATTCGGTTGCCGTAGCGGTCATGGGTTCTCAGGACGGGTGGGTGCTCCTCGGCCAGATCGCCCCACTCCTGGGCCTGAGCACTGCCGGCGCGGAGCCCTACCCGATGAACCTCCTCGAGTGCGTCCGATGCGCCTTCACGGTGTAGTGCCTCGAGGATCGGCGCGTATTCGGCTGCGTCGTAATCGATCAGGGGCGGAACCTGATTGGTGACTTCATGCGTGGGTGTCATCGAAGCTCCCTAACGATCGAAGGGTGAAGGCGAGAATGGCGTCGATCGCAGCGGGATCGGTGGCGCCGCCGCGCAGTGGAAGGATCAGGGCCTCACCGATTGCCCCGACGATGCACGCTGCCGTCAGAGTGGCGTCCTGTGGCGGTATCTCACCGGTGTCGACCGCCGAGCGAGTTGCGGTGGCCAGGCAATCGCGGAACGATTCGCGAAACATCAACCGCTGTTCGTCGACCAGAGGATCCACCGGTTCCACGAGCAGTGCATAGGCGAGAACCGGTGCACGCATGGCACGTTCGGCGAAGGTGCGAACCGACGCCGATACCGCGGAGCGGTGGTTGCCTTCCAGCCGTCGGGCGTTGTCTCCGGCGTCCCGGGCTGCGGATACCTCACGGCTGCAGACTGATTGGAACACTTCGGCGAACAGTTCACCCTTGCCGTCGAAATGGCGGTACAGCGTCCCGGTGCCGACGCCGGCGGCCTTGGCCACCGCGGCGATGGAACACCCCGCATAGCCGTGAGTTGCCACTGCCGTCGTGGCGGCGGCGAGCAGTCGGGCGCGTTGGGCGTCCAATCTTTCCTGTACTGCCGGAGTGCGGCGATAGGCCATGTCAAGAAGTGAACACCCGTTCCGTTCTTGCGTCAAGAGCCCCCACCTGCACGTTCACGCAGCAGCGGCGCGAGCCTGTTCCGCGCGCCACCACGCGACGGTCTCTTCGGCAGCCTGATCGAGCGGCGTCGGCGAGAGTCCGAGCAGCACTTCGCTGGCGCTCGAGTCCATGACGAATGGCTTGGTGAACTGGTAGTTCATCTCCGCGAGTTCACGGCTGTCGGTGTTGATCTTGCCGACGGCGTCGAGCACCCAGGCGGGCAGGACGCCCACCTTGGCGGGGGACGCCCCGGCAGCGCGAGCGAAGGCCTCGGCGATTTTGCGTTGAGTGAGTGCGGGGCCGGTGGGTGCGTGGAGGACGGAGTTCCAAAGCTCGGGGTTGTGTGCTGCCGCGATCATGGCTGCTGCGAGGTCGGGAATGTAGGTGAAGGAATGTGGCTGATCTGCGGAACCGATGACACGAATCTTCTTACCTGCCATGACCTTCGGAACCATGCGCTCGCCGGCGTGAGCGGTCCGGACACGAGGACCGAAGAAGTCCGAGGCCACGACGCTGACGGTGGGTGTTGCCGAGGCCTCGCGAGCACGCAGCAGCGCGGTGCGCACGCCGCGCTTGCCGCCGGTGGCATTGCGTGGATCGGATTCGGTCATCAAGGTGTCGGAGTTGTAGGCGTAGAGGCTTTCGGGAAAGACAACGACGGCGCCGATGGATGCGGCCGCGTCGAGCACAACCTTCTCGGCAGCCGGGAGTTCCCGTTCCCAATCGGCAGCGTTGTAAGCGGCGTGGATGCAGTGGTAGATGGCCGTGGCGCCTTCGCTGACGGCGCGCAGGGCCTCGGAATCCGAGACGTCGACGCGTCGACGGTCGATCAGCGGGTGTTCGGGTCCGCTGCCGGACCTGGTCAGGATGCGGACGTTGATTCCCTGCTCGGCGAGCTGTAGCGCGACGGCGGATCCGACGGGTCCTGCTCCGGTGACGATTTCGAGGTTCGACATGGTGTGCTCCTTCTCGTTTCGGGTGAACTGAGAGCACTGCTCTCGTTTTCAAGAATGCACCCGCGCTCCAGTGGTGTCAAGAGCAGTGCTCTCTTTTGTTGATACTGCTCTCGGGAATGGGGCAAGATGGACTCATGGTTGGAACTCCCCGCGAGCGGGCGCGCGAACAGACGCTGCAGGACATCACCCGGATCGGGCGCGAGCATCTTGCTGCCGTCGGCGCTGCAGCCTTGTCTCTGCGGGCCGTCGCACGTGATCTGGGAGTCGTGTCATCAGCGGTGTACCGCTATGTCGCCAGTCGCGACGAACTGCTGACCTTGCTGGTGGTGGACGGGTACACGGAACTGGGCGCGGAGGTAGACGCTGCCGTGGATGCCGTTGCAGCAGAAGACTTTCGCGGGCAGTTCATGGCTCTCGGGCGCGCCGTCCGGAGCTGGGCGATCCGGGAACCGGCCCGCTACGGTCTGTTGTTCGGCAGCCCCGTCCCCGGTTACGACGCTCCGGGCGAGCAGACCACCGGCCCTGGCACCCGCGTCGTGACCCGGCTGATCGCGATCATCGACGGTGCCCACCGAGCGGGCGCACTGACGGTGCGGGAGGGCCCGGATCTGAGCGTCACGCTGGCAACGGACCTCGAGGGAGTGCGGAAAGAACTGGGCACCGACTTGCCGCCGGATGCCGCGGTGCGCGCAACTCTCGTCTGGGTATCTCTGTTCGGTTCGGTGAACTTCGAGGTCTTCGGGCAGTACGGAAGCGACACGTTCACCGACGCGGGTGAGATTTTCGAGCGGCATCTGGCACTACTTGCCGATGTGGCGGGTCTGACCTGAACACGCCTGTGTCTGCGTTCCACTGCATGCAGTCGTCGGTGAGATGATGTCTTTGTGGCGCACGCAGAAGAACCCGAGGATCGAATGGCCTGGATAGAACCGGAGGTTCGTCCGGGCAGTTTGTTGGTGTCGTCGACCGATCTCACGGAACCCGCATTTCGCCGCACCGTCATCTACATGATCGAGCACAACGACGCCGGGAGCCTGGGCGTCGTCGTCAATCGGCCGAGTGAGACGGCCGTGCAGAACGTACTGCCGCAGTGGTCGCCGCTGACCGCGCATCCTTCGGCGCTGTACATCGGTGGCCCCGTCAAGCGTGACTCGGCGTTGTGCCTGGGCATCGCTCGTAACGGTGCACGGATCGACGGCGTCGCCGGCCTGCGGCGGGTGGACGGCAAAGTTGTCATGGTGGATCTTGACTCGGACCCAGCGGTCATCGCTCCGCTGGTCGAAGGGATCCGCATTTTTGCCGGTTACTCGGGTTGGACTCTGGGGCAGCTTGATTCGGAGCTCGAGCGTGAGGACTGGATGGTGATCAGCTCACTGCCCTCGGATGTGCTGACGCCGCCACGTGTCGACGTCTGGGCACGGGTGTTGCGACGCCAACCGCTCCCCGTAGCGATGCTGGCCAGCCACCCCATCGAGGTTGAACGGAACTGACCTGTCGGAGGTCGATGATATTCCTGTGTCATCGTTTTCGAGAGAGGTGGCAGTAATGATCGTTGAGCGTCAGATCCAGTGCGCGGACTGTGTTTCGGATGTCGATCACTGCCACGATTGTCTACTGCGACATGCCGACGGATCACTCGAATGCACCGGCGTGAACTGCGTCGACTTGGCATCGGTCCGCCATGCGTTGTCCATCGATTGTGCTCAACTGCAGGGTGGTTGTGGCTGTGTCGATGCGACCCGAGACGAGTTGCTCGCTAGTTGACGCTGACCGGATCCCGATTCGCGAAGCGTTGCGCCATCGCAGCACAGACGATCAGTTGGATTTGATGGAAGATCATCAGCGGCAACACGATCAGGCCGACGGGCTGGCCCGCGAACAGCACAGCTGCCATCGGTAGGCCCGTTGCCAAGGACTTCTTCGAGCCGCAGAAGATGATGACGATCTGATCGGGAAGATCGAACCCGAGCTTGCGCCCCGCGAGAGTGGTCACGCCGAGAACCAGCGCGAGAATCAGGCAGCACACGATTGTGAGGATCACGATCTGCCAGATCGTGATGGTGCTCCAGATTCCCTCTTTCATGCTTTCGCTGAAGGCGGCGAAGACAACGAGGAGGATCGATCCGCGATCGACGTACTTGGTGGGTTCGGCGTACTTCTGCAGCCATCCGATCACCAGCGGGCGGATCAGCTGACCGACGATGAACGGGATCAGCAACTGCACGACGATGTCGAGGATCGACGAGAAGTCGACTGTCGCCTGGCCTGTGGTGTTCATCAGCAGAACCACTAGCAGCGGTGTGACGAAGACGCCGATCAGGTTGGAGAACGACGCACTGACGATCGCGCCCGCGACGTTCCCCTTGGCGATCGAGGTGAACGCGATCGAAGACTGAACCGTCGACGGAACCAGGCACATGTAGAGGATGCCGGTGTAGAGCTCGTCGCTGATCAGGGTCGGCGACAGGAATCGCAGTGCTAGGCCGATCAGTGGGAACAGCACGAACGTCGCCGCGAGGACGACGGTGTGCAGTCGCCAGTGCTTGACGCCCTTCCACGCCTCCTGCGGCGAGAGCCGTGCGCCGTAGAGCAGGAACAGGAAGCCGATGGCGATCTTGGTGGCCCAGTTCAGAATGCTCTCCGCGGTACCCGATACCGGGAACACACTTCCGAGCACGCCGGCGATGATGATGCCGAGGATGAACCCGTCGATGTAGAACCTGCTGAGAAACTTCACCTGGCTAAGGATAACGGCGTGCTCGGGCGGGCTCTCGAGCCCCACGAAGGTTGAAGCCCATCACGGCCAGGCACAGCAGCGTTCCGATGATCGACAGCTCGATGATGGCCGTCTGCATTCCCTGGATCGTGATGGCGATACCCGCGATGATCGACGGGATCGCCAGTCCCGCGTAGCTGACGGTGAAGAACGCGGCCAGAACTCCGCCGTGGCTCTCGCGGGCGTGGGTCCGGGCGGCGGCGTTGACGCGCTTCATGCCGCCGGCAAAGGCCAGACCGTGTCCGGCACCGACCACGACGGTGATGACGCTCAGCAGTGCCAGGCTCGGGACGAGGTCGACCACGAGCAAACCGATCATTCCGAGGGCGAGGATTCCCAGGCCGACGGTGACGGACGTACGCGGGTCCATGCGACTTCCGCCGAGTTGCGCGATCACCGAACAGATCATCACCAGCGCAGCCGCCCCACCGCCGAGTAGAAGGTTGTCGATGTTCAGCAGGTCGGTCATCCATGACGGGACCACCGACTGGAAGAGCCCGACTGCGCCCCACGACAGCGCGACGGCGAGCGAGCTCAGCCAGAACGTCTCTCGGATGGCGGCGGGAACATGTGGCATCTGGAAGAACCGCTTCGGGCGTGTGATGTCCCCGATCCGCGGCAGTAGCAGCAACACGATCAGTGCCGGGATGAACGCGACGAGGAAGATCAGATACGGCAATCGCAGAGGTTGCGGAAGGTACTGGGCGATCGCACCGGACACGAGTGGTCCGAGTGCACCGCCCAAAGCGCCCGTCACCGTCGAGACGAGCGCGGCCCGTCGGTGATCGAACTTCGGTTCCTGCTCCACCAGCGCGGCACTGCCTGCGGCACTCGCCGCGCCCACCGCGATTCCCTGAGCGACACGGCCGACGAACAACCACACCGTCGCGTCGGCGAATGCCAGAACGAGCGTGCCGACGACGCTCAGTGCGAGTGCAGTCAGAAGCACGGTGCGCCGGCCGAGGGCGTCGGACAGCGGTCCGAAGAACAGCAACGCCGGAACGAGGCCGGCGACGTAGACGCCGTAGATGAGCGTCTGGATGGTGGGCGTGAACCCGAACTCGGTCCGGTACAGCCCGTAGACGGAGGTGGGCATGTTCGCGCCCAAGAGGATCACGGTGAGGACGTAGCCCACGCCGTAGAAGTGTCGATTGGTGCGGCGTGTGCGTTCTTCGGTGGCGACAGCTGTGGCGGACGTGGGAAGCCCCTCCTGAAGACAGAGTTCGAAAATACATGGGTCGTCCTACGTATCGTAGGTGAGTGGAATGATCGCCGCGAATGCTGTGAGGATGAGTAGATGACCGTTGTTCGCAAGGAGTCCGCGTACGAGCAATCCCTCGACTGGATGCGCGCGCAGATCTCCGACGGCGCCTGGACCGTCGGCAATCGTGTTCCGACGGAGCCGGAGCTGATGAGTGTTCTGGGCGTAGGCCGGAACACCGTGCGAGAAGCGATCAAGACATTGACCTCGACGGGAGTCCTGGAGATCCGTCGAGGATCGGGGACCTTCGTGCGCGCTCGGACCGACATCGGCGGACTGCTCGGCAAACACGCGTCCGTCGACGAGATGAAATACGTCTTCGAAGTGCGTCGTGCGCTCGAGATGGAAGCAGTTCGCTTGGCGTGTGAGCGCCGCAGCGACGACGACGTCCGGATACTTCGTGAGCTGGCCGCCAAGCGTGACGTCCGGGCCGAGAACTTCGTCGACGCCGATCTCGCGTTTCACATTGCCGTCGTCGATGCTGCCCACAATCCTGTGCTGAAAGATCTGTTTGCCGGAATCCTAGAAACCGTCCGCGCCACGTACGAGGTGACCGAAGGGGTGCATCCGCCGTCGCTGACGTCGGCACATCATCAGGGAGTTGCCGAAGCCATTGCCGAACGAGATGTCACCAAAGCCAGGGCGGCGGCGTGCGGGTATCTCGAGAAGACTGAGGAAGCGATCGGTTCAGGCTCGGCGGTTACCGAGTCGGGGCGTCGGCCAATCGGTTGAGGGACCCGGCGATGTCTTCGGCTTTCGGCGTCGTGATCGTGAGTCGGTCGCCACCGGCGAACGTGATGACCACCGCGGGTCCGGTGCGGGTGACGACGCCGTAGTTGCGACGACCCTTGGCCTTGAGTCCCCAGCCGCCGAAGTCCGCGAACGGTTTGATCTCCGCGACGTCGGCTCCGACAACTTCGTCAATGCCGTAGGTCATCGCAGCCATCCCCATGTTGATCACCCGGATCTCCCGGTCGTCGACGATCACCCTGAAGCGAACCAGGCTGACGATGAGCAGGCCGAGTGCCCCGAAGATGAACAGCGGCCAGAGTGACCGTGTCCCCAGTGCCATGACAACTCCGGGCGACAGAGTGATCGCCGTGAGGATCACCGACCCCTTGGCGCTGAATCCGACGTCGTCGGAGATGGGTAGAGCGCCGCTGCTTCGCGGCAACCCAGCCGAGGGTGTGGTCGCGGCAACCGCGTGGACGCGGTAGTCACGCAGGAACGAGGCGCCGATCCACCCCAGCACCCCGCCCACGCCAAAGCCGACACCGATAGACCACAGCGGGAGTGACGTCGTGGACGGATCGGCGACATCGAGTTGGTTGTAGAGCAATGCGAAGTTCACGCTCGTGATGAGCCCGACCACGCTCAGCCCGACGACCAACATGAAGCGGCGCATCATCAACATCGCGGGTGCAAGAGCGGCAATCGCGCTGAGACCGCCACCGAAAAGCAGGATCAGAAGTGCAATCGTCCATGCGTTGGCCGACGGGGTGGAGAAGCCGTCCGGCGAGGTGGTGGTCCAGTGAGTTGCGATCTGTTCCGGGAGGCGAGGCTCCCAAATCTTGGTCAGGACGAAGCCGAAGACCGCACACAGCAGCGGAACCACTAGCCCGAATACGACCCCGGCCGGGTCGATCACGCGATGTTTCACGTGAATCAATGAGCCGGCTGGCAAGCATCCTTGAGCGCGCAGGCACCGCAGGAAGCGGTACCGCAAGCGGCAGCGTTCGCCTTGGCCTCGGGGGTCTCCGCCACCGGCTCGTCTGCGGCAGGCTCGGAGTGGCCGCCGCAGTTGCAGTCGTTACCGCATCCGCTCTGCTGTGGGAGCGCGGCGGCCGCGCGGGTGCCGATGCTTCCACCGAAACCGGCAGTGAGGACGGCGACGACGACGGCGATGATCGCGACGGCAATGCCGAAGACTCCGCCGATGGTCAGTGCTGCGACTCCGCCGATGACCAACATCCCAGCGGCCGCGAGCATGGTCGGACCGGCCACCTTGTTGGCGAGGGCGAACGACTCCTCGCTCCGCAGGGAATCCTCGGTGCGGACACCGGCCCAGCGGTTGCGCGGGAGTTTGCCGATCAGACCGGCGACACCAACTCCACCGACGGCGACAGCGAGCACGAATAGCACCACAGCGACAACGATCACCCATACAGGATAGGCGCGGGTGGAGTTGATGGTATGCCCGGGTCGCGCAGGCTCTACCCTGGTTATCGGTATTTCCGTCAGCCAAGTAGATAGCGACCACAGTGACCGAGTCTCCGCAGTCCCCCGATTCACCAGCCGACGCAACTCCGCAGCACCGCTACACCGCGGAGCTCGCCGGCCAGATCGAGCAGCACTGGCAGGACCGCTGGAGTGAGGACGGCACGTTCAACGCGCCCAATCCGGTCGGTCCGCTCTCCTCGCCCGACGGTGTTCCCGCCGACAAGCTCTTCGTTCAGGACATGTTCCCGTACCCCTCGGGTTCGGGCCTGCACGTCGGTCACCCGCTCGGATACATCGCTACGGACGTCTTCGCGCGCTTCCATCGCATGCAGGGCCGCAATGTCCTGCACACCCTCGGCTACGACGCCTTCGGGCTCCCGGCCGAGCAGTACGCGGTGCAGACGGGTACCCACCCGCGGACCACCACCGAGTCCAACATCGCCAACATGAAGCGCCAGTTGCGACGCCTGGGTCTGGGCCACGACGAGCGTCGTAGCCTCGCGACGACGGATGTCGACTTCTACCACTGGACGCAGTGGATCTTCCTGCAGATCCATGGCGCCTGGTACGACAAGGAAGCCGGCAAGGCGCGTCGTATCTCCGAATTGGAAGCCGAGTTCGATTCCGGTGAGCGCGCTCTGGAAGACGGACGCGAGTGGGCTTCGTTGGACGTGGCCGCGAAGGCCAAGGTTCTGGACTCGTACCGCCTTGTCTACCAGTCGGATTCGATGGTCAACTGGTGCCCCGGTTTGGGTACGGTGCTGGCCAACGAGGAGGTCACCGCCGACGGTCGTAGTGACCGCGGAAACTTCCCTGTCTTCCGTAAGCACCTCCAGCAGTGGATGATGCGCATCACCGCGTACTCCGACCGCCTGGTCGACGACCTCGAGTACCTGGATTGGCCGGACAAGGTCAAGGCCATGCAGCGCAACTGGATCGGACGCTCCTACGGTGCCGAAGTTACCTTTGCCGCAGGCGAGTACGGCGTCGATGTGTTCACTACCCGTCCGGACACGCTGTTCGGCGCCACCTATGTGACGCTGGCTCCTGAGCACGACTTGGTGGACAAGCTCGTCGCGGACGAGTGGCCCGAAGGTGTCGACGCGCGCTGGACTGGCGGTGCCACAACTCCGGCGGAAGCTGTTGCTGCATACCGTAAGTCGATTGCCGCCAAGACCGACCTGGAGCGCCAGGAAAACAAGGAGAAGACGGGCGTCTTCCTCGGTTCCTACGCGGTCAATCCGGTTAACGGACACAAGGTTCCGATTTTCATCGCCGATTACGTTCTGACGGGCTACGGAACCGGCGCGATCATGGCAGTTCCGGGACACGATCACCGTGACTGGGAGTTCGCGAACGCGTTCGGTCTGGACATTCTCGAAGTTATTGCCGGTGGCGATGTTTCGGAGGCTGCGTACTCCGGTGACGGCCCGCTGGTGAACTCCGACTACCTCGACGGTCTGGACGTGGCCGAGGCCAAGGCGACCGTCATCAGCCGCCTCGAGGAGAGCGGGCAGGGCAAGGGCACCATCCAGTACAAGCTGCGCGACTGGCTCTTCGCGCGTCAGCGTTACTGGGGCGAGCCTTTCCCGATCGTCTACGACGCGGACGGCAACGCACACGCTCTGCCGGATTCGGCTCTGCCCGTGGTGCTTCCGGAGGTCGAGGACTACGCGCCGGTGTCCTTCGATCCGGACGATGCCAACTCCGAGCCCTCTCCCCCGCTGAACAAGGCGACCGACTGGGTCAACGTCGAGCTCGATCTCGGCGATGGTCTGCAGACGTACCACCGCGACACCAACGTCATGCCGCAGTGGGCTGGCAGTTCGTGGTACCAGCTGCGCTACATCGACCCCACCAACCAGGACGCCTTCTGCGACCCGCAGAACGAGGCGTACTGGACGGGCCCGCGTCCGGAACTGCACGGCCCCAACGATCCCGGTGGAGTCGACCTCTACGTCGGCGGCGTCGAGCATGCGGTGCTGCACCTGCTGTACTCGCGCTTCTGGCACAAGGTTCTGTTCGACCTGGGCTACGTGTCCTCGAGCGAGCCGTACCGCCGCCTGTACAACCAGGGCTACATCCAGGCATTCGCGTACACCGATGCCCGTGGCGTCTACGTGCCCGCAGAAGAGGTCGTCGAGCGTGACGGCAAGTTCTTCTACGAGGGCGCCGAGGTCAACCGCGAGTACGGCAAGATGGGCAAGAGCCTGAAGAATGCCGTTGCGCCGGACGAGATCTGCGCCGAGTTCGGTGCGGATACCCTGCGTGTGTACGAGATGTCGATGGGTCCGCTGGACACCTCGCGTCCGTGGGCGACCAAGGACGTCGTCGGTGCTGCGCGATTCCTGCAGCGCGTGTGGCGCGTCGTCATCGACGAGGAGACCGGCAAGCCCCGTGTCACCGACGAAGCACCCGGTGAAGAGACTCTGCGTGCGCTCAACAAGGCGATTTCCGGTGTCATCGAGGATTACACGGCCCTGCGCGACAACACGGCGGCCGCGAAGCTGATCGAGTACAACAACCACCTCACCAAGGCGTTCCCGGGCGGTGCGCCGCGTGCTGCTGTCGAACCGTTGGTGCTGATGCTCGCTCCCCTGGCGCCGCACCTCGCGGAAGAGCTGTGGTCGCGTCTGGGTCACACGGAATCCCTTGCGCACGGACCCTTCCCGGCAGTCGAGGAGAAGTGGCTCGTAGAAGACACCGTCGAGTACCCGATCCAGGTCAACGGCAAGGTTCGTAGCCGCATCAGCGTCCCGGCGGATGCCGATCGCAAGGCTGTCGAGGAGATCGCGCTGGCCGACGAGAAGATCGTCGCTCTGCTCGAGGGCAACGCACCGCGCAAGGTGATCGTTGTGCCGGGCAAGATGGTGAACATAGTTCTGTAGGGCCTTCGGCCCCTGTGCGCCGTTTTGGTAGTTACCGCTACCGAAACGGCGCACAGGTGTATCTGGGGGACGATCCCCGATTGATTGCGAGATATATTGTCCAGCAGAGAAGTTACATTCAGTCGGTAACAGAAATGGATCAAGTGTGCTCAATGCTGCGAGGGTCTTTCGCATCGATGGCCAGAACGCCCTCCCATTCGGCCAGTCCACGCTCAAGCGACACAATCTGGTGGAGTCTGACTTGGAGCGTTGGGTAGTCGCCAACCCCGACGTTCTCGGTACAGGCGTGCAGATAGTGGCGACTCAATATGACAAGTGGGCATTACCGTCGGGCGATCGCGAAAAGTCCCGCCTCGATGTGTTGGCCCTTGACCCATCTGGCCAACTGATCGTCGTAGAGTTAAAGCGCGGCTCCGACAGCAAGATACATCTGCAGGCACTGACGTACGCCGCAATGGTTGCATCATTCACCATGGACACGCTGGCCGAAGCGCATGCGGACTGGTGCAATCAGCAGAAACTCGACGATATGCCGACGATTACCAGCGCTGAAGCTCTGAACAGGTTGCGTTCGGTGGTGGCTGGAGAAGGAGAATGGACTCCTGATCTCCTCACGCGCCCCAAAATCGTACTCATCGCCGAGAGTTTCCACCCGCAGGTTTACACGACCGTCAAGTGGCTTACAGAACTTGCCCCGACAGCACTCGACATCGAAATCCACACGGCAACGCTCTTTGTGATCGACGATTCGGAACCCGAAGTGCCACAGCAGTTGTGCTTGACATTTCACTGCGAGTTCCCAGCTGAGGGAATTGAGACCAGAATCCTTACGGCGGGGATCCCGCACGAAGCCGTGGACCAGGTAACGATGGAAATCGTTGAACGTAGACGCAACAAGAAATCTGTCCACATCATTCAGCAATACGGGCTCATCGAACCTGGCGAACTTCTCACTCTTGAGTTAGGCACAGCAGTCAATTCTGCCGTTCGTGCGGATGTCGAACGATGGATTTCGGAAGACAAGAACCGTGGGCGTGCCGAATGGGTTGGCGGTACAACCAAAGTGCTGCGTTGGTGCGCAGAACCGGACGGTACATCGTGGTCTCTTACGGGCCTTGGAAAGCACATCATCGAACGGGCAACGCAATCGAAGCCGCACGTCCTGTCGGGGCCGGGTGTGTGGCTGCGAGGCGGCCGGACTCTTTACGACATTGCAAGCAACTTCCAGGAAACGGATGAGGACAGCTGAGTTCAAGAATGTGATCGGCGCGGTTTGCGTGGAGCATCCTGTATGTAGAGCTTATATCTCGGGTCGCGTGCAGGGGTTCGACAGCATTGGTGGGGGCGTGGATATCTGAGGTCTGTACCAATGCTGTTCGGTCACGTGCGCAGAATCCATGTTCATTCTTTTGCAAATCAATCTGATCGGTATCCCGGCTTCCGGCGACCTCCCTGTATTGAATACCGAATCGCAATGATCGATGTCACCGGAACGATCTCGATGCCTACGCGTTGTGTGGCTGCGATATTCGAGGTGCTGATTGCGCTGGCAGGATGCGCGAAGGAAGCTGACGTAGAAGGTGAATCCGTGGTTCGGGGCGCATCAGTAAACAGAAATTTGACCGAATCTCTTGCGTGTCAATCTGTTATCCGAGATTCGACCGATACTTTGGCTCAGGCTCCGAGCGATGCCGCGTTGTCCCGTCAGCATCCGCAAGCTCCCAGCGGATTGTTTGGCAATGGGACTGTTCTGCCTTGCGTCGACGACGACACAGTCGGGAACCGGTCGCTTGACGTCATCGTCAAGTAATGGGGGGTCGATATTCCCCCGGGAAAGTCCGCTGAATACTTCGACACCTTCGTCCAGGTGTGGATGGGCTTCGGATGGAAGGTGTTGGTGGCCGAAGGCGGGCTCAAATCGTCGACTGCGCGCGGATCCGACGGCTATGCGTTCGATCTCTCTGCGAATACCAATGGAGACCTGATTGTCAGTGCGTCGTCTCCCTACGTTCAAGTTCGAACCGAAAATCGTTGCCGTTGCTCATAATCCATGGGCGGCTTCGGATTTGTGACGCCAATCAGTCGTTGTCCTGAATGTCCCGCTCCGCGGAACATTCCGTAGCGCGCGTTCGAAACGAGGGCTGTGATGCAGGTAACACGCTACCGAGATCGGTAGCTGTCGTTCCATTGCACTTCCCGGCAAGGCCCCCGTCGACGGTATTCGGCAGGGGGTCAATCGAATTCGTAGGTGTCCCGAAAGGATCTTCCAGCCATGGCGTCTCATGTCCACAGCGACGGTTCGTCTCCCAGTCTGCCCGAATCGACGTCGGTACCGGAGCGGTGGACTCCGCGACTGGTGTTCTCGCTGGCGTCGATCGTTCTTCTTCTCGAAATGCTCGCGGTGAGCTACATGATGATTTCCACTGCGCTGCCAGCCATCTCGGTGCACTATCAAACGACGCAGGGAGCCTGGTTGCTCACCTCGTTCCTGCTGCTGGGCGCGGTCGCGTCTCCTCTGCTCGGCAAGCTCGCCGACATGTACGGCAAACGAAAAGTCCTGCTCTTTGCTGTCGCCGGCGCAGCGGTCGGATCCTTCATTTCGGCGATAGCGCCGAGCTACGCGATCCTGATTCTGGGCCGGTCGCTGACGGGTCTGCTCGTTCCCTGCCTGTTCCTGAGTTACTCCCTCATTCGAGATGTTTTTCCGCCGAAAACTGTTGCCTTGGCCGTCAGTATCGCGACTTCCGGTATGGGTCTGATTGCGATCCCGGCGCCGTTCCTCACCGGTTGGCTGATCGACAATCACGGTTTCCGGAGCATCTTCTGGTTCTTCGTCATCGGGCTGGTTCTCCTCGGCGGCATGATCTTCGCTTCCACGGCGGAATCAGCTGTGCGACTGCGCTCTTCGCTGGACCTGGTCGGTGCGGTGCTGCTCGGATCGGGCATCGCCGGAATTCTGATCGGCGTAAGCTTCGGACCGACGTGGGGCTGGAAGAACGGCTCGACACTGGCCTACCTGATCGGCGGCGTCGCACTGTTAGTGGCTTGGGTTGCCTCTGCCCGAGCCATCCGCGAGCCCTTGATCGACCTGCGCTACTTCGGCAAGCGTTCGGTGATGCTCACCGCCGTCGGTGCCGGTTTCTGCTACGGCGCGTCGGGAGTCTTCACGATTTTGCTGCCGATGATGGTGATGACCCCAGCAGTTCTCGGCCTGGGATACGGATTCGGCGTCACGGCGGAGGGATTCGCGATCTTCCAGGCGCCGCTTGGCGGCATGGTGGTGGTCGGTGGTTTGATCGTGGGCTTCCTCGTGGGGCGCAACATCCGGCCCCGTCTGCTGATGATCACCGGAATGATCCTCATGGCAGTCGGATTCACCTTGACAGCCACCATTCACGACAACAAGCCGCTGCTCATCATCTTTGCCGGAATCTTCGGTGTCGGTATGGGTATGGGCTACGCCTCCATCCCGAACCTGCTCATCGAAGCAGTGCCGCCGCAGTTGCAGGCAACCACGGCGAGCATGGTTGCGGTCTTCCAGAGCATCTTCCCCGCAGTGCTTCCCGTCATCGCCTTCACGGTCTTGAATTCGCACATCGCGATGGCGATGGAGGGCGCTGTGTTCTACACCGACGAGGGCATGCGCATCGCGTTCCTGATTGGCGCTGCTGCAGCAGTTCTCGGCGCGATCGCGGCCGTGTTCCTGCCGCGAAACATCGTCCAGATCGGCGCAGAAGACGGCGCGGCGCAGGAGACGTCCCTCCTACCTGCTCACTGATCGGAGGGCTGCGCGTGTAAATCCGCGATGACAGGATTGGGCGTACCGACGAAAAGACTCCATGACGTTCGCGGATCTGGACGGCGATGAACTGTGGAGTTACCTGAAGGAGCGTTCAGGACTGCCCGGCCCGCGCGCGAACCTTGGGCTTATGCTCGAGTTCGCGCGCGGTTCCTGTCGTGGAAAGTGTCGCCGACGTGCCTGTTTGTCCGCAGATTATGGTCCGCAGCCCGTTCAGCGGTTCGGAATCTGAGTCGTTTATTCGACTATCGAAACCATCCCGACAATGCGGTGGCAAGGCCATCTTCTGTGCCCGGGGGGCAAATCTGGTCTGCTGCGGCAAGCACGGAAGCGGGTGCGTGCCCCATTGCCACGCCATGAGCTGCCCAGTCCAGCATTTCCAAATCGTTGATGCCGTCGCCGACGGCCAGGGTCTCCGTCGCGGCTACGCCAAGCTCGATACGCAGCCGTTCCAACATCGCAGCCTTACTTACCCCGGCGGCTGTCAAATCTGCTAATGGTTCGGCTTCGTAGCAGAGACTTCGAATGCCTGGAAGGTCGACACCGTTCAAAATTTCGGTCAGCGCCTGCCCACTGTGTCCAGGCCAATGGACGGCCAGCCGGGTGGTCGACATGGTCGCGAGTTCGTCGATACCGACCAGCTCGACCTCACCGTGATGCATATCCGCGTCGTCTACGAATCCTGTCGCTCTGACCCCGACGCCCGGGTTCTCCGACACGAAGATCGCACCAGGCAGTTGTTCGCGCAGTACAGCGATCGGATCACGCAAATCGAATAAGGCTTGCTCGACAACTTTTCCAGTGGTGGCATCGATCAGTACCGCTCCGTTGGAACAGATCGCGAAACCCGCAATGATGTTGAGTTCGCGCAGGAAAGGCCGTGTCGCCGGGGCAAGTCTGCCAGTGCACAGCACCACATGGGCGCCGGATAGGACAACGGCTCGCACGGCGGCCCGCACAGCGACACTGATGGTTTCGTGCGCCAGCGGATTCGTGTCCTCCGCGCAGTGCAGGGTGCCGTCAATGTCGAGGGCCACCATCGTCGGGTGACCCAACTCGAAAACCAAGGATCATCCTTCGATAGATTCACCGCCTGCCCGTTTGTAGGTCGGTTCAAAGTGCAACCTACTCGAACCGGTGCTACTACCTCAAGCAATAGGATCCCGATCAGAGTACCGGTGGGAAGGTCAATGGGATTTGTGATTTTCATCGATCCGGATGCCGAGGCGTGCGGTGCGCAGGTCGCCCAGAGTGTGTGCGATTCGATTTCGCAGTTCACGGTTCTCTTGTGTTAGATCACGAATCTTCTGGTGTGCGAGTTCTAGTCGTGTGAGCAAGGATTCGTCGCTCGCGGACCGCGATACCTTTGCGCGCTGGGCGAACTCGACTGTGCTGGCCGCACGTTCTGACTGTTCTAGTTCAGCCAGGGTCTGCATTGCTCGCTGCATGGCTGCACCTGATCTCGCGACCTCGATCGTGGTGGAAATCAATGGCAAGAACAAAACGCTGAACTTCCACTCCCATTCCGATCCGGTCTATCTCGGAACTGCCACAACCCATGACGATGGCATCGCCGCACTCAATGTCGTTCTGCCGGAGCGCCTGCCCGCCGGGGCACCACATAGTGGTGTCACCGGCTGACGGCGTCGGCCCGAACTACAGTGTTCCCGTCACGCTGAGTCGAACGGCCCCGGGCACAGCAGAACAAATGATCACCATCACAGAACGAGACTTCGACGAAAATCGATTCACACCAACAGGTCCCACAATTGCACCCACCGCACCACCGACCATGAAACCACCAACTACCGGAGCGTCCGGGTCGTCGGTAGCGCCGGATTCGGCTCATAAGCCGAAATCTCGACAGCTCGGTTCGGCTCCCGACCACTGCCCTTTGCCGTGCGAACTTGCTCCCACAGCATGCGCTGCCGGTCGGTGTTTCCACGACATAACCGTCGGATGCGAGAGCGCCCATCCCGCGGGCTCCGATCAATTCGGTCTTCTGGGTCCAGAGGTCGTCGATGCTGATGACCCCGTCCTGCAAAGCTCGTGCGACGAGTGCCGCTTTCGTTGACGCCGGCCCGGGCGCGGCGCACGATACGTCCCTCCTACCTGCTCACTGATCGGAAAGGCTGCGCGTGTAAATCCGCGATGACAGGATTGGGCGTACCGACGAAAGGACTCCCATGACATTCGCGGACCTGGACGGCGATGAACTGTGGAGTTACCTGACGGAGCGTTCAGGACTGCCCGGCCCGCGCGCGAACCTCGCGCTCATGCTCGAGTTCGCGCGCGGCGCCGATGACGACGACATCGTGCAGGCGGCGGAGTCCGAGGACGAATACATCCGCTGCTGTGGGATCGTCGGGCTCGGATTCATCTTCGTTCGTGCGCACGAGAGATCCGTTCTCCGCAGCTTGACGGAGGCGACCACCAGTCCGTCGTGGCGAGCACGTGAAGCTGCCGCGATGGCTGTTCAAGAGGTAGGTGACACGGATCCGCAATTATTGCGGGCGATCGTCGAGCAATGGGCACGCTCCACCCATCCATTGACGCTGCGCGCGGCCGCTGCCGGGATCTGCGAGCCGAGGTTGCTCAAGGACAAGGCCAACGCTGCGCTGGCCGTTCAGGTGTGCCGAGACGCTACCGAGTGGATCGTCTCGCAACCAGCTGATGCCCGTCGTGACGCCGACACACGGACTCTCCGGCAGGCGCTCGGGTACTGCTGGAGCGTCGCGGTCGCAGCGGATCCGAAGAATGCACTGCCGGCGTTCGTCTCCCTGGAGGCATCGGACGACGCAGATGTCGTCTGGATCGTGCGGGAGAACCGGAAGAAGGCCCGGCTGCGCAAGGTGCTCGAAACCTGACCCGTGGATCAGGGACGTAGGTTATCCTCAGAATTAGAACCTGTTCTAACTACGAGGGGTAGACCATGGCACCGTCCGCAGAGGTAATCCGCAAGACCGTCGACGCCTACATCGAGACAGTTGCCACGGGCACTGCCGCCCAGGTTGTGGCCCTGTATGCCGAGGGTGCAACGGTCGAAGATCCGGTGGGCACCGACGTGCGCACCACCCGCGAGTCCATTCTCGAGTTCTACTCCGTGATCGAGAACTTCGACCAGGAAGCTCACCTTCAGACCCTCCGCATTGCCGGAAACGAAGCGGCATTCCACTTCTCGCTGATCACCAAGCTCGGCGAGCAGACCCTGACCATCGCACCCATCGACGTCATGACCTTCGACGACGACGGCAAGATCCTGTCGATGCGCGCATTCTGGAACCAGGAAGACATGATCACCTCCTGACATGACGGTGAAGATGATCGATGTCGACGGATTCCGTTGGCAGATTGACGATTCCGGTTCCGGGACAGCTGTGGTCATGTGCCACGGCTTTCCTGGCCTCGGATACAGCTATCGCCATCAGTCGACAGCGTTGGCGGAAGCGGGTTTTCGGGCGATTGCACTCGACATGCCGGGTTACGGCGGCACTACCCGCCCCGACGCGATCGAGGACTACACCAACGACGCCGTCGCGAACCGGCTGATCGACCTACTCGACGCTCTCGGAATCGACAAGGCGGTGTTCGTCGGTCACGATTTCGGCGCTCCGGTCGCGTGGACTACCGCTCTGCGACACCCGGATCGTGTTGCGGGACTGGTCTCGTTGGCAGTCCCGTATGCGCCGGACAGGTTCCCGGCCAAGCCCTCGACGATCTACGCCGCATTGGCGCGTAAGCACTTTCTGCACATTCACTATTTCCAGGAACCGGGTATCGCGGAGCGCGAACTCGACGCCCGTCCACGTGAATTCCTTCAGCGGCTCTTTCACGCTTTGTCCGGGGCTTACCGGTACCTCGACGTCTGGAAGAACCCGTCCGAAGGCAACGGTTACCTCGACGTACTTCCCGCGGCGCCTGCGCTGCCCTGGTCGTGGCTCGCCGAGGATGACCTGGACTTTTATGTAAAGACCTTTACTGCAACAGGTTTCACCGGAGGGTTGAACTGGTACCGAGCGTACGACGCCAATTGGGAACGCAGTGCGGATCTGGACGGCGCGCACATCAAGGTCCCGACGCTCTTCGTCGCGGGCGCCGAAGACCCGGTCATCGCGATGAGTGGCCCCAAGGCACTGGACCGGATGAAGGACACCGTCCCCGACCTGCGGGGTGTACATCTCCTCGGCGGTGCGGGGCACTTCGTACAACAAGAACGGGCTGGCGAGGTCAATGAACTTTTGATCTCTTTCCTTCGGTCGCTCTAGGCGAAATCGGGCAGAGGGTCTAGCGTTGCGCAGATGCGCACCCAGATCTTCGATCGCGGTATTCGTGTTGGTATCACCGGTGCTCTTGTTGCCGGTTCGCTTCTGGCTCTGGGCGTGTCCGGTGCCGCGGCCGCTCCACTCTGTCCGGGATCGTCGCCCGCGATACTCAGCGCTCAGATTCCGGGCGCGGCTCTCGAGGGTGTCACGGTGGACGGACAGGGCCGCCTGTACACGACGGACCTGGTGAGCGGGCACATCTTCCGCGTCGATGCGCCTGGTCAGGCTGCAGTTCCGATCGCGACGGTTCCCGGCGGTGCGGGGGCGCTCGCGTGGAGCCCAGACGGTTCACTGCTGGTGGGTACCGGAGCAAACGCAAGTGTTCTGATCGGCGATCTGACGCGGGCTGCGTCGGTCGCGCGGGTCGACGTGAACTCGGGCGCCGTGACGCCGATAGCCGGTGGTCTGAGTGCTGCAAACGGCCTCGCCGTGGCGCACGACGGAACGATCTACGCCACCAACGATTTCGGTTCGCTGATCGGAAAGGTCAGCCCAGGCGGTGCCGTCGATCCGGCGTGGGCAACCTTCCCGAGCGCAAACGGCGCTGCCCTGAGTGCCGACAATCGCTGGCTCTACGTCTCGCGCACGTTCGCAAACCCGGGTGTCAGCCGCATCTCCGTCGACAATCCAGGATATTCGGAGTCGTTGGTCGATCTCGGCGGTTTCGAAACCTTCTCTGCCCCAGATGGTTTGACCTTGGATTCGCGAGATCGCGCCATTGTCCCCACCGACATCATTGGTGAGGTGTGGCGTATCGACGGCCCCGGCCAGTACTGCTCGCTCACCAGCGGACTGCAGGCGTCGAGCGTGTTGACCTACGGGCGCGGCAATTCCGGTTTCGCGGCCGGGCATCTCTACCGCGCCGGGTTCGACGGAAAGATCTTCGAGATTCCTGCGGGCTTCGACGCGGGTGCCCAGGCCGCAACACCGTAACGCGACACCCTCACCCGACACCCTGTCTCTACTTACCCACTACTGATGCCGGGACTGCCGGAATCGTCCATACTGGTCTGCATGGCGGAAACGAGTGAGATCGACGAGGCCGAAGTGGCCCTTCCCGCGATACCGCAGCCGTTGCTGACCCCGCTCACGGAAGCTGCGATCTTCCTGGTTTTCACCATCGACGAGGGTGGTGAGCAGGCAGTTCACGACGTTCTGGCGGATATTTCCGGGCTGCAGCGCTCAATCGGATTCCGGGTTCCTGCAGGTGGCTTGGCCGCCGTCGTGGGCATCGGTTCGGATGCGTGGGACCGGCTTTTCGACGGCCCACGGCCCGCGGAATTGCATCCCTTTGTCGAGTTGACCGGTGACAAACACCACGCCCCGCGCACGCCGGGCGATCTGTTGTTCCACATCCGGGCCCGTCAGATGGACCTGTGTTTCGAGTTCGCCACGGTCGTGACCAACAGGTTGGCCGGGGCCGCTTCGGTGATCGACGAGGTCCACGGGTTCAAGTACTTCGAGCAACGCGATCTCATGGGTTTTGTCGACGGCACCGAGAACCCGTCCGGGCAGGCCGCATACGTCGCGGTCACTGTCGGCGACGAGGATCCGGACTTCGCGGGCAGCAGTTACGTCATCGTCCAGAAGTACCTCCACGACATGTCGGAGTGGAATTCCCTGCCCGTCGAGGAGCAGGAGAACGTCATCGGACGCTCCAAGCTCGAAGATCTCGAAATGGACGACGACACCAAGCCGGCCAACTCCCACACCGCTCTCACCGTCATCGAAGACGAATCTGGTGAGCAGATCCAGATCCTGCGCGACAACATGCCGTTCGGCCACGTCGGCTCCGCTGAGATGGGTACCTACTTCATCGGTTACTCGGCGTCGCCGACGGTCACCGAGCAGATGCTCACCAACATGTTCATCGGGAATCCCGTCGGCAACTACGACCGCATTCTCGATTTCTCCACCGCCGTCACCGGAATCAACTTCTTCGTTCCGACGGCGGACTTTCTCGACGATCCCCCGGACTTGCCGACCAGGCTCGTTCCCGAAGCGACGTTCACAGCGCCCATCTCTGACGGTTCTCTCGGAATCGGCAGCCTCAAAAGGAGTGCCCAGCAATGACAAACCTGCACCGTGACCTAGCACCCATTTCGGCAGCAGCCTGGGCCGAGATCGAGGAAGAGGCCAGCCGTACCTTCAAGCGTCACGTCGCCGGTCGTCGTGTCGTGGACGTGGAGGGGCCGTCGGGTGACGATCTCGCGGCCATCCCGCTCGGGCATCAGGTGCCGATCAATCCCCTGGCCGACGGTGTCATCGCACATGCTCGTCAGTCACAGCCGATCATCGAACTGCGGGTTCCGTTCACCATCAGCCGACAGGCCATCGACGACGTCGAGCGCGGCGCCAAGGACTCCGACTGGCAGCCCGTCAAGGACGCAGCCAAGCAGATCGCTTTCGCCGAGGACCGCGCCATCTTCGAGGGATACCCCGCAGCCAGCATCACCGGCGTGCGGGCCAGCGGTTCCAACCCGGAACTCAAGCTCCCCATCGACGCCAAGGACTACCCGGAGGCCATCAGCCAGGCGATCACGTCGCTGCGCTTGGCCGGTGTCAACGGACCGTACTCACTGCTCCTGAATGCCGACGCGTTCACCGCGATCAACGAGACCTCCGATCACGGCTACCCCATCCGCGAGCACCTGCGACGCGTCCTCGACGGCGAGATCATCTGGGCCCCGGCCATTGACGGCGCTTTCCTGCTCTCGACGCGTGGCGGTGACTACGAACTGCATCTGGGTCAGGACCTGTCCATCGGCTATCTCTCGCACGATGCGAATTCCGTCGAGCTGTACTTCCAGGAATCGATGACGTTCCTCATGTACACAAGCGAAGCTGTTGTCTCACTTGCGTAAGCGCCTTCGAAATCTCTGATACCAGGGCGGGCTAGGCAGTTCGCCGATGTCCTGGAGATGGGCGATAAATGCTTGGGCGTCCGCATGCGAAGACGTCTTCGGTCGCCCGTCCGCCCACGCTGTGAACAACTGAAGATAACGATCGCCGAGAGTGTGGCGCACCACCGGAAGGTGGTGCGCCACTTCTCCTGCGCGCTTTCGGAGCAGTGCCGTCGAGACAACGGCAGCATCGTCTTTGTCGAAACCTTCGGGTAGTTCGCCGCCCGCCACCAGAGCCCGAATCAGCGCCTCTTGACGCTCACCGAGCGTGCTCATGTGCGTGACCAATCGGCGCCCGCCGTGATGCGATCCAGACCAGCTGCGTCGGCGATGGCATCGAGCTCGTCGAGTAATTCCAGTGCCGGCGGATAGTTGCCGTCTCGCTCGAGCATGATCGCGGGATGGTGACCGGCGGCGGTGAACTGCGCAAGGAGTTCCAGCACGGCTTCAGGCACCGGATCGGTGTGCGTGTCGTGGTATCTGCCGTCGCTGAGACTGCCACCGGCGATGTGGCAGTATGCAATTCGTTCGAGTGGCAGCCGGCTCAGCTCGGCCCACGGATCACGCCCGCGATTGAGAGCATTGGCGTAGACGTTCGCGATGTCGAGAACCAGCAGGGCTCCGGTGCGCTCGACGATCTCCGCGAGAAACTCCCCTTCGGTCAACTCGTCGTCCGGCCAGTCGAAAAGAGCGGCAACGTTTTCGACGGCAAACGGCACCGGTAGACCGTCCTGAGTCCGGGTGATGTTGCGTACCAAGGCGTCGACGGCTTCGTAGGTGCGCGGCAGTGGGAGCAGGTGCCCGGCCTCGATGCCGCCCGCCCGCACGAATGCGATGTGCTCGCTCGCCAAGGGGGCGTCCAGTAGCTGGGCTGTATGCGCGAGGTGATCGACCCGAGCCTGATCTACCGCCTCGGCCCCACCGAGTGAGAGCGAGATGCCGTGCGGGATCACCGGAACTCCCAGCGAGCCGAGGTGCTGAGGTATCTCGTTCCCGATGGATTCGGCAATGACTTCGCAGAACGCCAGGCCGTCTAGTTGAGCGATGATTCCGGAGACCTCGGGGCGCCAACCGATTCCCAGGCCGTGCAGGGTCATTCGAGTCACCTCCCGTGTGCAACTGCTAACGGCGACTATAGACGGATCAGGCGGGCAGCCAGTTGGGTCCCGGTCCGTTGCCCTCCTCGAAGATCAGCCATGTTTTGGTCGAGAGAACCCCGTCGAGTCCCTGAAGTTGTTCGAGAACGGTGTGGCGTAGTTCCCGGTTGTCCGGGGCACGGACCAGCACCAGAACGTCGAAGTCGCCGCCGAGGAGGGAGAAGTGCTCGACAAACGGCAGAGCCTTCAAGGACGCCGCCAGACCCCTCCACGAGTGCTGCCTGATCGAGAGCGCCACGTACGCCGAGGAGCCGAGCCCGGCCTTCTCGTGGGCGATCCGCGTCGTGAATCCGGTGATGATTCCGGCGTCCCCGAGCCTTTCGATGCGGACGTAGGCGTGAGCGCGCGAAATGTGTGCCTTCTCGGCCAGCGCGCGCATGGAGATGCGGCTGTCTACGACCAGTTCGGCGATGATGCGACGGTCGATCGCATCGAGAGTGTGCGGTTCGGTGGCCATCTGTCCATTCCTGCTTCGGTAGTCGAGTCGGTTGATGGACATATTGTTGCCCGAATCCTCATGATAAGCCGTTTGTCTTGAATCTTCGACGCCTTCTGCCATTGCGTCGCCCAAGTGCGAATACTGATGGACACAACGTCTTCTGGAGGTAGAAGTGACACTTGTCGAGCCCTTGGGGGAACTGCGCTATCAAAAGTTCCTGCCGGCCGATTCCGCGGTGCAGTACCTCGACCCTGCCGGAGAACTGACGCGCAGCGAGGCCCGCTACGCAAAACCGAGCGACGATCGCCTGATCGAGATGTATCGAAAGATGTTCCTGGGCAGACGCTTCGACCAGCAGGCGACGGCGCTGACCAAACAGGGGCGCCTGGCCGTGTATCCGTCCTCGCGGGGCCAGGAGGCATGTCAGATCGCAGCAGCGATGAGTCTGGAACCGCGTGACTGGCTCTTCCCCACCTACCGGGATTCGATGGCGTTGGCCGCCAGAGGTGTCGATCCGGTGCAGATTCTGAGCATGCTTGCCGGTGACTGGCATTGCGGGTACGACCCGGCCGCACTTCGCAGTGCGCCGCAGTGCACCCCGCTGGCGACGCAATTGCTGCACGCAGCGGGAGTGGCCTACGGAGAGTCCCGCCGGGGCTTGAACACCGTCGCGCTGGCGCTCTGCGGTGACGGCGCCACCAGCGAGGGCGATTTCCACGAAGCACTGAACTTTGCCGCCGTCTTCAAGGCACCGGTGATCTTTCTGGTGCAGAACAACGGATTTGCGATCAGCGTGCCACTGTCGCGCCAAAGCGCAGCACCGACGTTGGCGCACAAGGGCGTCGGCTACGGGATCGGCAGCGAGCAGGTCGACGGCAACGACCCCGTCGCGATGATGGCCGTCATGGACGAGGCAGCGCGCTTCGTCCGCAGTGGAAATGGACCGGTCATCGTCGAGGCACACACTTATCGCATCGACGCACATACCAATGCCGACGACGCCACCCGCTACCGCGACAGCGCGGAGGTTGAAGCCTGGCTTGGGCGAGACCCCTTGCCGCGACTCGAAAAGTATCTGCGTGCAGACGATCTGATCGACGACGCCTTTGCGGAATCACTGGCCGCAGAGGCCGAGGCAGAGGCCGCCGCACTGCGCGCCGGCATGAATGTCGACCGCCCGCACGATCCGCTCGATCTGTTCCGGTACGTCTTCGCCGAGCAGACACCGCAGCTGCGTGAGCAACAAGCCCAACTCGAAACCGAACTTGCCGCCGAAGCCGCTGACACAGGGGGAAACTGACAATGCCCATGCTCACGATGGCTCAGGCTCTCAACACCGCACTACGGGACTCTCTGGCCGCGGACGACAACGTTGTCGTCTTCGGTGAGGACGTCGGCACGCTCGGTGGCGTCTTCCGCGTCACCGACGGCCTCACCCGCGACTTCGGCGACGACCGATGCTTCGACACTCCACTCGCCGAGTCCGGCATCATCGGATTCGCAATCGGTATGGCAATGGCCGGTTTTCGTCCGGTCGTGGAAATGCAGTTCGACGCGTTTGCCTACCCGGCATTCGAGCAGATCGCCTCCCACGTCGCGAAGATCCGCAACCGCACCAAGGGTGCGCTGTCGATCCCGATCGTCATCCGCGTTCCTTTTGCCGGCGGTATCGGCGGGGTAGAGCATCACTGTGATTCCAGCGAGGGTTACTACGCGCACACACCCGGACTGAAGGTTGTGGCGCCGTCCACGGTGGAAGATGCGTACTCGTTGCTACGTTCGGCAATCGAGGACCCCGACCCCGTGATCTTCCTCGAGCCCAAGAAGCTGTACTTCGCGCGAGCAGATGTCGAACTGACCGCACGTGAGCCGATCGGGCGCGCCGTCGTCCGTCGCCCCGGTCGTGACGCGACGCTCATTGCCTACGGTCCGTCCGTGGACGTTGCACTGAAGTCCGCCGATGCCGCCGCGGCCGAGGGCCGCGACATCGAGGTGATCGACATCCGCTCGATAGTGCCGTTCGACGACGAGACCGTCACCGCATCGGTGCGAAAGACCGGACGCTGCATCGTCATCCAGGAAGCGCAAGGTTTTGCCGGTGTGGGTGCGGAAATTGCTGCCCGAGTGCAGGAGCGGTGCTTCCACCATCTCCACGCCCCGGTACTCCGCGTCAGCGGATTCGACATCCCCTACCCCGCGCCCAAGCTCGAGCGTCACCACCTGCCCAGCGTCGACCGAGTCCTCGATACCGTCGACCGCCTGCAGTGGAACGACTCTCCCGACACCCGTTGGGCGGTGACGGCGTGACCAATCAGGTATTCATGCTCCCTGACCTGGGTGAAGGTCTGGCCGAGGCGGACATCGCGGAGTGGCATGTCAAGGTCGGCGACGTGGTCACCATCGATCAGATCGTCGTCGAGGTCGAGACTGCGAAAGCTGCTGTGGACGTGCCCATCCCGTTCGCCGGAACCGTGATCGAACTCCATGGCAAAGACGGCGACACCCTGAAGGTGGGTACGCCGCTGATCACTGTGAGTGGCAGCGAGAGTGCGGACGTGGTCGTCTCGGCCAATCACGAGCGCTACCGCGAAGAGGAACGCGCCGGTTCGGGCAACGTCCTGATTGGGTACGGCACGAGCGAGGATGCACCTCTGCGCCGCCGCAGAGCTGCTCCGTCGGTACGTGTGATCTCGCCGATCGTTCGTAAACTGGCCTCTGACAACAGTATCGACCTGGCTACGATTTCCGGATCGGGCGCTGGCGGAGTCATCACGCGCGCCGACGTCGAGGCCGGGGCAAACTTCGGCCCGGAAACGGAAACGTCACACGCGACTGACCAAAGAATCCCGATCAAGGGACTACGCAAGGTGGTTGCCGACAAGCTGTCCACCAGCCGCCGCGAGATCCCGGACGCAACAACCTGGGTCGACGTCGACGCCACCGAACTGTTCACGGCGCGTGCCGAGATCAACAAAGCACTGCCCGATTCCGACAAGATCAGCCTGATGGCACTGCTGGCTCGGCTGACCACCGCGGCGTTGGCGCAGTACCCCGAACTGAACTCGTCGGTCGACACTGCTCGAGGCGAGATCGTCCGACACCCCCACATTAACCTCGGAATCGCCGCACAGACACCGAAGGGATTGATGGTCCCGGTCATTCGCAATGCTGATTCTTTGAGCACGGTCGAACTCGCACAGGCACTTCGGACGTCCACCGGACTCGCTCGCGACGGCAAACTCGAACCCGCCCGCCTGACCGGCGGCACCTTCACACTCAACAACTACGGAGTATTCGGCGTCGACGGATCGACTCCGATCATCAACCACCCCGAGGCGGCGATCCTCGGCATCGGACGCATCATCGACAAGCCGTGGGTGGTGAACGGCGAGTTGACCGTTCGTAAGGTCGCACAGATCTCGTTGAGCTTCGACCACCGCGTCTGTGACGGCGGCGAAGCCGGTGGATTCCTGAGGCTGTTCGGTGACTACATCGAGAACCCGATCCGCGTCCTGGGAAGGCTCTGATGACCAAGGCTCCGATGACTACCGGCGAACGGCACAGTGATGTCGTGGTCCTCGGCGGCGGTTCCGGCGGCTATGCCTGCGCCATCCGCGCCGCCCAACTCGGGTTGTCGGTCACGCTGATCGAGGCAGACAAGGTCGGCGGAACGTGCCTGCACCGCGGATGCATCCCGACCAAGGCACTGCTGCATTCCGCCGAAGTTGCCGACTCTGCACGCACCAGTGAGCAATTCGGAGTCCGTGCAGCATTTGACGGCATCGACATCGCACAGGTTCACGACTACAAGAACGGGACAGTCGAGCGCCTGTACGGCGGCTTGCAAGGATTGCTGGCGCAACACAAGATCACCATCGTCAACGGATCCGGGACGTATGTCGGTGGGCGAAGCATCGACGTCGACGGAACCCGCTACACCGGAACGTCACTCGTTCTGGCTACCGGCTCCTATCCGCGGGGGCTCCCCGGCGTCGAACTCGGACGACGGATCGTCACCAGTGACCAGGCGCTCGAACTCGACCAGGTGCCCACCAGTGCGGCAGTGCTGGGAGGCGGCGTCATCGGCGTCGAGTTCGCAAGCCTCTGGTGCTCCTTCGGTGCCGAAGTGACCATCGTCGAGGCGCTCCCCCGACTGATCGCCGCTGAGGACCCTTGGTCGTCGAAGCAGCTCGAACGGGCCTATCGTAAACGCGGAATCGTCTGCAAGACAGGCACAAAGATGGTTTCCGCGAAAGAAGCAGCTGATTCGGTCCGCATCGAACTAAGCGACGGAACGATACTCGACACCGACGTACTGCTGGTCGCCGTCGGCCGCGGACCCCGCGCGAGCGGCATCGGGTTCGCCGAAAACGGAATCAGTCTCGAGAAGGGATTTGTCGTCGCCGACGAACGACTCCGTACCTCCGTGGAGGGTGTGTACGCGGTCGGGGACATCGTGCCCGGTCTTGCATTGGCGCACCGCGGCTTCCAGCAAGGAATCTTCGTAGCCGAACAGATTGCCGGCAAGGATCCGATACCGGTCGCCGAACATCTGATTCCCCGCGTGACGTACTCACATCCCGAAGTTGCATCAGTCGGACTCGGCGAAGAGGCGGCGCGCACGCAGTACGGCGACATCTGCACCGTCGTCTACGACCTGGCGGGTAACGGCAAGAGTCAGATCCTGCGGACTACCGGAGGAATCAAGGTGATTCGCAGCGGAACGAAAGGCCCTGTTGTCGGTGTCCACTTGGTGGGAGATCGCGTCGGCGAACTGATCGGCGAGGCGCAGTTGGCCGTTGCCTGGGAGGCACTTCCCGACGAAGTCGGGCGTTTCATCCACGCACACCCCAGCCAGAACGAAGCGTTGGGCGAGGCCATGCTCGCACTCGCGGGAACACCACTGCACGCGCACAACTGACCCCGAGACTGGAAGAGGATTTGTTATGAGTATCGACGACGAACTGCGCTGGGACGGTGAACTGACCGTCACACGCCATGATCGGGAGACCGGCACGACTTTCGTGATTCGAATCGACTCCACTCGCCTGGGACCGGCGTCGGGTGGCACACGGGCCGCTCACTATCCCTCCATCGGTCACGCTCTGGCGGACGCCGGGAAGCTCGCCGGCGCAATGACTTTGAAGATGGCGGTCTCCGATCTGCCGATGGGTGGCGGGAAGTCGGTGATAGCACTACCTGCACCGCGCAATCAGATCGACGCCGCAACCTGGACCCGTATCCTCGACATCCACGCCGAGAACATCGACAAGCTCGAAGGAAACTACTGGACCGGCCCTGACGTCAACACCAACTCTTCCGACATGGATCAGCTCAGCCGCACCACCAAATACGTCTTCGGGCGTTCGGTCGACAACGGTGGGGCCGGTTCCAGTGCGCACGCCACGGCACTGGGGGTGTTCGAAGCGATGAAAGCCACGACGCGTCGCCGTGGACTCGGAACACTCGACGGCCGAACGGTACTCGTACAGGGACTCGGCGCCGTCGGCGGCGATGTTGTCCGCCTCGCGGCGCAGGCTGGGGCACGACTGCTGGTTGCCGATACGGACCCGCAGCGCCTCGAGGCGGCGTCGCTCGCGGGGCACACGGTCATTCGTGCGGACGAGGTACTCCGAACGCCGTGCGACCTCTTTGCTCCCTGCGCGATGGGAGGCATCATCGATTCCGCTGCTGCTGCGTCGATTCCGGCTCTCGCAGTAGCCGGCGCAGCGAACAACATCTTGGCCGACGCGGCTGCCGGCGAGGTTCTGCGAAGCCGCGGGGTTCTCTGTGCCCCTGATTTTGTGGCCAATGCGGGCGGGGCCTTTCACCTCGTGGGGCGAGAAGTCCTGGGGTGGAACGAAGACGACGTCGTGGAGCGAACCCGAGGGATCGGTCGGACCTTGGACGAGGTGTATTCGTTGAGCGAGGAACGTGGCATCACTACCGAGGCCGCCGCGCTCCTGCTCGCCCGTGCGCGGCTATCCCCCACACCCACCGCCGCCGCAACTGCTCCCACTGCCGCCACCGCCGTCCGAGCCGGATGAGCCGGAAGAGGAGCCACAACTGTAGTAGCTGGAACTGGCACCGCCCGGGCTGTACGCGGCACCCGCAGCCACGGCCCCCGCGAGCGCCGGATCGATCAGGACCAGAGCGCCCGAACCGAAGAGCGCTGCCGAGAGTCCGGCGAGCGACGGACCGTAGCTGGTGTACGAGGGTCGCAGTTTCGGTGAGAGGTAGGAATTTTCGTGCTGGAGACGTCGAAGCTCGCTGTCGCCCAACGTCGTACGGCGACGCTTGATTCGTAGAAGCGGAATCATCAGCGCAAGAACGATGATGGTCAGGAGCAGAAACCCGACCGGCTTGCCGCCGGCGATCCCGGCGATGAGTCGGACGATGCCGAGAGCAATGACCACCACGATCGGAACGGTCCGAAGGGCAGCAGTCAGACCGTCCTGCGGGCGCTGCAGGTAACCCTCGTCGATCAGTGTCGTACGTAGTTGTGCGAGTGCGATGTTCAGTCGTCCCATCAGACGCACTTGTCGCAGCGGGACTTTTCCGTTGCCGAGCCGCTTGTGCACCGTGCGGGTGAACCAGTCGAGACGACTCTTGTCCTCGGCAGTGAGCGCCAGCTTGGTCTTGCCTTCGGTGCTGATCAGCTCGGCGCTGCGCAGAATAGCCATCGACGCCAGCACCGCTTGGTAGTCACTGGTCAAAGCGCCGATCTCGGGAGGAGTGAGAGGTCGACGAACGGCGTCGACGACCACGGGTGACCGGCGCGCAGACATTCGGCTGTAGAGCGAGAGCCCGATCGCGACGGCGGCTGCCACCAGGTACCACTGAAGGAAGGTTTGGCTGGAAATTCCCCACGTATCCGTATGATTATGCATTGCACACCACCTCTCGATGAACTCCTGAGAACAGATCCAGTCTCTTTGTCCGACAACTGATGTCAGTATCGGGCCAGTCCCGTGGAAAGCGATATCCGGATGGTCATCGTCACCATTCCGTTACCGGCGAACTGGGGATTTACCGGCCGGTAGGTCGGAGCACGATCTCCGTGGGGTGTGCGTCGGATGGTGTTTCGACGGCAGTGCGTACGGCTCGGGCCACGGTGGAGGCCTTCAGGAAGCGCTCCGGGTCGTACTCGTCGCCTTCACCGGCGACGATGTCGCGCTGCATATCGGTGTCGATCCGTCCGGGGTGAATGGAGGTGACTCGCAGTGACGGCTCTTCCAGGCGCAACGCATCTCCGAAAGCGCGCAGGGCGAACTTGCTGGCCGCATACGAGCCCCATCCGGCGTTGGCGCGAAGCCCGGCACCCGAATTGATCAGCACGACGTGACCTCCGGCTGCACGAAGCGCGGGCAGAAGTACACGCGTGAGCTCGGCGACGGCGATGACGTTTGCCTCGAGGGTGCGTCGCCACTGATCGACCGAGGATTCCTCGATGGTTCCGATGTCAGCCACGCCGGCGTTGTGTACCAGCACGTCGAGCGTCGTGATGGAGGAGGCGGCGACTGCGACGGCGTCGTAGTCCGTGAGGTCGAGAGGCAGTGGCGTCGATCCGGGCAGTTCGGCGCAGATCGGCTCGAGGGCCTGCGGGGATCGTGCACCGAGCCGCAGGTCGTGTGTCGGCGCCAGTTCGCGTGCGATGGCAGCTCCGAGGCCGCGACTGGAACCGGTGATCAAGGCAGTAGGACGCATGGTCCGAGCCTATCGAGTGAGGAATGTTCGGTGAGACGAACTTGTGTATTTGTTTACCCACATATTAGAGTTTGAACATGACGACTCGCGACGCGAAGAATTTCCGCCGCCTGGGAATTGCTGCCCTCGCCGCCCTGCTTCTTTCCAGCTGTTCGGCAGTGAATTCCGCTTCCGACGACGACCGTCCGGTAGTGCTGACCACGTTCACCGTGCTCTCGGACATCGCCCAGAACGTCGCAGGCGATCATCTGCGAGTCGAGTCGATCACCAAGGCCGGAGCGGAAATTCACGGCTACGAGCCGACGCCCGGGGACATTCGCCGCGCCAACGAGGCGGACCTGATCCTCGACAACGGCATGAACCTCGAAGCATGGTTCGCCAAGTTCGTCAACGGACTGGATGTGCCACACGTCGTGGTCAGCGATGGCGTCGAAGGCATCCCGATCGCCGGTGATGCCTATGCGGGCAAGCCCAATCCGCATGCGTGGATGTCTCCACTGAATACGCAGATCTACGTCGACAACATGGTGACGGCGTTCAGTGACCTCGATCCGGACAACGCCGCTGCATTTGCGGAGAACGGCGCGAAGTACAAGGCGGAACTGCAAGCGGTGCAGGACGGCCTGGTCAGTGGCCTGGCGGCATTGCCCGCAGGTCAGCGAGCACTTGTCAGCTGCGAGGGTGCGTTCTCCTATCTGGCCAGGGACGCGGGACTCAGCGAGGCGTACATCTGGCCGGTCAACGCCGAGCAGCAGGCGACGCCGCAGCAAATCATCGCCGCGATCGACTTCGTCCGGGCCAATTCCGTTCCCGCCGTCTTCTGTGAGTCGACGGTCTCGGATGCGCCCATGCAGCAAGTCGTCGGGGCGACCGGCGCGAAGTTCGGCGGAACGCTGTACGTCGATTCGCTGTCCGAAGCCGACGGTCCCGTGCCCACCTACCTGGACATGATTCGCCACGATACCGACGTCATCCTCGGCGGCCTCACCGGCGGTAAATCATGACGGAACAAGCCATTCGCGTCGAAAATGTCAGCGTTCACTACGGCGAGGTTCACGCACTGGACCACGTCGATCTGACGTTGAACTCGGGTAGCGTCTGCGGACTGATCGGCATGAACGGTTCAGGCAAATCCACCCTGTTCAAGGTCATCATGGGAATGATCAAGCCGGACAACGGCTCTGTGAGAATCGCCGGCCTCGACGCAGCCGCTGCGCGGAAGAGCGGCCGCGTCGGATATGTGCCACAGAGTGAAGACGTCGACTGGACCTTCCCGATCAGCGTGCGTGACGTCGTGATGATGGGCAGATACGGCCATCTCGGGTTTTTGCGGCGTCCGCGACGTGCAGATCGCGAGGCGGTGGCCGAGGCGCTCGAGCGGGTGGAACTGACCGAATTCGCGGATCGCCAGATCGGACAGCTCTCGGGTGGTCAGAAGAAGCGCGCGTTCGTGGCACGCGGCATTGCGCAGGATGCATCGATACTGTTGCTGGACGAGCCGTTTGCGGGCGTCGACAAGCGCTCCGAGGCAACGATTTCGACGCTGCTACGAGAGTTGGCTTCCGACGGTCGGTCGATCTTGGTCTCGACCCACGATCTCCACGCGGTGCCGAAACTCTGCGACGAGGCGGTACTACTCATGCGCAAGGTCCTGGTGCATTCCGACCCGGACACCGTGCTTCAACCGGAAAACCTTGCCCTGGCTTTCGGTCTCGACGTGATGGACAGGACCTGATCGATGAACATCGTAGAACTGCTCCTCGATCCTCTCCAGTACGGATTCATGGTGCGCGCGTTGGCCGTTGCGGTTGTGGCGGCGGTTGTCTGCGCGGTGCTCAGTTGTTGGTTGGTGCTCATCGGGTGGTCCCTGATGGGTGATGCCGTCTCGCACGCCGTACTGCCCGGCGTTGTCCTGGCGTACGTCGTCGGCGCTCCATTTGCCATCGGGGCCTTGATCTTCGGGTTGATCGCCGTCGCCCTGATCGGACTGATCCGTAACACCAGCCGTGTCAAGGAAGACGCCGCGATCGGTATCGTCTTCACGACTCTCTTTGCGTTCGGTTTGGTTCTCATCTCGGTGACCCCCAGCCAGACCGATCTCAACCACATCATTTTCGGCAACCTGCTGGGGGTGAGCCCGTCCGATCTTCTGCAGGTCGCGATACTCGGCGCGTTGGCGTTGAGCATTCTGTTGATCAAGCGTCGTGATCTGACTTTGTTCGCGTTCGACCCGGTCCACGCCAATGCGATAGGTCTCTCGCCCAAACGCCTCGGCGCCCTACTCCTCGGAGTTCTCGCGCTCACGTCGGTAGTGGCGCTGCAAGCTGTCGGAGTTGTGCTGGTGGTGGCGATGCTGATCATCCCTGGCGCGACGGCCTACCTCCTCACCGACAAGTTTTCGCGGATGCTGGTGATAGCTCCCGTCGTCTCCGCAGTCTGCGCGATTGCCGGTATCTACGTCAGCTACTACCTCGACACGGCTTCCGGTGGCATGGTCGTCATGACGCAGGGCATCGTGTTCGCTCTGGTGTACCTGTTCAGCCCGTCGCAAGGTGTCATCGCGAAATGGACTTCGCAGCGGCGTAGGACCCGGGCGGAATACAGCGCCGTGGCGTAGCGGGTGGTCCTGATCGTTCGTCCAGTTAACAATCCGCTACCAAATCGGGTAGGTTTGTACGGGCATTCGTCACCACGAACATTCCGGCCGCAACGATGCCGGCTGCAAGGCAATCGGTGGTGACGCCTTGAACACCGATGGGTTCTTCGATGACGCAGTTCCGAGCACGACGCACGTGGCTGGTTCTCGGCGTCGTTGTCGCGGTCATCGCCCTCGCCGGATCCGGGCTGCTCAGCCCACGAACTTCGGTTCTGGTGGACGATATCGCCCAGCTCGTCGGCGGTGCCACCGCGACTGCGGTCTGTTGGTGGACATCGCGGCGCCATCACGGCGTCGAGCGTCGTTGGCGAACTCTGATGGCTCTCGGTATGGCCGGCTGGACTCTCGGGATGTTCTTCTGGGCGTTCTACCGCTCGGTTCTGCACGTTCCCCTTCCGTCGCCGTCGATCGCGGACATCGGTTTCTTCATGTTCCCGGTGTTTGCCGTGCCGGCGCTTCTGTCGCTTGTGCGCCAGTCGCCCCGACGTGAGGCGATCGGTCCAATCCACCTCTGGATGGTGCTGACGCTCGACGGTCTAGTCGTGGTCGGTGGATTGTTCATCCTCACGTGGACGACTGCCCTCGGCGCCGTCGTGCACACCGGTCCGACTGGCTCTCTCGGGTTCCTCGTCGCCGTGATGTATCCGATCACCGACTTCGTTCTGATCGCGATGGTCTTGCTGATGGTCATCGGACCGAAGGCCGTCGCCGAGATCCGTGAACCGCTGACGTTCCTCGGGTGCGGGTTGGTGATGCTTTCTCTTTCGGACAGCCTGTACGCGTACTTGGTGGCGATCGGAGCCGAGAGTATGCCGACCATCGCCGACGCCGGGTTCATCGCCGGTCCGCCGTTGATCGCGTTGGCGGCGTTGACCGAGCGAGCTGAGCCACGGCCGCGCACAGCTAAACAACATTGGCGAAGTGATCGGACCCAATTGCTGCTGCCGTATCTGTTGATCGCGGTCATCGCGACGATCGTGACGGTTCAGGCCCTCATCGTCGGCAACCTCGATGCCGTGGTTGTGATACTCGGCGTCGTGGTGCTGGTTCTCGCGCTGGTGCGCCAAATACTCACGCTCCTCGAGAACGACGCGCTCCTCCAACAGATCTCCGCTGCCCAGGACGAGCTCCGGTACCGAGCTCATCACGACCCACTCACCGAGCTCGCCAACCGGGCCGCGTTCGACGAGCACTTCGCAAGTGCCATCGACGACTATCGCCACACGAAGTCCGAACGGGTGCTGATGCTTGTCGACCTGGACGATTTCAAGCAGGTCAACGATCAGTACGGGCATCCGGCCGGTGATCGTCTATTGGTTGCTCTCACAGCACGTCTGCGCGAAGCGGTTCCCGAGAGTGCGTTTGTCGCTCGATTCGGGGGCGACGAGTTCACAGTGCTCCTGCAGGGCTCAATCGACCAAGCCGTCGTCGTTGCTCGAAGGATCGTCGACGCCCTCAGTAGTGATGGGATTCTCAGTAGTGATGGGATTGCGGGCGACATTTCGGTATCGGTAGGCGCGAGCGTCGGTGTCGCGTCGTTCGGGTCTGCGTCGTTTGGGTCTGCGTCGTCCGAGTCCGCGCAGTCCCTGGACGAACCGCTCAGTGCGCACACTCTTCTTCGCCAGGCCGATGCGGCGATGTACGACGCGAAGAGAAGTGGAAAGGGCGCTGTCGTTGTCTACCGCGATCGCCGCAAAGACTAGCGCCGTAGGAGTGCGAAAATCGTTGCCGGTGAACCCGATCCGGCCTTGTTGATCGCGCCACCGACAAGGATGCTCGCCCCGGTGGTTGGTAGGGCGGCGAGATTGTTCAGATTTTCCAGGCTGATTCGATGCTTGTCGTACAGGAGCGTCGAGACGGGGTAGGTCTCGTCGTTTCCGAGGTCGGGACCGAACGTGTCGGTTCCCAATGCTCCGCGGGTGCCCAAGCGTCCGGTGTCTATCAGCCACTGCGCCGCGTCCACCGAGAAGCCGGGCTGGTGGGTGACCCCCTCGGCGTCGGCGTTGGCATATTCTTCGCTACCCCAGCGCGATTCCCATCCGGTCCAGAGAACTACGGCCGCTCCATCGGGGATCTTGCCGTTGCGCGTCTCCCACTCCTGAATGTCCGCGACGGTGAGCGCATAGTCCGAATCGGCCGCAGCCTTGCCTCGGATGTCGATCTTCACCGCCGGGAGGAAGAGGTCGGCCGGATCGAGTTGGTCGGCTGTGAGTCCACCTTCCTGGAAGTGCGCCGGCGCGCCCCAATGTGTGCCCGTGTGTTCGCCCTCCTTGACGTACTGGAGGTAGTAGCCGTCGTCTGCGATGGTTGCCGCTGTGTCGAGAGTGAACTCGGGATCGCCGGGAAAAACCGGCGTCGTCGCAGGGTCGTTCACGTGTGAGAGCGAAACAACCGACAACAGCTCGTCCGGCGTTGTCGCGTCTTGGCTGCTTCCGGAACTGCTACCCATGTCGATCACCTGAGGTCCCGCTACCAGCGCCAGACCCGTGGCTGCGCGCTGGAGTAACTGTCGCCGTTTCATCGATCCCCCGCCATTTTGTCCGAATTGAGAGTGTTGCAATCACTTTCGCTCCTTGAACACTAGGGCAGAACCTTAGGCTGCCGCCGACCATGACGACCACTTCACATCGCGGACAGCTATCACCTGTCCGTGCGGTCGGTGATCGACGTACTGTGGATACTTCGCGGCCAAAGCATCGATTGCGCTCTCGGACTCCTCGGTGCCGGGTTCGAGAACCTCCGCGTGTCCGTCGACGCGGACCCACCAGAGTGCGGACCAGTTGTCGTCGTAATGATCGACCAGAAGGCTTGCGCGACCCGTCTCGGTGATGTTCCGGAGCCTGCGAAGCGCGGTGGTGGTTTTCGGTTTGTGGTCGACGCAGGAATAGACAGTTTCGCCGACGAGGGCGAATACCAGCGGCACGATGTGCGGAACGCCGGCCGCGTCAGCCGTCGCAAGGCGAGCGACCTGCGCGGCTTCAAATCGCGCTCTTGGATCGTCCATAACCACAGCGTAAGTGGATCAAGGGTTGCCGCAAGTCGCTGCTGACGGAACAGTGGTCTCATGGAACCGGATGAAGCGCTTCGGGAGATCGCCTACTGGCTCGAACGATCACGCGCCGAAACACACCGCGTCAAGGCCTATCGCCGAGCCGCGGAGGTCTTCGCAGGATTGTCCGACGAGCAGAAGGAGTCTCGCCGTAAGGCCGACAGTTGGAAGGCTCTCACCGGCATCGGCCCCAAGACTGCAATGATCATCGCCCAGTCGTACGACGGCGTCCCCGAATATCTCGCAGAATTGCGCGAGCAAGCCGAGCCCATCGGGGACGGCCCGTTGCGCCAAGCCCTGCGCGGCGATCTCCACACACACTCCGATTGGTCCGACGGCGGAAGCCCCATCGAAGAGATGATGCGACGCGCAGCAGCACTCGGCCATGACTACTGCGCCCTCACCGACCATTCGCCTCGCCTGACAGTTGCCAACGGACTGTCGGCGGAGCGCCTACGTTCTCAACTCGACGTGATAGCCGGGTTGAATGCGGAACTGGCGCCCTTCCGCATCCTTACGGGAATCGAGGTGGACATCCTCGACGACGGTTCCTTGGATCAGGATCCAGATCTACTCGACGAACTTGACATCGTGGTGGCGAGCGTGCACTCGAAGCTGCGGTCCGAGAGCGAAGCGATGACCCGCAGAATGCTTGCTGCAGTGCGGAACCCGCGTGTCGATATTCTCGGACACTGCACCGGCCGTCTCGTCGAGGGTGCTCGCGGAACCCGTCCAGAGTCGCAGTTCGATGCGGAGAAAGTGTTCGAGGCCTGCCGAGAATCAGGCACCGCCGTTGAGATCAACTCCCGACCGGAGCGTCGTGACCCGCCTTCGCGTTTGATCGAATTGGCCCGCGATCTGGATTGTCTTTTTTCCATCGATACCGACGCCCATGCTCCCGGTCAGCTGGCCTGGCAGGGCTACGGCTGTGACCGGGCCGAAAAGTGCGGCGTCGAAGCGGATCGGGTGATCAATACCTGGACCGCCGAAAACCTTCTGGAGTGGGCGGGCAATTGAGCACACGCATGTGAGTGCGCTCGAAGCACGCCGGAATGGGTCACCGAGGCGTGTGCTCGGTGACCTCCGGGTTCAAAGCCGTGTGGTGGAGCGGCGGGGTTTCTGGTCCGGGTCGATGCCCGGTGGTGGGATGAACCAGGGCAGGTGATCGGTGCCCATTCGGATTTCCCATTGCCCGGTGTATCCGGGTTTTCGGTGCATCAGGGTGTGGTGGGATCGGCAGAGTAGGACCAGGTTGTCCATGACGGTTGGTCCTCCTTTGGCCCAGTGTTTGATGTGGTGTGCGTCGGTCCAGGCGGGGACGCAGTCGCAGCCGGGGAAGGCGCACCCTTTGTCTCGGGCGATCAGTGCGGTGCGTTGTGCCGCGGTGACAAGTCTTTTCAGTGGGCTGGCGTCGAGTGGGGCGCCGTTCTCGTCGAGGAGGACGGTAGAGAGCATGCAGTCGCAGGCGATCATGCGGGTGCGGCCGACGCTCAGCGGTCCCATCCAGGGCATGTGCCCGACATCGAGATCTTGCATGTCGGGATCTGGCATGCCAAGGTCCAGGGTGTCGTGGTCGTCACCGTCGGACGGGTCGGGTGTCGAGGCGTCGCCTGTTGAGTGGCTTGTGGTGGAGGCGCATTCGCGGTGGTAGGCCAGGTCTTTGGCGTTGATGTGCACGTTCAGGTGTGGGCGTTGGCCGCCGTCGATGCCGGTGGCAGCGTTGTCGAGGTAGCGCCGGATGAGTTCTGCCATGGCGTCGGCGTTGCGTGTGGCGGCGGATCGTTTGTCGGGTGTGCCGTCCTCGGCGGGGGTGGGCATGGAGAGGTTGGAGAGGGCGGAGAGAAGCATTTCGCCGGTTGCGCCGTCGAAATCGCCTCGGATGGCGACTCTTCCGTTGAGGGTCGGGGAGATGCGGAGTTCGTTGCGGTCGGTGTCTTCGCTTGGTGGTGGGTTGTCGGATTCGAACATGTGCTCGAGGACGCTGATGGCGTAGCGCAGTTTGACGGTGGTTGCTTCGGTTCCGGATGCTGCGGCGAGGAGTGTGTCGCGGCAGTACGGTAGTGCGGCGTCGGGCATTGCCTTGGGTGGGGATTCGCAGAACGCGACGATCAGTGCTGCGTGTTCGAAAGTGAGGTCACCGGTGTCGAATTGGTCTTCGATCTCGGGAAATGATCGTAGGGCTTTGCCCAGGGCGGCGATTCTTCTGCCGGCGGGGATTTGCAGCATGGTGTGGTGTGCGAGCCATTCTCCGGTGCCGCGGTAGCAGAGTACTTGTTCGTCTGGGTTCAACGTCAGGGTGTCGAGGGCGGCTACTCGAATGGCTTCCAGGCGAAGGATTTCCGCTGATGCAGCGATGGCGATCTGGCGGACGTCGGTGGGGTGCAGCCGCCACAATCGTGCGCGCACTCCCACTGCGGAGCTGTTGACCACGTCGGTGACAGCATCGTCGGTGATGTTGATCGTCATGAGAACCCCCCGTTCCATCTCCCATCATACTCGAACATACTTTCGAGTCAAGGGTTCTTTCGGGAAGGCGAAGATGATCGCGTTGACGTGATTCTGTTGTTCGAGAGCAGATTCCGTCGCTAGAGCATCAGTGCCGGATCTGTGGTCAGTTCGATGTTCAGCCATGGTTCGTAGGGAAGGTCGGCGAGGCTGGCGGCGAACGAGCGTCGTACCGCGTCTTCACCGTCGATGTCCCAGCTGTGCGGTGCGACCATGAACGTCGCTTCGATATACAGCTTGCGACCGACTTTGCTCATGGTGAGAGTCGGTTCATCCAAACCGAATTCGTCGCGAACGGCGGTGATGGCTTCGCGGACTCGGGTCTGAACGTGTTCTCCGGGAGCGCCTTCGAGGAGTTCGATCAGTGCGGATCGTAGAAGTGCATACGGTTGTGGGACCAACATCGCGCAGCCGAGGAGGACCAAGACGGAGTCGACGTATCGGTCGGCGTCTGAGAAATCGGTGCGGCCCAAGATCATTGCGACGACAGCGCCGACGGCAACCAGCGCGCTGAAGGCAGCCGACGCCCCCCACTGCCTGGCTTCGGCGCCGAGCAGATCGGACGTGCGGTCGACTTGGCCGACGTAGCGCCAGATGACGATCGACACCACTGCGCTGACAGCGCCGTATGCCACCAACGATCCCGCGGTGACGTCGGCCCCGCCCGCGAGGATGACACGAACTGCTTCGACTGCGGCGTAGGCGAGCGTCGCCAGTAGTGCCATGCCCTGGACGGCGATGACTACGGGAATCAACGCCTCTTTGCCGAAGGGGAAGCGTGCGGTAGGGCCCGAGTCGGCTATCCGCGAGACCCGCAGTGACAGCGCCGTGAGCACCATTCCGATGAGGGCGTACACACCGTCGAGCAGGATCACCTGGGACTGCGAGATCCAGCCCCAGAATGCGGCGAGTACAGCCAACGCCGTGGCGACCACGAGCGAGTACCGCAGGGCCTTGCGTTCGCGGGTAGCGCTGTCTTCCTTGGTACCCATGAATTCCAAACCGCCTGTCCGTTTCGATATTCCTTCACGTAGGAATACCAGCAACGACGCGCGGGCACGGCATCAGAGCACCAATTGCGCTGCCAGATCGAGAAAGTCCTCGGCGTTGATGTCGAACTCGTCGGAGAATGACACATCGGGATTGCCCTTCGCTCCGAATTCGAGGGGTCGGGCGATGAAGGCGGTGCGGAATCCGAGAGCTTTGGCCGCCCGAATGTCGTATTTGTGGCTTGCAACCATCATGATCTCGGCCGGGTCGTACCCGAGGTATCGAGCAGCCAAGTGGTAAATCTTCGGATCGGGTTTGAACACGCCGGCCATCTCGGCGGTGAAGACGGCATGCCAGGGCAGGTTTCCGTGCCGCGAGATGCTGACTGCAGCGTTCACATCGGCGTTGGACAAGGCAGCGACGGTGTACTGCTGACGCAGGGTTGTCAGACCAGCGACGGTGTCCGGCCACGGGTCCAGGAATTTCCAGGCGGCGGTGAGTTCTTCCTGTTCCGCGTCGGAAAGTTCGATGTTCTCGCGGGCCAACAGCTTGCGCAGAGCCTCGCGATACACCGAATGGACTGTCACCCACTCGCCTGTGGCGTCGCCGGCCTCGGAGGTGTTCGCGAAGTATTCAGCGCGCCAGAGATTGACGAATCGCGACCAGTCGACGTCGGCGTCGGTGATTCGACGGGCCTCTCTACAGAGAGTGCTGTGAAAATCTGTTGTTGTGCCCTGCACGTCGAACAGCAGTGCTTTGATCTTCTCGCGCACAAGGCCTCCACCCCGAGATCGCCTGACGGTGATGCCACCCTAGCGCGGTTACCGCGCCCGATTCGTGCTCGATGAGCGCAAAGGCTCGACGCGTCGCAAAATAGACATCTATGGCCGACCGCGGATTCACCCCGACTCAGCTCGCCGCCCGAGCTGCCTACCTGCTGCGCGGAAACGACCTGGGCACGATGACCAGCGCCGCCCCGAAGCTGTATCCCCACATGTGGAGCTGGGACGCGGCGTTCGTCGCGGTAGGTTTGGCGCCGCTCAGCGTCGAGCGAGCGGTAGTAGAGCTCGATACTTTGCTCTCTGCTCAGTGGAAGAACGGGATGATTCCGCACATCGTGTTCGCGAACGGTGTCGACGGCTACTTCCCCGGCCCGACGCGGTGGGACGTCAACGCCTTGGCTGCGCACGCGCCTCTGGGAACCGCTACGTCGGGAATCACTCAACCCCCCGTCCACGCGATCGCGGTGCAGCGGATTCTCGATCATTCGCGTCGGCACGGACGTACGACGCGTGCGGTGGCCGAAGAGTTTCTCGACCGTCGCTGGAGCGATCTTGTTCGGTGGCATCGGTGGTTGGCGGAGGCGCGGGATCTCGACGGCAACGGCCGTATCGCGCTCTACCACGGGTGGGAATCGGGGATGGACAATTCCCCGCGCTGGGATCTGGCCTACGCGAATGTTGTTGCGGGACAAGTGCCTGCGTATCAGCGGGCGGATCTTGCGGTGGTGACCGACCTGTCTCAGCGTCCCACAGATCACGAATACGACCGCTACCTTTGGCTTCTCGAAGAGATGAAGGCCGTGCGGTACGAGGACTCGCAGCTTGCCACGGCCATGAGTTTTGCCGTCGAGGACGTGTTTGTCAGTGCGGTCTTCTCGATGGCGTGCGACGTCCTGGCGACGATCGGCGAGGAGCATTCGCGGCCGAACTCCGACGTCCGCGATTTGCGTGGGTGGGCAGATCGCTTCCGGCAGGGCGTGATTGCCACCACCGATGAACGATCAGGTGCAGCAAAGGATTTCGACCTGCGCACTGGACGGTGGGTTCATACCGAGACCATCGCGATGTTTGCGCCGTTGCTCTGCGGCGGTTTGAGCCGCGACGCCGAGCGCGCTTTGTTGCGCACTTTCGAGGGGCCCAAATTCTGCGGGCACCCGGACATGCGTTTTGCCGTTCCGCCGTCGACGTCTCCGGTTTCCGGTGATTTTCGCCCGCGCGAGTATTGGCGTGGCCCGGTGTGGCCGGTCATCACGTGGTTGTTCTCGTGGGCGTTCGCGCGCCGGGGATGGGCCGAGCGATCACACGTCTTGCGTTCGGAGGGGCTGAGGCAGGCCAGCGACGGCACATTTGCCGAGTACTACGAGCCCTTCACCGGAGAACCGTTGGGGAGCATGCAACAGTCGTGGACCGCGGCTGCCGTTCTCGACTGGCTCGGTTGAGTGAACATTCCCTGAATTAGCGGACAAAACGGACCAATCAACCTTACCCTCGGGAAATGGTCGAGCGACGGATCGTCAGGACACTGGGCAAGCTCACCCCGATCGCGATGGCTGCTGCCATCGCGATCACGGCACCTGGCCTCGCCGCTGCCGACGCTCCCCGCGGCCCGGACGTCTCTTCGTGGCAGCATGTGGACGGAACCGGAATCGACTGGTTCCAGGTCAAGGCGTCAGGGCACGAGTTCGCGATGGTCAAGGCCACCGAGTCGCTCAACTACGTCAATCCGTACTTCATCCAGGATTGCCTGGTCATGCGTGCTGCCGGCGTCTCGCGCGGGGCATACCACTACGCAGACGTTCGACAGTCCCCCGAAGCCCAGGCCGCCTTTTACTCGGCGATCGTCCTGGGTATCAACGGACCTGGTGACCTCCCGCCCGTTCTGGATCTCGAGGACGCGAAGGGACTGCCCGCCGGGCAGGTCATCGACTGGACTCATCGCTACTTGAATACAGTCCAGGCACTTACCGGGCGGCAGCCCATCATTTACACGTATCCCAACTTCTGGCGTACTCAGATGGCCAACACCACCGAGTTCAACCACTACCCGCTGTGGATCGCTGACTACAACGGGCAGAACGCCCCGGGGCCGCTACCCGGTGGTTGGTCCAACTGGACTTTCTGGCAGTACACCAGCACCGGACGCATCCCCGGTATCAATGGGAATACCGACATCAACGTCTACAGCGGAGCCCAGGGCGATTTCGATCGCTACGCCAACAGTGTGGGGTTCGGCAGCAGCTAGTTTGCGGCGGGGGCCCTTGGGCCCGTGGTGCCCGGTTCGGGCCCTTTCGCCCTCGATGCATTTGCCTCGAGGCACGCGGAAGGGCCCTTTTTGGCACTCTTGTGACGCTTGGCTGGTTAGTCCGGTTGTTGCTCGTCAGTTACGAGAATTCTGCCGGGTGGTAGCCGCGGTCGCTGAACTTTCGACTAGCTGAGCAGGATCAGAAAATAGCTATGGCAGAAAATGAGCAGGACTGCTCCAACCGAAAAGCTACAAAACGGACTTGAAGTTGGGTCTGGATCGAAGGCGCCGACCCGGTTTCGGTCGGAGATGGCGCCTCGCAATCCGATTATCGGAGCCCCGGAGTACTTCGTTACTGGCAGCCGTCGCCGGGTGTGGTCTGGATCAATTCGATAAATTTCGACGTGCTCGCCGGGTGATCGGACTCCATTCAGGACGGGGTTTCCGACCGTCGTTCGAAGGGCTGTGGCGCATCCAACAGGCCTTATCCATATTGGGCATTTGTCCAGATTCCGTATCTTCCTTGAGGTTGGTCGTCACCCGATCTGGTCAGCGGAAACGGTGAATGTCATCGCGTTCGCCGCGGTGCCGTACTCCGGGGGCTGAATTGTCCGCTCGAACAACACTGTTCCTCGAAGCTTGTCCGATCTACGAACAAAAACGTCGATCGGTCTGCTTTGTCTGACTTTCGATGGGCAAGCTCCCGGTTATCTGTTATCTTGATCGAGATAACTGGAAGGTTGCTCTCGATTTGCACGGATTTCGAGGGCCAAGGTCCTGTTCAGGGCGGCTCTTCCAACACGCAGGTGTTTCCGAAGAGGAGCTCGAATGACAGGACCGGCAACAGCGTCCGGTGTGAGGTCGATCAGCCGAAAACAGGCGGATCGACCCGAACCAACCGATCAATCGGGAGTTCGCGCCTGCGCTCTCGCATCTCCGTCCACCGAACATCGATCAGGCACATCCTGGGGAGTAAGAAATGCCTAACGAAATACCGCCGACAAGGTCGGCCCTATTCACCGCAGGGCTCCCACCCTGGGTGCGAGCGTGGACGGTGGTGTGGACCGCCATCGCGATGATTCTCGGCCTCTCCGGCGCGACGGCAGTAGCTGCATCAGCGCAGCCGGCCGCAACGCTCGGCGGTCCCGTACAGGCTCAGGCACCGGCTCGCACCGCTGTTCTCCCTGACGAACAGCCGGCAAAGGGCTGCGCGTTCAGCGCCCCTGGTACCGGTCCGTTCTCGCAGAACATCTGCTGGATCGATATGTCGACGCTCAATGCGACCACGGCTGCTTCTGCGGCCGGGCAGTCGATGGAAATCCAGCTCACCGACGGCTACAAGATCAGCTTCAAGGCTTTCCTCACCGACTCGGTAGCGGGTAAGACTCACCAGGGAATCGAAACTAGAGCTTTCCCCACGTTGAGCTATGCGGCGTTGGGAACTTCCGCGTACACGGGTGTGCCGACGACGATCAAGCCGGCGATCTACCAGACCTCAGCCACCGCTGGTCAGTCCGGTGGAACCGTGTCGCTGAGGAACATCGTGATGACGGGGCCGAATGGCCCCGTGAACAACTACGGTCTCGTAGCAGCCGACGCTGAGTCGACAGACGCGAATGTGAACCGTACGAACGACCGTGAATTCCTCACTTTCAGTTCGGACAAGTCTCTACGTCAGATTGCACGTACCGTCGGTGCCGATGCTCCTGGCTACCCCGGAATTCAGGCCTGCGACGGTGGGCTGACAGCTATGCCCGCCACCACTGTGCGATGCGATTCGTGGAACTACGTCAATGGCCAAGAACGCTCGCCCGGAACGCTGGTCGTCGCATCGACTGCTCCGACAAGTTTCGCAGCCACTTTCGGAAATACCGTTCAGGACACCTCGCGTCAGGGTCTGGCGTTCGGTGTGCTGCTGTCGAAGGTCAAGATCGACAAGGACCTCACGCGCGTGACCCCCGGTGACGATTTCACTATCGGCATGAGCACCGGACACCACGCTGATGCGGGCGCCGCTGCAGCTACCGAGATCAAGAGCACCACAACCGGCGCTACTGATACGACGGCGTCGACTGGCTGGCGGACGCTCCTCGCAGATACGACACCTACTCCTGTCACGTTCTGGGAGAAGCCCACTACCTCGGCGACCAAGACCGCGAACTACGCGACGTCATGGGATTGCCAGGTAAACGGCGTGACCCAGTCACTCAGGGTCGGTGACGTTGCGCAGGCAGCACTTACACCGGGTGACAACGTGTACTGCAAGGTCAAGAACACTCCGGTTCTTGTGAAGAAGTCGTCGTCACCACCTACCGGTGAGACGGTCAATATCGGTCAAACAATCACCTACACTCTGAATTTCGAGAATCCCGGAACTGCTCCGGCGACGATCGACTACACGGACTACCTCGCTGACGTCATCGACGACGGAACTGTCGCGCTCGGGGCCGCAACCGGCGGACTCACCGCCGCATTGAATGGCACCGACAAGATCAAGGTCGGCGGCACGTTGCCGGCCGGCGGCAAGGGGACAGTCACATACACCGTCACTGTCAAAGATGGCGGCAACAAAGTCCTGAACAACTATCTGGTTCCGGGGACTACAACTCCTCCCACAACATGTGATCCTGCAACCAATCTCTGCACGACGCATCCCATGCCTGGTTTCACGCTGACCAAGACGGCGGATCCGGCTTCCGGTTCGACGGTTCAGGCCGGCGACACCATTACGTACACCGTTACCGGCGCAAACACCGGTAAGACGGCCCTGACTCCCGCGACGATCACTGATGATCTGAGCGCTGTTCTCAATAATGCTGCTGTCGTTCCTGGTTCGCTGAAGGCGACCGTCGACGGTGCTCCTGTTGCTGCTCCGACATTGTCGGGCAACACTTTGTCGTGGTCCGCGAATCTTCAGGCAGGCAAGTCTGTTGTTCTCACCTATGAGGTGAAGGTCTATGCCGGTGTTGCCGCGGGCACGGTTCTGAACAACAAGGTGACGGGTACTGCGAAGCCGCCGACGGGTCCGGATATCACTCCTCCGCCGGTGGAGACGAATCACTCGGTTCCCGGCTTCACCTTGGAGAAGACTGCTGATCCGATTTCCGGCTCGACGGTTCAGGCCGGCGAGTCGATCAAGTACACCGTCACCGGCACCAACACCGGCAAGACGAAGCTCGATCCGGTCAAGATCAATGACGATCTGGGTGCGGTCCTCAATAATGCTGCTGTCGTTCCTGGTTCGCTGAAGGCGACCGTCGACGGTGCTCCTGTTGCTGCTCCGACTCTGTCGGGCACCACGCTCTCGTGGTCGGGTGTTCTCGAAGCAGGTAAGTCTGTCGTCCTCACCTATGAGGTGAAGGTCAATGCCGGTGTTGCCGCGGGCACGGTTCTGAACAACAAGGTGACGGGTACTGCGAAGCCGCCGACGGGTCCGGACATCACTCCTCCGCCGGTGGAGACGAATCACTCTGTTCCCGGCTTCACTGTCGCGAAGACTGCTGATCCGGCCTCGGGTACCGGCGTCAATGCTGGTCAGACGATCACGTACACCGTAACGGGCACGAACACCGGTAACACGACTCTTGATCCGGTGGTGTTGACCGATGATCTGTCGAAGGTTCTCGACAACGCGACGTTGGTGGACGGTTCGCTGAAAGCAACCGTTGACGGTGTCGACGGGACTGCTCCGACCCTCTCGGGGACGACGCTCTCGTGGACCGGTGCATTGGAAGCCGGTAAGTCGGTTGTTCTGACCTACCAGGTGAAGATCAACGACGGTGTTGCCGGCGGGGTTCTGATCAACAACAAGGTCACCGGTACTGCGAAGCCGCCGACGGGTCCGGAGATCACTCCTCCCCCGGTCACGACGGAGCATCCGGTTTTGGCACCGAAGATTGCTGTGGTGAAGTCTTCTGATCCGGTGTCGGGTTCGAATGTTGTTGCCGGTCAGGACATCAAGTACACGTTGACGTTCTCGAACACCGGTAGCGGTGCGGGTGAGGTTGCGTACTTCGATGATCTGCGTGGTCTGCTCGATGATGCTGATCTGGTTGCGGGCAGCTTGTCTGCTCAGGATCCGTTGGCTGCTGCGATGGTCGGCAGCGATGGTTTCTCGGTAACGGGAACCCTCGGCGCTGGTGAATCGAAGACGGTGACGTACACGGCGAAGGTCAAGGCTGATGCCGATCGTGTTGCGGCGAATGCCGACAACACGGTGCTGAACTTCGTTGTTCCGGGTACGACTCCGCCGGTGGATCCTCCGGAGGTGTGTGATCCGGCGACGCAGCTGTGCACGACGCATCCGGTGGTGTCTCCGAA